>NZ_MVHG01000019.1 GCF_002086125.1 Mycobacterium arosiense ATCC BAA-1401 = DSM 45069
GCCGTCGTCTACCGCGGCGCAGCAGTCCTACGCGCCATCACCCTCTGGCTACCCCATTTGTCAGACACGCCCTAGCCCGCGTGCGTCGTACCGCCTCCCTGGGCAAGCACTTTCAGCGCGTAGGCGGCGCTTGCGGTCAGCAGGAAGAGCAGAAACAGCCACAGCGGCGGCCGGGCGAGTTCCCAGACGAAGATCGCCGCCCAGATCGGTGAGCCCTGAGTCACCGCGAGCACGCCGGCGGCCCCGGCCAAGGACACCGCCGGCACGTGCAGGTGAGTTCCCGTCGCCCAGTTGATCGCCAAGATCACCGCCGCCCCGGCGGCGGCGCCGGTGGCCAGGGACGGGGTCAGCAGTCCGCCGGCCCCGCCGGCGCGCAGAAACAGCGCGGTCAATAGGGGTTTGAGCGCCAGGATGGCCAGCGCCGACGTCAGCGTCATGCCGCTGGCCAGGCTCACGGTCAGGATGCTTCGGCCGCTGCCGGGCAGCTCGGGCCACCAGTGCGAGCACACGCCCATCACCAGGCCCGCGCCGGCGAGCGCGGGGATCAGCAGCGAAGTCCTGAGCTGGCGGGCCGGCCGGGCCACGGCCATCAACCGGTTGAACGCCAGCCCCACCGCCAGAGCCACTGGCGCCAGCAACAACCCGTGCGCGGTCAGCAGATAGGTCGACTCCTCGATCGGCCACCGCAGATTGGGCTGATCGCGGGTGATGGCCGAGCCGACGGCAACCGCCAAGCCGCAGGACAGCAACGCCGCGCCCACCGCGCGGGGATGCCAAGTGCGGAGCAGGACCCGGATCGAGAACAGCGCCCCGGCCAGCGGGACCGCATACACCGCGCCCAGCCCGGCGCCGGCCGCGCAGGCCAGCAGGACTTCACGATCGCGCGGGGAGAGCCGCTTGAGCCATCCGGTGCCCAAATCGCTGAGGGCTGCGGCGAATTGACGCGGGGCCCCTTCTCGCCCCAGCGATGCCCCTGCCCCGACGAGCAACACCTGCAGCAGGGCGTCGAGGCTCCAGGAAAGCCTCGGCACGGGTTTGCGGGCGGCGATGGTCCGCGCCAGTGGGGGCACCTCCGCCCGGCGCCGCAACAACCACCAGCCCAGGCCCGCCAAGGCGGCGCCGACCATCGGGCCCAGGACGCGGCGTATGTGACTGCTGGCGGCGACTCCGGCCAGTTGCGTGCCGAAGCTGTAGTGATAGGTGGCGTGCTGGACGAGGCGCAGCACGAACGTCGTCGCCATTCCGGCAACTCCCGCGAGCAACCCGACGATGATTACGGCGCAGAAGAAGTCGAGGTTCGGGCGGGCGGGCAGTCGAGCCACCCCATGAATGTAGGGGTTAGCGGCGGGCGGTGCCGGGGCTGCCCTTGTCGGGCAGCCCCGCGGCGGCTTCGCGGTCCTCCGGCGCGCCCCGCAGGCCGTGCCAGAACAAGTTGATCATCAGCTCGGCCGCCTCGTCGACATCGATGTCGCCGGTGCTGAGCTGGTGGGCGGTCGCCTCGCCCGCGCCCACCAGCGCCACGGCCATCATCTCGTGTTCGCGGTCCGACCGGGGGGTGCGGCTACCGGCCCGCACCAGGCTCGCGACCAATTCGATGATCTGCTCGCGCCCCTCGCGCACCATGTGCGCGAACGCCTGTGAGCTGGTGGCCTGGGTGTACATCACGATCCACGACGCGCGGTTGGCGTCGATGTAGCGCATGAACGACACGATCGCGTTGCGCAGCAGGTTCTTCGGGCTCTGCGAGAAGTCGATGTCGGCGCGGACCGCGTCGATGAACCGGCCCATCTCCCGGTTCAGGCAGGCGCCGAACAGGTCCTCCTTAGAGCCGTAGTACAGGTACAGCATCGGCTTGGAGATCTGCGCCTCGGCGGCGATGGCGTCCATCGAGGTCTCGTGATAACCGTTCACCGAGAACATCTGCACGGCCGCGTCGAGCATTTGCTGCTCGCGGACAGCACGCGGTAACCGCTTGGTGCCACCCGCCATCGCTTGCCTTTCCGCCTATCTGACTCAAGGGTAAGCAATGCGGCCCGGCCGCCACGTTCGCTGGTGGCGACGGCGGCGACCCGCTAGTGCCTATGGCGGCGACCCGCTAGTGCCCGCAGTTCGGGCTGGGGCCCTTCATCGTCGCCACCCGCACCAGCGAATCGTCGACCTGCTTGGCCGGCAGGTCGCCGGACGCCACCGCCTGTTGCAACCGGTCCAGGACCGCCGGCACCTCGTCGGTGGTCACCCACAGCGCGACGTCGACGCCGGCCCGCAGGCTGCGCAGCACGGCCTCCGACACCCCGTATCGGTCGGAGATGGCGGCCATGCTGGACAGGTCGTCGCTGAACACCGGCCCGGTGAACGGCGGGCCCTTGTAGCCGACCCCGTTGCGCAGCAGCTGCACCGCCTCGGGGCTCAGGCTGGCCGGGGCGTCGCCGGTGAGACCGGGAACCTGCAAATGGCCCACCATGACCCCGACCGGCGGCGTGGTCACCAGGGTCCGGTAGGGCACCAGATCGTTGTTCTGCAGAGCGTCCAGCGGCGGCGTGACCACCCCCCCGGTGTGCGAATCGCCCGAGCCGTGCCCGTGGCCGGGGAAGTGCTTGAGCACCGGCAGCAGCCCGGCGTCACGCAGTCCCTGCGCGTAGGCCCCGGCGTAGTCGGTGACCGCGGCCGGATCCGCGCTGAACGACCGGTTGCCGATGACGGCGTCGTCGGGCTCGTCGCTGACGTCGACCACGGGTGCGAAGTCGACGGTGATGCCCAGGTCGTGCATCTTTTTGCCGCGGTCGGCGGCCAGGTCGTGCACCTGCTGGACCGTTTGCGTCTGCGCCAGCTCGCGGGGCGAAGGCGACGTCCCAATCAGCGACTTCAACCGCGAGACCCGGCCGCCCTCTTCGTCGACGCTCACCGCCAGCGGCAGCGGCCCCGCCTTGGCCGCGATGTCGGCCAACGGTCCCTTGAAGATCGACAGGTCGGTCCAGCTGCCGATGAAGATCCCGCCCACGTGGTAGCCGTTGACGACGTTGCGGGCGTCGTCGGCGTTCTTCACGCCCACCATCAGCAGCTGCGCGAGCTTGTCGCGGAGGCCCAGCGTGGCCGGGACCGCCGACGGGTCGGCGCACACCGGCGGCGCCGGAGCGGCCACCGGCCTGCTCGACGTCGACGAGCTGGACGGGTGCGCGGCGTGCTGGTGGCCGCAACCGGCCACCAGCACCGACGCTGCTGCGAGCACGGCGAAGGTGCGCGAAAATGCCATCGGGCCATGCTTTCACGGCGGGCGTTTCCTGCCCGGCCCCAGGGGGCATCAGCGGTACGTTGCTGATCGGGGGCCGCACGCCCGTTCGACTGGCAGGGAGGAGCCAGCGGTGACCGGTTTCGGGTTGGCCGCCGCGGTCAGCATCGCGGTGGGCTTGTCCGTCGGGGTGGCGACGACCGTCGGCATCACGCTCGCCGTGGCCGACCAGAGCCTGATGTCGGTGCCCAGCCTGCGGCGCCCCGCGCTTCCGGCCGGCCCCTATCAGGTGGAATACGGCGACCGCTGTTTCCACGGACACTGCCTGCACTGGTGACCGGGGCACCGGTTGGCCGGGCGCCGTTCTGCTAGGTTGGTCGAGAGTCAGGACCGCTAGCCGACACTCAGGAGCCGTCGATGAACCGGATCGTTGCGCCCGCCGCAGCGAGCGTTGTGGTTGGCCTGTTGCTCGGTGCGGCCGCGATCTTCGGGGTCACCTTGATGGTCCAGCAAGACACGAAGCCGCCACTTCCCGGGGGCGATCCGCAGTCGTCAGTGCTCAACCGGGTCGAGTACGGCAACCGTAGCTAACCGGTCGGAGACGGGGACCGCAGCGCCGGTCTCATGCTCGACGGCCGGGCCGGTGTCGCGCCGGTGGTTGTGGTTGGTCGGTGCGATCGCGCTGACCCTGACGTTCGCCCAATCCCCCGGACGGGTCTCCCCGGACACCAAGCTTGACCTGACCGTCAATCCGCTGCGGTTTCTGGCCCGGGCGACCAATCTCTGGAACAGCGAGCTGCCGTTCGGGCAGGCGCAGAACCAGGCCTACGGCTATTTGTTTCCGCACGGCACCTTCTTTCTCGTCGGCCACGCGCTGGGCGTGCCCGGCTGGATCACCCAGCGGCTGTGGTGGGCGCTGCTGCTCACCGTCGGCTTCTGGGGGCTGCTACGGGTCGCCGAGGCGCTGCGGATCGGCAGCCCGGCGTCGCGGGTGATCGCCGCCGCCGCGTTCGCGCTGTCGCCCCGAGTGCTGACGACGCTCGGCTCGATCTCGTCGGAAACCCTGCCAATGATGCTGGCGCCGTGGGTGTTACTGCCCACGATCCTGGCCCTGCGCGCCACCGGTGACCGGTCGGTGCGCGCGCTGGCCGGGCAGGCCGGCCTGGCCGTTGCCCTGATGGGCGCGGTGAACGCCATCGCGACCGCGGCCGGCTGTCTGCCTGCGGTGATCTGGTGGGCATGCCACCGGCCGAACCGGTTGTGGTGGCGATACACCGGCTGGTGGCTGGTGGCGCTGGTGCTGGCCACGCTGTGGTGGGTGGTGGCGCTGATGATGCTGCGCGCGATCAGCCCGCCGTTTCTGGATTTCATCGAATCGTCCGGCGTGACGACGCAGTGGTCGTCGCTGGTCGAGATGCTGCGCGGTACCGACAGCTGGACCCCGTACGTGGCGCCGACCGCCACCGCGGGCGCTCCGCTGGTGACCGGCTCGGCGGCCATCCTGGGCACCTGCCTGGTCGCGGCGGCCGGACTGGCGGGGCTGGCCCGCCCGGCGATGCCGGCGCGCGGGCGGTTGGTGACCATGCTGCTGGTCGGGGTGGTGCTGATGGCCGCCGGATACAGCGGCGGGCTGGGCTCGCCGGTGGCCCACGCGGTACAGGCCTTCATGGACGCCGGCGGCGCCCCGCTGCGCAACGTGCACAAGCTCGGTTCGGTGATCAGGATCCCGGTGGTGCTCGGCCTCGCGCAGCTGTTGGGCCGGATACCGCTGCCGGGCAGCGCGCCAATTGCGGTGTGGCTGCGGGCCTTTGCGCACCCCGAGCGCGACAAACGGGTCGCGACGGCGATCGCGGTCGTGACCGCGCTGCTGGTCAGCACGTCGCTGGCGTGGACCGGTCGGCTGGCCCCGCCGGGGACGTTCACCGCGATCCCGCAGTACTGGCACGAGGCCGCCGACTGGCTGACCGAGCACAACACCGGGACACCGACGGCCGGGCGGGTTCTCGTGGTTCCGGGTGCGCCGTTCGCCACCCAGGTGTGGGGCACCAGCCATGACGAGCCGCTGCAGGTGCTGGGTGCCAGCCCGTGGGGGGTGCGGGATTCCATTCCGCTGACCCCACCGCAGACCATTCGGGCGCTCGATTCGGTGCAGCGCCTGTTCGCCGCCGGCCGTCCGTCGGCTGGCTTGGCCGATACCCTTGCCCGGCAAGGAATTTCATATCTGGCGTTGCGCAACGACCTGGATCCGGACACGTCCCGTTCCGCGCGCCCCATCCTGGTGCACCGCGCCATCGACGGGTCACCCGGGCTGCGCAAAGTCGCCCAATTCGGCGCGCCGGTGGGCCCCGGCACCGTGGCCGGTTTCGTCGCGGACAGCGGGCTGCGGCCGCGCTACCCGGCGGTCGAGATCTACCGGGTCGGCGGCGATGACGACATCGGCACACCGTATTTCGTCGACGCCCACCGGATGGTCCGGGTCGACGGAGGGCCGGAGGCGCTGCTGCGGCTGGACGAGCGGCGGCGGCTGCTGGGCCGGGCGCCGCTGGGCCCGGCGCTGCTCAGCGCCGACGCGCGAGCCGCGGGGCTGCCGGCGAACGCCGGGGTCACCATCACCGACACCCCGGTGGCCCGTGAGACCGATTACGGCCGGGTGGACCAACATTCGTCGGCCATCCGCGCCCCGGGCGACGCGCGGCACACCTTCAATCGGGTGCTCGACTACCCCGTCCCCGGCACCGAGCCGGTGGCCGGTGGGTGGACCGGCGGCCGCATCACGGTATCGAGTTCGTCGTCGGATTCGACCGCCATGCCCGACGTCGCCCCGGCGACCTCGCCGGCCGCCGCGATCGACGGGGATTCGGCGACCGCCTGGGTGTCCAACTCGCTGCAGGCCGCCGTCGGTCAATGGCTGCGCATCGATTTCGACCACCCGGTGACCAATGCGGCGATCACGTTGACGCCGAGCGGCACCGCCGTCGGCGCGCAGGTGCGCCGCATCCTGATCGAAACCGCCACCGGCAGCACCACTTTGCGCTTCGACGAGCCGGGCAAGCCGCTGGCTGCGGCGCTCCCCTACGGCGAGACCCCGTGGGTGCGGATCACCGCGGCGGGCACCGACGACGGTTCGGCCGGGGTACAGTTCGGCATCACCGACCTGACGGTCACCCAATACGACGCGTCCGGATTCGCCCACCAGGTCGACCTGCGGCACACCGTGCGGGTGCCGGGGCCGCCGCCGGGCACACCGATCGCGGGCTGGGATCTGGGATCCGAACTGCTGGGCAGGCCGGGCTGCGCCCGCGCGCCCGACGCCGTGCGCTGCGCGCCGTCGATGTCGCTGGCGCCGGAGGAACCGGTCAACTTCAGCCGCACGCTCACCGTGCCCGCACCGATGTCGGTGACGCCGACGGTGTGGGTGCGGCCGCGGCAGGGCCCCAAACTCGCCGACCTGATCACCGAGCCGGATACCGCAGTCGCCCATGGTGATTCGGACACGGTGGACGTCTTGGGCTCGGCCTACGCGGCCACCGACGGCGACCCGGCCACCGCGTGGACCGCACCCCAGCGGGTGGTCCAGCACAAGACCCCGCCCACCCTGACGCTCACCCTGCCACGGCCGACCGAGGTCACCGGCGTGCGGCTGACCCCCGGCCGATCGGTGCTGCCCGTGCACCCGACGATGGTGGCCGTCAACCTGGGCGACGGCCCGCAAGTGGCGGCGGTGCAAGCCGACGGGACACAGACGGTCCCGCTCAGGCCCCGGCTGACCGACACGGTGACCGTCAGCCTGCTGAACTGGGAAGACGTCATCGACCGCAACGCGTTGGGTTTCGACCAGCTCAAGCCGCCCGGGTTGGCCGAGATCGCGGCGCTGGGTGCCGACGGCAACCCGATCGCGGCCGCCGACCCCGGCCGCAACCGCGCCCGGGAGGTCACCGTCGGTTGCGAGCGCGGACCCGTCATCGCCGTCGCGGGCCGATTCGTGCACACCGCGATTCACACCACCGTGGGGGCCATCCTGGATGACGCTCCCATCCAGGCGGTGCCATGCGAACCCGACCCGATCGCGCTGCCCGCGGGTCAACAGGAGTTGCTGATCAGCCCGGGCGCTCAGTTCGTCGTGGACGGGGCCCAGCTGTCCGCCCCGGTCCCCGCCGAAGCCGCACCGCCCGTTCGTGTTTCGTCATGGCACCGATGGGGCCCGGACCGCCGCGAAGTGCAGGCACCAGCCTCGGAAACCGCCCGCGTGCTGGTCATCCCGGAGAGCATCAACCCGGGCTGGGTCGCTCGCACCAGCAGCGGGGCGCGCTTGACGCCGATCGCCGTCAACGGGTGGCAGCAGGGCTGGGTGGTGCCCGCCGGCGACCCCGGGACCATCACGCTGACGTTCGCTTCAAACTCGCTCTACCGGGCGGGCCTGGCGGTGGGGCTCGCCCTGCTGCCGCTGCTGGCGCTGCTGGCGCTATGGCGCACTCGCAGAAGCGGCGTCGACGACACGACCGTGCCCGCGCGACCATGGCGGCCCGGCGCGTGGGCGGTGATCCCGGTGCTGGCCGCAGCGGCGGTGATCGCGGGCGTGGGCGGCGTGGCGGTGACGGGGATGGCCCTGGGCCTGCGGTACGCGCTGCGGCAGCGGCGCTGGGAACGCCTCAGCGTGGTGTGCGCTGCCGGCGGGCTGATCCTGGCCGGGGCCGCGCTGTCGCGGCAGCCCTGGCGGTCGGCGGACGGCTACGCCGGCCACTCCGCGAGTGTCCAGGCGCTGGCCCTGATTTCACTTGCGGTGCTTGCCGCTTCGGTCGTGGCCACACCGCATCGGCACGCCGATCGGGCCGACGGGCCGCGCGACGAATAGTCGGCCGGGCTATTGGCTACCCGGTTTCCGGCTGATTGACTGGATGCGCGGGTTGGCGTGACCGTCATCGACCGAGGAGTTGGCGCCATGGACTGGTTTTCCGCACCCCAATATTGGGTGGGCAGACTGGTGCTCGAGCGCGGCGCCGCGGCGATCTATCTCCTCGGATTTGTGGCGGCAGCGGTCCAGTTCCGCGCGCTCCTCGGCGAGCGCGGCATCCTGCCCATTCCGCAGTTTCTGGCAAGGCAATCGTTTTGGCGCACGCCGAGCCTGTTTCATCTGCGTTATTCCGATCGGCTGTTTGCGGCGGTCGCCTGGTTCGGAGCGGCGTTGTCAGCGGCCGTCGTCGCCGGGGCCGCCGACCTAGTGCCGCTGTGGGCCTCGATGGTGATGTGGCTGGCGCTGTGGGTGTTCTACCTGTCGATCGTCAACGTCGGGCAGACCTGGTACTCGTTCGGCTGGGAATCACTACTGCTCGAAACCGGCTTCCTGATGATCTTTTTGGGCAACCACGACTTGGCACCTCCGGTCCTGACGTTGTGGATGGTTCGGCTGCTGTTGTTCCGCGTGGAATTCGGTGCGGGACTGATCAAGATGCGCGGCGACCCGTGCTGGCGCGACCTGACGTGTTTGTACTATCACCATGAGACGCAACCCATGCCGGGCCCGTTGAGCTGGTTCTTCCACCATCTGCCCAAGCCACTGCATCGGATTGAGGTGGCGGGCAACCATTTCGCTCAGCTGATCGTGCCGTTCGGGTTGTTCGCGCCTCAGCCGGTGGCCGGCGTGGCCGCCGCGATCATCGTCGTCACCCAGCTGTGGCTGGTCGCCTCGGGCAACTTCGCCTGGCTCAACTGGGTGACGATCGTGCTGGCGTTCAGCGCCATCGACGACGCGTCGGTCGCGACGGTGCTGCCCAAGGGCCTGGCTCCCGCGCACGCGGGGCCGACGCCGCTGTGGTTCATCGGTCTGGTGGTCGCGGTCACCGCCGCGGTGCTGTTCATGAGCTACTGGCCCGTGGCGAACATGCTGTCGTCGCGGCAGCGAATGAACATGGCGTTCAACTCGTTCCATTTGGTGAACACCTACGGCGCCTTCGGCAGCATCGGGCGAATCCGCCGGGAGGTGGTGATCGAGGGCACCGACGATGCGGTCATCACCACCCATACCGTCTGGAAGGAATACGAATTCAAGGGCAAGCCGGGCGCGCTGCGCCGGCTCCCGCGGCAGTGGGCCCCCTATCATCTGCGGCTGGACTGGCTGATGTGGTTCGCCGCGATCTCGCCGGGCTACGCGCAGCCGTGGCTGCGGCCGCTCCTGCAACGGTTGCTGCAAAACGATCGACCGACCCTGCGGTTGTTGCGGCACAACCCTTTCCCGGATGCCCCGCCGCGATTCGTGCGGGCGCAGCTCTACCAGTACCGCTTCACCACGCCGGCCGAGCTCAGGCGCGATCGGGCGTGGTGGCACCGCGGCCTGATCGGCGGATACGTACCGCCGATGAGTCTGCCGCGCGCGACCACCGCCAATTGAGCGCCAATCGGGCGTCGTAGCCCATTCGACCGGGACACAACGCAAAACCGTTCGAAACCCGGTGTCCGGTCGCGATTCGGTTCAGCGCAATTCAAACCCTGGTCGGCCCAACCGAATCGGCATACCCTCGCGTGGCACTGCGCCGCCAGTTGTTGCGGGCGCGCATCGCCTATGCCGAACCGCCGTGAGGATTGACCAACCTGTGAGCCTGTCCAGCGCCCTGCTTGTGGCCGTCACCCCGTCGGCACCGCACCGAACACGCTATGCCGCGGTACTGTTGGCCGCCATGGCGCTGCTGCTACCGGCGTGCGTCTCCCGCCAACACGCCACCGGTCCCGGCCAGGTGCCGAAGCAGGTCCCGCTGTCACAGCTGGCCGACATCACGCTGCAGGTCGGCGATCAAAAGAGCGTGGGCACCGAAGCCATGCTGCGTGCCGCCGGCCAACTGCAGGGCCTTCCGTACCGGATTGATTTCTCCACCTTCACATCCGGGCCTCCGATGGTCGAAGCCGCCGCCGCGGGCAAGATCGATTTCGCCATCACCGGCGACACCCCACCGATTTTCGGTGCGGTCGCCAACGCCCGCATCATGGTGGTGTCCGCATATGACGGCGGTGGCCCCGGCGACCAGATCCTGGTCCACACCGATTCGACCATCCGGTCCGTCCCGGACCTGCGCGGCAAGACGATTGCGCTGGCCAAGGGCAGTTCAGCGCACGCCAATGTGCTTGACCAGCTGGACCAGTCCGGCCTCAAACCCGCCGATGTCCACCTCGTGTTCCTGCAGCCCGCCGACGCCCTGTCAGGATTTCGTAACGGTCAGGTCGACGCCTGGGCGGTGTGGGATCCCTACACCGCCCAGGCCGAACAGCAGCTGGCGGTGCGCGGCCTGGTCACACGCAAGCACAAGTACTCGTTTGGCATCGCCTCCGATAAGGCACTGGCCGACGCGAAGACCAACACGGCCCTCGGGGACCTCCTGACGCGATACGTCAGGGCCGCGGCCTGGGCGCGCGAGCACCCGCAGGAGTGGGCCGCCGAGTACGCCAAGTCCGCAGGCGTCGACCCCGCCGTCGCCGCCGTCGCGCAGGGCCGCACGCTGCGGCAGCCGATTTCACTCGACGACACGGTGGTGGACGCCGAGCAACGGCTCACCGATCTCTTCGCGGCCGCCGGCCAGATCCAGTCCGCGCCGCATTTCGGTGACTGGGTGGATCGTCGCTTCAACGCCACCGCGGCGACGCACTGAACGGCGAGACCACGTGGCGGCCAGTAAGCCCGGATTTATGCGGTGTGAATAGCGTGTCACCGCGCTCAGATGCCAGGGTCCGTCGACGAAACGGCGTCACCATTCGAACTCGGACGGGTCGATTACCCGATAGTGGTCCAGTGGTTTGTAGGTAATGCTCGCAGGGGTGGTAGCTGTGTCCCAGGATGGCGGTACGGATAGCTTCCCGATCGAAACGCCGCGACCTAACCTCGCAGATAACGCGGGCCTGGTGCCGCGGGACTGGGACAAGTCCGACATCAATGCCGCTGCGGTCTCCAATGAGGCTGCCTTATGGAGAAAACTCAGATGGCTTATCGCAACGTTCGAAGGATCGGATAGCGAACCCAGTTTCGACAAAGGCGACGTCACCGCCGAGAGGCACGCAGTCAACGTCGTCAATGGTGAGAGCGAGAGCGCCTCCAGCGCTGGAGGAATCGAACGCATCACGTGGCAGCCCGCCGAGACAATTTGCGGCGCCGCGATCAAGCTCCACTTGTCGGACGCTTCGGTGACAGCCGCGCCATGATCACCTGGCGCCGGGACAATAGCCGGCGGGGAGCGCAACGGCATCACCGTTGATGCGGCTTGCGAGGCTGCGGCATAAGCGTACATGGCATCGGCGTCCTGGGCCCACATCTGTTGGTAGTCGGCTTCAGTGTCCGCGATTGCCGGGCCGTTTTGGGCCAGGCAGTTCGTCGCCACCAGCGACATTCGCAGCGCCCGGTTGGCGTGGATCACCGACGGCGCTACCACCGCCGCTAACGCGGACTCGAAGGCGTCGACGGCCGCTCTCGCCTGAGCGGCCGTCCGTTGCGCCTGTGCTGCAACGTCATTGAGCCAGCCGATGTAGGACACAGCGGACTCGGCGATCACCGTCGCCGCCGAGCGCTGCGGCGCCCGGACCGGTGTCGAGATCGCGGACCGATACGCCTGAGCGATGCCGTATAAGCTCAAAGCCATTTCGTCCCACGCCTCGGCGGCCAGGCTCATCGAGGCCGAACCGGGACCCGAATACATTCGGGCGGAGATGATTTCCGGCGCCAGCACCCCGAAATTCACTGTTGTTCCACTTCGCGGCCGCGGCGTTTAGTGGCAGTAGCGTGAGTGGTCGAACAGGACATCAGCATTCCTTCAAAGCATGCGAAGTCGAGATGGGTTGGCGTTTGTGGTTGTCGAGCGGTCTGACAACAGCCCGGAGCATTGTCTGATTGCCGTAGGTGGCACCGGACGGACGATTTCGAATCGCCGTGAGCTCTGTACGCAAGCGGCAGGCAGGCAACGAGACCTCGGCGGCTGACACAAGCTGGTGTTCGTTGGCCAGGCTGGACGCAGCGGCTATGACATGACAACCGGGCCGGGCGGCTATCCCGTCAGCGACGAGCGACGCAAAGTTCGGTCAAAATGTCGTGGTCGAAACGGCCACCCGGGGGGACGCCGCCACGGTGAGCGGTCGGCTGCGGCGCTAAGCCGTCCCACCGGAAGGCAAGTGAAGTCGGCAACGCCAGCAGAAGAGTTTGTGGCGATAGACGCGCCCAAGTCGATGGGCGGTCCTGCTTCATCCACATGCTGTGAAAAGGCTTCTTATGTTTGGTATATACCGTCGACGATGTCGGCGAAGAGTGACGGCGATTATCGCGGCTAAGCCACGCCAAGGCATGAGAGGGCACGCGTGGAGCATCTAGACGCACGCCGGAGACCGAATGCGACCATGCCACCGGCATGGGTACCGCGGCCGCGGAATACCGAGGACGCAACGACGATCCGATAACCAGGGCGACGAAAACACCGAGCACAGCGACCATCGCGATGGCTATCTGCCATCGTCGAGTCCCATCGACACGCCACAAACCCAAAGTGTGACAACCGTACGATCCGAGCGTGCGGCCGACAACACGAACGAGGTTCATCCGCGCTGTCGCCCGAGTGCGGGCAACGCCGCGCCTGTCCGCCTGGGCGAATCATTCGGCGGTGCCGTGAACGCCTTGTTGAGTGTGACGGTCCTTTCGGCGTTTGGGTACCAGCCTTGGCGTGCGTATTGGCTGGTGTGCAGATAGCACTGGATGCGCACCTCAGCGCTGCCGGGAGTGAAGGTGAGCAGTCTGCTCATCGGGAGCGTGGTGATGGGCATGTGGTGGCGGCTTAAGGACGCGACATTGAAAAACCAGGTGCCCCAGCGTTGTTCGATATGGGTCTTACCCCCGTGGGTGTCGTCTGGGTGGGTATGGGTGTGTCCGGCGATCCATAAATGAACCCGGCCCGGATGTTCGATGAGAAAGTTTTCGAACGCACCGGAATCGGGTTGGCTGTCCACCCAGTACAGATAGGACGCTCCTTGCGGGGTGCCGAGTTCGAACGGGCGGTGGTAGTGCTCGAGCAACCTGCCGTCCGGCGCTTTGCGGACGCCTTCCCATTCGCCGGAGGCCACGGTGGTGTCCTTGAGGACGTAATGGTGGACAACGATGATGATTGAATCCGGGTTGGTCAGCACTATGTGTTTGAACCAGCGGAAGGCCTCACCGGTGACGACACCGCCCGGGTTGCCGCCAAGCGGCCCGCGCCCCACCGTTTGGGTGGGTTCGTTGCGGTCGCTGAGCATGAGGAACAAGAGGTTGCCCACCCGGAAGGAGTAGTGGTCCCACGCCCCCTCGACCGGATAAGGACGCGCGTCAGCGTCGACTCCTGAGTACTCGGTGTGCTGTCCCAGTGGATCCACCCACTTCTGCCACCACCATGCCTCCGGCTCGTGCAGGCCGCTGCGGTCGTGGTTGCCGCAGACGCTGTAGATGTCCTCGCGCCGGTGGCGGCGCAGGCTGCCGAACTGGCGGCGAAGTTCGGCTCCCTCGGCGTCGTCGGGTAGGTGGTGGTGTGCGCCGGACATGTCGCCGACGTCGATGGCGATATCCCACTCGAAGGGGGGCCCACCTTCCGTTCCACCGGACTCCGATTGCGTAATCGCCTCTGCCAGGCTCTGCCTGCCGTGGCTCTTGTCGGTTCCGACGTGGGCATCGCCGAATGCCCACAGCCGAAAGGGCCGTCCCGGCGAGTGATGGGCGTGGTTGCCGTCGGGCATCAAACTCCTCGTTCTAAAGCGGGTGGTCGAGTCATTCCGAGTCGGTTTCGATCAGTCCCCAGTACCGGCGGATGCGCTGATCGGCGGCATTGAAGACAGCGTCGATGGCGATGCCGGTCAGAAGGATCACGATCATGATGGCGATCGCCGAGGGCATATCGCTGAGGTTCTGGGCGTTTTCCAACAGCACCCCGATCGACGCGGTATTGCTGACCAGAACCACCAATTCGCCGGCCATCAGGCTGCGCCAGGCAAACGCCCATCCCTGGCGTAGCCCGCCGACAAACATCGGTAGGGACGCGGGCAGGACCACATGCCGATACAGGCTGAATCCGTGTAATCCCAAGGTTTTTGCCGCCCGCAACAAGAGAGGCGGTATTTGGCCGGCTCCGGCGATCACGCCGGTGGCCACCGAGGGCGCGGCGCCGATGACGACGACGAACAGGATGGCAGACGTGTTAAGCCCGAAGAAGATGATGGCGAAGGGAAACCAGGCAATGGCCGGCATGGTTTGCAGGCCGGTGATCACCGGCCCGAAAGCCGTGCGGAGCAGCTTATTTTGCGCGATCACCGCCCCGGCGACCGACCCGATGAGCAACGCCAGCGCGAAACCGGCTACCGCGCGACACAGCGTGGTCGCGATCGCTTCCCAGAGCAAAGCCTCATGCAGCCGCTGCCATAGGTTGACTGCGACGGTTCCCGGGCCGGGCAGCACAAATGACGGCTTCCAGCCGCTGAGGTATACCAGCTGCCAAATGAACAGAACCGTTGCGACGGCAACGGCTTTCGTCCGCAGCCCCGCCAGCACCGACCTGGTCCGCAAGCGGTTGGGGCGTGGTGTGTCACGCCGCAGGGGAAGTTGGGGACTCCGGGCAGAGGTATCGCTACTGAGCAGCACCACGGTTTCCTTCCTTCCGTAGCCGCGCGGAGATGTGCTCGGCCAGCTCGCCAACGGCCGGGTTGGTGACCCTGTGGTGCCGTGGCACCGGAACGGCGAATTCTTCGACGACGCGACCCGGCCGCGGGCTGAGCAAAACGACGCGGTCGGCGAGTCGCACTGCTTCGCGGACATTGTGCGTGACGAACACGACGGTCAGGCCGCGCTCGTCGACGATGCGCTCGAGCTCTTCATGCAAGCGGTCGCGGGTCAGGGCATCCAACGCCCCGAATGGCTCGTCCATCAGCAAAACGTCGGCGTCTTGGGCCAGCGCACGCGCCAGCGCCACGCGCTGTTGCATGCCGCCGGACAGCTGATGCGGGCGCTTATCAGCGAAGTCGGCCAAGCCGACTGCTTGCAACAAGCCAGCGGTGCGTTGGCGGCGTTGCGGGCGCGGCACCGCGCGTGCCCGCAACGCCAACTCGACATTGGCGGCCGACGTCAGCCACGGGAACAGCGCTGGTTGCTGGAACATCAAAGCCACCCGCCGCTCAAAGATGTCGACCTCGCCGGCGGACGGCTGGTCCAATCCTGCGATCAACGACAGCAGTGAACTCTTACCGCAACCGGAGGCCCCTACGACGCATACGAACTCACCGGCAGCGACGGTCAAGGTGATTCGATCGAGCGCAGAAACTGCCGATCGCCCCCGTCCGTACTGCTTGGTCACTTCCGTGAGCTGCACGGCCAATGACCGTTGCGGACTGGTCTCGGGTTCTCTCCCGGTGAGGTGATCGGAGTGGGCGTAGTGGATCACGGGTCACCTCCGACTTGCCGGCTCGGCGAGCACTTTGTCGAGCGGTCCCGGGTCGTACAGGCCACCGATATCGAGCGGCTGCAGCAGCCCGATGGCCACGCCCTTGGCAACCTGGTCGCGCAGTGACGCCATTCCGGGATCGTTGGTGAAGGTGGTCTCCTGAAAGGAGGCCGCGAGCACGTCAGGCTCAAGACCCTTGCCGAGGGTTTTCGCCAGAGCGGTGTTGGCCGACTGCGCAGCGGCGGTGGGGTCGCTGGTGATACGTGCGGTGGCCTCGGTCTGGGCGCGCAACAGCCCGGCCACCGCGTCAGGGTGGGCCGCGAGGAAGTCTTGGCGGACAACTAGCACGGTGATGGTGTTGGGGTCTGACCACAGTCGCACGCCACCGGCCTTGATCATCTGCACATCAAAGGGCGCTGAGGCGAGGGCGCCGGCGATCTGGTTATTGAGGAACTGTTGCACCATGGCCGAGTCTGGACTGGTCGGCTTAACCGAAACATCGCCCCCGCCTTGGGTGTTCGTGTTCAATCCGTTGCGGGCAAGCCAGTCACGGAGGCTGACGTCCTGGGTTCCGCCGAGCGCGTGGTCGGCCACCGTCTTGCCTTTGAGGTCTGCAGCGTCGGTAATGCCGGGTTTGACGACCATCGACGTGCCTCCGGTTGCCGCGCCGGAGATGATTTTTATCGCTTTCCCGCCCGACTTCTGCCAGGCATTGAAGGCGGGATTGGGTCCGACGTAGGCGGCGTCGAGTTGGCCCGACAGCAGTGCGGTCGCTTCCGCGGTGCCCTGATTGAACGGTTGCGCGGTGAAGTCGACGCGGGGGCCCAGTTGTTTGGTGAAAAAGCCGTCGGTGATACCCACCAGCGCCGAGGCGTGCGTGATGCGGGTCAGGTAGCCCAGGCGCAGTGCCACTGTGGAGGAGATCGGCGAAGCCCCCGAGCAACCGGCCAGTACGGCTGAGCTGGTCAGCGCTACCATCAGCGCTGCAGCCTTCCCGGCGATTCGGTGCAATACCATGGTGTCCTCGGATCGGGTGGATGAAACGTGCCGCGTTTGGCACGCCGGTGAACTAAGCGAATCGTCGCCCAGCGCTGGGCGCCCCGAGTGCTGGTGGCGCAGGTGGCGCAGCGATCAGACGGCGGTGTACGCCGCCGGACAGGCGGCACAGGTAACGCGTCGCAAGTCGATGTGCAGGCGACGGGTAAGAAACGGCCGAGGTTTCCTCACCGCGGCGATCTTCCTAAGGTGCGAGTCACGAACAGCGGGCTGGTCCATACCTGATGCCCGTCGAATTGGTTGCCGCGCACATATATTGCGCTGTTACCGCCGGGCAGGCGCAGGTTGAGTCCCCCGGTAACGTTGGCCGGCAACGCCTTCGGGTCGGCGATTCGCTCGAGGCGGATGTGTAGATTGAGAGCGCCCACGGTGACGTCACGATGCCCCTCGGCGATCAGCTCCGTTCCGGAGAGGGTCACGCTGATGCTCGAGTTGTCTTCGCGCACCGTCGTGTCGAACGCGAATCGCGCGCGGCTGAGGTCGCCGAGCCGGACCACGAAACCAATATCCGAACCGTAAGTCTTCGTATCCCATGCGATGGTCGATCCGTCAAATTCGACGACCTGTTCGGGATGCGTGATCGCCCACGGGATTACGTCTTCGACTGCGGTGCCATCGACACGCATTTGGCCCGACCAGCTGGCCCACCGGTAACGGTCGCGGTGCCGAGCCCCACCCCACCGCACACGGACCAGGTCATCAGAAAGCCCGGTTTCGGCGTGCAAGTCACGGCGCCAGATCAAGCCGGCGCTGTCGTAGACGGCCACGTCATCCCATCCGGTGGTGCCGTACAGAGCGTATTCGGAGCTCAATTCGTCGGCATCCGTGGTGAACTCGTCACCCATCCATTTGTCGCCACTACGCAGCAGGGCGACCGCACGGGCTCCCGTCGTGGCCCAGGTGCGCCGGGCCCGCAGTGCGGCACCGATGTCTCCGGCGGAAAGGGCCGGCGCCACAACGCCGGTGAGCCCACCAAAGCCACCGAAGATGTTGGCTCCTGGTGCCCCGGCCCCAGGGCGGCCGCGGTGTTCATCGCCGGCGGCACTCGCCCCCATCCGTAGCCCCCGCGCCAGCGCGTCCTCAAAAAACCATGGGCTGCTTCCCCAGGTCGAGTGAACCTCGATCAGCCGCTCCAACTCGGGGTGATGCCAGTCCAGGATCGCTCGACGACCGCCGACGTGCGGAATCAGCAGGTAGGACTCCGGATCCTTCTCATAGGCGGCATATAGCCGGGTGACCGGCCAAGTCTGCGGCGTGGGAACTGTGGCTGCCATGCGCTGATGCCATTCCAGTGAGCGCGCCAATGTGGTGTCCTCGCCGAGGAAGACCACGTTGTGGTCGCCACCGGCACCTGCCGTGCCGCACCACTCCACCCCTGGGAAGCAGACGAAGCGGCCATCTTTGGCGATCCGCCTGCAAGCCTTGACGACGTCATCCCAAGCGTCGTCGGTGATCTGAAAATCGTTGGCGGTGTAGCCGAGTACGTCGAGCGCGGCGATGTCGCGGGCGTAGCGCAGATTCCAGTCGGTATCCTGCGTGCCTACGGTGTCATTGGAATGGACGTGCAGATCGCAAAAATAGGCCCGCGGCGCCGGGAAGTCGTCGACGACATCGACCAGGGTCTCGCCGCCCCGCAACACGGCGGTGCTGGTCTGGGCGACAACGGCGATGCGGGCAGCGACCGCGGGCACACACAGCGACGCCGTGGACCAGCCATTCGCAGGCGTACGAGCGCTGGCCACCGTGGCACCGTCGATCAGCGCATGCAGCGTCGCAGGGATATCGGAACACGTGTTGCCCCAACGGTCTTCAAGATGCGCGTAGAGGTGCACAACCGATGCCTCACTGCGCACAATGCGGGGGCCCTGCACGACGACCCGTTCCGGTGTGCCGGGCACGACGGCGATTCGATGCACAGCTGCGCGCGCCATGCGGGAGGTACCCAGCGGGTCGACGAACAGTTGGACCTCGAATTCGTCTTCGACGAAGGTCTGCACCCGCGTTCCCGGGCCGCCGAAACGGCGGTCGCCGCACCGGATCTCGATCACGTCACCGGGCCGCAGGTACCCATCCACGACGTGGATCAGCAGCGACTTCTGAAACGGACGCTCCCCGCCTTTGACGTCGTAGCTCGTGACCAGTCGCTGAACCGTCGCTGCACTGTCCTCGGATGCCCCCCCGACCAGCGATCGACTCACCAGGCGGGAGCTCGCGAAGTCGCGACCGTCCGGCCTCGTCGTTTGCAGATCCCAATCCGAGTAGTAGCGGAAGCAAAGCTTCAACCAACCGCTGTCCGCGATGCCAGATGCTCCGACGATGTAGGTGAACACCACCTCGTCGAGCGAACCCGCGACCATCCGGTCATGCGAGCAACGCAACTCTCCCAGAAACGGCAACCCGTCGAACTGCGCGGTGATCTCGTCGCGCACCACCGCGACGGAGCAGTCGTTACTGGTCAACGCCGGCTGTGGACGCACCACAACACCAGCACCCGAAGAGGGCGCGTGTGTAGACGGGTCCGCGGACATGGCCTAATCCTGAGGCCAACGCACTCCCAGAGTCCAGTGAATAGATATGGCGCAATTAATCATGGAGAATGAACAATTGTGAACCTGCAGCAGCTGCGCTATGTGGTGGCGCTGGCCGAGGCCAACAGTTTCACCAAGGCGGCCGAGGCCATGTTCGTCGTGCCATCGGCCTTGAGCCAGCAAGTCGGCCGGTTCGAAGACGAAATCGGGCTCAAGCTTTTCCAGCGGACTACCCGGTCCGTGTCACTGACCCCGGCCGGCGAAGAATTGCTGCCACTGGTGCGTCAAGTCGTTACCGGCATCGACCAAATCGCGGTCGACGCCCGGGCCCTCGCCGGCACCGTTCGCGGTCGGCTCACCGTCGGGATGATGGAAATCCCGTCCGAAAGCCTCGATGTGGCAACCCTGATGGCGACCTTTCACTCGCACTATCCCGACGTCACCGTCACGTTGCGCAGCGGTGGCAGCGACATGCTGATCGCGTCGGTCCGCGACCGAAACCTGGATGTGGCCATCGTGGGCTCCAACGTATCCACCGCCGGGGGTGCCTTGACGTTCACCCGTCTGTTCAGCGAGCCACTCATCGCCGTCATGCCCGCCCACCACCCACTTACCAAAAAACCATCGGTGTCCATCACCGCGCTGGCCGCATTACCGTTCATCGACTTTCCCCCGGGCTACGGTCTTCGACACGAAACCGACCGCGGCTTCGCCAACGCAAGCCGGCGTGTGGCTTTCGAAGTGACGCGCGTCGAAGAAGTCATCCACTTCGTGCGCAAAGACCTGGGTGTCGCGTTGCTGCCGGAATCCGTTGCCCGCACCCGCGCTGACGCCGATCCGACACTGGCGCTGCGGCCGGTTGCCGGAGCGGACATGCACCGCCGGGTATACCTCGTGGCCCCGCATTCCGACAAGCGATCCGAGGCGTGCAAGGCCTTCATCGGTTGCGTTGCCGAACACATCGGACAGACCGCGCCATGTCGCACGGCTCCGTCGAGAGCGGCTGTGGACACCACGAAGCCGACCCGCGGACCCCGCTGACCACAGCCGTTGCACCGGAAAGCGGGTTAACGCGCGGTCGGCCTGCCAGGTGACTTCGGCCGGATCCACGTTTTCGAATTATGCGTAGCAAGATTTTTACTTATCGACACTGTTTGCTTGGGCAACGTTTGCTCGGGATTTCCCCCCTGCTCACCTGAGGTGCCTTCTCGTTCAATCCCGAGGTAGACGGGTTCTTGCGTGCGTTTGCTTCCCGCGCCGTCGAGGGCGCAGCCGCCGAGATCGGAGCGCATCGATGACGCGGCGTCAGCTTCCGTTGGCAATAGTTTCTGCTGGCGACGGTGGCTAGCCTTTCGACAAACGAGCTTCAAGCGCCTGGTGTTGATGCCGGAACTTCTCAATGTTGTTGGCGCTCAACGCTAGTGAGCAAGCAAGCGTGTAAACCGATGAATGATCGCAGCCGGAGGCGGAGAAGAAAATGGATTTCGGGGCGTTACCGCCGGAGATCAACTCCGGAAGGATCTACGCGGGGCCGGGGGCGGCACCGTTGCTGGCCGCCGCGGCTGCCTGGGATGGGCTGGCGACCGAATTGCGCTCAACAGCAGCCTCTTACGGCTCCGTAGTCTCAGAGCTGAGGACCGGCTGGCTCGGACCCTCGTCGATGTCGATGGCGGCCGCGGCCGCGCCGTATGTTGCGTGGCTGAGCAGTGGCGCCGCGCAAGCCGAGCAAACGGCGGTGCAAGCCAAGGCCGCCGCCGGCGCTTATGAGGCCGCCTTCGCGGCCACGGTGCCGCCGCCGGTGATCGCCGCCAATCGAGCCTTGTTGGCATCACTGATTGCGACCAACTTCCTGGGTCAGAACACGCCGGCTATCGCCGCCACGGAGAGCCACTACGCCGAGATGTGGGCCCAAGATGCCGCCGCTATGTACGGCTACGCCGGCTCCTCGGCCGCCGCGACCCAGCTAACCCCGTTCACCGCGCCACCAACGACCACTAACGGCGACGGGGAAACGAACCAGTCGGCAGCGATCGCCTCCGCGATGCAGTCTTCAACGAGCTCCAATGTGGAAACCGCGCTCTCACAGGCGGTCTCGCAGGCCCCGGCCGCGGCGCAAAGCGGCACAACGAGCGCGGCGGCGACATCGGCGACCGGCCTTCCGCTAAGCCTGGGAGACGCGACCGGGGCCCTGACGAGCTTCAACAACGTCCTCAACGCCGCCACCGGACCATACTCACCGGGCGGGTTCGCGACCGTGGCGAAGAGCTACATCAACCTTGCGCTGAATATCGGGGGTCAGAGCCGTGCCTTGGCAAGCATTGGCAGCGTGCTTCACCCCGCTCGCATCGGGCTGTTGGCGCCGTTGCTACATAGCGATCTTCTGACCGGCTCCACCGCAATCCATTCGGCGGGAACGGTTTCCGCCGCGGTGGGCCGGGCCGAAGTCATCGGAACGATGTCGGTACCGGCGAACTGGGCCTCAGCCGTCCCGGCGGTCAGGACGCTCGCCTCGGAGCTGCCGGAGACCATGGTCGACGCCGCCCCAGCGCTGGCCACGAACGCTGAGGCAGGCATGTTCGGCCCCGCGGCCCTGTCGAGCCTGGCCGGACGGGCCGCCGCCGGGACCGCGACTCGCGCCGTGGCCGGGACGGCCGTCCGCGTGCCCGGCGCGGTGGCCGCCGACGACATCGCCACCACTTCCACTGTCATCGTGATACCGCCGAACGCACAATAAAGGAAGGGCGCGGCAATGGTTTTCGGGGACTTCGTATTACGGCCACCGGAGTTAATCTCCGCCCAAATCTACTCGGGCCCCGGCGCGGAGCCACTGCTGGCCGCGGCCGCGGGCTGGGAGGCGCTGGCCGCCGCGTTGCACTCAACCGCATCATCCTACGGCTCAGTGATTTCCGGGCTGGTAAGCGACGGGTGGGAGGGCCCGTCCTCGGCATCCATGGCGGCCGCGGCCGCGCCTTACACGACCTGGCTGTCGACCACGGCGGATCAGGCAGAGCAAACCGCCGCCCAAGCCCGGGCCGCGGCCAGCGCCTACGAGGCCGCGTTGGCGGCCACCGTACCACCAACGGCTGTGGCGGCGAACCGCAGCCAGCTGGCAGCACTACAGGCGACCAACATTTTTGGGCAAAACGGCGCGGCCATCGCGGCCACCGAAGCGGAGTACGGCCAAATGTGGGCCCAGGACGTCGCCGCGATATCCAGTTACGCCAGCACGTCAGAAGAAGCCAGTCAGCTCACCCCGTTCAAAAAAGCTCCAGCCACGACGAACAACACCAGCAACGCAACCCCGGCGGCAACCGCGGCGAGCACGTCGTCCACGTCATCAACTACGTCTACGTCGTCGTGGCTGACACAGTTGGAAAACTACATCAATTCGCTCACCAAGCAATACACCCAATCTTGGGAGAATCTGCTTGGGGGGACTGGAAACTCGAAGATAGCACCGGCGTGGGAGCAGCTGTACTCCAGCATCAAGGGAATCAGCGGGCAAGTCACCTGGGCCAACACGGCCGGTGCCAGCTTCAGTACGGGCGTTCCGGTGTGGAAGAGCTCCTATCTCTACGCGCCGTGGACCGCTGGGTTGTCGAAAGCGTCGCTGGGCGCCGGTCTGACGTCGCCGGGGCGTCTTGCCGCCGGCATTTCGACGCAGCCGGTATCGGCGGTCCTGGGCAACGCGCCCACCGTGGGCAAGTTGTCGGTGCCATCCAACTGGGCAACCGCCGCCCCCGCGATCAGACTCTCCTCCAACGCATTACCGACCACCGACGTCGCTGCGGCCCCCGCGGCGGGTTTTCCCGGCGGGCTGGTCAACGAATCGACCCTGGGCAGCCTGGCCGGCGGTGCGCTGGGTAGCCCCGCCGCCCGGGTCGTGAGCTCAACCGGCATCCAGAACCGGTCAATCGCCGGCGAGCGCCGGGCAGGGCCGGTCAAGCTCGACCGCATCATCGCGCAATTGCAAGAAATGCCGGATCAGGTGCAGCACTGGAACGTCGATGAGGCCGGCCTCGACGACCTGGTCGCCAAACTGAGAACAACACCCGGCGTCCACGCGGTACACGTAAGCGACGAGTCGGCAGCGACCGCAGCGCAGCCAGAAACACAGTCGGGATAACCAGAGGGCGATGCGGCCGTCTCCAACGGCGACAAGCAGGAGAGCCACACAGCCGCAACGGAAATAACCACCACCATGCGACACACCGAAGGAGGATCATGAGACTGTTGCTGGCGCTTGTCGGCATAGCGATGGGGATCGCTATGGCGGTACCCGCCCACGCCACGCCAGGCGAGGATGAGCCGGCCAGCGACGAAAACACCGAATCCTTCCTCTCCGACCTCCACACCGTAGGGATCAGCTTTCAAGATCCAGCCCAGGCCGTCAACGCCGGCAAATCAGTGTGCGGCCTGATTTCGCGCGGCGAATCAGGCCTTCAACTCCTCATCGACCTCCGCGACAGCAACCCCGCACTCACCACCAGCGGCGCCGCTCAGTTCGCGACCATCTCGGCGAAGGCGTACTGCCCGCGACAACTCCAAGCTGCGGATGGCGGCAAGGGCAGTCGCTGAACGACCAAGGAAATATCGCGGGCCTTGCCCCCCCCGATGGGTCGGTCGTGCCGTGCTCGGTGTGCTTCCGCACTGCGATCCTCCGCTGGCGGTCGAAGCTACGGCTATTTCTGGTAGGACAGCGCCCCGGTGCCCGCCAGCTGGCCGCCTTCGACGATCAGGTATTCGGGACGGATGGGCGCACCGGCGAACCAGTTTTCCAGGATTTCCCTGGTGCCGGCCGCGTAGCGCGCCTGCGCGGACAATGTGGTGCCCGAAACATGCGGTGTCATGGCATTATTCGGCATCGTTCGCCAGGGGTGATCGGGGGGCGGCGGCTGCGGATACCACACGTCTCCGGCGTAGCCGGCCAGCTGACCGGACCTGAGCGCAGCCGCGATGGCCTCCGGGACGGTCTCCTCGGCGCGGGCGGTGTTGACGATGTAGGAGCCCCGCCGCATCGTCGAGATCAGCTTTTCGTCGAACATCCTGCGGGTGTCGTCGTAGAGCGGCGAGTGGATGGACACCACGTCGACCGCCCGAACCAGCGATTCGACCGTGGGGTGAAACGTCACGTTGAGCTGTTTCTCGGTTTCGGGCGCCAGCCGCCGGGTGTCGGTGTAGTGCAGGTTGACGTCGAACGGCGCCAGCCGGCGCAAGACCGCGCGACCGATCCGCCCGGCGGCGATCAAGCCGACGTCCATGCCCTCCAGGTCGTAGGCGCGCGCCGCGCAATCGGCGATGTTCCAGCCGCCGTCGACCGCCCACCGATGCGACGGCACGAAATTGCGTACCAGTGCCAGGATTTGCATCACCGTGTGCTCGGCGACGCTGATGCTGTTGCTGTATGTCACCTCGGCCACGGTGATGCCGCGCGCCTGCGCCGCATCCAGATCCACGTGGTCCGAGCCGATGCCGGCGGTCACCGCCAGCTTCAGGTTGGGTGCCTTGGCGATGCGCTCCTTGGTCAGGTAGGCGGGCCAAAACGGTTGCGATATAACAATTTCGGCGTCGGCCAGCGCGCGCTCGAATTCCGAGTCGGGGCCGTTCTTGTCCGACGTCACCACCAATTCGTGCCCGGCGCCTTCGAAAAACTTGCGCAGACCCAAAGCGCCCGACACACAGCCGAGGAGCTCGCCGGGGGTGTAGTCGATCGTCGACGGGCTCGGCAGGGTGCTGCCGTCGGGGTAGCCCTGGATCGTCGGGACGCGCTCGCGCGCATAGCGCGGCGGGAACCCGTCGACGGGGTCGGGGTAGAGCACCATCACACACTTGGCCATCGAGTCCTCCTTCAGCCGGGGGTCAAGCCCAGTGTCGGGAGGCGACCGCGCGGTTGTCCAAGACGCGATTCCGACCGTCCGATAGGCGGCGCCGATCAGCGCCGCTAGGACGGCTCGCTGAGCGTCGCGCCGATGCGTGCCTCGCGCGCCGTGCGGCGCAGCGCGCGGGTCAGCAACGATCCCGGCTCGGCCCGGTTGGTGACCAGCGCGATCAGCGAGGTGACCGACGGGCGCCGCAACCGCAGCACGCTGACCCCGGGGGGCACGCCCAGGGTGTGGATCCATGGTTGCGGCACGATGCTCGCCCACCGGCCGGTGCGGACATGGGCGAACAACGCTGCCACGGAATCGGTTTCCAGCTGCGGGGTCACCTGCAGGCCGTGGGTGGCCAGCGCGTCGTCGATGACCCGGCGCCCCCGCATGCCCTGCGTCAGCAGACACAGCGGCAGCTGCACGGCATCCGACCACGCCAGGGTGTCCGCCTCACCGCCAAGGAGTTCGGCGGCGGCGATGAGGACTGGCCGCTCGTGATACAGCGGGGTGACCAGCAGGTCGGCCGTGTCCTGTTGGTCCGGATAGAGGATGCCCGCGTCCAGTTCGAACTTGCGGACCCGTTCCACGATGCCGGCCGAGCGCAGGTTGACCTCGAGTTGAACCCGCACCAGCGGATGCGCCGCGCAGAACGGATCCGTCAGCAGCGCAACGGTAGTCGAAGCGGCCGGCACCACACCGAGGCGCAGTTCCCCGGTCAGGCCGGCTCGCAGCGCGGTGACCTCCTGCTTGAGGGCATCGCGGTCGGCCAGGATGCGCCGCGCCCACGGCACCAGACGCTCCCCCTCCGGGGTGAGGCCCTCGAACTTCTGGCCGCGCCGCACCAGGGGCACGTTGAGTTCGGATTCGAGCTTGCGGATGGCTTCCGACAGCGCCGGTTGAGACACGTAACACGTGCGCGCCGCGCGCGCGAAGTGGCGCTCCTGCGCGAGCGCGACGAAGTACTCCAGCTGACGGAACAGCATATGACCATTCGACCACGCGTCCGGCTGCGCCCCCGCTCCTAGGTACTGCCACGGCCGGCGCGTTGCTTACAGCGTTTCGTCCAGCTCGCCGAGGCGGTCGGTCAGCCGCAAATTCTCGGAGTAGTCGACCGGGCAACTGATCAGCGAGACGCCGTCGTCGTCGAGCGCGGCCCGCAGCGTGGGCAGCAGTTCGTCGGCGCTGCTAATTCGGTATCCCTTGGCGCCGAAACTTTCTGCGTAGGTCACCACGTCGGGGTTATTGAACTTCACGTAGTAGTGCGACCCGAGTTCGAGGTCCATCTTCCATTCAATGAGGCCGTAACCGCCGTCGTCCCAGATCAGCACGACCAGCGGGATCCGCTCGCGCACGGCGGTCTCGATTTCTTGCGAGTTCATCAGGAACGCTCCGTCGCCGACGGCAGCCAGTACCTTGGCCTCCGGCTGGGCCAGCTTGACGCCCAACGCTCCCGGGAGGGCAAAACTCATGGTGGACAAGCCATTTGAGATCAGGCAGGTGTTGCGCTCGAAGGTCGGGTAGAGCCGAGCCATCCACATCTTGGTGGCGCCGGTGTCAACCAGGACGATGTCGCTGCGGCCCAGCGCCGCGCGGGTGTCTGCGACCACCCTGGCGGGTGCCAGCGGGTAACGCGAATCCTGTTGCCCCCGTGCGAATTCTTCCGCCAGCAGACCCGAGCCGGGCACATCGGCGGCGTGATCGAAGGTGTGACCGGACAACGCGTCGGTGAGGGCGTTCAGCGAGTCGCTGATGTCACCGATGATCCCCACGTCTACCGAGTAGTGCGCGTCGACCTCGGCGGGGAAGCGGTGAATGTGGATGATCTTCTTGTCGGCCTGCGGGTTGATCCGGACCGGGTCGAATTCCTGCAACTCGTAGCCGACGGCGATGACGGCGTCGGCGTTGTCGAACCCGAAGTTGACGTAGTCGTGCCGCATGAAGCCCAACGTCCCGATGCTGTTCGGATGATCGTCGGGCATCACGCCCTTGCCGTGGAAGGTGTTGGCCACCTGGATGCCGAATTCCTCGGAGAAGCGCACCAGCGCTTTGGTGGCGTCGGCGCGCGCGGCGCCGTGCCCGGCGAGCACCACCGGGCGCTTGGCGTTGCGCAGCACATCGACGGCGCGCGCTACCTGGCGGGGCGCCGGGGCATCGGCGCGGACGACGTTGCGCGGCAACGGACCCAGGTCGTAGTCGGTGTCGTCGGCATCGATGTGCTCGGGCACGGCCAAATACACCGCGGCCGGACGCTCGGCCTCGGAGACTTTGAACGCCTTGCGGATCATCTCGGGAATGGCGCGCGCCGTCGGGATGCCGGCCGACCACCGGGTGATTGGGGCGAACATCGACACCAGGTCCACGTACTGGTGTGACTCCTTGAACTCCCGGTCGTGGCCCACCTGCGCGGAGATGGCGACCAGTGGGGTGCTGTTGGTGGTGGCGTCGGCCACCCCGAGCTGCATGTTGATGGCGCCGGGCCCCAGCGTGGCCGACACCACCGCGGCGCGTCCGGTGACCCTGCCGTACATCTCGGCCATGAACGAGGCGGCCTGCTCGTGCCGGGTGAGCACATAGCGGATGGTCGAGGACGCCAGCGCCTGCACCAACCGGATGTTCTCCTCACCCGGCACCCCGAACACGACGGAAACACCCTCGTTTTCCAGGCACTTGACGATCAGCTCAGCGGCTTTGCTCATCCGACACCTCCCTTAAGGGAACGATAGTGGCAGGCTAGGAGTTGGACTCTTCAGCCTTAAGCAACACGAACCCGATGAAGGAGGGCCGACGTGCCCATCGCCACCATTAACCCGGCTACCGGCGAGACAGTGAAGACCTTCACCCCGGCCACCGATGAAGAAGTCGACGCCGCCATTGCGCGTGCCTACGAACGCTTCCTTGATTACCGCCACAACACCACGTTTGCCCAGCGGGCGCAGTGGGCAAACGCCACCGCGGACCTGCTCGAAGCGGAGGCCGACGAGGTCGCCGCCATGATGACCCTGGAGATGGGTAAGACCCTGAAGTCGGCCAAGGCGGAAGTACTCAAGTGCGCCAAGGGTTTTCGCTACTACGCCGAGAATGCCGAGCAGCTGCTGGCCGACGAACCGGCCGACGCCGAGGCGGTGGGCGCGAAGAAGGCCTACACCCGCTATCAGCCGCTCGGGGTGGTGCTGGCGGTGATGCCATGGAACTTCCCGCTTTGGCAGGCCGTCCGGTTCGCCGCACCGGCGCTGATGGCCGGCAACGTCGGGATCCTCAAGCACGCGTCGAACGTGCCGCAGACCGCGCTGTACCTCGCCGACGTGATCGCCCGCGGCGGCTTCCCCGAGGGGTGTTTCCAAACCCTGCTCGTCTCCTCCAGCGCGGTCGAGCGCATCCTGCGCGATCCGCGGGTGGTGGCGGCGACCCTGACCGGCAGCGAACCGGCCGGCCAGTCGGTGGCGGCCATCGCCGGCGACGAGATCAAGCCGACCGTGCTCGAACTCGGCGGCAGCGACCCGTTCATCGTGATGCCGTCGGCGAACCTGGACGAGGCCGCCAAGACCGCGGTCACCGCCCGGGTGCAGAACAACGGCCAATCGTGCATCGCCGCGAAGCGGTTCATCGTGCACACCGACATCTACGAAGCGTTCGTCGACAAGTTCACCGAGCAGATGGAGGCGCTGACCGTCGGTGACCCGACCGACCCGGACACCGACGTGGGTCCGCTGGCCACCGAGTCGGGCCGCGACGAGATCGCCAAGCAGGTCGACGACGCCGCCGCGGCGGGCGCGGTGATCCGGCTCGGCGGCAAGCCCCTCGACCGGCCGGGGTGGTACTACCCGCCGACGGTGGTCACCGACATCACCAAGGACATGGCGCTCTACACCGAGGAGGTGTTCGGACCCGTGGCGTCGATGTACCGGGCCGCCGACATCGACGAGGCCATCGAGATCGCCAACGCCACCACCTTCGGCCTGGGGTCCAACGCCTGGACCAACGACGAGGCCGAGCAGCAGCGCTTCATCGACGACATCGAGGCCGGCCAGGTCTTCATCAACGGGATGACGGTGTCCTACCCGGAGCTGGGATTCGGTGGCGTCAAGCGGTCGGGCTACGGGCGCGAGCTCGCGGGCCTGGGCATCCGCGCGTTCGTCAACGCCAAGACCGTGTGGGTCGGGGAATCCGAAAGCGGGTCTTCGTCGGGCGACGACAAGGTCGAGTGACTGCTGGCGAGCAGACGCAAAAGCCCGCGACACGCCGAAGTGTTGGGGGCTTTTGCGTCTGCTCAGCGTCAGACCGCAGCCAGGGCCTTCTCGTCCTCCTCGGCGAAGGTGTCCTCGAGCTGGACCGGCGAGTAATCGAGGTCGATCTCGCTGAGCGGTCGCCCCCGCGCGCTGGAGATGGTGCCGAAGCGCCGCATCCCCTTGTCGGAGGCGTAGGCCATGAACTCGTCCACCGACAGGCCGAAGGGCATCGGGTCATAGAGGGCGAAGCCCTCCTCGATCAGGCGCAGGCCCAGCGGCATCAGCTCGTTCATCCGCGTTTCGAAGACGCCCCAGTTGGCGTCGTCGGCTGCCACGTGGCGCCGGCAGGTGAACGTGCCCCACGCCATGTGCCGCCGCTCGTCGTCGCCGATGCGACGCACCAGCTCCTGCATGCCGGGCAGAATGCCGCGCTCCACGCAGATCTTGTGCCAGCCGAAATAACCGGTCAGCGCCAGCATGCCTTCGACCATGTGGTTGTAGGTCACCGACGCCCGTACCTGGGCGGCCGGCGACGGATCGACCGTCAGCGCGTTCAGGCACTCCGGCAGTTCCTCGTAGAAGATCGTGCGGTAGGCCGGCACGTCGTCGAGGAAGTAGTGCAGGTCCTCGGTGATGCCGACGGCGTCGAGCCACATGCGGAACACCTGGACGTGCTTGGCTTCCTCAAAGGCGAACTGCGTCAGATACATCTCGTCGCCGAGCCGGCCTTCGGCCCGCATCGCGGCCATGAACGGCTGGATGTCCTGGGTCACCGACTCCTCGCCGGCGATGAACTCGGCGCACAGCCGGGTCGCATAGCTGCGTTCGTCGTCGGTGAGCCGCTCCCAGTCCTCGCGATCGCGGGAGAAGTCGATGTCGGCCGGATTCCAGAATTTTGCGTTGCCGCCCGCGAAGAGCTTGAGCGGCAAGCTGTCCCAGTTGAGGCCGCCCTGGGCCATCGAGGCGATTCGGGTGCGATTCATGTGACCTCCTCAGATCGTTTGGGGGCTGGGCTGATTGGCGCGGCCGAGAACGCCGCCGCCAGCACCGCGACCAGCCTGCGTACCGCCAGGGCCGGCTGTTCGGGTGTGCGCTCGTCAAGGCCGAGGATCGGATCCAGGCCGCGCATATACGGCGCCAGTGCCAGGTGCGGGAAGATCAACAACAGCAACGACAGCAGCGCATCGGTGTCGGAATTCGCGCGCAGGTCGCCGCGCAGCTGCGCGTCGCGCACCAACGGGCGCATCACTTCCAGGTAGTGCCGGTGAATGACGTGCTGCACGCTGACTCGGGCTTCGGTGTCGACTTCCAGGGTCGCCGCGGCGTGCAGCGCGCGTTCGTGGGGATGGTCGGCGAAGTAGGCCACCCAGGCGTCGAGCCAGTCGGTGAGGAACTCGAAAAACGGCCGGCTCGGATCCAGTTCGCGGATGCGGTCCTCCATGTGGGCCCGCACCCGCTGGCTGCCGACGTCGGCGATGAACGCGTAAAGGTCGCGCTTGTCCGCGAAGTACTGGAACAGGCTGCCCTTGGCGACCCCGGCGCGGCGCGCGATGACGTTCAGGCTGCCGCGGGAGAACCCGTGCGCCCCGAACTCCGCCTCCGCGGCTTCGACGATCGCGGCGCGCCGGGCGGGGTCCACCCGTGCCCAAGTCACCGTTGGCAACGCGGCCTCCTAACGTTGATGACCACTGGTCATACTACGGTGAGCTGCGTCACAGTCAAGGGCGTTTTTCCTGGCCAACGTGAAACTAACTTCGCGCTCGCCGCTCAACGTGAAACTAACTTCACGCTCGGCGGGGATTGGAGCTCGGTGCTGCGAGCCTCAGGGCCGCATCTGGTAGGCGCCGCTCAGGGGCAGCACGTGGTCCTTCCAGATCTGGTCGTAGCGCGCCGAGTCGTGGGCGGGGCGCCGGATCATCCGCAGCGCGAAGCGGGCCTGCTCGTCGGTCGTCGCGGGCTTGTCGGACAGCTCGACGGCGTAGGCGTTGAAGTCGCGCACCAACACGGCGAAGATCTCGTCGATCAACCCGTCGTCGACGCCCGAGAGCCCGGCCTCCTCCAGGATGAGCTGGGCGTAGGGCACGGTGGCGAACAGTTGCCCGACGGCGAAGGCGAAGTCGATGTCCTTCTGCTGCACGGCATCCGGGGTAGCGGCGGCAAGCATGTCGGCCAGCACGTCGATCTGCGAGCGCAGCAGCGCCACGTTGGGCAGGTGCCCGAAGCCGTCAAACGGCGCGCGCCAGTCGTGGAAACGCACCTTGCCCAGCCCGCCGGTCGGCCCCTGCGCGAACAGGAACGTGTCGTCGGCGGCGTCGTCGCGGCGGCCGATCAACGGCAGCGCGCCGTTGGGGGCGAACAGGAAGTTGGGCATGAACTTGCCGAGTAGGCCGATGTTGATGTGGACGGTGCCCTCCAGCCGGGGCAGCAGGCCGATCTCGCGGGTCATCGCCTCGAAGAGGGTGTCCTTCTCCACGCCCTTGGCGGCGATGACGTCCCACAGCGCGGTGATGACGCGCTCACCCTCGCTGGTGATCTTCGCCTTGGTCAGCGGGCTGTACAGCAGGTAGCGGCGGTCGGAGGCCGAAGCGCTGCGCATGTAGTCGCAGGCGCGGGTGGCGACCAGCCGCATCGCGACCAGTCGCGCGTAGGCGTCGGTGAGCAGCCGGCGCACGTGGGTGAAGTCGGTGACGACGGTCCCGTACAGAATGCGGTTGGAGGCGTGGGTGACCGCCTCGTACATCGCGTGGGTACACATGCCGACCGCGCCCCAGCCGAGGTTGTACTTGCAGACGTTGACGGTGTTGAGCGCGGCGTGGAAGGCCTCGGGCCCGCGGTGCAGGATGTCGGCGTCGGTCACTGGGTAGTCGCGCAACGCATAGTTGGCGATGAAGTTCTGCGAATTCACCACGTTCTTGATCAGGTCGTAGCGCTCGTGCTGGGAGTCGGCGGCAAAGAACACGTACTCCCGGTCAGTTTCCGAGGTGCCCTCGAACTTGCCGAAGGTGGAGACCATCCGGGCCACGTTGGCGTTGCCGATGTAGTACTTCTCCCCGGTGGCGGTCCAGCCTCCGCCCGGAGACGGCGTCAGGTTCATGTCGGTCTGGTAGACGTCCGCGCCGTGCGTCTGCTCCGACAAGCCGAACGCAAAGACCTCACCGGCCTCGAGCAACGCGGCGGCCTTGCGCTTGGCGTCGGAGTTGGCGCTCATCCAGATCGGCCCCAGGCCCAGGGCGGTGACCTGGAAGGGATACCAGTAGTTGAGCCCGTAGAACCCGACGATCTCGGCGAACGCACTGATCCGGTAGGTGTCCCAGCGGCAAGCCTCTACTTCTGAGGCCCCATAGGCGCTCGGTGTCAGCAGCGACGCGAAGATGCGCTCGCGGGCGACGTGCTCCAAAAAGTCGGAGTACCAGACCCGTTCGTGGTCGTCGGACTTAAGCCTGGCCTTGCCGCGGGATTCGAAGAAGTCCACCGTGGCGGCCATGATCTCCCCCGAGCGGCGGTCTGGGTACTGGCGTTGCAGGTGGTTGGGATTGAGCAACATGACGTGCCTCCCGGCGGGCTCTCGACGAAGACGAGGGTGACGGTACTGCAATAGGGCGGCCGTCGGGGCACCTGGAGCAAAACCACCCTGTTGGTCGGGTGTCCGTCGACCTAGCATCAGTGGCGTGTCAGAACTCAATACCGTTCGCGGGTCCATCGACACCGCTGCGCTGGGCGTGACCCTCATGCATGAGCACGTGTTCATCATGACCACCGAAATCGCCCAGAACTACCCGGAAGCGTGGGGCGACGAAGAACAGCGGGTGGCCGACGCCATCAGTCGGCTCAACGAGCTCAAGGCCCGCGGGGTGGACACCATCGTCGATCTCACCGTGATAGGCCTGGGCCGCTACATTCCGCGCATCGCCCGGGTCGCGGCGGCCACCGAGCTGAATATTGTTGTGGCAACGGGCCTTTACACCTACAACGACGTGCCGTTCTACTTTCACTACCTGGGCCCGGGCGGCGAGCTCGGCGGGCCGGAGATCATGACCGACATGTTCGTCCGCGACATCGAGCAGGGCATCGCCGACACCGGCATCAAGGCCGGGATCCTCAAGTGCGCCACCGACGCGCCCGGTGTCACCCCCGGCGTGGAACGGGTGCTGCGCGCGGTCGCCCAGGCGCACAAGCGCACCGGGGTGCCGATCTCCACGCACACCCACGCCGGGCTGCGGCGCGGGCTTGAGCAGCAACGCATCTTCGAAGAAGAGGGCGTCGACCTGAGCCGGGTGGTCATCGGGCACTCGGGCGACAGCACCGACGTCGGCTATCTCGAAGAGCTCATCGCCGCCGGTTCCTACCTCGGCATGGACCGCTTCGGCATCGACGCGATCTCGCCGTTCGAGGATCGGGTGAACATCGTGGCGCAGATGTGCGAGCGCGGGCACGCCGACAAGATGGTGCTCTCGCACGACGCCAACTGTTATTTCGATGCGCTGCCCGAGGAGCTGGTGCCGCAGGTCATGCCCAACTGGCATTACCTGCACATCCACAACGACGTCATCCCCGCGCTCAAGGAGCGCGGCGTCACCGACGAGCAGCTGCACACCATGCTGGTGGACAACCCGCGGCGCATCTTCGAGCGGCAGGGCTCCTATGAGTGAGCCGATCCCGCCGATCGGCACCCAGATATCGGCGCTGGCCGGGCTCGCCCCCGACGAGCCGGCGGTGACGTGTGACGGGGTCACTCTGACCCGGGCCGAGCTCGATCGTTCGACGAATCGGCTGGCCCGCGCCTATGCGAAGCTCGGCGTGGGCGTCGGCGATTACGTGACGATGGTGCTGCCGAACTCGGTCGAGTGGATCCAGGCCGCGGTGGCGTGCTGGAAGCTGGGCGCGGTGCCGCAGCCGCTGTCCGCGAGGTTGCCCGATGCCGAACTGCGGGGCCTGCTCGACTTGCGGCCACCCGCCCTGCTGGTGGGCCGCGATCATCACCAGATACCACACGTGCCAACGGGTTTCACGCCCGATCCGGAACTGTCGGACGGCGCGCTACCGGAGGCGGTGTCGCCGGTGTGGAAGGCGATGGGTTCGGGCGGCAGCACCGGCCGGCCCAAGCTGATCGAATCCGGCGGTGACAGCCGGATACCGTCGGCGATCGGCTATCCGCTGGGCGCCCAGGAGGGCGACACCACCCTGGTGCCGATCCCGCTGTCGCACAACACCGGCTTCACCACCGCCACCATCGCTTTACTGATGCGCCATCACCTGGTGTTGATGAGCCGGTTCGACCCCGAGCGGTTCCTGCGGGTGATCACCGACCATCGCGTGACGTTCCTGACGACGGTGCCGACCATCATGCAGCGGACGCTGCCCGTGTACCAGGTCGACCCGGCCGCCTACGACCTGTCGTCGGTTCGGCGGTTCTGGCACATGGGGGCGCCCTGCCCGCCCGCCATCAAGGAGGCGTGGATCGACCTGCTCGGCGCGGAGAAGGTCTGGGAGCTTTACGGCGGCACCGAATTACAGGCCCTGACGTTCATCTCCGGGGACCAGTGGCTGGCGCACCGCGGGTCGGTCGGTGTGGTGGTCGCCGGGGAGATGAAAGTGCTCGACGACGACGGCAATCCCTGCCCGCCGGGCGTGGTCGGCGAGATCTACATGCGGCCCGGCCCGGACAGCGCGCCCACCTACCGCTATGTCGGCGCCACGGCGAAAAGCCGAGACGGCTGGGACTCGCTAGGCGACCTCGGCTATTTCGACGCCGACGGGTACCTGTACCTCTCGGACCGGCGGGTCGACATGTTCACCGTCGGTGGCCGCAACGTCTACCCCGCCGAGATCGAGAACGCGCTCTCGGCGCACCCCGACGTGTTGTCCTGTCTGGTCGTCGGCGTCCCCCACGACGACCTCGGCCAAGTGCCCTACGCCCTGGTGCACACGGCCGACGGGTCCACGCTGGATTCCATTGCCGTGCAAGCGTTTCTGCGCGAGCACCTCGCGGGATACAAGGTGCCGCACACCATCGAATTCGTCGACACGCCGTTGCGCGACGACGCAGGCAAGGCCCGCCGCTCGGCGGTCCGGGAACAGATCATGGAGCGCTTGTCGACCGCGGAAGCCAATTGACCGCCAGTCAGGGCGCGATCGCGTCCGCCTCGGCGTCGAGCACCTGAGCCGCTTCGCCCGGCTTCTCGCGTTTCTCCCAGCGGCGCAACGCTTCTCGGCACGGCGACTCGACCAGCGCGTAACTGACCGCGGCGATCGCGAAACCGAAGAGCAGCGTCAGCGCCAGCACGGTGGGCATGCGGCCGGTGAACGGGAACGTCCCGAGCACAGGGAACACCATCGCCAGCGCCGCCAAGTGCCACACGAACAGCCCATAGGACCAGCGCCCGAGGGTCACCATCGCGGTGGTCCCCAAGACGCGGTGCGGGGTGTCGACGCGGTCGAGCACCAACGGGGCGACCAGTGCGAACGCCACCACGGAGCCCGCTGCCGTCTTCACCGCGAACTGAGTGGCCGTGCCGGGGATCAGGCCCTCCGGCCCGGCCAACGGGGAGGCCGCCAAAAGATAGGCGACCACCGCGACGGCGGCCATCAAAATGCGCCGCCGCGCCCACCGATGCGGCACGCCGATCGGGCTGTGCACCCACTCGGCCAACAGCATGCCCGCAGCGAACCAGGAGAAAAACGCCGGCGGCCAGTTCAGCGGATTGGTGCCGGACCCGGAATGGATGGGCGCCCAGCCCCACGCCCAGCTGAGCGCCCCCAACGCGGCGATCGCCGGCACCCGGCCCCGCACCGGCAGGCGGCGGGCCAGCAGCGCGAGAATCGGCAGCGCCAGATAAAAGCTGACCTCGACCGACAGGCTCCACATCTGAGTCAGCCCGCCGGTCAGGGTCAGCGGCACATAGATCTGGGCGAGCGTCAGGTTGGCCAGCCACACCGTCAGGCTGGCGTGGTCGGCGTCGGGCAACAGCGTCAGGATCACGACCACGGCGACCAGATAGGCCGGCATGATGCGGACCACCCGCGACCGCAGGTAGTGGCCGGTGGCCGGGCGCGGCCCCAAACCCCGTGCCGCCGCGGCATGCCCGCGCCACAGCAGAAAACCCGACAGCGCGAAGAACACCGCAACGGCCAGGTCGAAACGCCCGAACAGCCTGCCCGTGGCGCCGCTGGAGTGCCCGGTTTGGAACGCGACGTGCGTGACCACCACGCCCATTGCCGCACAGGCGCGCATGCCTTCCACGGCCGGCAGGAAGCTGCGCACCCCACCCACCCGCTGGTCATCGCTCACCACCACAGTCTGCCTGTGCTGTGTGGCCCGACTAACGGGCACGCCCGCAGGACCCGTCCGCGCGAGCATCAGGCTGGTAAGTCGCTGCCTTACTTTCTGCTGTTAGGGTCAAACGAGTTTGCCCCGGGCTGCCTGCTCGGGTCGGGTCGCGGCTGATGAAGCAAGGAAATGAGGAGGGCACAGCGACGTGAACCGAGCAGTCATGTTGCGGTTCGCCGCATGCGGGATCATCGGACTCGGGGCTGCCCTGCTGATCGCCGCGCTGCTTTTGACCACGTACACCACCAGCAGGATCACCAAGGTGCCCCTGAACATCGACGCCACGCTGATCGGCGACGGCACCGGGACCGCGCTGGATTCCGCGTCGTTGTCGACCGACCACGTCGTCGTCAACCAGAACGTGCCGCTGGTCTCCCAGCAGCAGATCGGCGTTGAGTCGCCCGCCAACTCGGACGTGGTGACGCTGCAGGTCGGAAGTACGTTGCGGCGCACGGACAAGCAGAAGGACAGCGGGCTGCTGCTGGCGATCGTCGACACCGTCACGCTCAACCGCAAGACCGCGCTGGCCGTCTCCGACGACACCCACACCGGCGGTTCGGTCCAGAAGCCGCGTGCCGTCAACGACGAGAACCCGCCCACCGCGATGCCGCTGCGGCACGAGGGGCTGTCCTACCGGTTCCCGTTCCACACCGAGAAGAAGACCTACCCGTATTTCGATCCGATCGCGCAGAAGGCGTTCGACGTCAACTACGACACCCAGGAAGACGTCAACGGTCTGACCACGTACAAGTTCACTCAGAACGTCGGCTACAACGCCGACGGCAAGCTGGTGGCCCCGGTGGCCTACCCGTCGCTGTTGGCGGGCAACGAGGATGCCAAGCAGACGACGTCGGCGTCGATGTGGGGCGTGCAGGGCGGTGACCCGAACGAACAGATCACCATGACCCGCTACTACGCGGCGCAGCGCACGTTCTGGGTGGACCCGGTGTCGGGCACCATCGTCAAGGAGACCGAGCACGCCGATCACTACTTCGCGCGCGATCCGCTCAAGCCGGAGCTCACCCTGGCCGACTACAAGGTCACCTCGAACGAAGACACCGTCGAATCCCAGGTGAATGCCGCCCGCGATGAGCGCGACCGGCTGGCGCTGTGGTCGCGGGTGCTGCCGATCACCTTCACCGCGGTAGGCCTGATCGCGCTGATCGGCGGCGGGCTGCTCGCCTCATTCAGCCTGCGCAGCGAGAGCGCGCTGACCGACCCCGGCCTGGACCGGGACGACCAGGACTTCTTCGGCCGCACCGGCCTCGAGGAACCGGTGCCCGGCGCCGAAGCCGAGACCGAGAAGCTGCCCACCCAGCGACCCGAGCCGCGCCAGGAGTCCGGTCCGCCGGGCTCCGAGCCATCCGGCACGCCCGGCCCGGACGAGCCCACCGAAGCGGGGCCCACCGAATCCCACCCGCCCGGCACCCACGACCGGGAATAGCCCGGCCCGGATGCGTTAACCGTGCGCTGGACCCGACCCGGGTACGCACTGGTCTTGGCGCTGCTGGTGGTCGGGCCGCTCCTGGCGCCCGGCTACCTGCTGCTGCGCGACGCGGTGTCGACGCCGCGGTCCTATCTGTCCGATACCGCGCTGGGGCTGACGTCGGCGCCGCGCGCCACCCCTCAGGATTTCGCGGTGGCGCTGGCCTCCCACCTGCTCGACGGCGGCGTCGTGGTCAAGGCGCTGCTGGTGACCGGGCTGTCGCTGGCGGGATGGGGCGCGGCCCGGTTGGTCGCGGTCGCGCTGCCCGGCGCGGGCGCGCCAGGCCAGTTCGTCGCCACCACCGTGGCGATCTGGAATCCCTATGTCGCAGAGCGGCTTTTGCAGGGCCATTGGAGCCTGCTGGTCGGCTACGGCTGCCTGCCCTGGGTGGCCGCGGCGATGCTGACGCTGCGGACGGCACCGAATGCGAGCGGGTTCGGGTTCTTCGGGCTACCCTTCTGGATCGCGCTGGCCGGGCTGACCCCGACCGGGCTGCTGCTCGCCGCGACGGTGGCGCTGGCCTGCGTGGTGGTGCCCGGTACCGGCCGGCCGCGCCGGTGGTGCGCCGCGGTGGCGCTGGGCGCCGCTCTGGTGGCGGCGCTGCCGTGGTTGACGGCGGCGGTGATGGGTTCGTCGCTGTCCGCCCACACGGCGGCCAACCGGCTGGGGGTCGAGGCGTTCGCGCCACGCGCCGAGCCCGGGCTGGGCACCCTGGGCAGTCTGGCCAGCCTCGGTGGCATCTGGAACGGCGACGCCGTACCCGGTTCGCGCACCACGCTTTTCGCGGTGTTCTCGGCGGTGGTGCTGTTGGGCGTGGTGGCGGCGGGCCTACCGGCGGTCGTCCGGCGGCCCGTGGCGGTGCCGCTGCTGGTGCTGGCCGCCGTGTCGTTGCTGATCCCGGCGGCGCTGGCCACCGGCACGGGCTTGCAGCTGCTGGGCACCGTGGTCGACACCGTGCCCGGCTTCGGGGTGCTGCGCGACGGTCAGAAGTGGGTGGCGCTGGCGATGCCCGGCTATGCGCTGGCGGGGGCCGGCGCGGTGGTGACGCTGCGCCGATGGCTGCGGCTCCCGGGCGCCGGCGCCCCGGCGCTGGTCTGCTGCCTGGCGCTGCTGCTGGCGCTGCCCGACCTGGGCTGGGGGGTGCTCGGCAGGGTGGCGCCCGTGCGCTATCCGCGGGGCTGGACCGCCGTCGCCGCGGCGATCGACACCCACCCGGGGGCCGTAGCGGTGTTGCCGGCCGGCACCATGCGGCTGTTCGGTTGGTCGGGCGCGGCACCGGTGTTGGATCCGCTGCCCCGCTGGGTGCGAGCCGACGTCCTGAGCACCGGTGACTTGGTGATCTCGGGCACCACCATCGCGGGCGAAGGCGCGCACGCCCGGGCCGTGCAGGAGCTCCTGTTGTCCGGGCCGGAGCCGTCGGCGCTGGCCGCGGCCGGCGTGGCGTGGCTGGTGGTCGAATCCGACAGCGCCGGCTACATGGGGTCGGCCGCCCGCACCCTGGGCGCGCTGGCGCCCGTCTACCGGGACCGCGAAATCGCGCTCTACCGGATCGGCGGGCGCACCGCCGGGGTGGCCGCCGGGCAGCGGACCGTGACGGTGATCGCGCATCTGGCGTGGCTGGCGATGTTGATCGGCGGCGGCGCCGGCGCGGTGATCGGCGCGTGGCGGCACCGCACCCGCTCAGCCCTGCCCGGTGACTAGTCCGTTGACCGTGCGGCCGGCTTGCACCGCTTCCAGTACGCCACACATCGCGTCGGCGCTTTGCGTCCAGGAGAATTCGCCACTGCGGGTGTGCGCCTTGGCGCCCAGTTGATCGCGCAGCACCGGATCGGCGAGCAGTTCTTCGAGCCGATCCACCAGCTCGGCGTGGCTGTCCACCAGGATCCCGGTCACCTCGTCGACGATCGAGTCCGACAATCCGCCCGAGGATCGGTAGCCGATGGTCGGCACCCCGTGCTGGGCCGCCTCGACGACGGCCAGGCCCCAGCCCTCCTTGCGCGAGGGCAGCAGGTGCACCCAAGCCCCTTGCAGGACATGGTGTTTGGTGATGTCGTCGACGTGACCGTGGAAGGTCACCGCCGAGCAGATGCCGAGCCGCTGCACGTACTCGACGAGCCGGTCGCGCCACCAGCCGTCGCCGACGATGTCCAGGTGCAGGCTCGGTATCCGCGGCAACAGCCGCGCAACCGCCTCCAGGGCATCCTCGATCTGCTTGTGCGGCACCAGCCGCGACAGCACCACCACGCGCGGCGCGGCCGAGCGGGGCCCGGACAAGGACTGTGCCGGGGCCCGGTCGAGGCCGTTGCGCACCACCGCGATCCGAGCGCCGTCGACGCCCAGGGTGACCAGGTCGCGCGCGGACGGCAGCGACACCGTCACATACTGGTTGTGCCGGTTCACCCGCGGCGACAGGGTCGACTCCACGAACCAGCCGAGCCGGCCGAGCACCGGGCCCGCCACCGGCCACTGCTCGCGGTGGCAGTGGTGCACCAGCACCACCACCCGGCGGCCGTAGATCAGGCGGGCCAGAAAGGGCAGGCCGTTCTGGGTGTCGACGACCACATCGGGGTGCACCTTGCGCAGCGGGCCGATCCCCAGCCGGGCCCAGGCCATCGCCAGCAACGCCCAGACGTACACCGAATACCGGCCGCCGGCGCGGTCGATGCGCACCCCGTCGACCACCTCGCGCCGCGGCGCGCCGCGATAGCGCGCGGTGCGCAGCGTGACGGCGATGCCGGAGGCGGCCAGCTGCGCGCCGATGCGCTGCAAATACGCTTCGCTGCCACCGCCCTGCGGGTGCCCGGTATCGCGCCAGCACAGCAGCAGCACGGAGCGCAAAGAAGACATTGATCGCTAGCCTAACCGGCGGCTATCCACACCGGCGGCATGGCGACGGTTCCGGCCACCTCCGTAGGGTGTGGCCGGTGGGCGCCACCGACCTCTTCGCGCGGCGGGCGACGCTGGCCCGCTCGGTGCGGCTGCTGTCGCAGTTTCGTTACGAGCAGTCGGATCCGGCCCGGTTCTACGGCGCGCTGGCGGCGGACACCGCGGCGATGGTGGGCGACCTGTGGCGCGCCACCCGCGGTGGCTCCCCGGCCGGCCGCACGCTGCTCGACGTCGGCGGCGGCCCCGGCTACTTCGCGGCGGCCTTCATCGAGGCCGGGGTCCGCTACATCGGGGTCGAACCCGACCCCGACGAAATGCACGCGGCCGGGCCCGCCGCCGCCCGCGGGGCTGCGCCATGCGTGCGTGCCTCCGGCATGGCGCTGCCCTTCGCCGACGACTCCGTGGACATCTGCCTGTCTTCCAACGTCGCCGAGCACGTGCCGCGGCCCTGGCAACTCGGCGCCGAGATGCTGCGGGTGACCAAGCCGGGCGGGCTGGCCGTGCTGTCCTACACCGTCTGGCTGGGTCCCTTCGGTGGCCACGAGATGGGCCTGACGCACTACCTGGGCGGGGCCCGGGCCGCCGCGCGCTACACCCGCAAACACGGCCGTCCGCCCAAAAACAACTACGGGTCGTCGTTGTTCGGGGTGTCCGCCGCCGACGGCCTGGACTGGGCGGCCAACACCGGCGCCACCCTGGCCGCATTTCCCCGCTACCACCCGCGATGGGCGTGGTGGCTGACCTCGGTGCCACTGCTGCGCGAGTTCCTGGTCAGCAATCTGGTGTTGGTCCTGCAACCTCGAGAGTGAAACGTGTTCTCGTTTTGCCCCGGCTTGGGTAGGGTGGCGCCCATGCGCGCCGGCGACGATAGACAGGGCAGCGCAATCCGAAAGGGTAGGAGGAGCGGCGCAGATGACCGAGAGCAAGACCGAATACGACAAGCTTTTCATCGGCGGCAAGTGGACGGAACCGTCCACCTCGGATGTCATCGAGGTGCACTGTCCGGCCACCGGTGAATACGTCGGGAAGGTGCCGCTGGCCGCGGTCGCCGACGTCGACGCCGCGGTGGCCGCGGCGCGGGCGGCCTTCGACAACGGCCCCTGGCCCACCACCCCGCCGAAGGAGCGCGCGGCCGTGATCGCCAACGCGCTCAAGCTGATGGAGGAGCGCAAGGACCGGTTCACCCAGCTGCTCGCCGCCGAGACCGGGCAGCCGCCGACCAGCGTCGAGACGATGCACTGGATGAGCTCGATCGGGGCGCTGAACTTTTTCGCCGGCCCGGCCGTCGACCAGGTCAAGTGGAAAGAGGTCCGCACCGGCGGCTACGGGCAGAGCATCGTGCACCGCGAGCCGATCGGCGTCGTGGGCGCGATCGTCGCGTGGAACGTGCCGCTGTTTTTGGCCGTCAACAAGCTGGGCCCGGCCCTGCTGGCCGGGTGCACGGTGGTGCTCAAGCCGGCCGCCGAAACCCCGTTGAGCGCAAACGCTTTGGCGGAGGCATTCGCCGAGGCCGGGCTGCCCGAGGGCGTGCTGTCGGTGGTGCCCGGCGGAATCGAGACCGGGCAGGCGCTGACCTCCAACCCGGACGTCGACATCTTCTCCTTCACCGGCAGCTCGGCCGTCGGCAAGGAGATCGGCCGTCGCGCCGCGGACATGCTCAAGCCGTGCACCTTGGAGCTGGGCGGAAAGTCGGCCGCGATCGTCCTCGACGACGTCGACCTGGCCGCGTCCATCCCGATGCTGGTGTTCTCCGGGATCATGAACACCGGACAGGCCTGCGTGGCCCAGACCCGCATCCTGGCCCCGCGGTCGCGCTACGACGAAATCGTCGACGCGGTAAGCGCGTTCGTGCAGGCGTTGCCGGTGGGCCTGCCGTCGGACCCGGCCGCCCAGATCGGGTCGCTGATTTCGGAGAAGCAGCGCGCCCGGGTGGAGGGCTACATCGCCAAGGGCATTGAAGAGGGCGCCCGACTGGTGACCGGCGGCGGCCGCCCGGAGGGCCTGGACAGCGGATTCTTCGTGCAGCCGACGGTATTCGCCGACGTCGACAACAAGATGACGATCGCCCAGGAAGAGATCTTCGGGCCGGTGCTGTCGATCATCCCCTATGACACCGAAGAGGACGCGATCAAGATCGCCAACGACTCGGTGTACGGGTTGGCCGGCAGCGTGTGGACCGCGGACGTGCAGCGAGGCATCGAGATCTCGGAGAAGATCCGCACCGGGACCTACGCCATCAACTGGTACGCGTTCGACCCGTGCTGCCCGTTCGGCGGCTACAAGAACTCCGGCATCGGCCGCGAGAACGGGCCGGAGGGCGTCGAGCACTTCACCCAGCAGAAGAGCGTGTTGATGCCGATGGGCCACACCATCGACAGCTGATCCTCGTCACCTCGAACGCGACGTAGCCGTCCCTTCCGGGCGCGAGCGTCACTGTGCCGTCACGCTCGCGGCCCGGCGCCTGCCAACCGCTCTTCTAGTGACTATGCAATATTGCATAATCCTCGCGGCACCGTGCGCCCGCGATTGCGGGCCATAGCTCGGTCCACCGGCGGTTATGCGGCGAACATCACACTTCACCTGAGAAATTGCTTAACTAACGAATCTCTTATATGGTTCATAGCATAATCTAGGGCCGTACACAGGCCGGGAGAACATCATGTGGATCATCGAGCTCAACGTCGCCGGCTATCAGTACACCCGCGAGCTGCCAGAGTTGCGGCGCCGCACATTCCGCTTCAGCCCACGTCATATGCCCTGGCCGGCGTCGCGGCATTCGCACGCTGCATGACCCGAGCCACCGGAGGTTGGACAGTGCCGACTATCGGTCAGGTCGCGCCGGGCCGGGCCCCGGCGAAACGCGGGAGTACCCGCACGAAGATGTTGGCCAGCGCCGCCCAGGTGATGCGCGAGCGCGGAGCGGCCGGCGTGACCATCGACGCGGTGCTCGCCCGCAGCGGTGCCCCCCGCGGCTCGGTTTACTACCACTTTCCCGACGGGCGCAACCAGATTCTGACCGAAGCGCTGCGCTACTCGGGTGACTCCATCACCGCCATGATCGACGACGCCGCGGGCCGCGGCGCCCGGGCGTTGCTGCAGGAGTTCGTCGGATTTTGGGAGCGGCTGCTCACCGAAGGCGGTTTCACCGCCGGGTGTCCGGTCGTGGCGGCGGCGATCGGCTGTTCGGACGACGACGGCCCCAAGCTCTCCGCCGAGGCCGGCGCCATCCTGGGCCGCTGGTGCACGGCGCTCACCCGCGCATTCGTCAACGACGGCTTCGACGACGCCGACGCCGCCTCGCTGGCCGTGATGTCCATCGCCGCGCTGGAGGGCGCCATCGTGCTCTCCCGCTCCACCCGCAGTGCGGGCCCGCTACACCAGGTCGGCGAGCAACTCGAATTCTTGATCAAGGCAAAGGAATTCGTTGCTCGCAACAAGGTCGCGGGCAAACAGGACACCCGCTCAGTCGCTGGCGGGTAGCGGCTTGACGTCTTTGAGCTGCAGGGCGGTCTGCCCAATGCTCAGGCTGCCCGCGCCCGGCTTGGTCACCAGCACCTCGGCGCCGGTCTCGTCGACGTAGCGCTTGCCCATGACCGTGCCGTCGGCGAACTCCGGGTCCAATTCACCCGACCGCTCGCCACCTACCGGCACCATCGGCACACCGCCACAGCGCAAGTCGTCCAGGCTGTCAGCGCTTCTGACGACGATCACCTGGGTGTCACACACCTGGCTGGCTAGACGAGTTCCGTTCTTGATCATTGATTTCCGTCCTTGATCGCTTACTGCTGGGCCGGTGCGGCGCGCAATCCGGTGAGGGTCCCGATGATCTCCCGCCGCAAGACCTTGCCGGTCGCGGTGGTGGGCAGCTCGTCGCGAAACACTACCTCGTCGGGAGTGCGAGAACCGCGCAAACTCTTGCGGACGAATTCCCGCAATTCTTCGGGGTCGGGGTCGATGCCCGCCGCCGGCACCACCACCGCGACGATCGCCTGGCCCCACTGCGGATCCTCGACACCGACCACGGCGACGTCGCGGACGTGGGGGTGCTCGACCAGGACTTCTTCCAGCTCGGCGGGCGCGATGTTCTCGCCGCCGCGGATGATGGTGTCGTCGCTGCGCCCGCCGATGAACAGGTAGCCCTCCTCGTCGAGCATGGCGATGTCCTTGGTGGGAAACCAGCCATCCTCGTCGAGCACCGAGCCGATACCGGTATAGCGCCCCGACACCTGCTCGCCCCGCACAAACAGCTCGCCGGTCTCACCCGGCGGCAGCACGTTGCCTGCCTCGTCGCGGATCTGCAGCTCGATGCCCGCCACCGCTTGGCCGACCGACCCCAGCCGCCGGGCGGCCTCGGCGCTCGACGCCGTCTGCGCGGCGCGATGGTCCTCGGGGGTCAGCACCGCGATGGTCGAGCTGGTCTCGGTCAGGCCGTAGGCGTTGACGAAGCCCACGTTGGGCAGCAACTCGAGCGCGCGGCGGACCAGCGGCAGGCCGACCTTGGACCCGCCGTAGGCCAGGTTGCGCAGCGACGGCAGCTCGATGGCCGTCCCGTCGCCGTTGTCCAGCACGGTGACGATGCGGTCCAGCATCGTCGGCACCACCGTCGCGGTGGTCACGTTCTCGGCGTTGATCAACCGAACCCATTCCTGCGGATCGAAATTGGGCAGGTACACCATCTTGCGGCCGGCATACAGATTCGACAGCGCGGCGCTGACCCCGGCGATGTGATACGGCGGCACGCAGATCAGCGCCGCGTCGGTTTCTTCGGCCGCCCCGAATTCCACGGTCCCGGTGATGTAACTGGTCAGGTTGTTGTGTGAGAGCTCGACGGCCTTGGGCTGGGAGGTGGTGCCGGAGGTGAACAGCACGATCGCGACGGAGTCCGGGTCGGGAAACTCGGCCGCCGGTTCGGCGGTGCGTGCGGCCGCCAAAAAGTCGTCGGACACCATCACGCGGTCCGACACATTGCCGACGGCGTCGCGGTAGCGGCTATCGACGATCACCAACGGCTCGGGCAGCCGCTCGATCAGCGCCTGGATGCCGTCAGCGGAGAGACGGTAGTTGATCGGCGTGAAGGCCACGCCGGCGCGGGCCGCGGCGAAGATCAGCACGGGCAGCATCGCGCCGCCGATGCCCACATACGCGACGTGCCTGGCGTTCGATGCGGCGATCACCCCGGCGCCACCGTCGGCGAGGTCGCTGAGCTGTTGCGTGGTCAGCCGCAGGTCCCCGGACACCACGGCCGTGCGCTCGGCGTTGCCCGACGCGGCCATCTCGAGCAGCAACGAAATGCTCATCCTCGATCTTTCTCCGGTCTTCACACGTTACAAAGCTGACCAAAAGTGTCATGCTCGTCTGTAGTTTAGATCATGCAACTATCGTGCGGCCCGGCCGCGTCACCGCCGAGGACAGCGCGGACTCTCGGGCCTTGCGGCCGAACCGGATCGGGCCGCCTGGTGGCGATCAGGTGCCCGTCCACTTGGGCGGGCGCTTCTCGGCGAAGGCGATGGCGCCCTCCTTGGCGTCATTGGACGAGAACACCGGGGCCAGCAGCTTGTTCTGCTCGGCGAACATCTCCTGGGGGCTCCAGCCGCGCGATTCGACGATGATCCGCTTGGTGGCGGCCACCGCGAGCGGCCCGTTCGCCGCGATCTTTTCGGCCAGCGCGATCGCGGCGTCCAGCGCCCCGCCTGGTTCGGCCAGCACGTTGACCATGCCCAGCGCGTGGGCGCGCTCCGCGCTGAGGTTCTCACCGGTCAACGCCAGTTCCATGGCGATCGCCGACGGGATGCGCTGCGGCAGCCGCAGCAACCCACCGCCGCCGGCCACCAGCCCACGCTTGACCTCCGGAATGCCGAACGCCGAGTCCTTGGAGGCCACGATCAGGTCGGTGGCCAGGGCCAGTTCGGTGCCACCGGCCAGCGCGTAACCCTCCACCGCCGCGATCAACGGCTTGGCCGGTGGACGTTCGGTGAAGCCCATGCCACGCCCCTCGACGATGGGCAGTTCGCCGCGGGCGAAGGCCTTGAGGTCCATGCCCGCGCAGAACGAGCCGCCCGCGCCGGTGAGGATGCCCACCGAGAGGCCGGTCTCGTTGTCGAGCCGATCCACGGCGGCGGCCAGGCCGTTGGCGACCGCGGAATTGACCGCGTTCTTGGCCTTGGGCCGGTTGATCGTGATGATGAGGATTCGATCCCGTTGTTCGACCAGAACTTCGGGTTCGTTGGCGTCGTCGGTCCCAGTGCTCACGTGCCGCACAGCTCCTTAAAGGGAATGGTGGCTTCCAGATAGCTCCTGTCGGACCGATGGTAACGGTTACCGGAAATGGCGTTGATGTCCCCGCAGATCCCGCTTACCCCCGAAGGCGATCAGCCACCGATCCGGCCCGATCACGCGGGAGCCATCGCGGTCTCGATGACCGTCAGGTTCTCGGATAGCCCTGCGGCCCTGCGTATTTCGATGAGGTCGGCGACCATCGCCTCGGAAACCTCGTGCGGGTCGTCGAGCGTGGCCCCGTCCGAGAGCACCGAGATGTTGAGCTGGTCGACATAACTCCACACGGTGATGTTCAGGCCACTGCCGGCGGTCAGCGGGCCCACCGAATAAATCTCGGTGACCAGCGCCCCGCCCACCCGGCCGCGCTCCCGGGGGCCGGGCACATTGGAAATGTTCAGGTTGAGGAGCCTGTTGTGTCCGGCGCGACCGGAGGCCCACCGGAAGAAGGCCTGGGTGGGCCGGGGCGGCATGTACGCCGCCCACCTGCTGACCAGCTCCGGCCCCATCAGCTGGTTGCTTTCCTTGGCGGCGATGGCGTTCTCATGGCAGCACCGCACCCGCTCCAGGGGGTCGTCGGAATCGGTCGGCAGGCCCACCAGCACGCCGGTGAACCGATTGCCCGAGATCCGCTCGGGCGAGAAGTCGAAGCTCATCGGCACCGAGGCCAGCAGCGGTTCGGCCTTGCCGTCGTATCGCAGCAGCAGGGTGCGCAACGCGCCGGTCGACATGGCCAGCACCATGTCGTTGATGGTCGCCCCGAGCCGCTTGCCGGTCTCCTTGACATCGGCCAGGGCCAGGGTGGCGGTCGCGAACCGCCGCTCGGGGGTGAGCTTGTGGTTCATGAAGGTGGGCGGCGGCTCGAAGGGCCGCGTCAGCTCCGGGGAGAAGTTGCGGGAGCTGCGGCGCACCCGGCCCAACCCCCGGGCGGTGTAGCGGATGGTGTGGGGCAGCGCGCCGATGTGGCGCAGGTGATCGGCGAATGCCGACGCCATCAACTGCCGCGTGGTGGGCGGCGGGTCGCAGAGGTACGGCCCGCCCTCCGGGCCGGGCTGCAGGTCCATGCCCCGCGCCAGCAGGTTCGCCGACGCGACGCCGTCGGCCAGCGCGTGGTGAATTTTGCCGACGACCGCAATCCGATTGTTGGCCAAACCCTGCACGAAGTACATCTCCCACAACGGACGGCTGCGATCGAGCGGGGTGCTGGCGATTTGCCCGATGGCCTCGTCCAGTTCGCGGCGGCCCCCGGGCGGCGACACCCGCCAGGGCCGGATGTGATAGTTCAGGTCGAGTTCGCAGTTCTCCCGCCACATCGGGTGATGCAAGTGCAGCGGCACCTCGACGAGCTGGTAGCAGAACGGGTCGAGCTTGTTCAGCCGCCCGGCGATGACTTCGCGAAACGCGTTGACGTCCAGCGACCGGCGGTCGTTGTCCAACTCGATGACGGCGGCTTTGATGGTGTGCATGTGCACGTTCGGGGTTTCGCTGTACAGCAGCACGGCGTCCCACCCGCTAAGCCTCTTCACCGCTGCCTCTTTCCCATAGAGGGACCATACTCAGCGGCGGCGGTTCAGATGATCTCTTTTGCTCCGACCCGCGTTCTGGTGCGGTAGATCTGGTTGAGGAACAGCGACGAGACGTGCGCGGCGGCGCCGGCTCGCTCGCCGTCGAGGAGGTCATATCCGTGGCCTGCGCCGGGAAATTCGAGATAGCCCACCTTCGAATGCGACACCGCCCGCAGCCGCTCGACGAAGCTGCGCGCCTGTTCGACGGGGATCACGCTGTCTTTGCTGCCGTGAATGACCAGGAAGGGCGGCGCGTTGCGGTGCACGCGCGCGATCGGGGACGCGTCGTGGAAGATTTCGGGCCGGCGGGCGATCGACCTCTTCACGACGACGCGCTCCAGGAACTCGACGAACCGCTCGCGCTCCGGTGTCGAGCGGTCCTCCCAGTCGTAGCGGCCGTAGATCCCCACGACGGCGTCAACCGAGGTATCCGCGCCCTCCGGCAGCTTCGCCCGGAACTGCGGGTCGTCGGGCGTCAAGCCGGCCAGCGCACCCAGGTGGCCTCCGGCCGAACATCCCGCTACCGCAACGAAATCCCGGTCGCCGCCGAACTTGTCGACGTTGGCACGCGCCCACGCGATGGCGGTTTTGACGTCGAGGATGTGGCGCGGCCAGCGGTGGTGCGGCGCGACGCGGTAGTTGACCGCCAGGCACACCCAGCCCTGCTCGGCGAGCCGAGACATGAGCGCCGACCCCTGGCCCATGCACTTGCCGTGCACCCAGGCGCCGCCCGGCAGGAAGATCAGGACCGGTGCGGGTTGCGCGGGCAGGTCTTTGCGCCGCCAGACATCGAGCATTTGATCGGGGTGGTCGCCGTAGTGCACCGCGCGGCGATGGACATAGCGGCGCTGGCGCAAGCCGTCCCAGATCGGCGGCGTCTTCTCGGCGACGGGCCAGTCCATCTCGAGATCCGCTGTCGACACGACCCCACGCAATGCGGCGAGCGCGACCTGCCGGGTGCTGGCCCGGTCACGGTCCCGGACGCCGTTGCTGCCGGGGGTGAACCAGTCTCTGGTCGCCGCGGAGATCGCCTCCGGCGCGTGCCGGGCGCCCCAGACACCCATGGCGGTCAAACCACCCAGGGGCTCGAGATGCTTGCCGACCACGGGCAGCGAAGCCCCGGCCACACTCAATGCCAGCGCATAGTCGCTGGGACGGGCCCGCAGCAACCATTTCACGCAATCGGTCATGCCCGGTCCAATCGCCGTCATGAACGGGACTGTACCCGCCAGGACGTCTCGCAAACTGACGTTTCCGCAGAACGCGAGGGCGTGCCGGAACCGCTTTGCCGGGCGAGCTCGCGCATGACGATATTTACACCGTTCGAACGGTTTTGGTGGTTCGCGGCGGTCACCGATTTTTGCTGTGCACGACACGCTTACTTGGCCACCAGGGCGGCGATCACCCGGCCTCCGACCAGGCTGACGCTGGTCAGCGTGAGCCCCACCTGCGCGGCCAGCGCGGCGGCGCTGTCCACCCCGACGGATGCCCAGCGAAACCAGGGCCCGACCTCGCCCGCCGACTCCAGACGCACCCAGCGTGAACAGATGCCGATGGCCTCGGCCTCGAATTCGGCCACACAACGCCCGCCGCGGGCCAGCAGCTCGAAGGCGCGCCCGAGAATCCGTCGCGGATCCCCGCCGAGCCCGACGTTGCCGTCGACCAATAGAACCGTCTGCCACAGGCCGGTTGCCGGCAGCGGCTCGAACACGTCGCCCAACAGGGCCGGCGCACCACCGCGACCCGCCAGTTGGATCGCGGTCGCGGACCGGTCGATGCCGAGCGCGGGGATGCCCCGCTGGATCAGCCTGGCCACCAACCGGCCCGGACCGCAACCCAGCTCGATTGTCGGCCCGGTGCACATCTGCGTGACGGCTTCGTCGAAGATTTCGTCGAAGGCGTCACCGGATCCATCACCGGGACATCGCGCACCCAACCATCGGTGCGCCGGCAGTGGCCGCAGGTCGCCGTCGTCATGACGGATCCAACATCGCTCCCCGCCAAGTGCCCGATCGTAAAGCTGCCCAAGCATTTCACGTCCTCGCGTCCTGGCCGATCGGGCGCGCTGGCGGCAGGCCCACGCGCCAGCACTGCTCCGATACCCCGATCGTGACTTCGTTAATCCATCTTTTTCCCTTGCCCCTCCCTGCGGCTACGGTGCAGCGACCGGCAAGGTTCACCAACCAATGCGGACCGGACGTGTGCGCCGTCGTGCGCCGGTAGCGGGCGCTGCCGAAATATGGCCAATGGCAGGGCCTTTCGTAGCTTGCCGGATACGTATCGGCCCGCTGCAGCTAGCCGAACAAGAACGCATCCAGCAGCTCGTTGACCCGCGCGGGCTCTTCGAGCGCCGCAAGATGCGCGACCCCGTCGAGCACGGTGAAGGATGCGCCGGGGATCGAGTCGGCCATGGCGCGGGTTTGCGCCACCGGAAAGGTGGCGTCTTCCGCGCCGGCGACCACCAGCACCGGGGCCGTGACCCCGGCCAGCAGGGCGTGTTGGTCGGGCCGCGCGGACACCACGCTGCGCACCGCCCAGCGGACCGAATCGGCGTCGACCGACTGCACGGATGCCCGCACGGCCCGCACCACGTCCGCGCGGGTGCGCAGCGTGGTCGGTCCCAAGAAGGCGCGGATGGCCGAGCGGGTCAGCGGCGGCCGGATGCCTCCCAGCAGCCTCGCCATCCAGAGCATGGCGGCATACTGCACCTGTTGCGCGACACCGGCTTTGGAGGCCGTGCAATTCATCAGCACCGCGCGGTTGAGGCGGTCGGGGTGGCGGGCGGCGAAGGTGCCGCCGATCATCCCGCCCCACGAGTTGCCGACGAAGTGGGCCCTGTCGATGTCGAGGGTGTCCATCAGCTCGACGACGCAGCGCGCGCAGTCGGTGAAGCTGAACATCGCCCGCAGCGGCGTGCTGCCGCCGTGGCCGGGCGGATCGATGAGCACCAGGCGATGGCTGTCGCCGAAGCGCGCGGCCTGGCCGGCCCACAGGTCGCCCGTCATCAACAGGCTAGGCCACATGAGGACGGCGGGCCCGGTGCCCGCGCTGACCTGAACGCGGAGCGTGCCGAGAACCGTATCGACGAACCGCGAAGCCAGTCGGGGGTGGTTGGCGGTCACGGTGCCCTACCTTTCTGATGTGCCTTCGATCGTTTCGATGTTCGAGGATGATCGAGGTGTGCGAGCGGGGCAGGGATGGTTTTCATGTTGGCTGCACTCGATGGCCAAGGAGGCTCGGCCCCCTGTCCCGCTGCTTCTTCCTGACCGCTAGGGACTGCGGCGGTTGATCGCTATGTAGGGCAACGTCGGCGGGAAGCGGCTGCACGAGGTGCCGTATCGAGTCGTGGGAAGGAGTACACCGATGGCGGTGGCTGTGGGTATCGATATCGCCCAAGAGATGCATTGGGTATGTCTGAAGATCACTGAGACAGGTCAGTTGCTGGCCAGCCATAAGGTCGACAACACGCCGGCGGACATCGCTGGCTTGGTTGATGAGATTCGTGCTGCCGCAGAACAACACGGAGCCGCCACGGTCGGGATTGACATTCTCGGGGGTATCGCTGCGCTGGCCGAGGCGATGCTGCTCGATGCCGGGATCACGCTGGTGCATGTGCCGGGACTGGCGGTAAACCGCGCCCGCCGCGCGACTGTGGACGGCGAACATAAAAGTGACCCCAAAGACGCTGCGGTGATCGCCGACCAGGTCCGTATGCGTGAGGACCTGCGGCCAGTTACCGCTCAGCGTGACGTGGACGTCGATCTGCGATTGCTGGTCGGTCGCCGCAGCGAAATCGTCACCGACCAAACCCGTCGCGCAGCGCGGCTGAGGGACCTGTTGGTGTCGATTCATCCCGGATTGGAACGGGTCGTCGATGTGACCGGTAAAGCGGGACTGCATCTGCTGACCCGTTACGTCACTCCCGCCGAGATCCGTGCTGCGGGCCGCCGTCGGCTCTTGGCCCATCTGCGCAGGGCCGGCCACCTGCGCGAAACCACCATGACCGCGCTGACCGACGCGGCTGTGGCCGCCGCGCAAACCCAGCGCATCACCGTGCCCGGGGAAACCGTCGCCGCCCAGCTGATCCGCGCGTTGGCCACCGAAATGCTCAGTGCCCGTGAACAACTCAAAATGATCGACGCGCGCATTGAAGCGATCCTCGCCGAACACCCTGACGCGGCCCTCGTCCGTAGCCTGCCGGGGATGGGGGCCACGCTCACGGCAGAATTCCTTGCCATCACCGGTGGCATCGACCGCTACACCCGTGGCGATCAGCTCGCCGCGGCAGCCGGCCTGGCACCCGTGCTCAAACAATCGGGCAAATCCCGGTACCTGCAACGTGCCACCGCCGAAGACAAGGCCCTCAAACGAGTCTTCTACCAATCCGCCTTCATCGCGATCAGCTGCGACCCGGCCAGCAAGTCCTACTACCAGCGGAAACGAACCGAAGGCAAAGTCCACCACCAAGCCGTCATCTCCTTGGCGCTCCGCCGCGTCAACGTTCTGCACGCAATGCTTCGCAACCGGCGGCCCTACAACGCCGGCCATTCAGCTAGCGCCGCTTGACAAACGCATTAGAGAGCCTCCTGACATCTGATCGTGCACGGCATGATCCCCTCAGCCGTGCCTTGATTTTGCACGCCGGTGATACTGATGCGGTGACGAACAACGACGTTCATCCTGACCTGCAACGTTTTGCCCGCATCGCCCCACGTCGCCTCGTCGGCCCCCGGACGCTGCCGCTCATGCGGGCGGGCCTCGCGTGGCGGGGACGCCTCGGCAAGCGCGTCGCCGGCGTCGAGGCAATCGCCCTGGATTCGGGCGCCGGCGTTCGGCTGTTCCGTCCCATCGGGGTCACCGAGGCCACGCCCGCGCTGTTGTGGATTCACGGCGGCGGATACGTGATCGGCACGGCCCAGCAGGACGACCAGCTCTGCAGCGGCTTCAGCAGGCGACTGGGCATCACCGTCGCATCGGTGGAATACCGTCTGGCGCCCGAACATCCGTATCCCGCGCCGCTGGAAGACTGCTATTCGGCATTGAGCTGGTTGGCCGGGCTGCCCTCGGTGGACCGGTACCGCATCGCCATCGGCGGCGCCAGCGCCGGCGGCGGCCTGGCGGCGGCCCTGGCCATGCTGGCCCGCGACCGCGCCGAGCTGAGCCCGGCATTCCAGCTGCTGACCTATCCCATGCTCGACGACCGCAGTTCGGCAACCGCGCCCAGGGCGCACTACCGGTTGTGGGACAACCGCAGCAACAAGTTCGGCTGGGCGGCCTATCTCGGCAACGCCGACCCTGAGGTGGCCGTTCCCGGCCGCCGCGACGACCTCAGCGGATTGCCGCCGGCCTGGATCGGGGTGGGCACGCACGACCTGTTCCACGACGAAGACCTGGCCTACGCCGAGCGCCTGACGGCCGCGGGAGTGCCGTGCCAGGTCGAAACCATTCCGGGCGCCTTCCACGGCTTTGACCTGGTGTTGCCGAAAGCCCAAGTGTCGCGGCGGTTTTTCGACAGCCAATGCAGCAGTCTGCGCGCCGCGCTCAGCCCGGCCGCCTGACACGCCTCACATCGCGAAGTACACCAGCTCACCGCCGATGACGGTGGCCGCCACCAGGCCGGCGTCCAGGGCGGCCAGCGCCGTCTCCGGCGGTTCGTTGAGCACACACAGGTCTCCGGGCTGCCCGATATCCACGGTACGTGGCCGGCCCGGCTGATCGGCCCGGCCCAAAAACATCGTCAAAGCCTCTCGCGCCGAGACACATTCGCGCGGGCCTAGGACGGCGCCTTGAACCGTGGTGCGGTGCACCGCGGCGCGCATCGCCGTCCAGGGATCGCCGTGGCCGAACGGCATGTCGGTGGACAGCGCAACCGGCACCCGCGCGTTGCGCAGGGATGCGACACGCCACAGCTGATCGTGCTCGGCGGCGGAGACCTCGGCGAGGTACTGGTCGCCGCGCTCGGCGACGAAGTTGGGCTGCGTCACCACCGTGACCCCGAGCTCCGCGAGGTCGGCCAGGTTGTCGTCGGGCACCACCGCTGCGTGTTCGATGCGGTCGTGCGGGTGGCCGCCCGCCTCGCGCAGGGCCGCGATGGTCACCACCAGCTGGGCCGCGGTCACGCAGTGCACGGCCACCGGCTGGCCGCTGTTGTGCTGGCGCGCAATCCATTCCGTGAGCGCATCGAGGTCCAGACTGTCGTCGTGCAGGATCTTCTTGCCCGGTGACAGGAAGCTCAGCCGGGGCCGGAACTCGCCGAGCTGCTGCGCCACCGTCAGCGACTGCATGCCGTCGGCATCCAGGTCGGGGGTGGCGTCGGTGACGCCGGTGACACCGGTCGCGGTGATCCGGCGGCTCAATTCGGCCAGGTCGGTTTCGCGCCGCTGCAGGGCCAACGACCAGCCGCGGTCGGCGCTGCGCAGCCGGCCGTCGGGATGCTCGGCCAGGCCGACCCGGCCCAGCGCTTCGGAATTGAGGATCCACAGCGCCCCGCTGCGGTGTTGGATGCGCACCGGAATGTGGGGGACGATGGCGTCGAGCGCGCCCCGATCTAGTTCTCCGGCAACCGAATCGTGGTAGCCCACGGCGCGAATCCAACCGTCGGGGCCGGGTGTGGCGTTGGCCAGCAATTGGGTGAGCTCGCTTTCGGTGCTGACCCCGGGCGGCCCGACGAGGAACGAATCGGCCGCCGAGGCCGCCGAGCGCAGATGCACATGGTGGTCGTGCAGGCCGGGCAGCACCGTGCCACCGCCGGCGTACAGCACTCCCTCCCCCGCACGCGCCACCAGGCCCTCGCCAGGGGGCGCGATCTCCTCGATGAGCGTACCCACCCGGATGTCCGCAGTGGTTCCGTCCAGCAATGTGGCACGCTGAATCAGCATGACAGGCAACGCCTTTGGTCGATCAGGCGCCGCACCGCTGCATTGTCGGCGCCCAGCCCGGACGCCAGCGGCGCCGCCGGCGGGGCCGCCGGCAGCGACACCCGCGCGCTCGATGACGACGGCCCGGTCGGCGCCGCCGCGTAGGTCGCGGCGATCCCGGCCATGGATACGCGGATCAACTCGCCGCCACCGCGGCCCAGGGATTCGGCCACCGCCAGGGCCGCCTCCAGCCCGGTCAGCGGGTCGGCGATGGCGTCACCGCAGAACACCGGCCCGTCGGCGCTGGTGCCGACCAGTCCTCCGGCCACCGCGGTGTCGTCGCCGAAGCCCGGCCTGCGGCCGTCATAGGCGGTGATTTGCAACCAGATTCGGCCGGCGCACGCCGCGATGTCCTGCGGCCCGAGCCCCCGGCGCGCCAGGGCCGCCGGACGCGACCCCTCGATGACGATGTCGCTGACCGCCAGGAGCTCCCGCAGCTCGTCGGCTTGTGTATCGAAATCGACGCCATAGCACAGCTTTTGGCCGTTGATCCAGTCGAAGAAGGCGGGGTTCCCGGCCCGGGTGCCGTCGGGCCGCCGCGGGCTTTCGACCTTGACGACGGCGGCGCCGGCGCGCGCCAGCAGCCCCGCGCACAGGGGGCCCGCCCACATCGAGGACAGGTCGGCCACCAGCAGACCCTGCGGCGCGCGCGGCGCCAACCGCGATCCTTCCGCGCGTATCCGTGGCGGCGTGGGCGCGGCCTCGCCCATGGCCGCCGCCGGAATGTCGAGCAGCCCCGCCCGCCCGACGACCTCCGACACCGGGCGGGTGGCGGCCCAGCGCTCGAGCGCCGGCCACGGGTCGGCGGCCACGCCGCCCGCCTCGAGCAGCGCCGGTACGGCGTCGACGTCGTCGGCGCGCGACAGGGTGAGCGCGCACCAGCCGTCCCGCGCGGCCAGCAGGCGGGTAGCGCCGCCGGGCGACACCCGCCCGCCGCGGGTCAGTCCCAACAATGCCGCCCGACCCGTCAGCAGGCTCGGCGCATCAACACCGATGCCCAGGCGGTCACCGACGGCCGTCGCGACCTCCTGGACGCGGGTGAGCAGGCTGGCGCGGGAGAAGTCGGCGGGACCGTCGGGCAGGCCGGTCAGGTAGGCCAGCCCGCTGCTTCCCCAGTTGGTGGCGGCCGAGCTCACGTCCCCATTGTGCGCGTGGCGCCCATCGGCCTCAGAATTGCAGCGCGTGAAACCGCCAATCCAGCACCGGACGGTCCGGCTCACCCGCGGCGTCACTGACCGCATACACCAGCGAGCGCAGCCCCAGCACGCCACCGTGCCCGGTCGGCTCCGCCGATTCGATGTGCAGTTCGCTGTAGAGGGTGTCGCCCTCGTGCACGGGCCCGGTGTGATCGCAGGATTGCCAGTTCAACACCGTCACCAGGTTGGGCAGCAACCTGCTCGCCTGCGCCAGGGCCAGGCCGATGGTATGCCCGCCGTACACCAGCCGGCGTCCTCCGACGCGCGAATCATGGTGCGTGGCAGCAATGTTCAACGTGAGCCGGGCGAGTTCGGGTGCGCTGCTGACCACGTCGGCGGTGCTGTGGAATACCGAACCCGCCAGGCCGGCGTCGAAGTGCGGCCCTGGCACCTTGTCCCGGAACGCCTCGCCGTCCCATTGCGCGGTCGGATCGTGGGCCGGGCCGGGCACGTCGGCGCCGATGCGCGACGGATCGTCGTGCGGCCCGTCCCCTGGCTGCCAATCCGGGCTGGCGGGCAGCATGCCGCACCGGTAGAAGTCGAGCACCAACTGATCGGCCTGGTCGATCGTGATCATCCGCAGCGCCGCCAGCCCCGTCGGCGCCCGTCCCGGCTTGGGCGAATTCGCCCGCAGCCCAACCACTTCGGTGCGGGTGTAGAGGGAATCGCCGATGACCGGGAACCGGTGAAACACCAGGCCCCGATAGAACAGGTTGGCCTTGACCCGCTGCGTCACCAGCGTCGACTGCCCGATCGCCACGTCGCACACCAGCCCCGGATGGGCCAGCGGCGCCGGCTGGCCCGTCACCGCCCCGCACAGGTCGGCGTCCAGCGCCAGACGCAGCCGGTCGCCCACGATCGCCTGGTGGGCCCCCGCCAGCCCGGACGACAGCGTCAACGACGGCGCCCAGTCGAACACCTGTCCGACCGAAAGGTCATCGAAGTACGGTCCGCCCTCGCGAATTCCCGCATACCCGTCACTCGTCACAATGCCCCATGCTGGCAGGCTGTGGAATCGAGGGTCAATTCGGATCAGGCCCCAACGTCGACTGTGTCGACGTTCCGCGCAAATCGGTTAGGTGCTCACAGGTGAATGACGAAGAAGAGATGCTGGTCGCGACGGTGCGGGCGTTCGTCGACCGCGAGGTCAAACCGAGTATCCGCGAGGTCGAGCACGCCAACACCTATCCCGAGGCATGGATCGAGCAGATGAAGCGGATCGGCATCTACGGGCTGGCCGTGCCGGAGGAGTACGGCGGGTCGCCGGTGTCCATGCCGTGCTACGTGCGGGTCACCGAAGAGCTGGCGCGTGGCTGGATGAGCCTGGCCGGCGCGATGGGCGGGCACACCGTGGTCGCCAAGCTGCTGACGCTGTTCGGCACCGAGGAACAGAAGCGCAGCTACCTGCCCCGGATGGCCGTCGGCGAGGTGCGCGCCACCATGGCGTTGACCGAGCCCGGCGGCGGCTCGGATCTGCAGAACATGACCACCACCGCGCTGAGCGACGGCGCCGATCGGCTGGTGATCAACGGGTCCAAGACCTGGATCAGCAACGCGCGGCGTTCCGGGCTGATCGCTTTGTTGTGCAAGACCGACCCGAACGCCAAGCCGCGCCACAAGGGCATCTCGATCGTGCTCGTCGAGCATGGGCCGGGCCTGACGGTGTCGCGGGACCTGCCGAAGTTGGGTTACAAGGGCGTGGAGTCGTGCGAGCTGTCGTTCGACGATTTCCGGGTGCCCCGGTCGGCGATTCTGGGCAGCGTTGCGGGCGAAGGCTTTTCACAGATGATGACGGGGCTGGAGACGGGGCGCATCCAAGTGGCCGCCCGCGCCCTCGGAGTTGCCACCGCCGCGCTTGAAGACGCGCTGGCCTACGCCCAGCAGCGGGAGAGCTTCGGCCAGCCGATCTGGCAGCATCAGTCGGTCGGGAACTATCTGGCCGACATGGCGACCAAACTGACCGCGGCCCGACAGCTCACCCGATACGCCGCCGAGCGATACGACAGCGGCGAGCGCTGCGACATGGAAGCCGGGATGGCGAAGCTGTTCGCCTCCGAGGTCGCCATGGAGATCGCGCTGAACGCGGTGCGGATCCACGGCGGCTACGGCTATTCGACCGAATACGACGTGGAACGCTACTTTCGGGACGCGCCGCTGATGATCGTCGGCGAGGGCACCAACGAGATCCAGCGCAATGTGATTGCCCGACAATTGGTGACGCGCGGCGAGATCTGACCCCGGCCCGCGAAACGGTGGTTGGGAGTATATTTACCTGACTTGCGAACCGAAGGGAAAGGCAGCCGCCATGAGTTATCCTCCCGCGCCGCCCGGAGGTTCGCCCGAATGGCCGGGGCAACAACCGGAATGGCAAGGCCAGCAACCGGAGCGGCAAGGCCAGCAACCGGACTGGCAGGGTCAACCCACGCCGGGATACCCGCCGCCGCCGGCATGGCCGGCCCAGCCGCCAGCGGGATGGCCCGCGCCGCAGCCGGGCTGGCCTGGTCAACCGGAGCCGGACAACTATCTGGTCTGGGCGATCCTGTGCACGGTGCTGTGCTGCCTGCCGTTGGGAATCGTCTCGATTGTGTACTCCACCAAGGTCTCCGGGCTGTGGGCGCAGGGCCGTTACGCCGAGGCCCAGGAGGCCGCCAATAACGCCAAGAAGTGGGCCATCATCAGCGCCATCGTGGGCGTCGTCGCGGCGGTGATCTTCGTGCTCATCTACGTCGTCGCCGGTGTGCTTGTCGTCTCCCATTTGCCCTCGACCACCACAACCACGTATTCGGGCTTCTGACGTTGGGCTGCGCCGAACGTGGGGGCTAGGTACGCGATTGGCTGATTTTCCGTCCATATCCCACACACTCGGCGAGCTGCAGCGCGGACGCTAGGTCTCATCCACCAGTCCCCAGGCCAGCGCGGTAGACGCGCCGACGGAATGCCCGGACAACACGAGATACGCTGTGCGCCAACGGCCTATCCGCCTCGTGACGCTGACGGTGCCACCGGCGCCGGGGAGCAGACCCAGCGCCAATTCGGGTAGCCCGAACACCGCGTCGTCGCGGGCGGTGACCCATCCGCAGAATGCCGCCATCTCCAGTCCGCTGCCCATCACCCGGCCGTGCACCTCGGCCCGGCACGCCCGGCCGAGCCTGGCCGCCAGCGCATCGAGCGCCAGGGCCGGGCTATAGCGGGTACGGGCCAGATGCGCACTCGCCGGGTCGGCGAACGTGCCGAATTCGGCGAGGTCCCCGCCGCTGCAGAAAGACGGGCCGTTGCCGCTCAGCACGATGCCGGTGACCGACGGATCCAGCTGCGCGACCGTGAGGGCCTCCAACAGCGCGGCGCGCGCATCGGTGGAAAACGCATTGTGCCGCTCGGGCCGGTTGAACGCGATGCGCACCACGTCGCCGTCGCGGGTCGCCCGCACCGGGTCGGCGATCTCGGGCACGCGAGCCGGGCCCCGCTCACTTAGCCACCGCGCGAATTCCGGGCCGGCCTGCAGGGTCGAGTACGCCAACGACTCGGTCATCACCGCCGACAGCGTCGGGCCGAGCGGGTCCACCGCGCGCAGGACGTCGTCACAGACCGCACTGGCGTGCGGCCACCGACGGCAGCGTGCGGTCAGCTCGTCCACGGCCGCCGACACCGACTCGACGGTGACCACCCGCCGGTCGGCGCAGGGATCCTCGGTCAGCGTGAAAGTTGCCGCGTCAAGCCAGGATTCGGCCGCGGCGATATCGGTGGCCGAACCGACGCCGACGATCACGCCGGGAGGCGACGCCGGGCCGTCGTGCGGCGGACTCGACAGGTCGACCACCAGGAGCATGGCTCACACCGAGTACTTCTCGATCAGCCCGTTCTTGTAGAGCTTGCCGGTGTCGGTGCGCGGCAGCTGCGCTTCGAAGGCGATCGATCGCGGGCATTTGTAGTGCGCCAAACGGTCTCGCAGCCACGCCGTGAGCTCCCCGGCGAATTCGTCGGTGGCATCGGCTGCGTCGACGGTCTGCACGGCCGCCACCACGCGCTGGCCCATCTCGTCGTCGGGCACCCCGAATACCGCGGCGTCCAGCACCTTTGGATGCGTGACCAGAAGGTTCTCGGCTTCCTGCGGGTAGATGTTCACACCGCCAGAGATGATCATGTGGTGGCGCCGGTCGGTCAGGTACAGGTAGCCCTCGTCGTCCAGGTAGCCGATGTCGCCGACGGTGGCCCAGCCGTGCTTGTCGCGCGACGCCGCCGTTTTGGTCGGGTCGTTGAGGTATTCGAACGAATAGCCGCCCTCGAAGTAGATCTCACCGGCCTGTCCCGGCGGCAGCTCGTTGCCGTGTTCGTCGAGGATGTGCACGGCGCCGCCCATCGGTTTGCCGACCGAACCCGGATGGGCCAGCCAATCTTCGGCGGTGATCAGCGTAGACCCGTGCGCTTCCGAAGACGCGTAGTACTCGTCGATGATCGGCCCCCACCAATCGATCATCTGCTTTTTGATCTCGACCGGGCAGGGGGCCGCCGCGTGCATCACGCGCTGCAGGCTGGACAGGTCGTACGAATGACGCACCTGCTCAGGCAGTTTCAGCATGCGGGTGAACATCGCCGGGACGAACTGGCCGTGCGTGACCCGGTGGCGCGCGATGGCGTCCAGGCAGCCTTCGGCGTCGAATTTCTCCATGACGACCGTGGTGATGCCGCCGGCCTGCGCGCTCATCGACCACACCGAAGGTGCCGTGTGGTAGAGCGGCGCCGGGCTGAGGTAGACCGAATCGGGCGTCATCCAGAAACTGACCAGCGCCGACATCATGCCGGGCGCCTCGGCCGGTGGCAGGTGCGGCAATTCGCGTTTGATGCCCTTGGGCCGGCCGGTGGTGCCCGACGAGTATTGCAGTAGGTCGCCCTCGATTTCGTCGTCGATCGGCGTATCGGGCTGTCCGGCAACGCATTCCGGGTAGCGCTCCCAGCCCGGCAGGTCACCGGAGGCGATCAGCAGCAGGCCGGGCAGCCCGCCGGGCAGGTGTTCGGCCAGGCCGGCGAGGGTGTCGCGCAGTGCCCCCGAGCCGATGATGGCCTTGGCGCTGCTGTTGTCGATGATGTAGGCCGCCTCTGGTGCGGTCAGGTGGGTGTTGATCGGCACGTAGTACAAGCCACTGCGACGAGCCGCCCACATCACCGCATGGATGTGCTCGTTGTTCTCCATCAGGATTGCGACGGTGTCGCCCTCGCGCAGACCCGCCTGGCGGAACCGGTGCGCCAATCGATTGGCGCGCGCTTCGAGGTCGTCGAAGGTGACGACCGTCCCGGACGGGTACAGGATGACAGCAGGTTTGTCGGCGCCAATATACGGGCGGATCTGCATGCGCAGACTGTACCGCCCCCAAACTTGACGGGTGTTAAGTGGTCGCGGCTCGCCAGGTCGGCCCGCGGCCGCGGGGTCAGCCCGCTTCGGACAGCCGCTGCTTGAGCGCCTCGAACTCGTCGCGGACACCGGTGGGCAGCCGGTCGCCGATGAACTCGAACCACTCTTCGATCAATGGCAGTTCCTCGCGCCACTCGGCCGGGTTGACCGCCAGCGCCTTGGCTACGTCATTGCCGTCGACGTCCAGACCGTCGAGGTCCAGGTCGTCGGCGGTCGGGACGATGCCGATCGGGGTGTCCTGGCCGCCGGCCTGGTGCTCGATACGGTCCACGATCCACTTGAGCACCCGGCTGTTCTCACCGAAGCCCGGCCACAGGAAGCCGCCGTCTTCGTCGCGACGGAACCAGTTGACGAAGAACACCTTGGGCATCTTGGACTCGTCGGCGTTCTTGCCCAGGTCGAGCCAGTGCTGGAAGTAGTCGCCGACGTGGTAGCCCAGGAACGGCAGCATGGCCATCGGGTCGCGGCGCACGGTGCCGACCTTGCCCTCGGCGGCGGCGGTCTGCTCGCTACCCATGGTGGCGCCCATGAACACGCCGTGCTGCCAGTCGCGGGCCTGGGTCACCAGCGGCACCGTCGTCTTGCGTCGCGCGCCGAACAGGATGCCCGAGATCGGCACGCCCTGCGGGTCGTCCCACTCCGGCGCCAGGATGGGGCACTGGGACATCGGGGTGCAGTAACGCGAGTTGGGGTGCGCGGCCTTCTCGTCGGAGTCGGGCGTCCAGTCGCGGCCCTTCCAGTCGATCAGGTGCTGCGGATCGCCCTCGAGGCCCTCCCACCACACGTCGTTGTCGTCGGTCAGCGCCACGTTGGTGAAGACGGTGTTGCCCGCTTCGATGGTGCGCATGGCGTTGGGGTTGGACTTCCAGTTGGTGCCCGGCGCGACGCCGAAGAAACCGAACTCGGGGTTGACCGCGTACAGGCGCCCGTCCTTGCCGAACCGCATCCACGCGATGTCGTCGCCGAGGGTCTCGGCGCGCCAGCCCGGGATGGTCGGCTGCAGCATCGCGAGGTTGGTCTTGCCGCACGCCGACGGGAACGCGGCGGCGAAGTAGTAGGCCTTGTTCTCCGGGGAGATGAGCTTGAGGATCAGCATGTGCTCGGCGAGCCAGCCCTCGTCGTGGGCCATCGCCGAGGCGATGCGCAGCGAGTAGCACTTCTTGCCCAGCAGCGCGTTGCCGCCGTATCCCGAACCGTAGCTCACGATCTCGCGGGTCTCCGGGAAGTGGGTGATGTATTTGGTGTCGTTGCACGGCCACGGGACGTCTTTTTGGCCGGGCACCAGCGGCGCGCCCACCGAGTGCAGCGCCTTGACGAAGAAGCCGTCGTCGCCCATCTTCTCCAGGGCGGCCTTGCCCATCCGGGTCATCACCTTCATTGACATGACGACGTACTCGGAGTCGGTGATCTCCACACCCAGCTTCGGGTCGTCGGCGCCCAGCGGGCCCATGCAGAACGGCACCACCCACATGGTGCGGCCGCGCATGCACCCGCGGTAGAGGTCGTTGAGGGTGGACCGCATCTCGGACGGGTCCATCCAGTTGTTGGTCGGGCCGGCGTCTTCCTCGCGCTCGGAGCAGATAAAGGTGCGGGACTCGACCCGCGCCACGTCGGACGGGTCGGACAGTGCCAGGTAGGAGTTGGGGTGCTTCTTCTCGTTGAGCTTCTTCAGCGTTCCGGCTTCGACCAGTTGGTCGGCCAGTCGTTGCCACTCCTCGTCGGATCCGTCGGCGAAGACCACTCGCTCCGGCTCGGTGAGCTCGGCAACCTCCTGCACCCACGACAGCAGGCCCTGGTGCTTCGTGGGTGCCGTGTCCAAACCGGGAATGGTCGCTGAGGTCATCGAACTCTCCTGCATTCGTCTGCGTATCGGGCTGGTGTTGCTCGCTATGCTCTCGCCCACACAATTAAGGATTTGGTGGCGTTAACTACAGGTTATCGTGAGGATCTTGTCGGGGAAGTCGCGGGCAGGTATAAGTCTCCTCACAACAACGATTCAGAAGACCCCGACGGGTCGCCATCCTCCCTCCTCGAAGCGGGTTTTTCGGCTTCGTCAGCGCCACCGTCTTCGGCGTGACTTTCGTCCTCTCGGGCACCCGCTTCGCCCAGTTCTGCACGCACCACCGCCAGGGCGGCCGTCACCGCCGGCATGTCCCGATCCCGCGCGGCCGCGGCCCGCGCGGCGGCCAGGGCGTGCTCGCGAAGTTCGGCGTCGATGACGCCGACCGAGGCCGAAACCTGCGCGTTCTCGGCCTCGTCCTGAGCCAGCAGCGCTTTGCTCAACACCGACTCAGCGGCCAGCACGCGGGTGGCGACCAGCTCCTCGACGACCGACTGCAGAGCGGCCGTCACGTCACCGGCCCAGCGGTCCAGCAGCGACCGGTCGTGCAGCAGCGCCCGGATGTTGATCACCAGGTAGGTGAGCGCCACCGAGATCGCCACGCAGGCCAGGGCGGCGACGACGGCCAGCGCCGGGTTTAGCCGCGAGGCCAGGCCGCTCATCAGCCGGCTCAACGTCAGCGCCACCCCGAGTCCGAACCCGACGCCCAGCAGGATCATCAGCCAGGTTTCCTGCCGGCGCGATTTCAGCGGCGGCGGTGCCGCGTCGACCGTGGGCAGCTGCTCGAGCGGCGGCAGCTCCATCGGGACGTGCACCGCCTGCGCCACCTCGGCGAGTTTGGTGTCGGTGTCGCGGCTGACCTCGGCGACCACCTCCTCGAGCGCCTCGTGGGCGTCGGTCTCGAAGTCGGGCATGCTGCGCCGTGACAGACCCGCCGCGTGTTCCTGCAGTTCGGTGCGCGCCGACGCGCACCGGTTGCGCGCGGTGTGCGACAGCGCCACCCGGGCCTGCTGGATCTGACCGCGCAGCGTGATGGTGCGCTCGCTTTTGGCCTGACGCCGCTGCTGCAGGGCGGTGCTGCGCTCTTCGCGCAGCGCCTCGACCCGGGCCCGCCGGCCGGGCCCCTCGACCTCGCGGTCGAACCGCCGCGCCACCGTCTGCAGGCGGGACTCCCACGCCCGCAACCTGTTTCGTCGTGCCAGATCGGGGTCGTCGAGTTGCGCCGAGACGGCCTCGACCAGGTCGTCGAGGTCCGGGTCACCCAGGTCGGGCAGGGCCGACGCGCCCACCCAGGGCGCGCGGGCGTAGCGCGGCGCGTGCGCCACCAGCGCGTCGCGGTTGGCGGCGACGATGTCCCGCCAGTTCAGGTGCACGTCGATCTTTGACACCACCCCGACGACCGCATCGGTGTGCTCGGTCGCGGCGTCCAGCAGTGCGCAGTCGGACGGTGTCAGGTTTGCCGCCGCCGACACGACGAACACCACCGCGATCGGCGCCTCGCCGGGGCCCAGGTCCGTCGACTCCACGAACGTGTGCTGCGGCACCCGCTTACGCAACGCGTCGGCCACCGCGGTGACCCCGGCCATCCAGGGGCCGGTCACCAGCACGGCGTCGCGGCGCGCAATGGCCGGCGGATCCAGCCCGGGCCCGGCCGCCGCCACCAGTGCGTCCACCGCGGCGACGGGATCCCCGGTTGCGTCGCCGCTCACCAGGAATCCCCCGGGAGCGAGGCACAAGCCTGGGACCACAACCGCAGCGATCCCCGGGCGATGTCGGCGCCGCAGGCGCGGTGCAGTTCGCTGCCCGACGCCCGGCTGTAGCGCTGCCAGCGCACCGCCCGCGGCAGGTGCGCACTTCGATCACGAGCGTCGCCGGGCTCGTGCTCGCCCGGGTCCAGCCCGGCCGCCTCGGCCAGATCCAGGGCGGCCGCCATCCGGGCGACCACGGTGTCGTCGCGCGACAGGAACCCGCTGATGCGCTCGCCCAGCGTGCCGCCACCTGCGGCCAACGCCTCGAGTTCGGTGACGGCGTCGCGCACCCGCTGGTAACGCGCCGCGGCGCCCAGCGCGCCGATGCTGGCCAGCACGCCGTCGACACCACTCATCCGGCGCAGCAGGGTCAGCACCTGGGCCGGGCTCCGGCCTTGCCGGAAGGCGGCGACCGCCAGCGCCGTGCCGAACAGGTCGAGCGTCCCCAGCAGGCGCCGCCGCACGTCGGTCGACACCGGGACGTCGGCGGCCAAGAAACCGGCGAAGGAGCCCTCGAAGCACGCGGTGGCGCCGGGGTGGGCGGCGAGCGCCGACAGCGCCGTCCACAGGGTGCTATCCAGGTCGTCGTGCGCGGCGACGGCAAGCAGCCCGGTCATCGGCTCCATCGGCACGCCGATGCGCGCCGAGAGCTCGGTGCATCTCGCGCGCGCCGCGGCGGCGGGCCCGTCGCCCCGGCCGGACAGCGAGCCCGCCAGATCGGCCTTGTTCAGCACCGCCAGCACCGGACGCCCGGCCGCCGAGGCCCGGGCGATCGCCCGGGTGTCCTCGGGCTTGACAACCTCCGCGAGCACGTGAACCACGGCATCGGCATCGCGATCGATCGCCGGGTTCGCCACCGCGATGCCGGCCGCGCGCCCCGCGCCGTCCAGGGCGCGGCGCACGGTGCGGCAGCCAACCCCCTGGCGGCCGCGCACGAGCACACGCAGGGGTGCGGCGGTGCGCTGCGCGATCGCCGCCACGCGTGGGTCGACCTGGGCGGCGGCGAACCGCGCCAGCTCGTTGACGAAAATCTGGTGTCCTTGTCCCCTCATATCCCGCCTGTTCGGTCCGGATGACCCTTTCCCGGCCGCGTCGAAACTACTGGGTGCAGCGTCGAGGCCGAGCGGTCCCACCGAATGGTGGCACCCGCGTCACCAAGAAGCGAGCCACCGTTAATCAGTTACCAGTTGAAGGCAACTGTTGGGTATCAATCCGGACCAGGGGCGGCTACATCCGAGGTTTATAGGCCACCATGGACAAATGCATGCGCAGCGCGGGGTGGCGATGTCTGCCGACACGCCCTCGGGGGACACGGACCGCCCCGACCAGCGCTATCTGCCCGCGACGGCGTTCCGGGCCCGACGGGCGGCCCTGTCCGATGCCCAGCGTCAAACCTGGGAACGCCGCTGGCCCGAGCTCGGCCTGTCGATCGGCGCCGCGGGCGATGAACCCGAAAACCCCGAACCGCCGCTGGATACCCGCGCCTGGTTTGGCCGTCATGCGCCGGTGGTGCTCGAAATCGGTTGCGGCAGCGGCATATCCACGCTGGCGATGGCTAAGGACGAGCCCGGCATCGATGTGGTGGCGGTGGAGGTCTACCGGCGCGGGCTGGCGCAGCTGCTGTGCGCGATCGACCGCGACAAGGTGAGCAACATCCGGATGATCCGCGGCGACGCCGTGGATGTGCTGCAACGCCTCATCGCGCCGGGTTCGCTGACCGGGGTTCGTGTCTTCTTTCCCGATCCGTGGCCGAAGGCGCGGCACCACAAACGCAGGTTCCTGCAGCCGGGCACGATTGGCTTGATAGCCGACCGGCTACTCCCTGGTGGTGTGCTGCACGTTGCGACGGACCACGCCGGCTATGCCGAGCACATCGCCGAGGTGGGTGCGGGCGAATCCCGGCTGCGCCCGGTCGATCCCAACGAAGCGTTGCCGATCTCGGTCCAGCGCCCGACCACCAAGTACGAGACGAAGGCGCAAGAAGCGGGCAGCGCTGTCACCGAATTCCTTTGGCTTAGACGATGAGTAGGCGATGACTATGAGCCTGACCGAAGAGACCGCGCCGGGGGCCGAGCCCGTCGCGCCGCCGGCGGTGTTGACCGGCGACGCGCTGGGCGGCTTCGCTCCCCCGGGTGGACGCGTGTTGCTGGTGTGGGACGCCCCCAACCTCGACATGGGCCTGGGCTCCATCCTGGGCCGGCGCCCGACGGCTCTGGAGCGCCCCCGGTTCGACGCCCTGGGACGCTGGTTGTTGGCGCGCACGGCCGAGGTCAGCGCCGCTCGCCCCGGCGTCGTGGTGGAACCCGAGGCCACCGTCTTCACCAACATCGCGCCGGGCAGCGCCGACGTCGTCCGGCCTTGGGTGGACGCGCTTCGTAACGTGGGGTTCGCGGTGTTCGCCAAGCCGAAGATCGACGAGGACAGCGACGTCGACCGCGACATGCTGGCCCACATCGAACTGCGGCGCACCCAGGGGTTGGCGGCGCTGGTGGTGGCGTCCGCCGATGGTCAGGCTTTTCGTCACCCGCTCGAGGACATCGCCCGAACCGGCGTCGGCGTCCAGGTGATCGGATTTCGCGAACATGCGAGTTGGGCGCTAGCGTCGGATACCTTGGACTTCGTTGATCTGGAAGACATCGCCGGTGTCTTCCGGGAACCGTTGCCGCGGATCGGCCTAGATTCGCTGCCTGACCAGGGAGCGTGGCTGCAGCCGTTCCGGCCGCTGTCCGCGCTGTTGACCGCGCGTGTGTGACACTGGAAAACCAATGCGCGGGTCGTTGACGATCCAGTAAGGAGCTTGCGTGTTCGCCTGGTGGGGTCGAACTGTGTACCGGTATCGGTACATCGTGATCGGGGTCACGGTAGCTCTGTGCCTTCTGGGTGGCGTCTTCGGCATCAGCCTGGGCAAGCATGTTACACAGAGCGGCTTCTACGACGACGCCAGCCAATCCGTGAAGGCGTCGGTGCTCGGCGACCAGACCTACGGGCGCGACCGCACCAGCCACGTGGTGGCCACCTTTACCGCTCCCAACGGGAAAACGGTCGACGATGCCGCGTGGCGGAACAAGGTGGTCGGCGAACTCAACAAGTTCAAGGCCGACCATCCCGATCAGGTCGTCGGCTGGGCCGGCTGGCTGGCGGCCCCCGACAGCACCAACCCTGTCATCAAGGGGATGGTCAGCGAGGACAGGAAGCACACCTTCGTGTCCATCCCGCTGAAGGGCGACGACGACGACAGCATCCTCAACAACTACAAGGCCATCGCGCCGGATATGCAGAAGCTCAACGGCGGCGCGGTGGAACTCGCCGGCCTGGAGCCGATCGCCAACGCCCTGACCGGCACCATCGCCACCGACCAGCGCCGCATGGAGGTCCTTGCGGTGCCGATGGTGGCGGTCGTCCTGTTCCTGGTCTTCGGGGGTGCGGTCGCCGCCGGCCTGCCGGCCATCGTGGGCGGTCTGAGCATCGCGGGCTCGCTGGGCATCCTGCGGCTGGTCGCCGTGTTCGGGCCGGTGCACTATTTCGCCCAGCCGGTGGTGTCCCTGATCGGCCTGGGTATTGCCATTGACTACGGGCTTTTCGTGGTGAGCCGCTTCCGGGAGGAGATAGCCGAGGGCTACGACACCGAGGCCGCGGTCCGAAGAACCGTGATGACGGCCGGGCGCACCGTGACGTTCTCGGCGGTGCTGATCATCGCGTCGAGCGCGAGCCTGCTGGCGCTGCCCCAGGGCTTCGTGCACTCGCTGACCTACGCCATCTTCGCCGCGGTTGGCCTCGCCGCGTTGCTGTCGATCACCTTCCTGCCGGCCTGCCTCGGCATCCTCGGCCGCCACGTCGACGCGCTGGGGGTGCGGACCGCGTTCCGGGTGCCGTTCCTGCGCAACTGGAAGTGGTCGCGCGCCTACCTGAACTGGCTGGCCGACCGGCTGCAGAAGACCAAGACCCGCGAGGAGGTCGAGGCCGGCTTCTGGGGCAAGCTGGTCAACTGGGTGATGAAAAGGCCGCTGGCGTTCGCCATCCCGATCGCCGTCGGCATGATCCTGCTGGTCATCCCGCTGGCCAACCTGTCGTTCGGCGGCATGAGCGAGAAGTACCTGCCGCCCGACAATCCCGTGCGCCTGGCGCAGGAACACTTCGACAAACAATTCCCCGGTTACCGGACCGAGCAGCTGACCGTGGTAATCCAGAGCGACAACCACAGCAAGGTGACCGACCAGCAGGTGGCCGACATCCGCAACCGCATCTCGTCGATCGGTGGGTTCACCGACAAGACCTGGCAGGAGCGGCCGTGCCCGACCATCGCCGGCAACCCGTGCGTCGCCGGCCCGAACGGCACCACGGTGCCCAAGGACGGCTCGGTGCGGGTGATCCAGAACGGCCTGACCAACCGTAACGATGCCGCCAAGAAGATCAACGAACTGCGGGCGGTGAACCCGCCGAAAGGCCTGAACCTATATGTCGGCGGCACGCCGGCGCTCGAGCAGGACAGCATTCACAGCCTGTTCGACAAGGCTCCGTTGATGCTGGTGCTACTGCTGGGTGCCACGCTGCTGCTGATGTTCCTGGCGTTCGGGTCGGTGGTACTGCCGGTCAAGGCGGTGCTGATGAGCGCGCTCACGCTGGGGTCGACGATGGGCATCCTGACCTGGATTTTCGTCGACGGTCACTTGTCGGGGGTGCTGAATTTCACGCCGACGCCGCTGATGGTGGTGGTGATCGCGCTGGTCGTCGCCGTCGGTTTCGGGCTGGCCACCGACTACGAGGTGTTCCTGGTCTCGCGCATGGTCGAGGCGCGCGAACGCGGCATGTCGACCGCCGAGGCCATCCGCATCGGCACCGCGACCACCGGGCGCCTGATCACGGCCGCCGCGCTGGTGCTGGCCGTAGTCGCCAGTTCGTTCGTGTTCTCCGACCTGGTGTTGATGAAGTATCTGGCCTTCGGGCTGATGGCGGCGCTGCTGCTGGACGCCACCGTCGTCCGGATGTTCCTGGTGCCGTCGGTGATGAAGCTGCTCGGCGACGACTGCTGGTGGGCGCCGCGCTGGGCGCGGCGCCTGCAGAACAAGATCGGGCTGGGTGAGATCGACCTGCCCGACGAACGCAAGCGACCCACGCTGAACGGCCG
>NZ_MVHG01000190.1 GCF_002086125.1 Mycobacterium arosiense ATCC BAA-1401 = DSM 45069
CGGGGCGTCTCGAGCCGTCTCGCGGCGTGTTGGAGTCAGACCCTCGGGTCGACAGAAAAGAGATCGCCCCGCCGGGTTGAGCGTTGCACCGGTCCTTGGCTAGGGCAAGCGGCGTGTTAGGCCAGGGCCCAGGTGGTGCCGGTGTGGATCAGGCCCATGGTGATGAGCCGGCGCAGGTTCAACCCGGCAACGCGGTGATGGAGCCAGTGATCGTTTTTGGCGATGCCGCGGTATCGGACTTTGCGGTTGCCGCGGGTGAGCCAGGCCATCGAGCGTTCCACCATGGGCCGGTGTTGGCGGTATTCAGCTTGCCAGTCAGGCTCGCGGGCCGCGACGCGAGCGGCGCGCAGTAACTGCTCGTGGATGTGCAGGGTGAGCTTTCGTCCGCGAGTGGCGGTCGTGCACTGAGATGCCAATGGGCATGAGCGGCAGTGTCTTTCGAAGGCGACTCCACCACTGGGACGGATCGGCCTCTGGTGTCCTGCCGGACAGGTCACCAGGCGGGTGTCAAAGTCGATGAGGAAATCGTCGCTGGTGAATCCGCCCGCAACCGGCGGGCGTAGCGGTAGCGGTTTGATCACCGCGACGTGGCCGGCATCGGCCAGTGCTGCCCGTGCGGCCCCGGTGCCATACGCCGAATCGCCCAATACCCGCACCGGGGTGTCTTCGCCCTCGAGCAGGCTCAGCCCGACGACGGCCTCGTGATTGTCGGCGCCGCTGGCCTTGGTCAACGCGCAATCGGTGATGATTCCGGTATCGGGCTCGACGGCAAGGTGAGCTTTGAAGCCGTCCTGGCGGCGGTGCACCGTCTTGTGAGCGTGCCGAGTGTCGGGATCGACGGTGGAGATCACGCGATCCCCAGTGACATGCTGAGCGATGCGCCAGTGCCCGTCGGTGCCATCAGAGCCCTCGACCGGTTCAACGTCTTGACCGGCCACCAACGCCAACAACGCCACCGCCTCGGCTGCCCGCGCTGCGAATTCCTGCTCAGGCAGATAGCCCAGCACCCGGTGAGCATCGCCAACCAGACCATCCACCAGCCGATCCCGAGCGGCCTTGTCGTCCCATGCAATCGCGGGTTTACCCGGATCGTCGTAATCATGAGCGGTGCAGTGCTGTTCAACCACCGCCGCAGCGCCAGGGACTTCGCGGCGCACTCGCCGGATCGCGGCGATCAACTGGGTCACGGTGTCCTGGGTAGCCACCGCATCGTCGAGCACCGTGGAATCCAAGGCCCGCCGTGGCTTGCCCGCCAACACCCCCGTCTCGGCCACGACTGCCTTGACCGCCTCAAAAACCCGGTTCGGCCGATCCGAGGCCGCCAACCGGCGACGCCAATAGGTCAACGTCGTCGAATGAAAGGCTGCATCAGTGATCGGCAGCCCACAGGCCGCCTTCCACCGCAGGTCGAAGGTCACCGCGTCAACCGTCTCGTTATCCGACATCCCGTGCAGGGCCTGCAAGGTGATCACAGACGCCATCACCTCAGCCGGCACGCTCGGCCGCCCCCGCCTCGACGGGAACAAATCGGCGAACATCTCCTCAGGAAACAACTCCCGGCGGTGGGCAGCCAGGAACGCAAACACGCTGTCGGCCTTGAGAAGATGCCCGGTAACCGACTCCGCATCCAACAACTCACGCTGATCATCAGATCGACCCTGCACCCAACAATCATCCCCAAAGCCCCCCGACGACCACGCCCGCCACGCGGAACTAATTCAGCAAGCTCCTAG
>NZ_MVHG01000191.1 GCF_002086125.1 Mycobacterium arosiense ATCC BAA-1401 = DSM 45069
GGCCAGCACCGCCCGCGCGTGAGCGGCTTGCGGATCGCCGGCGGTGGCGTCCAACACTGGCGCGGTAGCCGGGTCGGTGAGGATGGTCAGGTGCGCCCGGTGACGGCTCAGGGTCACGCACATGCGTCCCGCGTCAAGGGCGAACGATTCCGCGTTGCGATACCCCGCCATCGGGTGCAAGGCCACAACGGCGGGCCTTTCTAGGCCTTGCAGCGCATTGACGGTGTCGACCAGTACATCGGGCATGTCGGCCAAGAGCGCCCGCACCGCACCGGCTTGGGCGACATGCGGCACCACCACTGCAATGTCGCGGGCGGTCAACGCCTCGCACACACCGCCGCGCCGGTAGTCATGCCAGGTCAGTTCACGCACCCGCTCAGCCAAGGCGGTCAGCAGCGCCGGGTCGGTCGGCCCATTCAGCGCTTCCGTTGGACGACTGACGATTTCGGGCAGCACCGTACCGTCCGGTGCGATCACGGTCTCATCAGGACGACGCGACGTGAACGGCATCTGCGGGTAGAAATGCTGGGACAACAGCGCGCAGGTCTGCGGTCCAAGTCGCCAGGAGTTCGTCAGTTCGTGCATGGTGATGGCATCGCCGTGTGCGGCCAGCAGCGCAGCCGGGGCGGGTTGGTGTGGCCCGGTGGCTTGGCCTTCCCACTTCTCGGTCGAGCCGGTCACCACGGGTGCCACCTGGCCGGGATCGCCAACGCAAATCACTTGCCGTGCAAGGCTTCCCAGCGCGCCGAGGTCGGCATAGGTGCATTGCCAGGCCTCGTCAACCAAGAGTACATCGGCTCCGGCCAGGTTGGGATCGACGTAGAGCCAGCGAGCGGCGGTGCCGATCAGAATTTCCCCGCCTGTCGAGTGTTCCCATCGCACACTGCGGCCCGCGACCGTGCGAATGCCGTCCACCATCACCGGCTTCTTACCAGCCCCCGACACGATCAGGGAAGCGCGCTCGCTGACGGCGGCGATGCGCCGAGCCAGCTCGGCGGCTTGCTCGCGGGTCTGTGCAGCCACCGCCACACGCAGCGCCACGCGGTGAGCCAGTGCACCGGCCAGCAGCGCCACCAGGCGGCTCTTGCCCGCGCCGGGGCAAGCCGGAACGCAGACCGCAGCATCGCCGCCCCACGCGGCCAGCAGCACCCGCGCCAGCATCGGCGTGTCCAGCAGGTCGCGTCCCGGCCAGTCCTCGGTGATCGGCGCAGCGGTGGGCAGCGCCGGGGTCACCGCCGGTGCCCCAGCAGGCGCGTTAGCGGTCGCGGGGTCACCGGCGGTGAATCGCCTAGGCAGCGTACGCATCTCAGTTCTCCGGTGCTTGTATGTCGTCGGCGGCAGCGATCATCACCGCCAGAGGAACGGGGCGGCGGCTTGCGGTCGGGGTGGCCCCCTGTGACAGCCAGGAGAACCGCCGCTTATACAGCCGCGCCACCGCCGTGCGCCGCGACCGAATCGTGGACACCGAGGGCGGCGCAGGGATCACCGTCACCGGCTCACCCGCAGCAGGCCGGTACCCCGTCTTGCGGAGTCCACCGATGGTCACCGTCAATGCCCCGTCCTCACCCACGGCGGTGGCGAAAACCTCACCACTGAAACGGTTCTCCGCATCCGGCATCGCCGTCATCGGCTCCCCAGCCCAACCGGTGACGGCGGCCCCCGCCTTCAAC
>NZ_MVHG01000192.1 GCF_002086125.1 Mycobacterium arosiense ATCC BAA-1401 = DSM 45069
CCCGGGTACTGGGCATTTCGAAGAACACAGTCAAGGCGGCGTTGGCCTCGGATGGCCCGCCGAAGTATGAACGGGCGCAGCGGGGTTCGATCGTTGACGAGGTCGAGCCGCGGATCCGGGAACTGCTCCAAACTTATCCGCGGATGCCGGCTACGGTGATCGCGGAGCGGATCGGCTGGACCCGCTCGATCCGAGTGCTCTCGGCGCGGGTGGCTGAGCTGCGGCCGGTGTATCTGCCGCCGGATCCGGCCTCACGCACCGCGTATCCGGCCGGGGAGATCGCCCAGTGCGATTTCTGGTTCCCCGACATCGAGCTGCCGGTGGGGTTCGGGCAGACCCGCACCGCGACCCGATTGCCGGTGCTGACCATGATCTGCGGCTATTCACGCTGGTTGTCGGCGCTGCTGATCCCCACCCGACGCGCCGAGGACCTTTACGCCGGGTGGTGGCAGCTGATCACCACGCTGGGCGCGGTGCCGCGAGTACTGGTCTGGGACGGTGAAGGCGCCGTCGGACGGTGGCGCGCCGGACGACCCGAGCTGACCAAAGAGTGTCAGGCGTTCCGCGGGGTGCTGGCCGCCAAGGTGATCATCTGCCGGCCGGGCGATCCGGAGGCCAAGGGACTCATCGAACGCTGCCACGACTATCTGGAGCGCTCGTTTCTTCCTGGCCGCACCTTCGCCTCACCGACGGATTTCAACACGCAGCTGGCCGACTGGCTGGCCACCGCAAACAGCCGCACCAAGCGGGCATTGGGTTGCGCGCCGACCGATCGCCTCGACGCCGATCGGGCCGCGATGCTGGCCCTGCCGCCGGTGGCCCCTGCGACGGGCTGGTGCTGCTCGCTGCGGCTGCCCCGCGACCACTATCTGCGCCTGGATTCCAACGACTATTCGGTGCATCCGGTCGCGGTGGGACGCCGGGTGCTGGTGCGCGCCGATCTGCAGCGGGTGCAGGCGTTCTGCGACGGCCAGACAGTGGCCGATCACGCCCGGATCTGGGCCACTCACCAGACGATCTCCGACCCGCTTCACGTGCAGGCAGCGAAGGTGTTGCGCCGCAGCCGCATCCACAATCCGCCACCTCCGGTCGAGTCGCAGGTGGCGGTGCGCGATCTGTCGTCCTACGACACCGCGTTCGGTGTCGACCTCGATGGTGGAGCCGCCTGATGGCCACCGCCAAAGCCACCACGGCCCGTGATGTGACCGCTGAGCTGGCGTATCTGACCCGTGCCCTGAAGGCACCCACCCTGCGCGAATCCGTGGCCCGTTTGGCCGAGCGGGCGCGCGCGGAGAACTGGACCCACGAGGAATACCTGGCGGCGTGTCTGCAACGTGAAGTCTCGGCTCGGGAGTCTCACGGCGGGGAGGGCCGCATCCGGGCCGCCCGGTTCCCAGCCCGAAAGTCGTTGGAGGAATTCGACTTCGATCACGCCCGCGGACTCAAACGCGACACCATCGCCCACCTCGGCACGCTGGACTTCGTCACTGCCCGCGACAACGTCGTGTTTCTCGGGCCACCCGGCACCGGCAAAACACATCTGGCCATCGGCCTGGCCTTGCGAGCCTGCCAGGCCGGGCACCGCGTCTTATTCGCCACCGCCGCCGAATGGGTCGCACGGCTAGC
>NZ_MVHG01000193.1 GCF_002086125.1 Mycobacterium arosiense ATCC BAA-1401 = DSM 45069
GGTGAGCCGTAGAAACCACGCATCACCGCAATCCCCCACGCGGTGGGGTAACCGTCGTCATCGACCAGGGCGTGATCCTCGGCAGCGGCGCTCATGCCAGAATCCCGCGGTCGTAGTCGGCCCACAAATCGCTGGCATGCTCCACAGCGGCGTCCTCCAATGCGGCCTCGACCGCCTTCGACTCAAGCCACTCAATCTGCCCTCGAAGCTCTGCGATCTGTTGACGCACGCACTGCGCATGGGCCCAGTTGTACGCACGCACCAAGTCAGCTTCGCTGCGCGACAACATCATTTGCGCCTCATCCAGGCTTAGCTGTTCGACGGCGACCGGCTCGTCATCATCGACATAGACGACCATTCTCACAATCCCCTTCGGGTGAGGTGGGCCCGCCCCCAACGGCTTGCCCGTACACCAGTAACACTATCAATCGGCACCGACAGAAAATTAGCTACGGAACCCGTTGCAGCACAGCGCTATAGCGTCCACTACCCCACCACTGTGCCGGGTGGGTGGTGGGGTCGCTGGGATCACTGAGCGTCGACGACGGCGATGCGGGCCGAGCCACCGGCCGCCTCAAGTTCGTGAGCGCGGCGCGCGGCGGCCACCCGATGCACCCGGCGCGGATAGACCCTGCCGTCGCGCTTAGTCCGGGCCTGCGGGTAGGTCCTCTCAAACGCGTCCTGGTCGTCAAACATCAGCACCACACTGACGCCATCGACCTCAGCCACCTCGAGCTGCTCGGCGCTGGCAGCGATGAAGTCGTCAACGGCCTGCAGTTCAGCCACCAGCCCTGCCGGCGGCGCCGCGGTGCTGCGCTCGAACTTGGCGTAACGCTTCGCATCCACACCGAGTAACCGAGCGGTCTCCTCCTTGAGCAGGCCCGCCGCCAGCCGGCGCACGGTGAGGTCACCGCGCTGCTCACCGCGGTACACCTCAACGACGCGGCCGTGCCGGCTCAACTGCCCGGCGGCCCGCCCCACGGCCACATGCTGCAGCGACAGCGGGTAGGCCGCCAGATCCCGCAGAGTGCGCGCGTCGGGATGGGCGTCTTCAAATTCGGCCTGGTCGACCACAGCCCTCAGCACCACGGTGCCTTCAGCCGGCGCCGCGGCGATAATGCGCGCGGCCTCGCCGGCGACAAACTCCTCCATCGCGATCAGCTCGTCGACGAGCTCCGGACCGACCTCCAAGGCACCAGTCTCCCGCGAACGGTATTTGCGCAGATCGACACGCAGCACCGGCACGAGGTCCTCGACGCGCAGACTCAACGCGTTGCGACGAGCGATCAAGTCTGACCACAGGTACGGCGGCTCGTCGATGTCGTCCTCCCGGATGCAGACAGCGGCGGGCGACACACCCGCCAAATCCACTTTCATGATTCCTTCTCCCCTCCGGAGATCTCGGGCCGGCCCCTTGCTGGCCTGCCCTTCCACGCCGATGCTACCAACGCCATGCGACGCTGGCGGTTATCCACCTCGCGCCTACTGCAGACTGGATGATGACTGGCATGCTCAACCC
>NZ_MVHG01000194.1 GCF_002086125.1 Mycobacterium arosiense ATCC BAA-1401 = DSM 45069
TCCGCATCCCCAAGCGCGCACAAACACATGAGGCAACGAATCCACCCTCGCGCGCATCTTGACGTGAGGCAACACGCAGGTCCCCGACAACCTCAGCAAGGCCCAGGCCTCCAGCCCGATCGACGAGTTGCAACGACGAACCGGTCGGGGCGCTTCGTGGCCATCGGTGCCGACGACGTCCGGCGATTGCTCGCCGGCCCGGACGCGGACACGGCGTTGGTGGTGGTCGAGGGCCGTGCCGCGGTCGTCGCGCCGGCGGATCTGACTTCGGATGACTACCGCGGCGCCCTGCGGGTCGCGACGCGCCGGGAACTGGTGCAGCGAGTCGGACACGAAGAGCCGTCCGATCGTGAATTGGCCGAGCAGGCCGAAGAACTCGACACGGCGGTGCGCAATCTGGGCGGCTGACGCCGCGGTGGCGGTGTGCCGCCGATGCGACGGCGGGTTTATCGCCCGACGGTGACGGCGTCACCGACGCGGATCACGCTGCTGGTGACCACGGCGAGGTAGACCCCCGCGCACGCCTGTTTGCCGTGACCGCCTGTGTCCAAACGGTTTTCGGCCGCGGGGATCCTAAGAGCCTGCGGAGCCCGTGGTAACGGTCCGTGCTCGAGCGTGGGCACCACGCAGCGGGACGTGGCCGTGAGGACGCGCAGCCGCGCCTCCCCGACGGCGATTTCGCCGCCCACCCAGTCGTTTTCGGCGTATGGCGGGTAATCGGGCGGCGTCGAGATCACCACATTCGGGCGGTAGCGCAGCGCCTCCACACCAATGTGCTCAAGCGTTGCACTCGTGATCGCGTGCAATGGCGCCTCGTCGGTGAACGACTCGCCCGGCGTGGCCGCAGCGATGCGCAGAATGCGGCCACCCACCTCGGCGTCCAGACCAAGCTCGAGCAGTTGCTCCGGATCGGGGCGCACCAGTGTCGCGCCGTCGGGGCGCTGGGCGATCAGTCGGACCGGCCGACCCGTCAACCGGGAGATCAGCTCGTCGACTGCGGGATCATCGGCGGCCACGTCGGTCCCATCGGGCAACTCGATGCGCACCCCCCGGGCGCCCGCGTGCGCGGAGCACGTCAGCAGGGCACGCCATAGCCGGGGATTCTTGGCGCTGGCCACGTGCCCGGTCTCACCGTCGAGCAGTGCCAATCGCCGGTCGCCGTCGGCACCGCGCTCGTCGACCGGCAGGCAATCGAGGCTCTCGCCGAGCATCGACTTCACCGGGTACCGAAGCAACGCCTGCACCCGCATCTGCACCGCGCCAGAAGCGCTGGGGGCAACCGACTTCTCCATGGGGCACCTCTCGCTAGTACTGCACACTGTGCCCGAAACCGCCTGGCGCTGCCAGTGATCAGGAGCCGCACGCGACCGGCGGCCCACCGGCCAAAGGGATGGTCGGTGAACCGTTGTGCTCGCGCGGATGGGCTAGTGTCCTGAGTCGTTAATTCGCCCGCTCTTGTTAGTATGGGTGATGCCGTCGCCGCATGCTGCCACGATCGTGT
>NZ_MVHG01000195.1 GCF_002086125.1 Mycobacterium arosiense ATCC BAA-1401 = DSM 45069
GTGCGCTAACCGGTTGGCCGCCTCGTCGAGTTCCCGATACGTCCACGACCGGTCCTCAAACGTCAGCGCCACCGCATCCGGGGTGCGGGCCGCCTGCGCATCAAACAATTCCGGAACCGACACCGGGGCCACCGACTGGCTCAAGACCGCGCGGTTACCCCACTCATCGAGCAGATCGTGTTCATCAGCGGCCAACACATCCACCGACGACAGCCGCCGCTGCGGGTCAGCCGCCATCGCCACCAACACCCGCTGCAACCGGGCGATCAGCGCCTCGATGGTGGCCGCATCGAACACGTCGGTGCGGTATTCCGCCGTCACCGCGATACCGGCGGGCTCACCGGCCGGGGTCCACTGTTCGGCCAGGGTGAACGTCAAATCCATGCGGGCGGTGTGGGTGTGCAACGGCATGGGGGTGACCTGCAGATCACCCAGGGCCAACCCGCCCGCGGGCGACGTAACCTCGCCGGGGAAGTTCTCCCAACCCAGCAGCACCTGGATCAGCGGATGATGAGCCAGGCTGCGGGTGGGGTTGAGCCGTTCCACCAGCAGCTCGAAGGGCACGTCTTGGTGCTCGAAGGCGGCCAGGCTGCGCCGGCGCACCTGGGCCAGCAGGTCGGCGAACGTCGGATTCCCGGCCACATCGACGCGCAGCACCAAGGTGTTGACGAAAAACCCGATCAGCTCGTCGAGTACGGGGTCGGGGCGTCCGGCGATCGGGAAGCCCACCGCGACATCATCACTGGCACTGATCGTGGACAGCACCGCGGCGAACGCCGCCTGGATCACCATGAAGGGGGTCGCGTTGTGCTCGCGGGCCACCCGCTGCACCTGCTGCTGCAGCTCGGCGGACCAGTCCGCCGCCAGCCGGGCGCCGCGGTGGTCGGCCACCTGCGGGTAGGGCCGGTCGGTGGGCAGCTGCAGGCGTTCGGGCAGCCCGGCCAATTCCTCGGTCCAGTAGTCGAGCTGGGCGGCGATGCGGCTGTCGCTGTCGTCCACCTCGCCCAGATACGCGCGCTGCCACAGCGTGTAGTCGGCGTACTGCACCGCGGGCGGCGCCCAATCGGGGGCCCGGCCCGCGCACCGACTCGCATATGCCACCCCCAGATCACGCGCGAAGGGGGTGATCGACCAGCCGTCGGCGGCGATGTGATGCACCGCGACCACCAGCATGTGTTCGTCGTCGCTGACGGTGAAAAGCTCTGTATGCAGCGGGCTTTCGCTGGCCAGGTCGAACGCGTACTGGGCCGCGGCGGTCATGCGCTCACCTAGCCGGTCTTGCGGCCAGCCGCGGGCGTCGATCACCTCGCAGGCAAAGCCGATCCGCTCGGCGGGAACCACCACCTGCTGCGGAACTCCATCGGCCGAGGTAAACACCGTGCGCAGGCTTTCGTGGCGGCCCACCACATCGGTCAACGCCGCGCCCAGCGCACCGGCATCGAGTTGACCGCGCAGCCGCAACGC
>NZ_MVHG01000196.1 GCF_002086125.1 Mycobacterium arosiense ATCC BAA-1401 = DSM 45069
GCTACGGGTCGTCGTCCGTATCGGCCAGCAGCTTTTCCGGGTGGTGGTAGGTGTTGGTGCGGGGTTGGCCGTGGTCGAGGTGTGGTGGTGGGATCCATTCGGTGTCGCCGTTGGCGCGTTTTCGGGTGGTCCAGCTTTTCTCGAGCAGCCGGTGGTGGGGTCCGCAGGCCAGGGTGAGTTGGTCGATGTCGGTGCATTGGGTGTGGGCCCAGTCTTGGACGTGGTGGGCCTGGCAGTACAGGCCCGGCACGTCGCAGCCCGGTGCGGTGCAGCCGCGGTCCTTGGCGTATAAGACAATTCGTTGCCCGGGCGAGGCCAGTCGCCTGGCGTGATAAAGCGCCAACGCCTTGCCGTGATCGAAGATCGCCAGATAGTGACGGGCATGGCGGGCCAGGCGGATCACATCGGACATCGGCAGCAGGGTACCGCCGGCGGTCAAACCCCTGCCCGCGGCGGCTTCGAGCTCGGTGAGCGTGGTGGTCACGACGATGGAGGCCGGTAACCCGTTGTGCTGGCCCAACTCTCCGCTGGCCAGCATCGCCCGCAGCGCGGCGTTGAGGCCGTCGTGGTTGCGCTGGGCGGTGCTGCGGGTGTTGCGCTGGATCGCCTGCTCGGGAGGGGCGCCGTTCACCACCGGGGTGGCATCGTCGGGATTGCACATGCCGGGCGCGGCCAGCTTGGCCAGCACGGCCTCCCAGCTGGTTCTGGCTTCGGGGGTCAGCCACCCGCTCAGGCGGGACATGCCGTCGGCCTGCTGATTGCCCAGCACCAGCCCGCGCATGCGCGCCCGGTCGGCATCGGTGTAGTTGCCGTCGGGGTTGAGGCAGTCCATCAGGCGGCGGGCCAGCTTGGCCAGCTGGTCGGGGCGAAACTCGGCGGCCCTGGCGGCCAGCTGCTGTTCGGCGTGCGCACAGGTCTCGAGGTCGACCGACCCGGGCAGCTGGTGGAAAAACCGCCGGATCACCGCCACATGCTCGGCGCCGATCGCCCCGTCGCGCTGGGCCGCCGCGGTGGCGGGCAGCACCGGCGCCAACGGCTCGCCGGTCAACGCCCGCCGCGGCCCCAGATCGGCCGCCTCGGCGATGCGCCGGCCGGCCTCGGCCCGGCTGATGTGCAGCCGGTCGGCCAACGCCCAAGACAACGTGCCGCCCAACTCGGCCGTATCCGCCTGCTCACCAACCTGATTGATCAGCTGATAACTCGGAATCCGCAGCTTGCGCGTTGCGCATTCGAGCTTGTCCAACAGCGCCAAGCGTTCCGGGGTGGTCAACGCGGCATAGCAGTGCTGTCCGAGGCGCGAGACTATCCGGTGTAGCGTGGCGTAATCCGCCGCGATCTCCTCCGGATCCGTTATCGAACGCATGTTCGGATGCTATCGCCGGCCTCCGACACAAACCGCCCCATCGAAACCACTGAAACAAAAGTGGCACAAGTGATTTGGCCAGGCG
>NZ_MVHG01000197.1 GCF_002086125.1 Mycobacterium arosiense ATCC BAA-1401 = DSM 45069
CGACGACCGAAAACGCACTGACTCCTGACGTTCGAAATGGCATCGATTTCAAGGTGGCTGATTTGTCGTTGGCGGATTACGGTCGCCGGGACATCGAGCTTTCGGAGCAGGAGATGCCGGGTTTGATGTCGTTGCGCCGGGAGTATCACGATGTGCAGCCGCTTAAGGGTGCGCGGATTTCCGGGTCGCTGCACATGACGGTGCAGACCGCGGTGTTGATTGAGACCCTTGTCGCGTTGGGCGCCCAGGTGCGCTGGGCGTCGTGCAACATTTTTTCCACTCAGGACCACGCCGCCGCGGCGGTGGTGGTGGGTCCGCACGGTACCCCCGAGGAGCCCAGGGGGGTGCCGGTGTATGCGTGGAAGGGCGAGACGCTTGAGGAGTATTGGTGGGCGGCCGAGCAGGTGCTGACCTGGCCCGACGAGCCGGCCAACATGATCTTGGACGACGGGGGTGATGCCACCATGCTGGTGCTGCGCGGTGCGCAGTATGAGAAGGCCGGTGTGGTGCCCCCGGATGACGAGGACGACTCGACCGAGCACCGGGTGTTTTTGAACTTGCTGCGCAAGCGTTTCGAGACCGATAAGGACAAGTGGACCAAGATCGCCGCGTCGATCAAGGGTGTCTCGGAGGAGACCACCACCGGGGTGCTGCGGCTGTATCAGTTCGCCGCCGCGGGTGATTTGGCGTTCCCGGCGATCAACGTCAACGATTCGGTGACTAAGAGCAAGTTCGACAACAAGTACGGTTGCCGGCATTCGCTCATCGATGGCATCAACCGCGGCACCGATGTGCTGATCGGCGGTAAGAAGGTGCTGATCTGTGGTTATGGCGATGTCGGTAAGGGTTCGGCCGAGTCGGTGGCGGGCCAGGGCGCCCGGGTGACGGTCACCGAGATCGATCCGATCAACGCGCTGCAGGCGCTGATGGAGGGCTTTGATGTCAAGCGGGTGGAGGACGTGATCGGTGAGGCCGACATCGTCATCACCACCACCGGCAACAAGGACATCATCACCCTCGAGCACATGAAGGCGATGAAGGACAAGGCGATCCTGGGCAACATCGGTCACTTCGACAACGAGATCCAGGTCGCGCGGTTGGAGCGCTCCGGTGCGATCAAGACCAACATCCGCCCCCAGGTCGACCTGTGGACGTTCCCGGACACCGGCAAGTCGATCATCTTGCTGTCCGAGGGCCGGCTGCTGAACCTGGGCAACGCCACCGGACACCCGTCGTTCGTGATGAGCAACAGCTTTTCCAACCAGGTCATCGCCCAGATCGAGCTGTGGACCAAAAACGACGAGTACGACAACGAGGTCTACCGGCTGCCCAAGCACCTCGACGAGAAGGTGGCCCGCATCCACGTGGAGGCGCTCGGCGGCCGACTGACCAAGCTGACCAAGGAACAGGCGGAATACATCGGCGTCGACGTCGACGGCCCCTACAA
>NZ_MVHG01000198.1 GCF_002086125.1 Mycobacterium arosiense ATCC BAA-1401 = DSM 45069
ACCTTCAATCACTCGGCTACGACACGCCGGTCACCAAATCGGTCCCCGACTCGTACACCACCTTGGCGGACGCAACCGGATGCATCCGGTCGCCGTGACGGCGGTAAACGCCAGGAGTGCCGCGTGTCATGCAGGAAACCACAACGCATGGTTGGCATCGCTGTTCAACGTGGCCGACTGCGCAATCGATGCCATGCTCGCGGCAGTATCGGGCTGTTCCCAGATACTTAAGTAGGTCCGCAACACGCGGCGGCCCAATTCGTCTTCTTTGGAGCTGAGTTGAGTCGTCAGTAGGTCAGACGGCAGCACCAACTTCATCGACTCGCGGAACAACGCCGCTTTCGAGCCGACAGGTATAGACCATTGCCGGATCTACTCGCGCGTCGTCGGCAATCGCTCGCAGCGTCGTCTTGTCATATCCACGCGCAGCGAATTGGCGTTTCGCCGCGCGCAGGACCGCGTCGCGCGATACTGGCCCGCCTTGGCGTCTGCCCGCCGCTTAGCAATTTCCCCAGGTGACGGCACCAGCAACCATATCATTTTCACTTTTTATTCAAAAGGCTTACGTCTCGGTCGAATTTTGGACGCACAGCAATGGTTTCACGCCAGGGAAGCAACGGCGGCAATTCTCTTGCGACAACGAAACCCGAGCCGCCGGCCTTCACCTTTGTCGCGAAAGCGCAACCGGTGACATGTTTTTCGAGTAGCGCCGGTGAGTCGAATTGCTAGCCTTTCCAGACGACCTTGTCCGTCCCTCCGGCGTCCCGGTAGACGACGCTGTCGGGGTTCGTGCCGTTGCGCACGTCGAAGTAAATGCGCCCAGTGACGGGGCTGCCTAAGGGGAGTGGCCCCTCAGGAAGGCCGTCGGTCTGGTTGCCCTTCATCACCGCGAACGTGGAGCTGTTCACGGCCCGAGCATTGAAGTCGGCAATGTTCGGAGTCGCGTTACCGCTGACGCCTGTGGCCGTGACGTCGGAGTACCAGACGCCGTCGTTGTGGCCGCTGGGCTGCAGGTTGCTCACGGTGTAGTCGATGGTGCCGCCATTGCTGGAAATTTCAGCCTTCTGGCCGAACTGCAGCACTTGTGGGTCGGCCCATGCCGGTGTCGCCACGAGGACTCCGGCCACCGCCAGTGCAGCTGTCGCTGCCGTTGTTTTCGATGCAATGTGTGAGAATGCCACGTCGGGCTCCCTTCGTGAGGTGCCGGCTATCCAGGAGCGGCAGTTGGATTGACGTCTATCCAAAGCGCGGAATTTCAAACCTGGCGTTTACGAATAGCGCATGTCAATCCTGCTCGTTGACTAGCTGGTAGAGCCATTCTTGTTGGGCTTTCTCACGGTCAAGTCCAGGGACGTGGTGTACGGGGTCGTCTTGTGATTCTTCGAGATGATGGTTCAAGCGGTCAGTGCCGCAG
>NZ_MVHG01000199.1 GCF_002086125.1 Mycobacterium arosiense ATCC BAA-1401 = DSM 45069
CGGTTGTGCCGGCGTTCGGTGGCGATGCGCGCGGCGCGGTCTTGGGCGCGGGTGCGGCGGCGGGTGGGCATCATCGCGGTGCGGTCGGCGCAGTAGTCGGGCGCTATGTCGGCTTCGGCGGCCGGGATGGCGCCGACACCTCGGCACAGGCTGGGGAACAGCAGCGCGCTGCCCGGGGTGGTGACATGGGTGCGCCCGGCCGGGGAGGTCAGGATCAGGGTGCCGTCGGGCAGCTGCTGTTCGCGCCAGCCCCAAAACGTCTTCACCAAATGATGGGCGCGGCAATAGCATTTGAGGTTCGACGCGTGCGTCGGGCCACCTCGAGCGTAGGGGATCGTATGGTCGACATCGCAGTTCACGGCGGGCTGATCGCAGCCGGGCCACCGACACGTCAAGTCCCGACAGCGCACGAAATCGGCCAGCGCCTTCGACGGCACATACCCCGGCTCGGGCGCCGCCTCGCCCGGATGGATCAACGGCACCAGCTTGGCCGAGGCGGCCAACTCAGCGACCAGCTCCGGCGGGATCAAACCTTCGGCACCCAGCTCGACCCCCGGCGCCTGCCCGCCACGCACCGCGGCCTGCTCGGCGATCACGTGGATCACCACCGGCCCCGCGGGCCGCTGACCGGCCGCGCAATCGACCCGCCCACACCGGCACCCCAACCGGTCCGCCCCGGCCGCCAGCGCCCCCAGCGCATCGGCGCGGCGCTGCTCGCGGCTGCGCGGATCGTGCACACACACCGTGGCCGCCAACGCGTTCAACCGCTGATCCAGCGCATGGGCGTCCGGGGCCAGCAAGGTGCCCTCCAGATGGGCCAACCCCTCCCCCATGTCAGCGACCCACACGTCGCGCCCGGCCGCGCGCTGCGTGCGGCGCCGCACCGCGTCCGCGTCGGCGCGCGCCACCACCTTGTCCACCTGCGCGGCCAGCCGGCCGCGCGTCATCGACGGCCAACGCGCCACGATGGCCGCCAGCTGAGCATCCACCGCCGCCAACACCTGCGGGTCGGTGATCAAATCCGTGCGAAACACCACGGTGGCGAACAGCCGAAAGTCGATATCACCGGCCGCAAAAACCGCACCCACCTTCGGCAGCCGCTCGCGCATCGCGCGGGCATAGCGCACCTTGCTAGCGGCCAGACCCCGACCGATCCGCAACTCCGCGGCCACCTCGGCACTGACCGCCGCCTCGGTGTCCACCGCCCACTCCTCGGTCTCCGAACACCGCGACAGCCGATAGCCGAACAACTCCCCGATGGCCACCAACTGCGCGGCCGCCGCCCGATTCTCCGCCCGCGCGGCGCCCCCGATCCGGCCCAGCAGGCCCGCCGACACCGGCGTCACCGACGGGTAATGGCGCTCCACGAGCTCATCGAAGTAAGCGATCACCTCCGGCGGCGACCCCAT
>NZ_MVHG01000002.1 GCF_002086125.1 Mycobacterium arosiense ATCC BAA-1401 = DSM 45069
TCGCCGTCGTCTACCGCGGCGCAGCAGTCCTACGCGCCATCACCCTCTGGCTACCCCATTTGTCAGACACGCCCTAGGCCCGTCGGCGCGGGCCCGCGTCAGTCGCGCCCTGTTCGCAGACCTTGACAACCCCGCGCGACGGGACGATTATTCATCGCATGATGAGTTCATCTCGTGATGAATTATTCGCGGGCTCCCCGGAGCCGGCGGTGCGCATCGATCACCTGCGCGTCGTCCGCGGCAAACGCCCGGCCCTGCACGATTTCTCCACACAGATCGCACGGGGCAGCATCACCGGCCTGCTCGGACCGTCCGGCTGCGGCAAAACCACGCTGATCCGCTGCATCGTCGGCACCCAGATCCTCACCAAGGGCACCGTCACCGTGCTCGGGAAAACCGCCGGCAGCGCCGAACTGCGCCACCGCGTCGGCTACCTACCGCAAGATCCGACGATCTACAACGACCTGCGGGTCGTGGACAACGTACGCTATTTCGCGGCGCTGTACGGCTTCGACGGCCAGGCCGCCGACACCGCGATCGACCGGGTGGGGCTGAGCGATCACCGAATTGCCCTGTGCGCCAACCTCTCCGGCGGTCAGCGCACCCGGGTGTCGCTGGCCTGCGCGCTGGTCTGCCAGCCCGACCTGCTGGTGCTCGACGAGCCCACGGTGGGCCTGGACCCGGTGCTGCGCGCGGATCTGTGGGAGCAGTTCGCCGAACTGGCCCGCACCGGGACCACGCTGCTGGTTTCCAGCCACGTGATGGACGAGGCCGACCACTGCGGCGACCTGCTGTTGATGCGCGACGGCAGGCTGGTCGCCCATACCACCCCCACTCAACTGCGAGAGGACACCGGATGCACGTCACTGGAGGACGCGTTTCTGTCCATCATCAAGCGCAGCACCATGCGCGAAGCGGGCTGACCCTGCGCGGCTACACCGCGACCACGGCACGAATCCTGCGCCAGCTGGCCTCCGATCACCGCAGCGTCGCGATGATTCTGCTGGTGCCGGTCCTGGTGATCAGCCTGATGTATTTCATGTTTCAGAACGCCCCGCACCGCCCGGGCGGTCCGACCCCGTTCAACAATGCCTGCCTGATCCTGCTGGGCCTCTTCCCGTTGTTCGTGATGTTCATCATCACCGCGATCACCATGCAGCGCGAACGGGCCTCCGGGACGCTGGAGCGCATTCTGACCACGCCGCTGCGGCGCCTCGATCTGCTGATCGCTTATGGCACCGCCTTCTCCATCGCCGCTGCGGCGCAAGCGATTCTGGCGTGCATCGTCTCGTTCTGGCTGTTGGGTTTCGACACGGCGGGCAGCCCGGTCTGGGTGTTCGCCATCGCGATCGTCAACGCGGTGCTGGGAGTCGGGCTGGGCCTACTGTGTAGTGCGTTCGCCCGCACCGAGTTTCAGGCCGTGCAGTTCATTCCCCTGGTGATGGTGCCGCAGCTGTTGCTGGCCGGCATCATCGTGCCCCGCGCACTGATGCCACACTGGCTGCAATGGATCAGCAATGTGCTGCCGGCCAGTTACGCGCTGGAGGCCTTACAGCAGGTGGGTGCGCACCCGGACCTGACGTTCATCGCGGTGCGCGACATCGTCGTGGTGCTGGGCTTCGCCCTGGCGGCGCTGTGCCTGGCCGCGGCGACGCTGCGGCGACGGACGCCATAGTGGCGATCGCAAGCGCCGGGCGCCGGCGGCGGGGGCGGCCGGCCGGGGTATCCGACAGCCGCGACCGCATTCTGGCCAGTGCCCGAGAATTGTTCGCCAGTAAGGGAATTCGCAACACTTCCATACGGGCGGTGGCCGCAGCGGCGGGGGTGGACTCGGCGCTGGTGCACCACTACTTCGGCACTAAGGAGCAGCTGTTCGCCGCGGCCGTGCACATCCTGATCGACCCGATGGAGGTCATCGGCCCCCTGCGCGAAGTGCCCGTCGAGGAGCTCGGCCACCAGCTGCCCGCGATGTTGTTGCCGCTGTGGGACTCCGAGATCGGTGCGGCGTTCATCGCCACGCTGCGATCGATCCTGGCCGGTTCGGAAAGCAACCTGTTTCGCACGTTCATCGAGGACGTGATCGCCGTCGAAGTCGGTGCCCGCGTGGACGATCCGCCGGGCAGCGGAACCATCCGCATCCAATTCGTGGCCTCGCAGCTGGTGGGCGTGGTGATGGCGCGCTACATCCTGCAATTGGAGCCCTTCGCGTCGCTGCCGCCCGAGCAGGTCGCCCGAACCATCGCGCCGAACCTGCAGCGCTATCTCACCGGGGATCTGCCGGACGGCCTGCTGCCATGAGGCGGGCGTGCTCGTCGTCGCCGACGTCGCGGGCCTCGTCGATCAGCAGCACCGGGATGCCGTCTTCGATGCGGTAGGCGCGCCGCAGCCTCGGGTTGTAGAGCAATTCGGACCCCACCAACACCAGCGGACCCCGGTCCTGGGGGCACACCAGGATGTTCAGCAGGGCATCGTCGATCATGACCGGGCCCCGCTCAGTTGGGAACGAACCCCGGGAGTCAGGCGGCGGTACTGGTCGGTGTCGGCATCGAAATACCAGACGTGGCGTCCGGCCTTCGGGATCCCGGCGGCCCGCAGGGCGCTGACGGTCGGGCGGAAGGTCGCGCTCAGGTTCATCTCCGACACCACGCACACGATATCGGGTCCGAGGCCGATAGGAAGCTTGGCGAACGCTTCGGTCAGGTCGGCCGCGGTGATCGAGGCCCCCGGCAACAGCGTCAACGCCGAGACCGCCACCTGATGGTCGCCCACCGGCACGTGGTAGGTGACCGCGAGGTCGACGCCATTGATGCACCCCAGCGCGTCGGTGACCGGCTCGGCATAGACCAGACCGCGCACGGTGCGCACCACCGAGCCGCGCCGGCCCGCCAACCAGTAGTCGCCGTCATCGTCGCGATAAAACAGGTAATCGGTCGATATCCAGGTGTCGCCGGCGGCGAAGACGCCGCGTTTGACCGAGGCGCTCGGATCGATCGGGCCGTTGGAGGCCGCCAGCAGGACCCCGACCTCCCCGGGCGCGGCGATCTGCACGAAGCCGCGCTCGTTCTCCAGGATCAGGTCATGCTCGGCGTCGTACGCGCCCAGCTCGATGCGCCCGGCGCCCGGCAGCGGCCGGCCCTTGCTGCCGACCTTGGCGCCGGACACGTTGGCCAGCACCGCCTGCCCGTCGGTGGTGGCGAAGAACTCGACGACGTGGGCCGGCGCGAACGCCTCGACGACGCGTCCCCACAGTCCGGTGGGCATGCCCGAGCCGATGAACAGCCGCACCGGGTGATTGCCCTGCAGCACGAACGCCGGGTCGTCGACGATCTCGCGGAGCATGGCCCAGGTGTAAGACACCACGGTGACGCCGTACTGGCGCACCTCCTGGACGAATCGGTCCCGGTCCAGGCCGCGGGACAGGGCGATGCGGGTGCCGCCGACCACTGCGCCGCCAAGGCTGACCAGCAGCGCCGACTCGTGGTGCAGCGGCGTCAAACAGTAGACGGTGTCGCGACGGTCCAGCGCGGCCGTCGAGGCGGTGCCGAAGGCCGACACCGCCCAGCGGTAGTTGGTGATCTGCCTGGCCACCAGCTCCCCGCCGGCCGCGGTGAAGGCGATGAACGCCAGATCCCGGGCCAGTCCCGGGTTGGGGCGATACCAGCCGGGCAGCTCGACGGCGTCCGGATCGATCTGTTCCATGTCGATGACGTCGGAGTCCTTGGGCAGGTGCAGATCCCGCGACTCGCCGCCACCGAGCACCAGCACCTGGCGCAACCCTTGGCGGTCGGAACTCAGCACCGCGTCGAGGTTGGTGGGGTCGGTCAGCAGCTCGGTCACTCCCCCGAGCCGCACCGAGGCGGCCAGATCCGCGTCGGGCCGCATCACCACCGCGGTGGCGCCGAGCCGGGACAACGCGGCGATGGCCACCAACGCGCTGGGCCGGGTCTCCATCAGCACGCCGACCCGGTCACCCTGGCGCACCCCGACGTCGATCAGGCCGCGGACGACGTTGTTGACGCGCCGGTTCACGGCCTCGTAGGTGTGCACGCGGCCGTCGAACAGAAGGAACTCGCCCTGCGGGGCGTCATGGGCCTGTTCTTCGATGATGCGGCCCAGCGAGATCCGGGTGTGGTCGTTGATCTGGCCCAGGCGGACCAGGCGGGGCAGGGTCCGGGCCGTCTCGACGGCTAGGGTGCGCACGGACTTGTTGGCGGCGACGACGGTGTTGGCCGCGCCGCGCGCGATGCCCAGCGCCGCCTCGGAGGCCTCCCCGAGTCCGTGCGCGATCCGGGAGCTGAGCGCCACCCCGCTGTCGGTGTGCTCCGCGGGCTGGTCGGCCATCAGGTCGATGCTGGTGGGTTTGTCACCGCCGGTGGACAGCCACTTCACCCATTCGGCAACCGTCGGCCAACTCTGTTGTGCCGCTTTGGATCCCACGACCAGTCCGAAATGCCCTGTGCGAATGGTGTATTCGTACACTTCGGCATTCGGGGCCGCCCGCCGGATGCCGCGCACCGAGGCCGGCTGCCCGATGTCGTCGACCTCGCCGACGAACGCCAGCACGGGACAGGTGATGTCGGTGAGCGTCACCATCTGACCGTTGACGGCGAAGCCGCCCGTCATCATCCGGTTGTGGGCGATGAACTGTTTGAGCAGCTCGGAGATCGCCGGACCCGACCACGCGATCCAGCCTTCGCGCTCGAGGAATCGGCGCTGCTGCTCGCGCGGCAGCAGCGCCTCGCGGTCGTGCAGTTGGCGCACGAAGTCCACTCGCGCCTTGGCGGTCTTGAGCGGGTCGAGCATCTGGAAGCCGGTGCGCGCCATCCAGCTGGGGATCGCCAGCCGGCTGAAGACGTGGTCGGCCATGAAATTGGCGGCGGGCGCCGCGAAATTCGCCGGGATGCCCATGGGCAACGCGGCCAGCGTGTCCACCGGCGAACCGAAGGTGACGATGCTGGCGACGGCCTTCGAACGCCGGTAGGCCGCGACCTGGTAACACCACATGCCGCCCTGGGAGTAGCCGACCAGGTGCACATCGCTGCCGGTCACGTCCTTGACGGTGTCGATGGCCTGGCCCAGCGCGACGATGTGGTCGGTCAGGGTGCGCCGCATGCCGCCTTCGACCTTGTCCGGCTCGCCGAAGTCGATGACCCAGGGGTCGATGCCCTGGGCGTGCAGGATGCCGACCGCGCCTTCCTCGCGCGTGACGTCCCACATGTCCGCCGACATCATCATCGGGTGCACCATCAGCACCGGCGGCCCGGCGGGCGACTGGCCGGGGCGGCTGTCCGGCGGGAAATAGCGTCGCAGCTTGTACATCGGCACGCTCTCGACGATCTGCGACGGCGACGGCACGCTACCGGTTTCCAGGCCCCCCAGTCGCAAGACCTCCAGCCCGTTCTGCGCGGTAGCGATCAGCCGCTCGACCGGTCGTGTGACCATCGAAAAATTGAAATCCACTGCTGCTCCCTGCGTCGTGACAGCTTGGCCATCATGGCACATCAGGGCAGCTAGAAGGGCGGTGGTTTAACGGGTATCACCGGCCGCGGCTCGCAGGTAGGAGTCAGCCACCTTTCGAATCCCGTGAGGACGGGGTCGGATCGGGCCTGGGCGCCACGCGCGCGTCGCCGATGGGGAAAGACACCACCGACGCGGGTCACCTTGCGTCAGCGCCGCCGAGCTTTGCGACCGCGACCAGCCCGCACTACAGACACGGCGGAGGACCTTTGGCAAACCGCATAGTTCGGTCAGGTGTTCTCCAAAGGTCGATCGTTTGAACCACCCAGTATGCGGCGAACTCAAGGATCAGCGCCGCCTCGGCCACAAGGCCCCAATGGCCCCCCAACCCTCTGGAGAATTCAACCCAGAGAACTGCAATCAACGTCACCAGCATCAGCCAGGCGATCGCCCAGTACACGCGCTGATAAGAGCGCTGATGCGCGGACTGCGACGGGTCCTCTCGCCCGACGACGTATGCGGTGCAGAACGTGGTGGCGATGAAGGACGAGAGCATCAGTATCGCGGCTGCGCCGTGGGCATACTCCTTGAACGCGTCCCGAAAGAAGATCAGCGCAATCAGGCCGAACACCATAATCAGCCAGAAAATGCACAGCGACGCTATTCCGCCCGGCCTTCGTTTCCGCGGGGGGCGGCCGCGGCTCCACTGGTAGAGCATCACCGCCCAGATCACCAAATAGCCCAGACCCAATGCGATGGCGACCGCCCAAACATTGGGCAGCACGGCGGCCTTGGCCGTGCCGTCGAAGTCGAGCGGGAGATTGGCTCGCCCGGGGCACAGGTCGTCGGGTCGAGACTGCGGCACAATCGCGGCGGTCAATGCGCTGACCCCGGCCAGAGTCAACAAGACATCCTCGGTGTCGGTGCTGCCCTTATAGATGATGAACAGCGTGCCGAGCGCCAGGAGCGCGGCGATGACGATGCCGTGCGCGGAGGTGTAGTAGTACGTGCTGAGGGCCGATTGCCAGCAGGGTGCCGATATCTTTTCGATGATCACGCCCGCAGCGACCATCACCATTAGCACGACCATGCCGACGCGTAAGTCACGGTAAATAGCAAGCGTGACGGGAGTGCGACTCGGGCCTTGGCCTCCCGTGCCGCTTGGCTGACTCACGCTAACCACACTTCTGGCGCTTTCGCCCTTTGGATCGCTTCAAGCATGTCCGGTACCTTTTGTAGACGGTGTCGTGGATATGGCTTCAAAAAAGTTTAGGGATATTCGTCTAGCGGTGTGCAGCTATGCGGTTTTTTGAAGTCGGGCGCAGCGCCACGGTCGGCTTTGTATTGGTTGGACGAAACATCGAACACCTTGCACGGCGGTGCGTAGGGTTCGGGTTTCAAGGAAATCGTGGTGAAGTTCGTCGACGCGATCGGCAATGGAAGGCTCGACGACGCGCGAAACCTATTGCACGACGAATTCGTCATTCATGCAGCGGGGAGCGTACCTTATAGCGGCGATTACCATGGCCCAGCATAATTTTTCGAGCTTCTCATTAAGATCTGCTTGAGCCGACACCGACCCCAGAAATGCAGTATCTCGTTGACGACGACCAAGAAATAGTAGTGCTCTACTACCTCCTGACATTCACCGCGCACGCATCCGGCGAGAGCGTCGAGATGAAGGTGGCCGAGGTCGTATCGGTTCGCGACGGCCTGATAGTGGAACTCGATGTGTTCTATAAAAACCCATCGGCGCTAACAACTCTGCTAGCGGCGTAGCGGCCGGTTCCCCTGTCGCCGACTTTCGATGCAGGTGCGACGACCCCTGCTCAAACGCATACGCGAATTGGGTTCTGGCGCATCGTGATCCGCCGGGCGGCGTCGAATCGATTCGTCGTCGCGACCAGCGCTCCTTAAAGCACGCTGAGAACCGGCTGCGAACCCGTTTGCGCAGCATGACGCGGGGTACACAGCGGATGCGCGGGCGCGACGCGTCGTCGGGACCTGCCCGGTTGAAAGCCACAGCTGGGGGCTTTGGCGACCGTTACTGCACTGACAGTACCGGGGCCGGAGCCCGCCGGACCGTGTTTCCTTCCAGCCCGAAGGCGAGGTCGCTTATGGATACGACGACGGAACCGCTCGGCGGGCGCGCCACCACCGACACCGCAATCACCACCGCACTTCTGCGGTCACCGACCGACGTTGCGCCCGGCGCGCGACAAGCCACCGACGAAGCCAGGCCGGGCCGGTGACCGCCGGCCCGGACAGACGCGCGCGAGAAAGGGAGACAAATGTTGTTGCTGGACAACGGCGGACGGCAAAAAGGCCGCGCCGCCGGCGACGGACTCGGCGAGGTCCAACATTTGGCCGGGCGAGCGCTGTACGACGTCGCGCACGGCCGTTTCGAACGCTCGCTGTCCGGTCTGACCGCCATAGCGGCAGTGGTCACGACCGTCGAAATCTACTTCGAGCACTATAAGGCCAGCTTCGGCAACAAATGGATGTGGAGCCCGATCGTGGTCACGCCACCGGTGGTCGTCGCGGGAATCGGCGGGGTGTTCTCCCGGCGCTGGGCCAAGCTCTGGCTGCCCATCACCGCGGGCATCTACACGGCCAACGGGCTGATGGGCGAATACCTGCACGCGCGCGGGGTCGCGCGCAAACCGGGCGGCTGGAAGAACGCCTCCTACAACGTGCCGATGGGGCCGCCGATCGCGGCGCCGGGATTGATGTGCATGGTCGGCGGGATGGGGCTGTTGGCGTCGATCCTGCGCCGCGAACGGTTCCGGGATTAGGGGCCGCTGGGATTCCTCAGATGGCCGACACCTCACGCCCCGACCACCTGCCCAACCTGCGCCCCGACGGCAAACCGCCGCACCCGTCCTGGCTGCCAAGGCAGCGCCGCGGCGTCACGCCGCAGATGATCGGGCGCTACCCCGACTACGACGTGCTCGAGACCGCCGACAAGTGGGACGAGGCCACCCGCAAGGTGGTGCTGGCCCGGCTGGAACCACCCGGGCCGCTGCGGTTTTTCACGCCGGAAGAGGAGCCGTGCCTGCGCGCGTTCTGCGACACGGTGCTGGCGCAAGACGTCGAACCGCGGGTGCCGGCGGCCGAATCGGTGGACTCCAAGCTGGCCGACGGGCGCCTCGACGGCTACCAGTACGCCGACATGCCCGACGACCGCGACACCTGGCGGCTGGTGCTGCGCGGGCTCGACGAGACGGCGGCCGCCCACTACGGCGGAATCTCGTTCGCCGACGCCGATATCACCGCCCGCGAGGCGATCGTCGACAAGTTCTCGCAGGGCGAGTTGCAGGGCGGTGCCTGGGAGAGCCTGAACGTCAAGCGGGCGTGGTCGGTGTGCATGCGGATGACGTTGTCGGGCTTCTACTCCCACCCATGGGCGTGGAACGAGATCGGGTTCGGCGGCCCGGCCTACCCGCGCGGGTTCATGCGCCTGGGCGGTGCCACCGGACCGGCCGCCGCGCGCGAACCCTACGAGACCCGCGGCGCCACCGACGAGGACCCGGTGCAAGTCGTGAACAACGGGGAGTTGTGATGGGCGACTTTTTGCGGGGCCTGTTCAAGGGCGCGGTCGGGCCGAAGGACAACGATTCGCGGTTCCTGCTCGATGTGCACACCCGCGATCTGCCCGGCGAAAAGACGATGCGGCGCTACGCCGACGACGACGAGGTCGATCTGGTGGTCGTCGGCGCCGGGGCCGGCGGCTCGGTGCTGGCGCAGCGGCTGGCCCGCGAGGGCTGGCGGGTGGTGATCCTCGAGGCCGGCCCGTTCTGGCATCCCGACGAGGACTGGGTGTCCGACGAGGCCGGATCGCATGCGCTGTACTGGACGCAGAAACGCATCATCGGCGGCGACGACCCGATCGAGTTGGGCAAGAACAACTCCGGGCGCGGCGTGGGCGGCTCGATGGTGCACTACGCCGGATACACCCCGCGGTTCCATCCCAGCGATTTCGAGACCTACACCCGCGACGGGGTCGGGGCGGACTGGCCCATCCGCTACGAGGACATCCGCCGCCATTACGAGCAGGTCGAGCTCGAGCTGCCGGTGGCCGGCCAGAACTGGCCGTGGGGCGACCCGCATCGCTATCCCTTTGCCCCCCACCCTATTTCGGGCGCCGCGGCCAAGATCTGGCGGGGCGCGCTCAAGCTCGGCATCGAGATGCGGGTGGGACCCGTCGGGATCGTCAACGGAACCTTCGGCAATCGCCCGCACTGCATCTACCGCGGCTACTGCCTGCAGGGCTGCAAGGTCAACGCCAAGGCGAGCCCGTACGTCACGCACCTACCCGACGCGCTGGCCCACGCCGTGGAGATCCGCGCCAACTGCATGGCCTGCCGCGTCGAGCTCGACGAGAACGGCGCCGCCCGCGGGGTGGTCTACTACGACGAGGTGGGCGGCAAGGAGCGGCTGCAACGCGCCAAAGTCGTTGCCATCGCAGGGTATTCGATCGAGACGCCCCGGCTGCTGTTGAACTCGACCAGCGACCGCTTCCCGAACGGTCTGGGCAACAACGACGATCAGGTCGGCCGCTACGTCATGGTGCAGGGCGCCACCCAGTCCGCGGGCCGGTGGTCCGAGGAGGTTCGGATGTACAAGGCGCCGCCCCCGGAGGTGACCTCCGAACAGTTCTACGAGACCGACCAATCCCGTGGATTCGCTCGCGGCTTCGCCATCCAGACCGTGTCACCGATGCCCATCGGCTGGGCCGAACACGTGCTGGCCGACGGCCACTGGGGCCGCGCGCTGCGCGAGTACATGCGCGACTACAACCACTGGGCGACGGTCGGCGTGCTCAATGAGCTGCTGCCGCTGCGAAACAATCGTGTCACGCTGGCCGACGAGAAGGATCCGTACGGCATCCCGGTGGCCCGGTTCGACTACACGCTGAGTGACAACGACAAGGCCAACATGGCCTACTCCACCAAGGTCATCGGCGACATCCTGCACGCCGCCGACGCCCAGGACGTGCTCACCATCGAGCGGTTCGCCCACCTCATCGGCGGCGCCCGGATGGGCACCAGCCCGCACAATTCGGTCGTCGACTCCGATCAGCGCGTGTGGGGCGTCCCGAACCTGTTCCTGGCCGACGGCTCGGTGTGCCCCACGCAGGGCTCGGCGAACCCGGCGCTGACCATCATGGCGCTGGCCTCGCGGCTCGCCGAACGGCTGGCCGGCGGGAAGATCGATACCACCGCGGGACGGAGGTCAAAGGCGGGAGCCCGTGGCTGAGAAGACGATCGACGTCAAGACGGCCTATGCGCCCCGGGTGCTGCGTGAATACGCGCTGCTCGCCGACGGCGAACGGGGCGCGCTGATCGGGCCGCAGGGCGACATCGCGTGGATGTGCGCGCCGCATTGGGATTCCGACGCCGTCTTCTCCAATCTCATTGGCGGCGGCGGTGTTTACGCGATCACCCCGACCGACGTCCGGCACGTGTGGGGCGGCTATTACGAGCCGGGCACCCTGATCTGGCGCAACCGCTGGATCACCCGCGACGGCACCGTGGAATGCCGTGAGGCGCTGGCCTTTCCGGGCGACCCCGACCGGGTGGTGCTGTTGCGCCGGCTCGCGGTGTGCCGCGGGACCGCGAGGGTGCGGGTGCTGCTGGCGCCGGGCGCGGGGTTCGGCAAGCACGGCCTCGGCCGGCCGTCCTGCGAGGGCGGGGTGTGGAGCGGCCGCTCGGGCCGGTTGCGCTGGCGGTGGTCGGCGAACTGCCAGGCCCGCACCAACAAAGCCGCGCACGACGATAGCGAGCTGCTCACCTGTGAGATCACCCTCGAGGAGGGCGGGCGCCACGATCTGGTGCTGGAGCTGTCCGAACGCGCGCTGCCCAACCGGCCGCCCGACCCCGACCCCGCCTGGGACGCCACCGCGGCCGCCTGGCGGCGCAGCGTGCCCCGGCTGAACTGCACCATCGCCCCCCGCGACGGGAGCCACTCCTACGCGGTGCTGCGCGGGCTGACCAGCAGCGGGGGCGGCATGGTGGCCGCCGCCACCATGAGCCTGCCCGAACGCGCGCACACCAACCAGAACTACGACTACCGCTACGCATGGATCCGCGACCAGGTGTACGCCGGCATGGCCGCCGCGGCCGTAGGCACGACCGAACTGCTGGACCGGGCGGTCGAATTCGTCGGCGCCCGGCTGCTCGACGACGGCCCTGACCTCAAGCCCGCTTACACGGTCACCGGAGGCGCGGTGCCCGGTGAGGAAACGCTGTACCTGCCCGGCTATCCCGGCGGCTCCGACAAGGTCGGCAACTGGGTCAACCAGCAGTTCCAGCTCGATGTCTTCGGTGAGGCGCTGCAACTGCTGGCCAAGGCGGGTGAAGCCGATCGGCTCGATGCCGAGGGGTGGCGCGCGGCGCAGACCGCCATCGGGGTCATCGAAAAGCGTTGGCGTGAACCGGATGCCGGGGTGTGGGAAATCGAGGACGAGCACTGGACGCAGTCCCGGCTGGCGTGTGTGGCCGGGCTGCGCGCCATCGCCAAGCTGGCCGGCGCCGGGCCGGAGGTCAGCACCTGCGCTGCCCTGGCCGACGCGATCCTGGCCGACACCGCGTCGAGCAGCCTGCACCCGCACGGCTACTGGCAACGCAGCCCGCGGCTGACGGGGGTGGACGCGTCGCTGTTGCTGCCACCGGTGCGCGGCGCGGTGCCCGCCGACGACCCCCGCACCCGCGCCACCCTGGACGCCGTGCGCCGCGAGCTCACCGAGGACGGGTTCGTCTACCGCTTCCGGCACGACGAGCGTGATCTCGGCGAGGCCGAGGGCGCCTTCCTGCTCTGCGGATTCATGATGGCGCTGGCCGAAGACCAACTGGGCCACGGCCATTGCGCGATGCGCTGGTTCGAACGCAACCGCGCGGCCTGCGGCCCGCCCGGGCTGTTCTGCGAGGAATACGACGTGCGGCAGCGCCAGCTGCGCGGGAACCTGCCTCAGGCGTTCGCGCACGCGCTGATGCTCGAATGCACGGCCATCCTCACCGACGACGACGCCCACCCTGAGTGACTACCGGACCGAGCGAAAGGCAGTTCTGCGATGACACAGACAGTGGTGATCACCGGAGCCAGCGCCGGCATCGGCCGCGCCACCGCAAAGGAGTTCGGGCGGCGCGGCGCCAACGTCGCCCTGCTCGCCAGGGGCGCGGCCGGGCTCGACGGCGCCGCCCGCGACGTCGAAGCCGGTGGCGGTAAGGCGCTGGCCATCCCGNCCGACGTGGCCGACCACGCGGCCGTCGTCGCCGCCGCCGACGAGGCCGAATCCGCCTTCGGCCCCATCGACGTCTGGGTCAACGTCGCGTTCACCTCGGTGTTCGCACCGTTCAGCGAGATCAGCGCCGAGGAGTTCAAACGCGTGACCGAGGTGTCCTACCTCGGGTACGTGCACGGCACCATGGCGGCGCTGGCCAAGATGCGGCCCCGCAACCGCGGCACCATCGTGCAGGTCGGCTCGGCGCTCAGCCAGCGGTCAATCCCGTTGCAGTCGGCCTATTGCGGCGCCAGGCACGCGGTCAACGGGTTCACCGAATCGGTGCGCTGCGAACTGTTCCACGAGGGCTCGAAGGTGCGGATCACCGTCGTGCAGATGCCGGCCGTCAACACCCCGCAATTCTCCTGGGTGCTGTCCCGGCTACCCCGCCACCCGCAGCCGGTGCCGCCGATCTACCAGCCCGAGGTCGCCGCCCGCGGCGTCCTGTATGCCGCCGATCATCCGGGGCGAAAGCAATATTGGGTCGGCGACTCCACCATGGTGACGCTGCTGGGGCAGAAGTTCGTCGCGCCACTGCTGGACCGCTACCTCGGCCGCACCGGCTACGACTCCCAGCAGACCGACGAACACGTCGGTCCCGGCCGGCCCCACAACCTGTGGCAGCCGCTGGACTCCGAACCGGGAACCGACCACGGGGCACACGGCCAGTTCGATGACAAGTCGCATTCGAGCAGCCCGCAACTGTGGGCGTCCCAGCATCCGGCCATCAGCGGTACCGGCGCGCTCGGCGCCGCGGGGCTGGGCGCATGGCTCGCGGCGCGGGCGGGCCGCCGGTGGGCGCGATGACGCCCGAGGCGCGGATCGATGAGGTCACCGCCCAGGCCTATGAAATCCCCACCGACGCACCGGAAGCCGACGGCACCCTGTCCTGGTCGTCGACCACGCTGGTACTCGCCGAGGTTGCGGCCGGCGGCCAGCGCGGCATCGGCTACACCTACGCCGACGGCGCGTGCACCAAGTTGATCGGCGGCAAGCTCGCCGGCACGCTCGCCGGCCAGGACGCCATGGACGTCCCGGCCCGATGGCAATCGATGGTCGTGGCGATGCGCAACAACGGGCGGCCCGGGTTGGCATCGTGCGCGATCTCCGCGCTCGACACCGCGCTGTGGGACCTCAAGGGCAAGCTGCTCGAGCTACCGGTGTGCCGGCTGCTCGGCATGGCGCACCCCGACGTGCCGATCTACGGCAGCGGCGGCTTCACCACCTACGACGAGCGCACCACCCGCGCCCAACTCGAACGCTGGGTCGGCGAGTGGAAGATCCCGCGGGTGAAGATCAAGATCGGCGAGTCGTGGGGCTCCGACGTGGGCCGCGACCTCGATCGAATCGCATTGGCCCGCAAAGTAATTGGCCCCGATACCGAATTGTATGTCGACGCCAACGGGGGCTACCGCCGCAAGCAGGCCGTCCGGGTGGCACACGCCATGGCCGAGCACGATGTCACCTGGTTCGAAGAACCCGTCTCCTCCGACGACCTGGCCGGATTGCGGGAGGTGCGCGACCAGGTGAGCCCGGACGTCACCGCCGGCGAGTACGGCTACGACCTGGCCTACTTCAACCGGATGCTCGCGGCGGGTGCCGTGGACTGCCTGCAGATCGACGTCACCCGCTGCGGCGGCATCACCGACTGGGTGCGCGCCGCGGCCGTGGCCGCCTCCTACAACGTCGACGTGTCCGGGCACTGCGCTCCCACCCTGCACGCCCACGTCGCCACCACCATTCCCAACCTGCGACACCTGGAATACTTCCACGACCACCACCGCATCGAACACATGCTTTTCGCGGGCGCCCTGTCCCCCGAGGGCGGCGTTTTGCGGCCCGATCAGCACCGGCCGGGCTTCGGGTGCGAGTTCAAACACCAAGACGCGGAGCGGTACCGGGTGGCCTAAGCATGAACCCGCGCAAAAACGGGAACTGCCATGCCAGGTTTTCACAAAGAAGATTGGGGAAACGGGCGATGACGGTGAACTCCAACGACGAGACCGTCGAGCGCCGCCAGGCGTTTGACGTCGTTGAGGGTGGCGACCTGAGTGCGGTCGACCTGGTGTTGGGCCTCGGCGAGCCGCAGCGCGTCGGCAGGTTCTGGTTCTACATCGACGGCCATCGTTGGGAGTGGTCGGATGCGATCGCGCGGATGCACGGCTACCAGCCCGGACAGGTCAAGCCCACCACGGAACTGCTGCTGGAACACAAGCATCCAGACGACCGGGAGCGCGCGGCGGCCGTGCTCAGCCGCGTGATCAACGGAAAGCCGTTCAGCAGCCGGCACCGCATCATCGACACCGCCGGCCGCACCCGCTGCGTGGTGGTCGCCGGAGATCGGATGGTCGACGGCACCGGTGCGCTGACCGGCGCGACCGGGTTCTACGTCGACGTCACCGACTCGCTGCACACCGATATCACCAACGTGCTGTCGGCGGTGGCCGACGCCCGCGCGCGCATCGAGCAGGCCAAGGGCGTGCTGATCGCCGCGTACGGCGTCTCGGCCGAGCGCGCGTTCGACATTTTGGTGTGGCGTTCCCAGGAGACGAACCTCAAGCTGCGCGACGTCGCGAGCCGCTTCCTGGATGCCGTGGCCAATAAGGCGTCGGCGGAAACGCAGAGCCAGGTGGACCAGGCGCTGCTGACTCTCGGCTAGCGGCGGGGCGCTAGGGTCGGCCCGGTGGCGCACCTCCTTGGGGCCGAGGCCGTACACCTCGAATATCCGACTCAAGTGGTCTTCGACTCGATCACGCTCGGGGTCAACGACGGCGCCCGCATCGGCATCGTCGGGCGAAACGGCGACGGCAAATCCAGCCTGCTGCGGCTGCTGACCGGCCGGCAACAGCCCGACGCCGGGCGGGTGACCCGCCGCAGCGGGTTGCGGGTCGGCGCGCTCAGCCAGGCCGACACCCTGGACCCGGACCGCGGCGTGGGCTACACGCTCGTCGGCGAGGCGGCCGAACACCAGTGGGCCGGTGACGCGCGGGTCCGCGATGTGGTCGCCGGGCTGGTGTCCGACATCGCTTGGGAGGCAACGGTTTCCACGCTGTCCGGTGGCCAGCGCCGCCGCGTGCAGCTGGCCCAATTGCTGATCGGCGAATGGGACGTCATCGCGCTCGACGAGCCGACCAACCATCTCGACATCGAAGGCATCACCTGGCTGGCCGGCCATCTGCGGCAACGCTGGGCGCGCAACGCCGGCGGGCTGCTGCTGGTGACGCACGACCGCTGGTTTCTCGACGAAGTCGCCACCACGACGTGGGAGGTGCACGACGGGATCGTCGAACCGTTCGACGGCGGTTACGCCGCCTACGTGCTGCAGCGCGTCGAGCGGGACCGGATGGCCGCGGTCGCCGAGGCCAAGCGGCAGAACCTGATGCGCAAAGAGCTGGCGTGGTTGCGCCGCGGCGCGCCGGCGCGGACCTCCAAACCCAAGTTCCGGATCGAGGCGGCCAATCAGCTGATCGCCGACGTGCCGCCGCTGCGCAACACCGTCGAACTGGCCAAGTTGGCCACCGCCCGGCTGGGCAAGGACGTCGTCGACCTGCTCGACGTGTCGGTCTCGCTCGGCGGCCGTCCGGTGCTGCGCGATGTCGAGTGGCGGATCGCCCCCGGCGAGCGCACCGGCATCGTCGGGGCCAACGGCGCCGGCAAGTCGACCCTGCTGCGGTTGATCGACGGCACCATCGAGCCGGACGCGGGCCGCGTCAAGCGCGGCAAGACCGTCCGCCTGGCGGTGCTCGACCAGCAGGGCGACGCGCTGGCCGCGGTGGGCGGCGACCGGATCGCCGATGTGCTGGGCCGCCTACAGGGTGGCTATCAGGTCGACGGTCGCGAGGCCACCCCGGCGCAGCTGCTGGAGCGGCTCGGCTTCGCCCGCGGCCAGCTGTCGGCGCGGGTCGAGGATCTTTCCGGCGGTGAGCGGCGCCGACTGCAGCTGATGCTCACCCTGCTCTCCGAGCCCAACGTGTTGCTCCTCGACGAGCCGACCAACGACGTCGACACCGACACCCTGGCCGCGATGGAGGATCTGCTGGACTCGTGGGCCGGCACCCTGATCGTCGTCTCGCATGACCGCTACCTGCTGGGGCGGGTCACCGATCAGCAGTACGCGCTGCTCGACGGCCGGCTGCGGCACCTCCCCGGCGGGGTCGACGAGTATCTGCGGCTCGCCGGCGAACGGACCACCCGGCCGGCCCCGCAATCGTCGCGGCCGTCTCCCCCGCCCGAGGCCCAAGCGATGTCCGGCGCGCAACGCCGCGCCGCGGAAAAAGAGGTGGCCTCCCTGGATCGCCAGCTCGCGCGGTTGGCGGACCGGATCGCCGACAAGCACGACGAACTGGCCGCGCACGACCAGTCCGACCATGTCGGCATCACCCGGCTTACCCAGGAGTTGCGCGCGCTCGAGGACGAGGTCGCCGCGACGGAGGGGCGCTGGCTGGAACTATCCGAGCTGCTCGAGTGACACGCTCAGTGCCAGCGCAGCAGCACCAGTTCGGAACCGAAGCCGGGCCCCATCGCGAGCAGCAGGCCGGGACTGGTGCTGGGCGGCGGTTTGGCGATGGTGTCGCGCAGGATGTGCAGCACCGAGGCCGAGGACAAGTTGGCGACTTCCCCGAGCGAGCGCCAGGTCAGTTCCTGCGCCTCCGGCGGCAGTTCGAGGCTCTTGGCGATCGCGTCGATCACTTTGGGACCGCCGGGGTGGGTGACCCAGGCGCCGATGTCGTTCTTGGTCAGCCCGTGCGCGGCGAGGAAACTGCCCACGTCGCCGGGCAGGTAACGGCCGATGACGTTCGGCAATTCCGGCGACATCGCCGGCTGCACGCCGTCCGAGCCGATGTTCCAGCTCATGATGTGCAGCGATTCGGGGTACAGGCGGCTGCGCGAATCCACGATGTCGGGCCCGGCGGAATCCAGTTGCTGGGCCCGACGGTCGCCGATGGCGACCACGGCGGCGGCGCCGTCGCCGAACATCGCCGTCCCGACCAACCCCGACACGGTCGGCCGGACCGTCGGAAAGGTGAGCGAACACAGCTCGACCGACAGCAGCGCCGCGACGCCGTCCGGGGCACCGCGCAGGTAATCGTGCAGCCGGCCCACGCCGGCCGCCCCGGCCGCGCAACCCAGGCCGAACAGCGGCATCCGCCGCACGTCCGGGCGCAAGTCCAGGCGCCCGACGATCCGCGCGTCGAGCGACGGCACCGCGACGCCGGTCACCGTCGTCGTGGCGATCAAGTCGATTTCTTGCGGTTGCAGCCCGGCCTCGTCGAGCGCGCCCAGCAGCGCGTCGCAGCCCAACTCCACGGCCTTGTCGACGAAGATCTCGTTGGTGGCACCGAAATCGGTGAGCTCGTGGTACCGCTCAAGGGGCAGCACCAAGTGGCGGCTGTTGACCTTGGCGGCGGCGTGCAGGCGCCGGACGATCTGTTCGTGTTCGGCCAGCGCGGGGAATTTGACCACCTGGTCGGTGATCTCGCTTTGGCTATAGCGATGCGGCGGCAACGCGCCGAACACACCCGCGATGGCGCTCATGCTCTGCTCTCTTGATTGCCGACCAGCGTAAACACGACTCCCCTTATTGCCGGAAGCTTATGCGGTCCCGTTTGGTCGTGCAAAAGTTTCTCGTATTCAACACATGCACTACTAGGGCGTCTTTGTGTTCGCGTAATCATATCCGCCAGTGGGAAATTCATTATTCGGTGTCTTCCTCATCCGCCGAGCTCAGCGCCATCGCAATCAACGCGTCCGGGCTTAAAGAGTCGATGTCGCGAGCATCGGGAGTTGTGTCCGCGGCGGGCGTTTCCGGTGTGCCCGCGAGCAATAAGAGTTTTTCCAGCAACCCCGTTCTTCGAAGCTCGCGCACCGGAATCTTGCGCAGCGTCGACCAAACCTTTTCGTCGTCGGATTCGGTGGGCTCGTCATGGAGCAGTTGCCGCCGAAGATGATCGGCCAACGCGGCCGGCGTCGGATAATCGAAGATCAGCGTTCGCGACAGAGCCAGGCCGGTATGGCTGGTGAGGCGGTTGCGCAGTTCGACCCCGATCATCGAGTCGAACCCGAGGTCGCCGAACGCGCGGTCGTGGTCGATGGCGTGGCCGCCCGGATGCCCCGACACCGCCGCCGCGTGCTCGCAGACCAGTTCGAGTAGCACGCGGTGTTGCTCGTCGGGGGCCAACCCGTGTAACCGCTGCGCCAGGTCGGGTGTTCGAGTGGCCGTGGCGGGCGGCGCGGCCCCGGCTCCGCCGGATCCCAACCAAAACCGTTGCCGCGCAAAGCCGTACGTGGGCAGCTCGATGCGCCGGGCGTTGAGCCCGGCGAACACGCCGACCCAGTCCGGGTCGAGGCCCCGGGTGAACACCTGGCCGGCCGCGCCCAGCAGCGATTGCGTTTCGGGGCGGTCCTTGACCATGGTGGGCACCGCCACGGCCCGCGGCGTGCTCAGCGATTGGTCCACCGCCGAGGTCAGCGCCGCGCCCGGACCCAGCTCCAGGAAGATCTCGGCGCCGGCCGACTCGGCGGCGCGCACCCCCTCGAAGAAGCGCACCGGTTGGCCGATATGCGCCGCCCAGTACCGCGGCGAGCCGTACCCGGCCCCGGCCGGCCGGCCGGTCAGGTTCGACACCAACCCGATTCGCGGCTCTCTCACCTCGATGTCGGCCACCGACGCGGCGAACTCCGCCACCATGGGCTGCATGAGCGACGAATGAAACGCGTGCGACACCGCCAGCCGATGCACGCGCCGGCCCATCCGGGCCAGCCGGTCCGCCAGCGCCTCCACCGGGGCCTGCGCGCCGGACAACACCACCGCGTGGGGGCCGTTGACCGCCGCGAGGCTCACCCCGTCGGTCAGCAGCCCGGCCACCTCGGCTTCGCCGGCGCCGACGGCCACCATCACCCCGTCGGCCGGCAGTCGCGCCATCAGCCGGCCCCGCGCCGCCACCATGCGCGACGCATCCGCGAGCGACAGCACCCCGGCCACACACGCCGCGGCGATCTCACCGACCGAGTGCCCCATCACCACATCCGGTGTCACCCCGAGGGATTCCCACCACGCGGTCAGCGCGAGGCCCAACACGAACAGGGCCGGCTGGGCAAACTCGGTGCTGCGCATCAACTCCGGGTCGGTGCCCCACATCGCATCGCGCAGCGGCAGCCGGACGTGCGCGTCCACCGCCGCGGCGGCCTCGTCGAATGCGCGGGCGAACGCGTCGAACCGGTCGTACAGTTGCCGCCCCATGCCCGGCCACTGCGAGCCCTGACCCGGGAACACAAAGACCGTCGCGCCGAACGACCCCGATGGCCTGGCCCGGCCCACCGCGACACCCGGCGGCGATTCCCCCGCGGCGACGGCCGCCAGCCCGGTTGTCAGCGCCGCACGGTCGCCGCCCACCACGACCGCGCGGTGCTCGAAGAGCGTCCGGGTGCTGACCAGCGACCAGGCCACGTCGAGGGGCCGTACGTCGCGGTCGGCCAGGTAGGCCGACAACCGCTGGGCCTGGTTGGCCAGCGCCCGTTCGGAGCGGGCCGACAGCACCCACGGCACAACCTCGTCCGTGGCCGCGGGCGATTCCGACGCCGGGGTTTCCCCTGGGGCCGGGGGCTGCTCGATGATGACGTGCGCGTTGGTGCCGCCCATGCCGAACGAGGACACCCCCGCCCGCCGCGGCCGATCCGCGGACGGCCATGGCGTCAGGGCGGTGTTGACTTGCAGCCCAAGGTGATTCAGCTCGACCTCGGGGTCGGCGTGGTTGAGGCTGGGCGGGATCGCGGCGTGTTCGACGGCCAGGACGGCCTTGAGCAGTCCCGCGATTCCCGCGGCGCTTCCGGCGTGACCGATGTTGGTCTTCACCGATCCCACCCGCACCGGATCGGCCGCGCGCTCGGCGAAGACCTCGCCCAGCGCCCGCGCTTCGACAGCGTCGCCGACCTTGGTCCCGGTGCCGTGCGCCTCGACGTAGTCGATGTCGCCGACGTCCAGGGCGGCATCGGCGAGCGCGCGCCGGATCACGTCCGCTTCGCCGCGGGCCGACGGGACGGTCTGGGCGGCTCCGCTGTGCCCGGCGTTGCCGACGGCACTGCCGCGAATGACGGCGTGGATGCGGTCGCCGTCGTCCAGGGCGGCCGGCAACGGCTTGAGCAGGACCAGTCCCCCGCCCTCGCCCCGCACGTAGCCGTCGGCTCGACGATCGAATGCGTACGTGCGGCCCGAGACCGATACCGCACCGAATTCCTGTTCCAGCATGGCGATTTCGTCGGACAGGTTGAGGTGGACACCGCCCGCGACGGCCAGCGCCGACCGCCCGGTGCGCACGCTTTCGCAGCCGAGGTGCACCGCCACCAAAGAGGACGACTGGCCGGAGTCGACGGTCATGCTGGGCCCACGCAACCCGAAGGCGTACGAGACCCGGTTGGCGATCATCGCCCGGCTGATGCCGGTGAAGGTGTGGTGGTCGGAGTTGTCGGCGAGGTCGCGCAGCGTCAGTGCCGCGTAATCGTCCGTCATCGCCCCGACGAACACCGAAACCTCTTGTCCCCGTATTGTTTCCGGTACCACGAACGCGTCTTCGAGTAATTCCCAGGTCAATTCGAGGGCCAGGCGCTGCCGCGGATCCATCGCCGATGCCTCGCGTGGCGACAGGTTGAAGAAGTCCGCGTCGAATTCGCCGGCGTCCGCGCCGAGCTGGGTGGCCTCACGCCCGTCACGGATCAGGCGCCAGAACGCGGGCGGGTCGGGCGCGGCAGGAAACCTGCAGGCCAGCCCGATGATCGCGACGTCTGTCGGAGGCAAGTCAGGGGCCGACTTCGTCGTCGAGAATGGCGAACAGCTGACTCTCGGTGGCGGTGGAGATGTCGTCGTCGAACGCCTGCTCGGGGTGTTCCAGGAGCGGGGCCACCGTGGGGCCCGTCACCGTGCCCAGCAAGCCCTCCAGCCGGGTGACCAGCTGCGCCTGGTCGCCGGGACTCAAATCGGGCGCCTTGAGCAGTGCCTGCAGTTCACCGGCGATCTCGTCGAAGCGGGCGGTCCGATCGGGCGGCGTGGTAGCCACCGCGGCGGGGCCGCTGGTGGCCAGCTGGGTGCCGAGGTGTTCGGCAAGCGCGTTCGGCGTGGGGTGATCGAAGATCAGCGTGGGCGAAAGGGTCAGGCCGGTGGCGATTTTGAGCCGGTTGCGTAGCTCCACGGCGGTCAGCGAATCGAACCCGAGATCGCCGAACGCATCGTCGGCATTGACGTCCGCGGCGCTATGACCCAATACCGTGGCCGCGTTGCTGCAGACCAGTTCCACCAGTTCGCCGTGCCGCTGCCCGGGCGACATGCCGTCCAGCCGGGCCCGCAGGCCCGTCAGGGACACCATGTCGGTGTGCTCCAGCATCCGGCGGGCCGGACGGGTGGCCAACTGGCTCAGCAGCGGCGGCAGCGTGGCGCCGTGGTGTGCCAGCGCGCCCCGATCGAGTCGGGTGCCCACCACAATGGGCTGTTCGCCGAGCAGCGCGGCGTCCAGCAGTTCCAGCGCTTGCCGAGTCGTCAACGCGCTCAGCCCGGCGCGGCTCATCCTGGCCCTGTCACGCTCGCCGAGGTGTTGGGTCATCGTCGAGGACTCTTCCCACATCCCCCAGGCGACCGAGAGTCCGGGCAGCCCGTGCGCGTGGCGATGCGCCGCCAGCGCGTCGAGGAAGCTGTTGGCCGCCGCGTAATTCCCCTGGCCGGGGGCGCCCACGATGCCCGCCATCGACGAGAACGCCACGAACGCCGACAGATCCAGGTCCCGGGTCAGCTCGTGCAGGTGCCAAGCCCCGTCGACCTTGGCCCGCAGCACCGTGTCCATGCGCGCCGGCGTCAGCGAGGCGATCACTGCGTCGTCGAGCACGCCCGCGGCGTGGAACACCGAACGCAGCGGGTACCGCGCGGGCACCTGCGCCAGCAGCGCCGCGACGGCCTCCCGATCGCCGACGTCGCACGCCACCACCGCCACCGATGCCCCCGCGCCACGCAGTTCGACGGCCAGCTCGGCCATGCCGTCGGCGCGTTCACCGCGGCGGCTGACCAGCATCACGTGCGGCACCCGGTGCCGCTCGACGAGGTGCCGTGCCACCGCCGAACCGGCCATGCCGGTCCCGCCGGTGATCAGTGCGGTGCCGCCGGCCAGCCCGGCGGGCCCGCCCGGCATGGTGAGCACGACCTTGCCGATGTGGCGGGCCTGGCTGACGAACCGGTAGGCCTCGGCGGCGCTGCGCACGTCGAACGCCTTGACGGGCAACAGCGCCAGCGCGCCGGCCGCGAACAACCCCATCAACTCCGTCAGCATCTCGGCGATGCGGTCGGGGCCGGCCTCCATCAGATCGAATGCGCGATACGTCACGCCGGGATGGGACCGGGCGATGTCATCCGGGTCGCGCAGATCGGTCTTGCCCATTTCGATGAAGCGACCGCCGGGGGCCAGCAGCCGCAGCGACGCATCGTTGAACTCCCCCGCCAGCGAGTTGAGCACCACGTCGACGCCCCCGGCGCCGAATTTCTGCTCGAAGTCCAGGGCGCGGGAATCCGCGATGTGCGCGTCGTCGAATCCCATGCCGCGCAGAATGTTCCACTTGCCGCGGCTGGCGGTCGCGTAAACCTCCGCCCCCCAATGGCGGGCCAGTTGCACCGCGGCCATGCCGACCCCGCCGGTGGCGGCGTGCACGAGCACCCGCTGCCCGGAGCGCAGGCCGGCCAGCACCGACAGCCCGTAATAGGCCGTCAAGAACACCACCGGCACGGCCGCGGCCTGGGCCATCGACCAGCCCTGCGGCACGCGGGTCACCAATCGGCGATCCACGGCCGCCTCCGAGCCGGCCAGCCCGAAGATTCCCATGACCGCGTCCCCGACGGCCAGATCGGTGACACCGGGGCCGAGTTCGATGACGATCCCGGCGCCCTCGGCGCCCAGCTGGGCCGCACCCGGGTACATGCCCAGCGCCACCAGCACGTCGCGGAAGTTCACCCCGGCCGCGGCCACCGCCACCCGCACCCGACCGGCCTCCAGCTGCGCCTGCGGATACTCCTGCACGGCAAGGTCTTCCAGCGTCCCGGCGCCGCCGGCGGCCAGCCGCCACACCGCCGGCGGGTCGAGCAGCCGCAGCGGGGGTCGCCGGTCGGCCGGCTTCAGCCGGGCGCTGTAGGCCACCCCGTCGCGCACCACCAGTTGCGGCTCACCGCAACCGATCGCGGCGGCGACACCGAGCGTTCCGTCGGTGTCGAGCAACACCACGCGACCGGGGTGCTCGGCCTGCGCCGACCGCGTCAACCCCCACACCGCCGCCCCGGCCAGGTCCTCGACGCCGTGTGTGGCCGGCCCCACCGCGCCGCGGGTCTGCACCACCAGGACCCCGTTGGCCGCGCCGGCCAGCCAGTTTTGCAGCACACCCAGGGCCTCGTGCGTCGCCGCATACGCCGACGTCACCGCGTCGGTGCCCGCCGCCGGTGACTCCCAGACAGTGAAGTCAGCGCCAATGCCGTTGCCGGGCAACGTTACCGGCGACCACACCACGTCGAGCAACTCGCCACTTCCGGCGCGGGCCGCCACCGCCGCGGTCAGTTGGTCGGCCGAGACGGCGCGCGTGATCAGCTCGCGCACCGACAGCACCGGTAGGCCCGACGAATCGGCCAGCTCGACCGAGACGGCGCCGGGACCGGCCGGCGCCAGCCTGACCCGCACCCGCGACGCACCCGCCGCGTACAGGCTCACGCCCTGCCACGAGAACGGCAAGACGGTCTCGATCCGCTCGTGGGCCACCCCCAGCGCGTGCAGCGCCGCATCCAGGATCACCGGCTGGATGCCGAAGCCGGCGGTCGAGACGCCGGCCTGCTGCGGGAGTTCGACCTCGGCGAAAGTCTCGGCGCCCCTTCGCCATACGGCCCGCAGCCCCCGGAACGCCGGTCCGTATCCATAGCCGCGGGCGGCCAGACCGTCATACGCGCCGGTGACGTCCACCGCGTCCGCGCCCAGCGGCGGCCACACCGACAGGTCGATCGCCGGTTCGGGCGGCGCACCCTCGCTCAGCACCCCTTCGGCGTGCAGCACCCAATCAGCTTGCGGGGCACGCGAATACACGGCGACCGACCGGGTGCCCGCCTCGGCGGCCGCGGTCACCAAGACCTGGAGGTGCACCACGCCGACCGCGGGCACCGACAGCGGCGCCGACAGCGTCAACTCCTCGACCACCGAGCAGCCGACCTCGTCACCGGCCCGCAACGCCAGCTCCACGAAACCGGCCCCGGGAAACAGCACCGTGCCGGCGACCGCGTGGTCGGCGAGCCACGGCTGGGCGGCCACCGAAAGCCGGCCCGTCAACACCACCCCACCGGAATCCGGCCGGTCGACCACCGCACCCAGCAACGCGTGCTCGGCCTCGGCCAAACCGAGGCTGGCGATGTTGGCCGAACCCACCGAATCGCCGGACAGCCAAAACCGGCGCCGCACAAAGGCGTACGTGGGCAGCTCGACACGCCGGGCAGGCAGATCGGCGAAGGCCGCGGCCCATTGCACGTCAGCGCCGGCGGTGAACAGCTCTCCGGCCGCCCGCAGCAGCGAGTCGACCTCGGGGTGGCCCTTGGCCATCGTGACCACCGTGGACGCCCGGTCGGTGGTCAGGGACTGTGCCACCGCGGACGTCAACGCCGCGCCCGGTCCCACCTCGAGGAACACGCCGGCACCCAGGGATTCGGCCAGCTGCACACCGTCGACGAACCGCACCGGCCGGCGCACGTGGTCCACCCAGTACGCGACCGAGCCATAGCCGGGGCCGGCCAGTTGCCCGGTCAGGTTGGACATCAAGGCAATTCGCGGCTCGGCCGCCGAGATGCCCGCCGCCACCGCCGCGAAGTCGTCGATCATAGGTTCCATCAACGGCGAGTGAAACGCGTGCGAGACCGCCAGCCGGTGCACCCGCGCGCCGCCTGCGGCCAACCGGTCGGCGACCAACCCCACCGCGGCCCGCTCACCGGAGAGCACCAGCGATTGCGGGCCGTTGACCGCCGCGATGCTCACGGCGCCGTTCAGCATGGGAGCCACCTCGGCCTCGGTCGCGGCCACGGCGATCATCACCCCGCCGGCCGGCAGCGCAGCCATCAGGCGGCCGCGCGCCGCCACCAGCCGGGCCGCGTCGGGCAGCGACAGCACCCCGGCCACCCACGCCGCGGCGACCTCGCCCACCGAGTGGCCGATCACCACATCCGGTGTCACCCCGAAGGACTGCCACAGCGCGGCCAACGCGACCTCCAGCACGAACAGCGCCGGCTGGGCGAATTCGGTGCTCTGCAACAACTCCGGGTCGGTGCCCCACATCACCTCGCGCAGCGGCAGTCGCGTGTGAGTGTCCACCGCCGCGATCGCCTCATCGAAGGCCCGCGCGAACACTCCAAACCGCTCATACAGCTCGGCGCCCATGCCGAGCGACTGCGACCCCTGGCCGGGAAAGACGAACACCCGCTTGCCCACCGACCGGGACCGGCCGACCAGCACGGCGGGATCCGGGCGCCCGGCGGCCAGCCCCGCCAACCCCGCCGTCAGGTTGGCGCGGTCGGCACCGGCCAGCACCGCACGATGCTCGAAGGCCGCCCGGGTGGTCGCCAACGACCAGCCCACGTCCACCGCCCGCGGCCCCGCGTCGCGGTCCAGCCGGTCCAGCAACCGTTGCGCCTGGCCGGCCAGCGCCTCGGGCGAGCGGGCCGAAATCACCCACGGGACAACCGAATCGGGTGCGGACGCGACCGGTTCGGCCTCGCTTTCGAGTGCCGCGGGGGCCTGCTCGACGATGACGTGCGCGTTGGTGCCGCTGATCCCGAACGACGAGACGCCCGCCCGCCGGATCCCGCCGTGGTCCGGCCACGGCCGCGGATCGGTCAGCAGCGACACCGCGCCGACCGACCAATCCACGTGCGGCGACGGGACGTCCACGTGCAACGTCTTGGGCAGCACCCCGTGCCGGATCGCCTGAATCATCTTGATCACCCCGGCCACCCCCGCCGCGGCCGAGGTGTGGCCGATGTTCGATTTGATCGATCCCAGCCAGAGCGGGCGATCCGCGGGGCGATCCTGCCCGTACGTCGCCAGCAGGGCCTGGGCTTCGATGGGGTCCCCGAGCACCGTCCCGGTCCCGTGGCCCTCGACCACATCCACGTCCGCGGCCGTCAGCCCGGCGTTGGCCAGCGCCGCCCGGATGACCCGTTGCTGCGACGGCCCGTTGGGCGCGGTCAGACCGTTCGACGCGCCGTCCTGATTCACCGCGGTGCCGCGCAGCACCGCCAACACGGGATGTCCCAGGCGCCGGGCGTCGGCCAACCGCTCCAGCACCAGGACACCGGCGCCCTCCGACCACGAAGTCCCATCCGCCGCACCGGCGTACACCTTGCAGCGTCCGTCGGGGGCCAGCGCGCGCTGGCGGCTGAACTCGACGAAGGCCGCGGGGGTCGCCATCACGGTCACGCCACCGGCCAGCGCCAGATCGCACTCCCCGGACCGCAGCGACTGCGCGGCCAGATGCATCGAGACCAACGACGACGAGCACGCGGTATCCACCGACACCGCGGGGCCTTCCAGCCCCAACACGTAGGACACCCGGCCCGAGGTCACGCTCAGCGTCGACCCGGTGAGCCCGTAGCCCTCGAGCTCGCCCTTGACCTCTCCGCCATAACCGGCGTGGATGACCCCGGCGAAGACGCCGGTCGCCGAGCCGCGCAGCGCGAAGGGGTCAATGCCGGCCCGCTCCAACGCCTCCCAGCAGATCTCCAGCATCATCCGCTGCTGGGGATCCATGGCCAGCGCCTCGCTGGGCCCGATGCCGAAGAAGCCGGCGTCGAAGTCACCCGCGTTGGCCAAGAAGCTGCCCTGCCGGGTGTACATCTTCCCTTGGGTGTCCGGGTCGGGGTCGTACAGCCCCTCGACGTCCCAGCCGCGGTCCGCCGGGAAGTCGGACACCGTGTCGCGGCCCTGGATCACCAGTTCCCACAGGTCTTCCGGTGATTCGACGCCACCGGCGTAGCGACACGCCATGCCGACCACCGCGACCGGCTCGGAAAGCCGGCCCTCGAGCTCCGCGACGCGCCGCCGGGTCCGCCTGAGATCCGCCGTGAGGCGTTTCAGGTAGTCGACGTGCTGCGAGGTGCCCGGCATCGTTGCTCCTTGCGGGGTGTCAGCGGCCGAGTTCTTCATCGAGGATCGCAAAGAGTTGGCTTTCGGTGGCGGCGTCGAGATCCTCGTCGAGGTGGTCGGCATGCTCGCCCGGCGGTAGCGCGGCCAGCAGGTTGTGAATGCGCGCCCGCAGCGCGGACCTGTCGTCGGCATTCCAGTTGGGCGCGCCGAGCAGCGCCTGCAGTTCGCGGGTGATGTCGTTGAAGCGACCCATCAGGTTCGGCGGTTCGTCGTCGCCCGGGGCGGCGGCCAGTTGGGTGTCGAGATGCGCGGCCAGCACGGTGGGTGTCGGGTAGTCGAAGATCAGCGTCGGCGAAAGAGTAAGTCCGGTAGCGTTTTTGAGCCGGTTACGCAATTCTACGGCGGTCAGCGAATCGAAGCCGAGCTCGCCAAACGCGCTGCCGGTGTTGATGTCCGCCGGATTGGGCACCCCCAGCACCATCGCCGCGTTACCGCACACCAGGTCGACCAGCTCGCGCTGTCGCGCCTCGGGGCTCAGCCCGTGCAGGCGTGCCGACAACCCCGTCGCCGACGCGGTGACGTCCGTGTCGGCGACGACGCGCCGGGCCGGACCGGCGACGAGTTCGGACAGCAGCGGGGGCAGCGCGGCGATGTTGTCGGACAGGGCGGCCCGGTCCACCCGCGCGGCCACCAGCACCGGAGCGTCCACCAGCATGGCGGCGTCGAAGGCGGCCAGCGCCTGCTCGGTGGACAGCGGCGCCAGCCCGATCCTGCTCATCCGGGCCTTGTCGCGATCGCCGAGGTGCGCCGTCATCGCCGACGCCTGCTCCCACAGGCCCCAGGCCAGCGACAGGCCGGCCAGCCCGTGGGCCCGCCGGTAGGCGGCCAGCCCGTCGAGGAAGCTGTTGGCCGCCGCGTAGTTCGCCTGACCCGGGGTCCCCACGATCCCGGCCATCGACGAAAACACCACGAACGCCGAGAGATCCAGGTGCCGGGTGAGCTCGTGCAAATTCCACGCCCCGTCCACCTTGGCGCGCAGCACCGCGTCCACCCGGTCCGGGGTCAGCGATGAGATCAGCCCGTCGTCGAGAATGCCCGCGGCATGGACGATTCCACGCAGCGGATATTGCGCCGGTATCCCGGCCAGCATCGCCGCGGCCGCCTCGCGGTCGGCGACGTCGCAGGCCACCACCGACACCTGCGCGCCGCAGCGCCGCAGGTCGGACACGAGCTCGGCGACCCCCGGCCCCCGGCCGCCGGTCCGGCTGACCAGCACCGCGTGGGCCACCCGGTAGCGGTCGACGAGGTGGCGCGCCAGCGCGGAACCCGCCATTCCGGTGCCACCGGTGATCACCACGCTGGCCCCGGCCAGGCCACCGCCGCAGCCGCTGAGCACCTCACCGGGGCCCGACGGGACGGTCAGCGCGACTTTGCCGATGTGGCGTGCCTGGCTGACGTACCGATAGGCCGTCGCCGCGCAGCGGACGTCAAAAGTATTCAGCGGCAATGGTTTCACGACTCCGTCCGCCAGCAGTCCCTTGATCTCGGCCAGCATGGCCGCGGTGCGGTCCGGTCCGGCCTCCATCAGGTCGAACGCCCGGTACACCGCGCCCCGATGCCGTTCGGCGACGACGCGCGGATCCCGCACGTCGGTCTTGCCCATCTCGATGAACCGACCGCCGGGAGCCAGTAGCCGCAACGACGCGTCGGTGAACTCACCGGCCAACGAATTGAGCACGACGTCGAAGCCGGCGCCGCCGGTTGACGACGCGAACTTGTTCTCAAACTCCGTCGTGCGCGAATCGCCGATGTGGTCGTCGTCGAATCCCATCGCGCGCAGGGTGTCCCACTTGCCGCGGCTGGCGGTGGCGAACACCTCGGCACCCCAGTGCCGCGCCAACTGCACCGCGGCCATGCCCACCCCACCGGTGGCGGTGTGCACCAGGACCCGCTCGCCGGCGCGCAGCCCGCCCAGCACCGACAGGCCGTACAGCGCGGTCAGGAACACCACCGGCATGCCCGCGGCCGTCACCAGCGGCAAGCCCGGCGGCACCGGCGTCACCACGCGCTGATCCACCACCGCTTCGGAGCCGACGACCCCGAGCAACCCCATCACCGCGTCGCCGACGGCCAGGCCGGTCACGTCGGGCCCCACCTCGACGATGACACCGGAGCCCTCGGCACCCAGCCGGCCTCCGCCGGGATACATCCCCAGGGCCACCAGGACGTCGCGGAAGTTGACCCCGACCGCGGCCACCGCCACCCGCACCTGCCCCGCAACCAATTCCGGACGCGGGCAACGGGTTACGACCAGATCCTCCAGGGTGCCCGCGCCGCCGGCGTGCAACCGCCAGCCCGCCGCGGGCAACGCGGCGATCGAACCCGTGTGCACCGGCCGCAACCGCGCCGCATACGCCACACCCTGGCGAACCACCACTTGCGGCTCGCCGCAACCGATTACCGCATTGGCGTCGACGGAGCCGTCGGAATCGATCAGCACCACCCGGCCGGGGTGCTCCGCCTGCGCCGAGCGCACCAGCCCCCACACCGCCGCCCCGGCGAGGTCCGAAACGTCCTCGCCGGCAAGGGCGACGGCCCCACGGGTCTGCACGGCCAGCACCGCGTCGCTTTCGTCGCGCAGCCAAGACTGCAGCGCCCCCAAGATCTCGGTGGTCGCGGCGTGCACGGACGCCACCACGTCGCCACCGTGATCGCCCGGCTCCCACAGCGTGGCAGCGGCGCGACCGTCGCCCAGCGCGACCGGCGACCAGGTGACGTCGAGCAGTCCCTCACCGAGCGATCGGCGGGCGGGGGCCGCCGCCGTGAGCTGCCCGGGGGTGACCGGGCGCATGGCCAGCGACCGCACCGAGAGCACCGGCAGCCCCGCCCCGTCGGACAATTCGACCGAGACCGCGCCGGCGCCGGCCGGCACGATCCGGACCCGCGCTCGCGACGCGCCCGACGCGTGTAGCGACACGCCCTGCCAGGAGAACGGCAGCACGGTCTCGTCGCTCCCGGCGGCGACGCCGATCGCGTGCAGCGCGGCATCCAGAAGCACGGGGTGTATCCCGAAGCCGCCGTCGGCGTCGGCGGCGGCTTCGGGCACGGCGATCTCGGCGAAGATCTCGTCCCCGCGTTGCCACATCGCCCGCAGGCCCCGGAAGGCGTCGCCGTACTCGTAGCCGCGCCGCGCCAGTCGCGCATACGCGCCGGTGACGTCCACCGCGGTCGCCCCCGCGGGCGGCCAGCTCGAGAGGTCCGCGGCCGGCGTCGCCGTGCCCGGCCGCAGCAGCCCCTCGGCATGCTGCACCCACTCCGAACCCGGCTGCGTGTCAATCGAATACACCCTCAGCCGACGGCGGCCCGACTCGTCGGGTGCGCCGACCACCAGCTGCACCCGCACCCCGGCGGACCCGGGCAGCAGCAGCGGCGCCGACAGGGTCAGCTCGTCGAGCACCCCGCACCCGACCTCGTCGCCCGCGCGGATGGCCAACTCGACGAACCCGGCACCCGGGAACAACACCGTGTCGCCGACCGCGTGATCGGCCAGCCACGGGTGCGCCGCCGTCGACAACCGGCCCGTCAGCACCACGCCGCCGGAGTCGGGGCGCGGCACCACCGCGCCCAGCAGGCCGTGCTCGGCGGCCGCCAGGCCCAGGGTGGCCACGTCCTGCGACCCGGTCGCGCCGCCCGGTAGCCAAAAGTGTTGCCGGACAAAGCCATATGTCGGTAGATCGATGCGGCGGCCGCCGAGGCCGGACAGCGCCGCTCGCCAGTCCACCCCCACGCCGGCGACATGGGCCGCCGCCGCCGAGAGCCAGAAGCGGTCCAGGCCACCGTCATCGCGGCCCAGCGACGGGATGACGCACGCCCGGTCGCCGTCGGGCATGGATTCCTCGATGGCGGCCATCAGCACCGGGTGCGGACTGGATTCGATGAACACCTGGTAGCCCGCATCGCACGCGCTGCGCACCGCCTTCTCGAATTGCACGGTGTGGCGGATGCTTTGGAACCAGTAGTCGGCGTTCAGCCCCGCGGTGTCCAGCTGCTCGCCGGTGACCGTGGAGAAGAAGGCGACGGCGGACGATCGCTGCGCCAGGCCTTCCAGCGCCGCGGCGAGGGGCTCGCGAATCGCATCTACCTGTGCCGAGTGCGATGCGTAGTCGACGTCGATCTTGCGGGCCCGGACGTTGTCGGCCTCGCACCGTTGCATCAGCTCGGCCAGCGCGTCCACCTCACCCGAGACCACCACCGCCGCAACGCCGTTGACGGTGGCGATATTGAGCCGTTCGCCCCACGCGGCGATCAGTTGCTCGGCGCGCGGCAGGCTGCACGCCAGCGAGACCATGCCGCCGGAGCCCGACAACCGCACCAGCAACCGGCTGCGCAGCGCGACCACCCGGGCGGCATCCTCCAGCGACAGCGCGCCAGCCACGTAGGCCGCCGCGATTTCGCCCTGCGAATGGCCGATCACCGCGTCGGGCGTCACGCCCACCGAGCGCCACAGTTCGGCCAGCGACACCATTACCGCCCACAGCGCCGGCTGCACAACGTCCACCCGGTCCAAGCCGGGTGCGCCCGGCACCCCGCGGATGACGTCGATCAGCGACCAGTCGACGTGCTCGGCGAGCGCCTTGTCGCACAACTGCAGGTGGTCGGCGAATATCCTTGAACTGTCCAGCAATTGGGCGCCCATGCCGACCCATTGCGAGCCCTGGCCGGGGAATACGAACACCGTCTTGCCCATCGGCCGGGCCCGGCCCACCACCAGGCCCGCGCCCTGCTCGCCGGCCGCCAGGGCCGTCAGCGCGCGCAGCAACTGCGCGCCGTCGGCGCCCACGATCACCGCCCGGTGCTCGAAGCGTGACCGCGTCGCGATCAGCGACCAGCCCACGTCCAGCACCCGCACCCGGGGATCGGCCTTCACGTGGGCCAATAGCCGCGCGCCCTGGTTCGCCAGCGCCTCAGCCGAACGGGCCGACAGCACCCACGGGACGATGACGTCATCGCCTGGGACCGGGGCGTTTTCCGGCTCCGGGCCGTACTGCTCCAGGATGACGTGCGCGTTGGTGCCGCTGATGCCGAAGGACGAGACGCCCGCGCGCCGCGGCCTGTCCACGGCCGGCCAGGGCCGCTGCTCGGTCAGCAACGACACGGCCCCGGCGGCCCAATCCACGTGCGGCGTCGGCTCATCCACGTGCAATGTCTTGGGCATCACCCCGTGGCGGATCGCCTGCACCATCTTGATCACCCCGCCGGCGCCCGCGGCGGCCGAGGTGTGGCCCATGTTCGATTTGATCGAGCCGAGCCACAGCGGCCGATCGGCCGGCCGGTCCTGGCCGTAGGTGGCCAGAACCGCCTGGGCCTCAATGGGATCGCCGAGCGTGGTGCCCGTCCCGTGGCCCTCGACCAGATCGACGTCGGCCGTGTCCAGCCGCGCGTTGGCCAGCGCCGCCCGGATCACCCGTTGCTGCGACGGCCCGTTGGGCGTCGCCAGGCCGTTGGACGCGCCGTCCTGATTGACGGCGGACCCGCGCACGACGGCGAGCACCGGATGCCCGTGCCGCCGGGCATCGGCCAGCCGCTCCAGCACCAGCACCCCGACGCCTTCGGAGAACCCGGTGCCGTCGGCGGCACCCGCATACGCCTTGCACCGGCCGTCGGCGGCCAGCGCGCGCTGGCGGCTGAACTCGACGAACATCGCCGGTGTGGCCATCACCGTCACGCCGCCGGCCAGCGCCAGATCGCACTCGCCGGAACGCAACGACTGCGCCGCCAGGTGCAGGGCCACCAACGACGACGAGCACGCCGTATCCACCGAGACGGCCGGGCCCTCGAACCCAAGCGAATAGGCCACGCGGCCGGAGGCCACACTCAGCGTCGACCCGCGCAGGCCGTATCGCTCCAGGTGGCCGGGCACCCGTCCCTGGCCCCCGTAGGAGCCGTGGAATATCCCGGCGAACACGCCGGTCGCCGAGCCCCGCAGCGTCGCGGGGTCAATCCCGGCCCGCTCCAACGCCTCCCAGGACACCTCGAGCAGCAAGCGCTGTTGCGGGTCCATCGCCAGCGCCTCGCTGGGCGCGATCCCGAAGAACGCGGCATCGAAATCGCCGACGTCCGAGAGGAATCCACCACACCGGGCATACGACTTGCCCACGGCGTCGGGGTCGTCGTCGAACAGGCCCGCCAGGTTCCAGCCGCGGTCGGTGGGGAACTCCGAGACCACATCGCGGCCGTCAACGACCATCTGCCACAGAGCTTCTGGTGAATTCAGCCCACCCGGATACCGGCAGCCCATGCCCACCACGGCCACCGGTTCGGTTGCCGCCGCCAGGTATTGGCGGTTTTCGCGCTTGAGCCGCTCGTTCTCCTTGAGCGACTGGCGAAGGGCCCGGACGAGCTCTTCGGTGTTGCCGTTCATGGCAGGCGGCCCCTCAAGTCACTCATGGCGATACTTCCTGCCGTCGCACCGCAAAAGCCCCGGACGACGATCAGTGCCAACGCAACAACACCAGCTCGGAACAGAATCCAGGCCCCATCGCGAGCATCAACCCGGGGCTGTCGCTCGGCGGCGGCTTGGCCATGGTGTCGCGCAGCACGTGCAACACCGACGCCGACGACAGGTTGCCGATCTCGCCAAGCGAGCGCCAGGTGAGTTCGAGGGCTTCGGGCGGCAGGTCGAGCGCCGCGTTGATCGCCTCGATGACCTTGGGGCCGCCGGGGTGGCTCACGAACGCGCCGATGTCGGCGGTGGTCAACCCGTGCGCCCCCAAAAACCCGGTGACGTCGTCTGCGATGTATTGCTCCACGACGGCGGCGACATCCTTGGACAGCACCAGCTCGAAGCCTCCTGCGCGCACGTCGAAGCCCATGGTGCGCAGGGAATCGGGATACAGGTGGCTGCGTGAGTCGACGATGCTGGGCCCGCCGGCGACCACTTGTTCGGCGCGACGCTCGCCGACGGCCACCACCGCCGCGGCGCCGTCGGCGAACAGGGCGCTGCCGACCATGCCGGCCAGCGACGGCGTGTACCCGGGATAGGTCAGCGAGCAGAGCTCGACGGAGATCAGGGCGGCGACGGCGTCGGGTGCGCCCCGCAGGTAGTCGTTGACGCGGGCCACACCCGCGGCGCCGGCCACGCAGCCCAGCCCGAACAGCGGCACCCGTCGCACGTCGTCGCGCAGGCCGAGCTGCGCGGCGATCCGGGCGTCCACGGAAGGCACCGCCAGGCCGGTGACGGTGGTGGTGATGAGCATGTCGACGTCCTCGGGCCGCAGGCCCGCTTCGTCGAGCGCGCCGGACAGCGCTTCGCAGCCCAGCTTCACGGCGTGTTCGGTGAAGATCCGGTTGGCCAGGCCGAAGTCGGTCAGTGCGGGATACTGCTCGAGCGGCAGCACCAGGTGGCGGCTGCCAACTTTGGCGCTGGCGTGCAGCTGCCGGACGATGTCCTCGTAGCCGCCGAACTGCGGGATGCTCAGAAAAAAATCGGTGAGCTCGCGCTGGGAGTATCGGTGCGGCGGTAACGCACCGAAGACGCCAGCGACGACGCTCATTGTTTCCCCACCCCTTGGAGACGAGGACCCGGCCCGTAGCGTTCAACCGGATCGCTTTGAGCCCGAAGTCTAGTCGGTATGTCCCCGGCCGTCAGGGAAAACAAGCTCATCTCATCCGCCGCCGCCCAGCCGGCTTTTGAGCCGATCGGCGCTGGCCAGGACGGTTTCGATCTGCTCGGCGACCCGCGCCGGCGCGGTGCCGCCGCGCGCGTCGCGCGACGACACCGAGCCCTCGATCGTCAGGACCTCGCGTACCTGCGGCGTGAGAGCCGGGCTGATGGCCGCCAATTCGTCGTCGGTCAGCTCGTCGAGCCCGACGGCCCGCTGCTCGGCGGCGCGCACAGCGGCCCCGGCGGCCTCGTGGGCCGACCGGAACGGCACCCCCTGACGCACCAGCCATTCGGCGATATCGGTGGCCAGCGTGTAGCCGGCCGGAGCCAGGGCGGCCATCCGCTCGACGTCGAAGGTCAGGCTGGCCACCAGCCCGGCCATCGCCGGTGCCACCAGCTCCAGCTGGGCGACCGAATCGAACACCGGCTCCTTGTCTTCCTGCAGGTCACGGTTGTAGGCGAGCGGCTGGGCCTTCAGCGTGGCCAGCAGGCCGGTCAGGTTCCCGATCAGCCGGCCGGACTTGCCGCGCGTCAGCTCGGCGATGTCGGGATTCTTCTTCTGCGGCATGATCGAGCTGCCGGTCGACCACGAATCGTGCAGCGTGACATAGCCGAATTCCGTCGAGCTCCACAGGATGATGTCTTCGGCCAGCCGGGACAGGTCCACCCCGATCATGGCGAACACGAAGGCGGCCTCCGCGGCGAAATCCCGGGCCGCGGTGGCGTCGATGGAGTTGTCGGCGGCGGCGGCGAAACCCAGCTCCGCGGCGATCGCGTCGGGGTCCAGACCCAGCGACGACCCCGCCAGCGCGCCCGAGCCGTATGGCGACACCCCGGCGCGCCGGTCGAAGTCGATGATCCGGTCGACGTCGCGCAGCAGGGGGTGGGCGTGGGCCAGCAGGTGGTGGGCCAGCAGCACCGGTTGGGCGGACTGCAGGTGGGTCTTGCCCGGCATGATGGCGCCGGGGTGCGCGGCGGCCTGGGCGGCCAGCGCCCCGACGACGTCGAGCGCCCCGGCGGCGACCCGGCGCACCGCGTCGCGCAGCCACATCCGGAACAGGGTGGCCACCTGGTCGTTGCGTGACCGGCCGGCCCGCAGCCGCCCGCCCAGGTCGGGCCCGACCCGGTCGATCAGTCCGCGTTCCAGCGCCCCGTGCACGTCCTCGTCGGTGACCAGGGGCGTGAAGCTGCCGTCGGCGACGTCCTGGGCGAGCTGGTCGAGGCCGGCCAGCAGCCCATCGCGCTGCTCTTCATTGAGCAGCCCGGCGCGAAACAGGATCACGGTGTGGGCCCGCGAGGCGACGATGTCGTAGGGCGCCAGCACCCAGTCGAAGTGCGTGGAGCGGCTCAGCGCGGTCAGCGCATCCGACGGGCCGTCGGCGAACCGCCCACCCCACAGTGACCCTTCGCGAGTGCTCACGATTTCCCCGCTCACCTTTTCCCCGCGAGCAGACGCAAAAGGCCCTTTCCGCCCGGCGTGTCGGGGGTTTTTGCGTCTGCTCGCCGCAAGAGGCTCACTGCTGGTCCCGGCGCGCCGCGAGCTTCGACGACAGCCCGTGCACGTAGACGAAACCCTTTGCGGCCGACTGGTCGAAGCTGTCGCCCTCGTCGTAGGTGGCCAGGTTGAAGTCGTAAAGGGATTCGGCGCTGCGCCGGCCGTTGACCGCAATGTGGCCGCCGTGCAACACCATTCGCACCTCGCCCGTCACGTGTTCCTGGGTCTTGGCGACGAAGCTCTCCAGCGCCTCCTTCAGCGGTGAGTACCACAGCCCGTCGTAAACCAGCTCGGCCCAACGCTGATCGGTGTGCCGCTTGAACCGGCCCAGCTCGCGTTCCAGCGTGACGTGCTCGAGCTCGGTGTGGGCGGTGATGAGCACCATGGCGCCGGGCGCCTCGTAGATCTCGCGGCTCTTGATGCCCACCAGCCGGTCCTCGACGACGTCGAGCCGGCCGACGCCCTGGGCGCCGGCGCGGCTGTTGAGCTCCTCGATGGCGCCCAGCACCGACACCTTCTTGCCGTCGATCGTCACCGGCACGCCGCGCTCGAATCCCACGGTCACCTCGTCGGGCGTGCTCCAGTTCAGCGTGGGGTCTTCGGTGTAGGCGTAGACGTCCTTGGTGGGGGCGTTCCAAAGGTGTTCCAGGAAGCCGGTTTCCACCGCCCGGCCCCACACGTTCTGGTCGATGGAGAACGGTGAGCGCTTGGTGACGTTGATGGGGATGGCGTTTTCCTCGGCGAACGCGATGGCCTTCTCGCGTGTCCAGGCGTAGTCACGGACCGGCGCCAGCACCTCGAGATCCGGTGCCAGCGAACCGAATCCGACCTCGAATCGGACCTGGTCGTTGCCCTTGCCGGTACAGCCGTGCGCGACGATGCTGCCGCGGTGCTCGCGGGCCGCCGCCACCAGGTGCTTGACGATCAGCGGCCGGCTGATCGCCGACACCAGCGGGTAGCGGTCCATGTAGAGGGCGTTGGACAGGATGGTGGGCAGGCAATAGCCGTCGGCGAACTCGTCGCGGGCATCGACCACGACGGCTTCCACCGCGCCGCAGTCCAGGGCACGCTGCCGAATGACCTCCATGTCTTCGCCGCCCTGGCCGAGGTCGATTGCCACCGCTACGACCTCGCGGCCGGTCTCCTTGCCGATCCAGCTGATGGCCACCGAGGTGTCCAGGCCGCCGGAATACGCCAGGATGACGCGTTCTGACATGAACCAATCTCCTTTGAATTGAAGCGCTTAGGTGAGTTTTTCCAACGTGGTGGCCAGCTCGGCGCCGGTCATCGGCTCGCGAGCGGCCACGAAGACGGTGTCGTCGCCGGCGATGGTGCCGACGACGTACGGTAGCGCCGCGCGGTCGATCGCGCTCGCCAGATAGTTGGCGCCGCCGGGCGGCGTGCGCAGCACCGCCAGGTTGGCACTGGCATCCGCGGACACCAGCAGCTCGCCGAGCAGCCGCGACAGTCGCGCGGTGCCGCCGGACACGCCCCGCACCGGGCTGCCGTCCTCGGGGACGATGTAAACCCCGACGCCGCCGTCGGCGCCGCGCAGCTTGACCGCGCCCAGTTCCTCCAGGTCCCGCGACAGGGTGGCCTGAGTGACCTCGATGCCCTCGTCGGCCAGCCGGGCCGCCAGCTCACCTTGGCTGCTGATCGACGCCGACGACAGGATCGCCACGATGCGGTCCTGCCGGCCGGCCCGGGTGGTTTCGGGAGCGCTCTTCGAGCGGGTCACGGCCGTCGCTCCAAAAGCCATGCAAGCAAAGCCTTTTGGGCGTGCAATCGGTTCTCGGCCTCGTCCCACACCGCGCTGGCCGGCCCGTCCATCACCTCGTCCGTGATCTCCTCGCCGCGGTGCGCCGGAAGGCAGTGCAGCACAACGGCTTCCGGGTCGGCCAAAGACAGCAGGCGGGCGTTGATCTGGTAGGGCCAAAACGGTGTGCGCCGGTCCAGCCCGTCGTCCTCCTGCCCCATCGACGTCCAGGTGTCGGTGACCAGGACGTCCGCGCCGCGCGCGGCCGCGTCGGCGTCGGCGGTGAGGGTGACCGAGGCGCCGGTGTCCTCGGCCCGCCGGCGGGCCGCCGCCACGAACGCCGGGCCGGGAGTGAAGCCGTCCGGCGCGGCGATCGTGACGTGAATGCCGGCCGTGACTCCGCCCAGCATCAGCGAGTGCGCCATGTTGTTGGCGCCGTCGCCCAGGTAGGTCATCTTCAGGCCGCGCAGCGACCCCTTGCGCTCGGTGATGGTCTGCAGGTCGGCGAGCACCTGGCAGGGATGGAACTCGTCGGAGAGCGCATTGACCACCGGCACCGTCGCGGTCGCGGCCATCGCCTCGAGGCGCTCCTGCCCGAACGTCCGCCACACGATGGCTTCGACGTAGCGCGACAGCACCCGGGCGGTGTCCTGCAGCGTTTCGTCTCGGCCCAGCTGGGTGCTGCGGGCGTCGACGACCACGGCGTGGCCGCCCAGTTGGGCGATGCCAACCTCGAACGAGAACCGGGTGCGGGTGGAGCTTTTGTCGAACAGCACCGCGACCCCGCGCGGGCCGTCGAGCGGGCGGGCGAGCAGCGGGTCCTTCTTGAGTTCGGCGGCCAGCGCCAGCACCTCGGCCTGCTCGGCGGGCGACAGGTCGTCGTCGCGCAGGAAGTGGCGAATCATGTCGGCTCCCCTGCCATGTCGAGAATGCCCGGCAGTGCGGTGATGAACGCGTCGATCTGGGCTTCGGTGATGATCAGCGGCGGCGCCAGCCGGATGACGTCGGGCGCGGCCGCGTTCACCAGGAACCCGGCCCGGCGCGCCGCCGCCTCGGCGTCCTTGGCGCGCGGCGCGGTGAGCGCCACCCCGCAAAGCAGACCGCGGCCGCGCACGTGGTCGACCAGCGGGTGGGCCAGCGCCTCGATGCCGTGGCGCAACGACTTGCCCAGCACCTCGGCGTGGCGGATCAAATTGTCCTCGGCCAGCACCCGCAGCACCGCGAGCGCGGCCGCGGCGCAGATCGGGTTGCCGCCGAAGGTGCTGCCGTGCAGGCCGGGCGTCATCAGGTCGGCGGCCGGCCCGATGGCCAGGCAGGCGCCGATCGGCAGGCCGCCGCCGAGCCCCTTGGCCAGCGTCACCACGTCCGGCGCGATGCCGTCGTGCTGGTGGGCGAAAAACGTTCCGGTGCGGCCCATCCCGGTCTGCACCTCGTCGAGCACCAGCAGCGCCCCGTGCCGCGCGGTGATGTCGCGGGCGGCGGCCAGGTATCCCTCGGGCGGCACGACGACGCCGCTCTCCCCCATGATCGGTTCCAGGAACACGGCGGCGGTGGCGTCGTCGACGGCGCCGGCCAGCGCCTCGGCGTCGCCGTAGGGCACGTGCGTGATATCGCCGGGCAGTGGTGCGAACGGCGCCTGCTTGCTGGGTTGACCGGTCAGCGCCAGCGATCCCATGGTACGGCCGTGGAAAGCGTCTTGTGCGGCAACCAGTTTGGTGCGCCCGGTGAGCCGTGACAGCTTGAATGCCACCTCGTTGGCCTCGGTCCCGGAGTTGCAGAAGAACGCCCGCGCCGGCGCCCCGAGGTGCTCGACCAACGCTTCGGCGAGCGCAATGCCCGGCTCGGTGGCATACAGGTTGGACGTGTGGCCCAGCGTGTTGAGCTGGGTGCTGACCGCCTCGATCACCGCCGGGTGCCGGTGGCCCAGCACGTTGACCGCGATGCCGCCGAGCAGGTCGAGGTAGATCTTGCCGTCCACGTCGGTGACGACGGCGCCGTCGCCGCTGGCCAGGGCCATCGCCGGGGTGCCGTAGTTGTTCATCATCACGGCTTCCCACCGCTGTTGCAGGGTCACGCGCTCACCACCTTGGTGCCGGTGCCCGCATCGGTGAAAAGCTCCACCAGCACACAGTGTTCGACCCGCCCGTCGATGACGTGCGCACTGGGCACGCCCGCGGTGACGGCGCGCAGACACGCCTCGACCTTGGGAATCATGCCCGCCTCCAGCGTGGGTAGCAGTCGTGACAGTGTGGCGGTGTCGATTTCGGTGACCAACGAGCCGCGGTCCGGCCAGCTGGTGTACAGGCCGTCAACATCGGTGAGCATCAGCAGCTTCTCGGCGCCCAGCGCCTCGGCCAGCGCCGCCGCGGCGGTGTCGGCGTTGATGTTGTGCACCACGCCCTCGGCGTCCGGCGCCAGCGTCGAGACCACCGGAATGCGCCGCGCCGCAATCAGATCCAGCACGGCCGCGGTGTTGACCGTCTCGACGTCACCGACCAGGCCGATGTCGGTGGCCACGCCGTCGACGGTGACCCTGCGCCGCACGGCGGTGAACAACTGGGCGTCCTCGCCGGTGATGCCGACGGCGTACGGTCCGTGCGCGTTGATCAGGTTGACCAGTTCGCGGCCGACCTGGCCGAACAACACCATCCGCGCCACGTCGAGCACTTCCGGTGTGGTGACCCGGAATCCGCCCTTGAAATCGCCCGGGATGCCGAGCCGGCGCAGCATCGCGGTGATCTGCGGGCCGCCGCCGTGCACGACAACGGGATGAACCCCGCAGTTGCGCAGGAACGCCATGTCGGCGGCGAAGGCGTGCCGCAGCGTGTCGTCGGTCATGGCGTTGCCGCCGTACTTGATGACGACGATCTTGCCGTGCAGCTGCTTGAGCCAGGGCAGGGCTTCGGCGAGCACCTGCGCCTTGACCACGGTGGACAACGCTTGAGTCGCTGAGCTCACCAGCGCCGCTCCTCCTCATCACTTCGTTCCGCATCGTCGCCGGCGCGCATCATGAGCTGTAGGCCGAATTCTCTTCGACGTACCCGTGCGACAGGTCGGTGGTCCGGATGGTGGCCCGCTGCTCGCCGAGCCGCAGGTCGACGGTGATGTCGATGTCGGGTCCCGACAGGTCCACCTCGCGCGCACCCGGTACCGGGGCTCCGCCGGAGAACACCGCAAAGCCATTGAACGACACCGTGATCCGGTCGGGGTCCAGGTCGATGGGCGCCATCCCGACGGCCGCCAGCACCCTTCCCCAGTTGGGGTCCGAACCGAACACCGCCGTCTTGACCAGGCTGTCGCGGGCGATCGTGCGGGCGGCGACCAGGGCGTCGGCCTCGGAGGCCGCCCCTGCCACGGTGACGTTGATCCGCTTGGTGACGCCCTCGGCGTCGGCTTGCACCTGTGCGCACAGGTCGTCGCACACCCGCCACACGGCGTCGTCGAGTTCGGCCTGGCCGGGTGCGATTTCGCTGGCTCCCGACGTCAGCAGCAGCACCGTGTCGTTGGTCGAGCACGCGCCATCGATGTCGAGCCGGTCGAAGGTGCGGGAGGTGGCGCCGCGCAGCGCGTGGTCCAGCGCCGCCGCATCGACGGCCGCGTCGGTGGTGAGCACGCAGAGCATCGTCGCCAGCGACGGCGCCAGCATGCCGGCACCCTTGGCCATCCCGCCGACCGTCCAGTTGTCCGGATGGTGCAGCGCAACCTGTTTGGGCACGGTGTCGGTGGTCATGATCGCCTGGGCCGCCTCGTCACCCCCGGACAGGCCGCCGGCCATGTCCTGCACGATCGTGCGCACGCCGGCGAGCACCTTGTCCATGGGCAACCGGTCACCGATCAGCCCGGTGGAGCACACCGCGACCTCGATCGCCCCGGTCTCGGTTCCCCAGTCCGACAGCGCGGCCGCGACCGCCTCGGCGGTGGCGTGGGTGTCGGAGAATCCGCCGGGTCCGGTGCAGGCGTTGGCGCCGCCGGAGTTGAGGATCACCGCGCGCAGCTCGCCGGTGGTCAGCACCTGCTGGCTCCACAGCACCGGTGCGGCCTTGATTTTGTTGCGGGTGAACACCCCGGCGGCGGCGTAGTCGGGGCCTTCGTTGAACACCAGGGCCAGATCGCGGTTGCCCGAGGCCTTGATCCCGGCGGCGATGCCGGCGGCCCGGAATCCGGCCGGCGCGGTGACGCCCTGCTCGCGCAGCAACCGCGCGTGCGCGGCCGCCCGCGTCATGTGCGCCACTCCTCCGATCCCGGCTACGCCGGCATCATCGTCGCCGGCGCGCGTCATGGCGCGACCCCGATCACCGAAAGTCCTTCGGTCTCCGGCCAACCCAGCGCCAGGTTCATCGACTGCACGGCGGCGCCGGCGGTCCCCTTGACCAGGTTGTCGATCGCGGCGATCGCGACGAAGGTGTGCGCCGCCTCGTCCACCGCGACGGCGATGTGCGCCGCGTTGCTGCCGATCACCGCCCCGGTGCGGGGCAGCTGCCCCTCGGGCATCAGGTAGATGAAAGGCTCTGCATGGTAAGCCTTTTCGTAGGCCTCGCGCAGCCCTGGCAGCGGCGCGCTGGTGCGCGCGGTGCAGGTGGCCAGGATGCCGCGGGAGGTCGGGATGAGCACCGGGGTGAATGACACCGTGACGTCACGGCCGGCGACCGCCCCCAGGCCCTGGGCGATCTCGGGGGTGTGCCGGTGCGCCCCGCCGATGTTGTAGGCCCGCGCCGACCCGATGACCTCCGCGCCCAGCAGGTCGGTCTTGGCGGCGCGGCCGGCACCGGACGTGCCGCTGACCGCGACCACGGTGACGGCGGGCTCGATGAGGTCGGAGGCCACCGCGGGCAGCAACGCCAGTAACGCCGCGGTCGGGTAGCAGCCCGGCACCGCAATGCGGCGCGCGCCGCGCAGCCGCTCACGGGCGCCGGGCAGCTCGGGCAGCCCGTAGGGCCAGCTGCCGGCGTGGGGGGAGCCGTAGAACCGTTCCCACGCGTCGGCGTCGGTGAGCCGGAAGTCGGCGCCGCAGTCGACGATCAAGGTGTCCGGGCCGAGCCGTTCGGCCAGCGCGGCCGAATGACCGTGCGGCAAGGCCAGGAACACCACGTCGTGGCCGGCGAGCACGTCGAGCTCCGTCGGCTCGACCACGCGCTGGGCCAGCGGGGTGAGGTGCGGGTGGTGCTCACCGAGCGTGCTGCCGGCGCTGGCGGCGGCCGTCACCGCGCCGATCGTCAGGCGCCCGTGCGCGTGGGCCGGGTGCCCGAGCAGCAGGCGTAATATTTCACCGCCCGCGTAGCCGCTGGCACCGGCGACCGCCACCTTCATCCTGTCGGCCATTCCGCCGATTCTGCATGGCTATGCAGTGCTTTGCAAATCCATTCCACTAGGCGCGTAGCTCCGCGCCAACCACCTCGGCGGCCCGGCGCACCGCGGCGTCGCGAGCCGCGGTGGCGTCGTCCTCGGTGAGCGTGCGGTCGGGCGCGCGGAACCGCAGCGCGAAGGTCAGCGATTTGCGGTCCTCGCCGATCTGCGGGCCGGTGAACACGTCGAACAGCTGCAGGTCCTCGAGCAGCTCCCCCGCGCCTTCGCGGACCGCGTCGGCCACCGCCTGGGCCGGCACCTGCGCGGGCACCACCAGGCTGAGGTCCTGGAAGACGGCCGGGAACGGCGAGACCCGGGGCGCGGGCAGCGCCAGCGGGATGGGAATCGCGTCGAGGTCGAGCTCGAGGGCGCAGGTGCCTTTGGGCAGTCCGGCGCGCTCGATCACCGCGGGATGCAGCTGGCCCGCGTGCCCCACCGGGGTGTCCCCGACGAGCACCTCGGCGCAGCGCCCCGGATGCCACGGCAGGTATTGCGCCGCCCGCAACCGCACGTCGATTCCGCTGGCGCGGGCGATGATGCGCACCGCCTCGAACGCGTCGGCGGCTTCGGCGCGGCGGCCGGGACCCCAGGGTCCGCGCTGTTCACGCAGGCCGGTCAGCACCGCGGCGACGTGCTGGGGTTGCCGCGGCAACGACGCGTCGAGCGCGGCGATCTCGGCGTCGGTGGGCCGGCGGTCGACGGGGATGAGGTCGGCCGCGCGGGTGTTCGCGGTCGGCTGGACCACCTGCGCCAGGGCGTACAGGCCGATGTCGACCAGCCCGCGAGAGACGTTGCGCGCCAGGGTTTCCAGCAGTGCGGGCAGCAGCGTGGTGGCCAGGTGCGGGCGGTCGGCCTCCAGCGGGTTGAGCACCTCGGTCGTGCTGCGTCGCGGGTCGTCGGCCGGCAGGCCCCACAGGTCGAACACGCCCGCGGGCAGGAACGGGATCGGCAGGATCTCGATGTAGCCGGACTCGGCCAGCGACCGGCCGATGGCGCGGCGTCGCTTCTGCACGGCGGTGAGGCCACGACCGGCGGGCGCCGACGGCAACACCGACGGAATGACCTCGAGCCCCTCCAGCCGCAGCACCTCCTCGACGAGGTCGGCGGGCTGCAGCAGGTCCGGACGCCAGCTGGGTGGTGTCACCGTCAGCTTGTCGCCGCTCGCTGCGACCTCTGCACCGATCTGGGCGAGCCGCCGGGCGGTGGTGCCCGGCGCATAGCCGACCCCGGCGAGGCGATCCGGCAGGTCGACGGCGATATCGATGGGCGGGAGCGACCAGTCGTCGCGCGGTGGGTCGCCGCGCCAATCGGTCAGTCCCTCACCCACGACGCCGCCGGCGATGTCGGCGAGCAGGGCGGCACAACGGTCCAGCGCGGCCACCGAGATGGCCGGATCCACCCCCCGCTCGTAGCGGCGGGCGGCTTCGCTGGGCAGGTGCAGCCTGCGCTGGGTGCGCGACACCGCGGCCGGGTCCCACACCGCGGCCTCGAGCAGCACGTCGGTCGAGTCGGCGCGCACCTCGGTGCTCGCCGTGCCCATCACGCCGCCGATCGCGGTGGTCGCCGCGTCGTCGACGATGAGCACGTCGGCCGGCTCGAGTTTGCGCTCGATGTCGTCGAGGGTCACCACGGTCTCGCCGGGCCGGGCGAATCGCACGCCGAAGCCGCCGGTGATGCGGTTGCGGTCGTGAGCGTGCATCGGGTGACCGAGCTCGAGCATCACGTAGTTCGTCACGTCGACGGCCGGGGCGCTCGCGCGGATGCCGGACAGCAGCAGCCGGCGCTGCAGCCACCACGGCGACACCGCGGCGGGGTCGATGCCGGTGACCGGGCGCAGCGCGAACCGCCGCACCCCGGTGCCGGGTTGTAAGGTCAGTGGCCAGGCCTCGCCGTTGACCGGGAGCGGCTTGATCACCTCGCTGCCGGCGGGGTCGACGAAGTCCAGCCCGTAGGCGCAGGCGACCTCGCGGGCCAGGCCCCGCAACGACATGCAGTAACCGCGATCCGGTGTGATCGCCAGGTGGAAGATCACGTCGTCGAGCCCCAGCACGACGGCGGCGTCGGCGCCGGGGTCGGCGGCGCCCGGCGGCAGCACCAGGATCCCGGAATGGTCGACGCCCAGGCCGAGTTCGGCCGCCGAGCAAATCATTCCGTCGGAGGTGCGGCCGTAGGTCTTGCGGGCGGCGATGGTGAAGTCACCGGGCAGCGTGGTGCCGGGCAACGCCGCCACGATGAGGTCGCCGACAGCGAAATTGGTTGCGCCGCAAACAATCTCGCGATCCTTGCCGCCACCGACGTCGACGTGACAGAACCGGATCGGCTTCTTGAAACCGGTGAGTTCTTCGATGCCGGTGACCCGGCCCACCGTCAGCGGGCCGTCGACCGGGCCCAGGGTGGCGACCTCCTCGACCTCGTGGCCGATGCGCACCAGCGTCTGCTCCAGCTCGGCGGGGGCGACGTCGAAGTCCGGCGCTCCGGCCGCGACGATCTCGCGCAGCCAGCTGTAGGGAACGCGCATCAGGCACCCACCCCGAACGGAAGCGAGAACCGCACGTCGCCCTCGACCATGTCGCGCATGTCGGGAATCCCATTGCGGAACTGCAGGGTTCGTTCCAGCCCCATGCCGAACGCGAATCCGGAGTACACCCCCGGGTCAATCCCCGCGGCGCGCAACACGTTTGGGTGCACCATCCCGCAGCCGCCCCACTCCACCCAGCCGGGGCCACCCTTCTTGCCGACGAACCAGACGTCGACCTCGGCCGACGGCTCGGTGAACGGGAAGAAATGCGGCCGGATCCGGGTGCGCGCCTCGGGACCGAACTCGGCGCGCGCGAACGCGTCCAGCGTTCCCCGCAGGTGCGCCATGGTCAAGCCTCGGTCCACCGCCAGACCTTCGACCTGGTGGAACACCGGAGTGTGGGTGGCGTCGAGTTCGTCGGTGCGAAACGTGCGGCCAATCGAAACGATGTAGACGGGCAACTCGCGGGCGAGCAGGGTGCGCACCTGCACCGGCGACGTGTGGGTGCGCAGCAGCTGCCGCGAACCGTCGGGCGCGATGTAGAAGGTGTCCTGCTCGCTGCGCGCGGGGTGGTCGGCCGGAAAGTTCAGCGCGTCGAAGTTGAACTGCTCGGCCTCCACCTCCGGCCCCTCCACCAGCTCCCAGCCCATCGCGACGAAGGTGTCGGCGATGTGCTCGGCCAGGATGGTGATCGGGTGCCGCGCGCCGGCCGGCTGCCGCGTCGACGGCAGCGTGACGTCGATGCCCTCGGCGACCAGCACCGCGGCGTCGCGCTCGGCCCGCAGGACCCCGAGCCGCTGGTCGTAGCCGCGCTGGGCTTCCGTCCGGGCGGCGTTCACCCGCTTGCCGGCGTCGGCGCGCTGGTCCTTGGGGACGGCGCCGAGCGCCTGGCGCGCCAGCGCCAGCGGTGCGCGGTCACCGAGGTGTTCGGTCTTGGCGCGCGCCAGTGTGTCGAGATCGCCGGCCCGCGCGAAGGCCTCCCGGGCGGCGCTGACCGCTGCGGTCAGGGCTTCCGGCGACAGGTCGACGGGTTGATCACCCACGCGGCGACACTCTCCTTGCTGACGAGGCTGTTCGGGCCGCCCGCATCGATGTGCTTCCGCGCGGCACGGGTCGAGTGCTGATCATAGTGATTCGACGCGTGGTACCCGGCGGGCGCTCGGCGGGTGGCCCGCGGGTGGCCGTGGCAGGCCACCGACGGCGGTGTGGCTTAGCCGGCGACGGCCGGCTGCGGCCCGCCCAGCGTCTCGTCACCCAGCGCGGGGGCGGCTGGCGTGGCCACGCCCCGACCGCGGGCGAGCCTCGCCAGCCGGTAGGCGACGAACGCGCCCACGGCACCGAAGACCGGCGTCGCCGCCATGGTTCCCCAGTGGTGGGCCAGCATCAAGAAGCCGAAGCCCGAGGACGCCGCCAGCATCAGGTAGCGCGCCGGCGTCCAGTGGATCGGCTGCCGGAACCGGGCGGACACCAGCACGCCAAGGATCACGGCGACGGTGTGGCCGGCGTCGGTGAAGTCGCCGCCGATGATCGCCGAGGCGATGCCGGCCGACACCCACCAGCCGACCCAGGCGGCGCGCCAGCGCGACGGGATCACCGCCGTCATCGCGCCGAGCACGGCCAGCGCGCCGTAGCTCATGCCGACGTCGCTGGCCCGGGTGATCGACAAGGGCAGCCAGCCGAACTCGACCGACGCGGCCAGGGCGGCGGCCACCAGCAGCGTCGCGCCGATGTGGCCGACGAGGAACGCCGCCACCAGCCGGATGGTGCGCAGATGCAGCTCGGCCAGCGCCAGCAGGCAGGTCAGGAAGGGCAGCCAGAAGTAGAGCGGGCCGGCGTCGACCACCAGCGCGCTGCCCAGCAGCGTGCCCAGGTGGCCGTGGGCCAGGTTGTGCACGTTGGTGCTGGCGCGCGCCACGATGACGTCATGCGCGTGCGGGCCGAGGGCCAGGATGGCGCAGCTGATGGCGAGAAGCAGTGCCGCGTACCCCACAGTGAATTGGACCCGGGCGAGCCGGGACAGGATGCCCCCTAACATTGGCATCCATTATGGCTGTGGTTTTGTCTCGACTGTGTCATCAGGGCCTGACAACTCCTTAAGAGTCTTGAGGCGATAAATCGCCAAATCGTCGGGAATGCCGGCGGGCTTCGGCCCGAAGACCGGCTTCCTCGCGCGTTTGGCCTCGACGCCCAACGCGTCCAACTCGCTTTGCGGTATGAGATCCAACGTTGAACTCGACACCATGATTCCACCCTTGCTGGCTCTTTCCATAACTCGCGCGGCGATATTCACATCGACGCCGAGCCAGTCGGCGGCCAGCCGCTGCGGGCGCCCGGTGTGGATTCCGACCCGCACCCTGGGCGTATAGCCGTCCACGTCGACCGATTTGAGCGCGTCCTTGGCCGCCAGCACGGCGCGCACGGCGACCGTCGGATCGCCGAATACCGCCATGATGCCGTCGCCCATCCGTTTGACGATGTGCCCGCCGGCGTCCAGCAGGGGCGGCTCGAGGGCCCGCGCCACCTGCCGCAACAGCGCCAGCGCCGCGTCGTCGCCGGCTTGCAGGGACCACGTCGAGAAGCCGACCAGATCGGTGAAGACCAGCGTCACCTCCGGGTTGGCCGGCCGGCGCGAAACCCCTTCGGTCAGCGCCTGCCACAGCTGCAGCACCCCGAGGCTGACCTCGCGCGACACCGCGTCCCGGTCGCCCAGCAGCCGGTCTGCGGCGCGCGCCGCCGCCCGCGGACCACCCTCGCCCGCCGTGGACAGCGGATCGCCGAACTCGGGGTCGCCGGGCAGCAGTCGGCGCGCACGCCGGACGAGGGCAACCGCCCCCGGACTGCGGTTACGGCTGTGCAGCCACTGAGTCGCGCTGTGCACCGACAGCAAAGAGCGCGACGGAGCGGATCGCGCCGGGGACTGTTCGGGCTCGCCCGAGTCCAGATCGCTACGCGCGAGTTCCACCTGGCCAGGTTATTTGGTTTTCTTCGAGGCAGGCAACGACGGCCGCGCCGGATGTGTCACACGCCTCACCAAACCGCCTGATCACGGTGGTACCACACCGGCGTGGAAGCTCGATAACGCGCGGGCGGACACATCGCCGAAAGCGTAGACAACGCCCGTTGTCAAAGTTATCGTGAGCCCAATCGGAGCAGGAGGCCGCGATGACTGGCACTGTGCATGTGGGCGGGACCGGACCCGCTGATCCGCTCGGACCAGATTCTTTGACCTGGAAGTATTTTGGCGACCTGCGCACGGGGATGATGGGCGTGTGGATCGGGGCGATCCAGAACATGTACCCCGAACTCGGCGCGGCCGTCGAGGAGCATTCGATCCTGCTGCGCGAGCCGCTGCAGCGGGTGGCCAGGTCGGTCTACCCGATCATGGGGGTGGTCTACGACGGGGACCGGGCACCCCAGACCGGCCGGCAGATCACCAGCTATCACCACACCATCAAGGGAACCGACGCCGCCGGGCGGCGCTATCACGCGCTGAACCCGGAGACGTTCTACTGGGCGCACGCGACGTTTTTCATGCTGATCGTCAAGGTGGCCGAGTACTTCTGCGGCGGTCTGACCGAGGCCGAAAAGCGGCAACTGTTCGCCGAGCACGTGCAGTGGTACCGGATGTACGGCATGAGCATGCGGCCGGTGCCCGAAACCTGGGAGGAATTCCAGGAGTACTGGGAGCGCACCTGCCGCGAGACGCTGGAGATCAACCGGGCGACGCTGGACATCTTCCAAATGCACATTCCCAAGCCGAAATTCGTGCTCATGCCCACACCGATCTGGGACCAGATCTTCAAGCCGCTCGTCGCCGGTCAGCGCTGGATCGCGGCGGGGCTGTTCGAGCCCGCGGTGCGGGAGAAGGCCGGACTGCACTGGACCCCGGGCGACGAGGTGTTGCTGCGCTTGTTCGGCAAGCTCGTCGAACTGGCGTTCCTCGCAGTGCCCGACGAGATCCGGCTGCACCCGCGCGCGCTGGCCGCCTACCGCCGCGCCGAGGGCCGGCTGCCCAGCGACGCGCCGCTGGTGGAGGCCCCGCCGTTCATGGCGCCGCCGCGTGACCGGCGCGGGCTGCCGATGCATTACTTCCCCCCGCCGGCCAAGTCGCCGTTGGACCCCGCGCTCCAACCCGCGCGGGCCCTGATGGAACGCGCCGGCTCCCTGGTGCATACGACGCTGTCACTGGCCGGCCTGCGCGCCGTGCGGGGCCGGCCGAAGCGGTCCGTCAAGGCCGCCTAGGCAGGTTCAGCGCCCGCGAGCTCTGATACAGGCAGATAGCCGCCGCGGACGCCACGTTCAGGCTTTCCGCCCCACCGACCATCGGGATCCGCATCCGGCGGTCGGCCGTAGCGGCGATGTCGATCGGCAGACCGTGTGATTCGGGCCCGAACAGCCACGCCGTCGGCGTGCCGAGCAGTTCGCCGGCCTCGTCGAGCCGCGTCTCACCGTCGACGGTGGTGGCGAGCAGCTGCAGGCCCGCGGCGCGCAACGCCTCGACGGCGGCGAGCGTGTCGGGCGCGACGACGACCGGGACCGAGAAGATGCTGCCGGCCGACGCGCGCAGGCACTTGCCGTTGTACGGGTCGACGCTGTGGCCGCCCAAGATCACGCCGGCGGCGCCCAGGGCGTCGGCGAGGCGGATCAGGGTTCCGGCGTTGCCCGGCTCGCTGATTTCGACGGCGACCGCGACCAGCGCGGGCGGGCCGGCCAGCACGTCGGGAAGTTGGGTCGCGGGCGTTTCGCACACGGCGACCAGCCCGGCCGGAGTGACGGTGTCGGACAACGCTTTCGCCGCGCGCTCGGTGACCGGGTGAACCGGGCATCGCGCGGAGGCCAAAGTCGCCAGCAGCGGCGCATGGCGCTGCTGGGCGACTTCGGTGACGAAGACGTCGCGAACCAAGCCGCGGCGGGCGGCGGCCTCGACGAGATTCGGGCCTTCGGCGAGGAATCGGCCCGCCCGCCGGCGGCCGACGTGGCGGTGCAGTTTGACCGCCGCGGCGACCCTGGCCGAACGTTCGGTCAGCACCTGCCGTCGCTTGTTAGGCCGCTTCTCCCGAGTCCGAGGGAGCGTTGACATCCTCGGGCAGGGCCGCCCGTGCGATGTCGACCAGCGCCGTGAAGGCTGCCGGGTCGGCAATGGCGATGTCGGACAGGTTCTTTCGGTCCACTTCCACACCGGCGGCCTTGAGGCCCTGGATCAGCCTGTTGTAGGTGATGTCGTTGGCGCGCGCCGCCGCGTTGATCCGCGAGATCCACAGCTTGCGGAACTCGCCCTTGCGCGCACGCCGGTCGCGGTAGGCGTAGTTGAGTGAATGTAGTTGCTGCTCTTTGGCCTTGCGGTAGAGCCGGGATCGCTGGCCGCGATAGCCCTTCGAGGCCTTCAGGATGCTGCGCCTCTTCTTGTGGGCGTTGACCGCCCGCTTCACGCGTGCCATTGGATGTTCCTACTCTCGTTCACAATTGGTTGGTCGGGTCGCCGTGCCAGCTCGCGATGCGGGTCTGGCCGGCGCGGTGGTCAGCCGTTCAGCAGGCTGTTGACGCGCTTGGTGTCGTTGGCCGACACCGTGGTGCGGCCGTCGAGGCGCCGGGTTCGCTTGGTCGGCTTGTGCTCGAGCAGATGCCGGCGGTTGGTCTGCTGGCGCACGATCTTGCCGGTTCCGGTGCGCCGGAACCGCTTTGACGCCCCGCTGTGGGTCTTGGCCTTGGGCATGTTTCCTCTGTTCTATAAGTGCTCGAGCGCTGATACTCGGGCGCTGCAAAAAGGTCTCGCGCTGGGTCAGGTCGACGAAGGTTCGGCTTCGGCGGCCGCATCGGAGCCCGATGCCGCGCCGCCCCCGGGCCCTTCCGGATGGCGCGCCTTGGCGCGAGTCTTCGCGCCGCGGTGCGGTGCCAGCACCATCGTCATGTTGCGGCCGTCCTGCTTAGCGGACGTTTCGACGAAACCGTATTCGGCGACGTCCGCTCCCAGGCGCTGAAGCAACCGATAGCCCAACTCGGGCCGCGACTGCTCACGTCCGCGGAACATGATGGTGACCTTCACCTTCGATCCCGCCTCCAGGAAGCGGATGACGTGACCCTTTTTGGTCTCGTAGTCGTGATCGTCGATCTTCGGTCGCAGCTTCTGTTCTTTGACGACGGTCTGCTGCTGGTTCCGGCGGGATTCGCGCGCCTTTTGCGCCGCTTCGTATTTGAACTTGCCGTAGTCCATGATCTTGCAGACCGGCGGTCTGGCGTTCGGGGCAACTTCGACAAGGTCGAGATCGGCGTCCGCAGCGACGCGCAGTGCGTCTTCGATGCGCACTATGCCTACCTGCTCTCCCCCTGGGCCGATCAATCGGACTTCAGGTACGCGAATGCGCTCGTTGACGCGGGTCTCAGTGCTGATGGGGCCTCCCTTGTTGGGCTTCTCTATGTCCTGCCGCGCCAATGTCCTGACGCGGCGACCGCCTGGGTCGGTCCGGGAATCAGCGGCGCAGACACCACACCACTAGCAAAAAGCCCTGCATAAGCAGGGCCCAATGCCGACCGATCACGGCTGGGAAATACTCGAGCCGCCCGCGTCGCCCGCGGAACAGGCATCCGCGATGCCTGTGACCGGACCGCTGAACCTTGGAAGATCCGCAACGGGATTTCGTCGGCTCGCGGTGGGAGTGGGACTCCACTTAACTGTTCCTGGCATTCGCCGGGATGGTCGCAGGCGCCAGTTTAGCAGCCTTGAGGTGGCTTTTAGCATTTCGGCCGGTCGACCGCGCTGCAGCGGGCCTCGAGGTGGCCCCGAAATCACGTCCAAACTAGTGGCCGTCGCTCTTAGCGCTTCGACAAGCTTTTCACGGATTGAGGGCATATCCTCGCGGTCTGTGACCCTCGCATCTCCAAGTTCGAGGCCCGGTTCGGGCACTCGTTCGGGGCCTCGCGGCAGGTCGAACTCGCGGTATCGCTGGGTGCCGGCGGCGGCCGGGTGGACCGTGGGCGTCATCGCGACCGTGTCGCTGCTCGGCAGCGTGTCCCCGCTGATCCGGTACCTGATCAGGGTCCCGCGCGAGTTCATCAACGACTATCTGTTCAACTTCCCGGACACCAGCATCGCGTGGTCGTTCATCTTGGCCCTGCTGGCCGCGGCCCTGACCGCACGCAAGCGCATCGCCTGGGTGCTGTTGCTGGCCAACATGATTCTGGCCGCGGCGTTGAACGCCGCGGACATCGCCGCGGGCGACAACACCGCCGCGGAGATCTTCGGCGAGAACCTCGGCTTCGCCGTTCACATCGTGGCGATCGTCCTGCTGGTGCTGGCCTATCGGGAATTCTGGGCCAAGGTCCGCAGGGGCGCGCTGGTCAAGGCGGCCGCGGTGCTCATCGCCGGCGACGTGGTGGGAATCTTGGTGTCCTGGGGCCTGGTCGAGTTGTTCCCGGGGACGCTGGCCCGCCCGGACCGCCTGCCGTATGTGGCCAATCGGGTGGTCGGATTCGCGCTCGCGGACCCGGACTTCTTCACCGGCCGGCCGCACGTCTTCCTCAACGCGATCTTCGGGTTGTTCGGCGCGCTGGCGCTGATCTTGGCGACGATCGTGCTCTTTCAGTCCCAGCGCGCCGAGAACGCGCTCACCGGCGAGGACGAATCGGCGATCCGCGGGCTGCTCGAGCTGTACGGCAAGAACGACTCCCTGGGCTACTTCGCCACCCGCCGCGACAAGTCGGTGGTCTTCGCCCCAAGCGGACGCGCCGCCGTCACCTATCGGGTCGAGATCGGCGTCTGTCTGGCCAGCGGTGACCCGATCGGGGATCCGAGGGCGTGGCCGCAGGCCGTGGACGCCTGGCTGGGTCTGTGCCAGACCTACGGCTGGGCTCCAGGGGTGATGGGCGCCAGCACCCAGGGAGCGCGAACCTATCGCGAAGCCGGACTCAACGCGCTCGAACTCGGCGACGAAGCCATCCTGCGGACCGCCGAGTTCAAGCTGTCCGGACCCGACATGCGCGGGGTCCGTCAGGCCGTGACCCGGGCGCGGCGGGCGGGCCTGACCGTGCGGATCCGCCGCCACCGCGACATCAGCCCCGAAGCGATGACCGAGACCATCACCCGCGCCGACGCCTGGCGCGACACTCAGACCGAGCGCGGCTTCTCCATGGCGCTGGGCCGTCTCGGCGACCCCGCCGACGGGGACTGCCTGCTGGTGGAGGCGCTCGACCGCGACGGCAGCGTCGTGGCGATGCTGTCGCTGGTGCCGTGGGGAACCACCGGTGTCTCACTGGACCTGATGCGCCGTTCGCCGCAATCGCCCAACGGCACCATCGAGCTGATGGTCAGCGAACTGGCGCTCAACGCCGAACCCCTTGGCGTCACCCGTATTTCGCTGAACTTCGCGATGTTCCGCTCGGCGTTCGAACAGGGCGCCCAATTGGGCGCCGGCCCGGTGGCCCGGCTGTGGCGGGGGCTGTTGCTGTTCTTCTCGCGGTGGTGGCAGCTGGAGACCCTGTACCGCTCGAACATGAAGTACCAACCCGATTGGGTGCCCCGCTACGCGTGCTACGAGGATGCCCGGCTGATCCCCAAGGTCGGGGTCGCGTCGGTGATCGCCGAGGGCTTTTTGGTCCTGCCGTTCAGCCGGCGCGAGAAGGTGCATACCGGCCACCACCCGGCCGTGCCGGCCAGGCTGGCGGAGTCGGGCCTGCTGCATCACGACGGGTCGGCGCCGGACGTCAGCGGGCTGCGACCCGGCGACACCATCGGCACCGAAAAGTCGAACGGCCGGCTCCCCGAACAGGTTCGGGTGCGCCTGGCCAAGCTGGAGAGCCTGCAGCGCAACGGCACCGACGCTTATCCGGTCGGGTCCCCGCCCAGCCACACCGTCGCGAGGGCGCTCGACGCGGACGATCGCGACGACATCACCGTCTCGGGCAGGATCCTGCGGATCCGCGACTACGGCGGCGTGCTGTTCGCCCAGCTGCGCGACTGGTCGGGGGAAATGCAAGTGCTGCTGGACAATTCGCAATTGCAGCGCGGGCGAACCGCCGACTTCACCGCGGCCATCGACCTGGGCGATCTAGTCGAGGTGTCCGGGCACATGGGCTTTTCCAAGAAGGGAACGCGCTCGCTGATCGTCGCCGACTGGCGAATGATCGGTAAGTGCCTGCGGCCCCTGCCGAACAAGTGGAAGGGGCTGACCGACCCGGAGGCGCGGGTGCGGACCCGCTACGTCGACCTGGCTGTCAATCCCGAGTCGCGCGAGCTGATCAAGGCGCGCGGCGACGTGTTGCGTTCGGTCAGGCAGACGCTGTTCGCCAAGGATTTCATCGAGGTCGAGACCCCGATCCTGCAGCAGATCCACGGCGGAGCGACCGCCCGGCCCTTCGTCACGCACATCAACACCTACGACCTGGACCTGTTCCTGCGCATTGCGCCCGAGCTCTACCTGAAGCGGTTGTGCGTCGGCGGCGTGGAGCGCGTCTTCGAATTGGGCCGCGCCTTCCGCAACGAAGGCGTCGACTTCAGCCACAACCCGGAGTTCACCCTCTTGGAGGCTTACCAGGCCCACGCCGACTACAAGGTGTGGATCGACGGCTGCCGGGAGCTCATTCAGAACGCCGCCGAGGCCGCGCACGGCGAGCAGGTGGTGCTGCGGCACGGCGCCGATCGGGGCGACCGCCGGCTCGAGCCGGTTGACATCTCCGGGATCTGGACGGTCAAGACCGTCTATGACGCAGTGTCCGAAGCGCTCGGCGAGCACATCGATGCCGCCACGTCGCTGCCCGCGCTGCGCAAGCTGTCCGATGCCGCGCACATCCCCTATCGGGCGCACTGGGACGCCGGCGCGGTGGTGCTGGAACTCTACGAGCACCTGGTCGAGGACCGGACCGAGGAGCCGACGTTCTATATCGATTTTCCGACGTCGGTGTCGCCGCTGACCCGGCCGCACCGCACCGAACCGGGCGTCGCCGAGCGGTGGGACCTGGTGGCGTGGGGCGTCGAGCTGGCCACCGCCTACAGTGAGCTCACCGATCCGGTCGAGCAGCGGCGCCGCCTGCAGGCGCAGTCGCTATTAGCTGCCGGCGGGGATCCCGAGGCGATGGAGCTCGACGAGGACTTCCTGCAGGCGATGGAGTACGCGATGCCGCCCACCGGCGGGCTCGGGATGGGTATCGATCGGCTCGTCATGCTCATAACGGGCCGCAGCATCCGGGAGACGTTGCCATTTCCGCTGGCCAAGCCGCATTAGCGGCCGGCCCGAACGTCCGTGGAGCCCAGGGCGAACATTGCGTGAATTTATTCCAGGCCGGTTAACTTTGGATCACAATGACTCACGTGACAGCACCGACGGACAGCGCTGCGACACAGATCCTGGCAAGTAGCCACACGTCGCTGATGCATGGCTGGGTGCCGGCGACGGTCCAGGTGCTCGCCGCGACTGTGCTGCTGTTGGCGGTCGGCTGGCGATCGCGGCGCTGGCGCACGGTGTGGCTGCCGGCCGCGGCGCTGACCGGCGGGGTCGCGGCCTACCTCACGCATTGGTACGTCGTCGACCGCGGGCTCTCCGATGACCCCGCCCCGGCGGCGCTGTGGCTGTGGATCACGCTGACGGGCATGGCGGCGGCCGTCTTGGTGCTCGGCTGGAGCACCGCGCGCCGCTGGCGGCGCGGCGCCGCGGTGCTGGCCGTGCCGCTGTGCTTGCTCAGCGCGGCGCTGGTGCTCAACCTGTGGGTCGGCTACTTCCCCACCGTGCAGTCGGCGTGGAGCCAGCTGACGTCGGGCCCGCTGCCCGATCAGACCGATCAGGCCACCGTCACCGCGATGGCCGCCAACCGGATCCGGCCGCCGCAAGGCACCGTCGTGCCGGTGGCAATCCCTTCCGACGGGTCGCACTTCAAACACCGCGGCGAGCTGGTCTACCTGCCGCCCGAGTGGTTCGCGAGCACCCCGCCGCCGGCGTTGCCGACGGTGATGATGATCGGCGGCCAGTTCAACACGCCCGCGGACTGGACGCGCGCGGGCAACGCGGTCAAGACGATCGACGACTTCGCGGCCGCCCACGACGGCAAGGCGCCGGTGCTGGTGTTCGTGGATTCCGGCGGCGCGTTCAACAACGACACCGAGTGCGTCAACGGGGTCCGCGGCAATGCGGCCGATCACCTGACCAAAGACGTTGTGCCGTTCATGATCTCGACCTTCGGGGTCAGCCCGCACCGGTCCAACTGGGGCGTCGCGGGCTGGTCCATGGGCGGCACCTGCGCCGTCGATCTGACCGTCATGCACCCGGACCTGTTCAGCGCATTCGTCGACGTCGCCGGTGATTTCTTCCCCAATGCCGGCAATAAGGCCCAGACCATCGCCAGGCTTTTCGGTGGAAACGCCGACGCTTGGGCGGCTTTCGACCCGACCACGGTGATCAGCCGGCACGGGCCGTACCGCGAGGTGGCCGGCTGGTTCGCGATTTCGTCCGACGGCTCGCCGCCGCGCCGTGACCTGCAGCTGGCCGACAGCGGCGCCATCCGCCTCGCCGGACGCGAGGCGGCCGCCAACCCCGGCAATCAGACGGCGGCCGCCTATTCGCTGTGCGCGATCGGCCGCTCCAACGGAATCGACTGCGCGGTGGTTCCGCAGCCCGGCAAGCACGACTGGCCCTTCGCGGACCGCGTGTTCGCGGCCGCACTGCCCTGGCTGGCCGGGGAACTGGGCACGCCGGGAATTCCGCGGACCCCGTTGCCCGTCGCATCCCCGCCCGCCGCGGGCACCCCGGTGGTTGTCACGGCCGAGCGATCCAACACCGCCAGGCGATAGCGCCGGTGCGTTCGGTTGCGCGGGTTCGACGTGCGGTGTTCGCGCGGCACTGCCATCCGCGGAGCGCATGGACCCGGTGGGCGAGCACGCCGCTGATCCTGGTCCCGGTATGGACCCGACGACGGCGCCATGCGGCCTGGATCGCGCTGTGGCTGGCCGTGAATCCGGTGGTGTTCGGCAAGCCCGCGCATCATCACGCATGGTCGACGCGGGCGATGCTGGGCGAGGAGCTGTGGATCACCGGCCGGCCCCGCGATGCGGCGATGGTCACCAGTGTCGCGTCGTCGGCGGCGGCGGTGGGCGCGCTGCTGGCCGCACGCCGGCATCGGCTGCGGCCGGCGCTGATCGCGGTCACCCTGCAGATGGCGTTGACGCTGGTGTATTGGGAACAGATGGTTCGCCACCTCGAGCGCCGGTCTCGCTGACCGTGCTCATTGCTGCGGGGGATCGATCCGGACCGACACGGAGCCTTCGGCCAGCAGCCGCTGGGTCGCCTCGGCGGAGATGGGCCGGCAGAACAAAAACCCCTGCGCGCGCGAACATCCCTCGTGGAGCAGGACGCGCGCCGCGGTCTCGGATTCCACGCCTTCGGCGACGACGTCGAGGTCGAGCGCCTGGGCCAGGCCGATGATCGCCCGCACGATGGCGAGGTCGTCCGCGGAGGCACCGAGCTCCAAGACGAAACCGCGATCGATCTTCAGCGTCCCCACCGGCAGGGTCCGTAGCAGGCCCATGCCGCTGAACCCGGTACCGAAATCGTCGATGGCGATGTTGATCCCGAGCTCGGTGAGCCCCAGCAAGGTGGTGCGCGTGTTCACCAGGTCCTGAATAAGCAGGCTTTCGGTGACCTCCAGTCCGATCGACGAACCGTCGAGCCCACACCGTTTCAGGGTGCTCGCGACGGTGTTGACCAAGTCGTGCGCGACGAGTTGGGCCGGTGAGACGTTGACGCGCAGCATGATGTCGCGCCCCACGCCCTGGGCCCGCCACTGCGCCAAATGCGCACACGCCGCATTGAGCATCCAGTTGCCAAGCTCCGCGGCGAGATTGATGGATTCGGCCACGGGGACGAATTCGTCGGGATGCAACAACCCCCGGGTGGGATGCTGCCAGCGCACCAACGCCTCGACCGCCAGGATCTTTCCCGACCGCATGTCGACCTCGGGCAGGTATGCGATGGTGAGCGCGTCGGATTCGATGCCGGCCTGCAAATGCAGCTCGATGTCGTTGCGCAGTTCGCGACGGGTGAGCATCTCGGCGGAAAACACCCCGATGCTGTCTCCCCCGCTTCCCTTGGCGGCGATGAGCGCCTCATCGGCGCGCCGGAGCAGATCCAAGCTCGAATCCGTCCCGGGTAAACCCGTTGCGACGCCGACGCTTACGGTGCGGTTGAGGACCACACCGTCTATGGTCACGTGGTCCTTGACCTGAGTTCGCAACGTCTCGGCCAGCCGGCGCGCGGCGTCCAAATCCATCGCCGCCGCGGGAACGACGACGAATGTGTCGCCACCCGGCCGGGCGATCATTCCGTTGCCCGCCATGGCTTCGGTGGTCCGAGCGGCGAAGTCACAGATGAACTGGTCACCGGCGGCGTGGCCCAGATAGTCGTTGATCGCTTTGAGCCGGTCCAGATTGAACACCAGCACCGCCACCGGGCCAGGTTGCCCCGCGAGGAAGCGAGAATCCAGATGGCTCAACAGGGTTCGGCGGTTGGGCAATGCCGTCAGGTCGTCGTGCTCGGCCTGATAGTGCAGCCGTTCCTCGACGATCAAACGGGCCTGCACCTGGGCGAACATGGTGGCAACCACGGTGAGCGTATTGAGCTCGTCCTCGGTCCACGCCCGGTCGCCGTACTTGACGAAACCCAGCGCGCCGGTGGTGACGTCACCGGAGAGCAGCGGGACGGATGACAGGGAAATGGCCGGAACGCCGCTGGCCTCCGAGATGGTGCGCTGGTAGTCCTCGTTCGCGGTTTCGGGACGCAAGACGATCGGCTCTTTGGCATTTTCGCACATGGCGAAGATGGGGTCGGCGTCCGCGAAATAGATCGTGTGCAGCGGGTCGGGGTCGGGGACGTGCGGGCGCGGCGGCCATTCGGCCACCAACACCGTGGCGCGGATCGTGTGATCGTTATGGCGCAAAAAGCTCACGTCCACGCCGAGGATCGCTACCAGTTCGGCAAGTATCTCGGTGCTGATGTCCGCGGCAGTGGCGGCGGTTGCCCCCATCAGCTTCGTCGCGACGGAGGTGACGATGGTTGCCAGACTCTTTGGGGCAGCGCTGTTTTCCACGTTCCGGGCTATCCTGGTGCGTGCAAACTGGCGCTCAGCGAACGACGCCTGGCCGGCACCGACGGCGGCGGACCGGAAACCAGGCGCAGCACGAGGATTTCGTGTTCGTCATCGGCGAGCCCGGCGCGGGCCCGAAAGTCCTCGCGCAGCGTCTTCAGCTCAGCGGCGAAGGCGGGCGACAACGTTTGAAAGTCGTTGTCGTCGTGGGCGTACAGGAACACCGGTGACACCGGGTGCACGCCGAAGCCGCTCTGTTCGGCGGCGACCCAGAAGGCCTGAAGCGCAGCGCCCCCACGGGCGTAATCGGTGAGCGCGGAACCCGTCACGACGACCACCGCCAATGCGGCGCTGGCCATGACCCGTTGCCGAGTGACATCACCGAGCACCCCACCGGCATCCCAGCGCGCCAACTCGACCATGACGTCGGGACGCCGAACGAGTTCCAGGGCGGCCAGCTCACTGGCATCCAGTTCCAGGCAACGGACATCGATTCCTGTCTCCGGTGACGGGTGAGCCGGAAAACGTAGCTCCGACACCATCTCCGCGTGCAGCCGGGGGGTGAGATAACGGATGCGGTCGGCTTCGGCCAGTATGCCTGAAATGGCCGTGATCTGGTCGCGATCCGTGATGAGGTGCAGCCGCGCGCCCTCACCGGCGGCGGCGGCCGTCAACCGGGCGGCTGTGGCCGGTGGGACCGGCGCGGCACGGCCCGGGTGGCGATTGGTCTGCCGCGCCAGCACCGCCGGGTAGTGTTGCGCCAGTTCGGGGTCGTCACCATCGCCCCACCTCAGCTCGCCGTGCAGCGCCGTGTGCGAGTGGTCTTCGCGGAAGCCGACCGGGCCCAGCGCGGCGTGCGTGGCCGCCGCGACGCGGGCGTTGAACATTGCCGCGCCCAAAGCAACCGCGCTGGCCCGAAATTCGACGTCCATAGTGGCGGAATCCTCGGCGGCCAGCAGCAGCTGAAACGAGTTGTCGTCCATGATGATTCGCCAGGGCTGGGCGTTGCCGCCGGACGGCGCGCGAATGGCGGCACTGGCAACGACTTCGGCGATCCGGAACGTTGCCTCCTTGCCGGCGGCGTCGGCCAAGCCGTCGGTCGCTGCCGGGAACTCGGCGTCCCGCGGGACCGGCTGGGCCAAACCGTCGAGGGCGCCCGCGATGTCGATCTGCACCCGTCCGGACTTCAGCGGCTCGCCCAGCCCGATCCGGCGCACCGCTTCGGCCACCGCGGCGGCACCCACCCAGATGTCGCCGGCGAGCTGGGGCCACCCGCCCAATGTCTGTCCGACCTCGACCAGCGATGCCGCCCCCCGCGCGGAGAGCTGCCGAGCGTCCAGCAGACGCAACAGGTATGGAAGCTTGTCCCGGGTCGACAACCCGCTCAGGGCCGTCGTGTCCATCTCCCCGAGCAGCCCGTGCATCACCGCTGGCCGCGGTTGCAGGTCGAAGCGCTCGACATCGAGTAGACCTCGATCGCTGGTGGCCATGAGCACCGGGATAGCACGGTCGCGGGCCGCCTCGCGCAGCAACATCTTGATGTCCAGCGAATCGGCTTGGTCAACCAGCACATCCAAGCCGTCAAGGAACTCATCGACCAGCTCGGCGGTCACCTCGGAAGTGAACACCTCCAGGCTCACATACGGATCGAGTTCCGCGATTCGCCGTGCGGCCACGGTGGCTTTGTTGAGACCGAGATCGAGCACCGTGGCCGGGACGCGATTCAGATTGGATAGCTCGAGCGTGTCACCGTCGGCCAGCCGCAATGCGCCGCAAAGGCCTTGCGCCGCCAAGCAATACGCGATGGCGTGCCCGGAACTGAGGCCCACGATGCCCACGCGCAGGCGTTGCAGCCGCTCCTGCTCGGCGGAGGTGATGAGGTGGCGATTGCGGTCGAGCCGGGCAGCACGGAACGCGTCGGGGCCGGCGATGCGCACGACCGCGTTGCGCCAGGGATAGTAGGCCCAACGCCCGCCGGAGTCGATCCCCGCGGATTCGGGGCCGAACTCGTCGATGAAGTCGATACCCTGGGTCGCTCTGAGCCGTTCCAGTACTTCGCAATCCGCGGTGAGATGGTCAGCGAGAATTACCGCACCGCCGGCCTCGTGGCGCTCGTAGCTATGACCCATCCGACTCCCAACGGCGTAGACCCGCGCAAACCTACGCCGAGATGCGGTTAAGGATTTCGGCGTTCTCGGCGCACATCAGCTTAAATTGTCCGGGCTCGGCATGTGTGGATACGGTGCGGCGATCCCACCACATCACCTTGGTTCGGTAGTCGTCGGTGGGATAGACCGCCGCTGTTACGCGGTTGGCGACGACGCCCCCGGAGGACTGCCACTGCTCGAGCACGTGCGCCGCCGCGGTGGCCATCACGAACTGAACACCCATCAGCGTCATCATCGGCAGCGCAGTACGGGCCAGCACCGTGGAGAGCGCCCGATTGCCATATTCGCGAGAATTGGTCCACGCGCTTTTCACCTCCACGACGCCAAACGGAAGCCGGTTGGAAATCATATGGCACAGCAAGGGAAGTCCCGGATTGCCTTTCCATTCCTCGAGCGCGTGGGAGTCTTCCGGTGAGCGCAGGGGCCCCACCACGCGCGTACCTCCGACGACCCGTCCTTGTGGATCGAGCACGACAAAAAACAATGCCGTGTCGGCGCCGTCCCGAATGTGGTCCAGGTCGAGCACCCAATCCAGGCCGTGCCGCCGATAACTGTCCAATGCGCCTTCCAGGTACTGATTCCACAACACGGGCTCTGCCTGCGGGTTGGCCGCGGTGACCCGGCATCCCGTCGCACGGTCGCGCCAACCGAACCCGGTTTTTGACCGCGGGGAGTCAATCGCGATCTTCGCCAGTTGTGCCGCTTCCATCCGTGACCTCCACTTATTCGCGTTTACTACCGAGTAATTCTTGGCACGCGTCTTGAGCCGTTTGTTAATTCGACTTACGACAAATTAACCAAGGGGATTGTGACATAAACGGCCGAATACGGTTGCGTTCCGCGGCCAATCAAGTCGCGAAATCGGACTTGTCTGCATTCGTTTGACACAGCGGGGTTGCCACCGTGTCCCCGGCCCGATTTCGCCGCCGCAGCGCTCCGAGCGACGGACGCGATATGTCGACCTCTCGCGGCGGTACCGTGGCGACATGGCCGACGAACCAACCACTTCGGGCGACGGCGGACCCGGCCCGAAGTACGACGACTCCGGTGTGCCGACCTTCGAGTCGGTGCGCGATCGGATCGAGGCCCGGTACGCCACGGCGCAAGGCGCCGCGGAACTGGACGCGGAATCACCCGAGGGCCGCACGGTCACCGAACAGTACGAGGAGCGACGGCGCGCCGCGGCCGAGCGGCTGGCCCAGATCCGCGACGGGGTGAAGCCCGAGAAAGGTTGAGGCGCGGGCTCAGGCGGTGACTTTGCGACGGCGGTTCGATCGCTGCGGGGCGCTGGTTGCCGCCGGGCTACGACCGATCACCTCGGCGAGGAACTTGCCGGTATAGCTTTCCGGCACCGCCGCGACATCCTCCGGAGTGCCTTCCGCGACAACGGTTCCGCCCTCGGCGCCGCCTTCCGGCCCCATGTCGACGATCCAGTCCGAGGTTTTGATCACGTCCAGGTTGTGTTCGATGACGATGACCGTATTGCCTTTGTCGACAAGGCCGTTGATGACCTTCAGCAGCTTGCGGATGTCGTCGAAATGCAGGCCCGTGGTGGGCTCGTCGAGGATGTAGACGGTGCGCCCGGTCGAGCGCTTCTGCAGTTCCGCGGCCAGCTTGACGCGCTGCGCCTCGCCGCCGGACAGCGTCGGCGCCGGCTGGCCGAGCCGCACGTAGCCCAGCCCGACGTCGACCAGGGTGTGCAGGTAGCGGTGGATGCCGGTGATGGGCTCGAAGAACTCCGCCGCTTCCTCGATGGACATGTCCAACACTTCGGAGATGGTTTTGCCCTTGTAATGCACCTCGAGGGTTTCCCGGTTGTAGCGGGCGCCGTGGCAAACCTCGCAGGGCACGTACACGTCGGGCAGGAAGTTCATCTCGATCTTGATGGTGCCGTCGCCGGTGCACGCCTCGCAGCGGCCGCCCTTGACGTTGAACGAGAACCGGCCCGGTTGATAGCCACGGACTTTGGCCTCGGTGGTGGCGGCGAACAGGTTGCGGATCTTGTCGAACACCCCGGTATAGGTCGCCGGATTGGACCGCGGCGTGCGGCCGATCGGTGACTGGTCCACCCGTACCAGCTTGTCCAGGTGGTCCAGCCCGGTGACCCGGGTGTGCCGGCCGGGAACCTGCCGGGCGCCGTTGAGCCGGTTGGCCAGCACCGCCGCCAGGATGTCGTTGACCAAAGTCGATTTGCCGGAACCCGACACCCCCGTCACCGAGGTGAGCACGCCGAGCGGGAACGAGACGTCGATGCCGCGCAGGTTGTGCTCGCGGGCGCCGACGACGGTGAGCCGCCGCTTGTCCACCGGGCGCCGCTTCGCGGGCATCTCGATGCGTTCCCTGCCCGACAGGTAGGCGCCGGTGATCGAGTCCTTGTTCGCCAAAAGCTCGCTGTAGGTGCCGCTGTGCACGATCTCGCCGCCGTGCTCACCGGCGCGCGGGCCGATGTCGACGATCCAGTCGGCGTGCGCGATGGTGTCCTCGTCGTGCTCGACGACGATCAGCGTGTTGCCCAAACCCCTTAACCGGGTGAGGGTTTCGATGAGCCGGCGGTTGTCGCGCTGATGCAGCCCGATGGACGGTTCGTCGAGCACGTAGAGCACGCCGACCAGGCCGGACCCGATCTGGGTGGCCAGCCGAATGCGTTGCGCCTCACCGCCGGACAGCGTGGCCGCGGCGCGCGACAGCGACAGATACTCCAGCCCGACGTCGAGCAAAAAGCCCAGCCGCGACTGGATTTCCTTGAGCACCTGCCCGGCGATCGCCTTCTCCCGGACGCCGAGGGTGAGGCGCTGGAGGAAGTCCGCGCAGTCCGAGATCGACAGTTCGCAGACCTCGGCGATGGACTTCGCGCCCCGGTCCCCCGCGGCCAGCGTCACGGCCAGGATCTCCGGCTTGAGCCGGGTGCCCTCACACACCGGGCAGGGGACGTCACGCATGAAGCCTTCGTAGCGTTCCTTCATCTGCTCGGATTCGGTCTGCGCCATCTTGCGCTGCAGAAAGGCGAGCACGCCTTCGAAATCGGCGTAGTAGGACCGGGTGCGCCCGTACCGGTTGCGGTACCGCACGTGCACCTGGTGGTCGGAGCCCTCGAGGATCGCCTTGCGCGCCTTGGCCGGCAGCTTGCGCCATGGGGTGTCGACGTCGAAGCCCAGCTCGTCGCCGAGCCCGGCCATCATCCTGGTGAAGTACTCCGCGGTGTGGCCGTTGGACCACGGCGCCACGGCGCCCTCGGCCAGGGTGCGTTCGGGGTCGGGCACCACCAGGTCGGGGTCGACCTCCTTGCGGATGCCCAGGCCGCTGCACTCGGGGCAGGCGCCGTAGGGCGAGTTGAACGAGAACGACCGCGGTTCCAGGTCGTCGACCGCCAGCGCGTGCCCGTTGGGGCAGGCCAGCTTCTCGGAGAACCGCTGCTCCCGGTTGTGCGCGTCGTGGTCGTGGTCGACGAACTCGAGCACCACGATGCCGTCGGCCAGGTTCAGCGCGGTCTCCACCGAATCGGTGAGCCGCTGCTTGGCGGACGCCTTGACGGTAAGGCGGTCCACCACCACCTCGATGTCGTGCTTTTCCTGCTTCTTCAGCTTTGGCGGATCGGTCAACGGGTGCACGACGCCGTCGACCCGGACTCGGCTGTAACCCTGCGCGTTGAGCTTCTCGAAGAGGTCGGCGAATTCGCCCTTGCGGGTGCGCACCACCGGGGCGAGCACCAGGAATCGGGTGCCCTCGGGCATCGCCAGGACCTGGTCGACGATTTGCTGGGGAGTCTGCCGGGCGATCCGCTCGCCGCAGATCGGGCAGTGCGGCGTGCCGGCCCGCGCGTAGAGCAGCCGCAGGTAGTCGTACACCTCGGTGATGGTGCCGACGGTCGATCGCGGGTTGCGGTTGGTGGACTTCTGGTCGATGGAGACCGCCGGGGACAGCCCCTCGATGAAGTCGACGTCGGGCTTGTCCATCTGGCCCAGGAACTGGCGGGCGTAGGCGGACAGGGACTCCACGTAGCGGCGCTGCCCCTCGGCGAAAATCGTGTCGAAGGCCAGCGACGATTTCCCCGAACCCGACAGGCCGGTGAAGACGATCAGCGCGTCGCGGGGCAGGTCGAGATCGACGCCGCGCAGGTTGTGTTCGCGGGCGCCCTTGATGATCAGACGGTCAGCCAACGCTGCCCCTCTCAAAACTTTCGGCAACTTCTCGTGGCCGCTGTGCGGAATCCGAACCGGAATTGCGCACGGCGCATTCCATGCTATGTGCCCATACCGACAAGCAAGTTCTGGCCAGTAGCGTGACCGGTATGACTGCAGTGGACGACAACTACACCGGACACGTCGACCCCGGCACCGCGGCCCGCCGGACCCTACCCGGCGCCACGATCCTAAAGGTCTCGGTCGGCCCCATGGACAACAATGCGTATCTGATCACCTGTTCCGCTACCGGCGAAACATTGTTGATCGACGCCGCCAACGACGCGGACGTCCTGATCGACCTGATCCGGCAGCACGCGCCGAAGGTGTCGCTGATCGTGACCAGCCACCAGCACTTCGATCACTGGCAGGCGCTGGAGGCGGTGGCCGCCGCCACCGGCGCGCCGACGGCGGCCAACGAGATCGACGCGGGGCCGCTGCCGGTCAAACCGGACCGTTTGCTGTCGGGCGGTGACACCGTCGAGGTCGGTGAGCTGACCTTCGACGTCATCCATCTGCGCGGGCATACCCCGGGGTCGATCGCCCTGGCCCTGGGCGGCCCCGCGACCGGCGGTGTCACCCAGTTGTTCACCGGCGATTGCCTGTTCCCGGGTGGGCCAGGGCGGACAACACAACCCAGCGATTTCGAATCGCTGATGGGCGACCTTGAGGCCAGGGTCTTCAGCCGGTACGGCGACGACACCATTATCTATCCCGGCCACGGCGACGACACGACACTGGGGGCCGAGAGACCGCATTTGGCGGAGTGGCGCGAACGCGGGTGGTGAAATTTCCCAGGATCTGGGAGGGTCTGCCGCTCGGCGTTAGTACCGAATTCGGTACTAACTGAGGGGAATTGAGCGGCGGCGGCGCCGTACGCAATGTGACCACGCAACTGTGCGTACGCACACTATGACGCATATGCGCGAAACTGTGCGTGGTTGCGAAATATACTGTGCCCCTCGGCGATTCGCGTCAGCGCGAGTTAACTATGGGCATGACGAACACCACGTACACGCCGCCCGCCAACCCCGCCGATCCCGAGGCCGCTGCCCTGAACCTGATCGTTGAGGCCGCGAGGCCGCCACCGGCAGCTCCGCGTTCCGGGGCGTGCTGCAGGGCCTGGCCGGCGCCCTGCAGATCGAAGGCGTCCTAGCCGGGCTGACCTGGCCAGATGCCCGCCTGGTCGCCGCCGCGATCAGCTTCGAGGCCGTGAACTCGCCCAGGCCCGCCCGGTCGCTGCGGGCCCGGTCCGATTGCGTCCTCGACGGCTGGCCCGCGACGGTCGACCAGGTGGCGGTGGCGCAGGCGCTGCGCACGGCCGCCACCCTGCTGGCCGACCTGTGATCGCGCGCCAGGCGGGACCGACCTGCGGCCGTCCTAGGGGGCGTTGGAAGCTGACTCGGGGGATTTCTCAAAAAGATGCAGTAATTCCTGATGCCGCCCATACAGGCCGTAGAAGCGGGCCTGCTGGTCCATGACCCGCATGCACGTCAGCGTGGCCCTGTAGTCGCCGCCCAGCGCGGCCGCCCGTCATCTACCCCGGTCACGGTGACGACACGGCGCTGGGCGCCGAACGTCCCCACTTGGCCGAATGGCGCGAGCGCGGCTGGTAGCCCGCGCAGCGCTGAGGCGCTAGGACGTGGTGTGCACGATCAGCACGTCGGTCTTGGCCCGGCGCGAGACGTTGGCCGGTACCGATCCCAGCAGCCGGCCGGCGATGGTGCTCAGGCCGACGTTGCCGACCACGAGCAGATCGGCCTGCTCCTCCTCGGCGAGGTGCACCAGCGCGTCAACCGGGGCGCCGACAATGGGTCGCTCATCGATGTTCGTCGCACCTGCGGCGTGGGCGCGGTCCTTGGCGTCGCGCAGAATCGCGTAAATCGGCGCGGTCCCCGAAACCTTGTAGCTCTCGTCCCGCAGGACGTCGGCCGCCCGGGCGTCCTCGTGTTGGGGCAAATACGCCGACGCCACGATCAGCTTTGCGTCCGACCCGGCAATTTGCGCCGCCTTCTCTACCGCGCGCATCGACGAATCCGAGCCATCGGTTCCTACCACCACCGTCCGATAGGCGCCCATTTACCCTCCCAGTTTTGGTTGGTCAGCCAACCCAAGACAGTAGCGCGTTTGCCCGATGAGCAGGAGGAGGATTAACCACACCGCGCGGCGCGGCGCGGCGCAATTTGCGGGTCCTGGCTGGGCCTACGGACATGACGGCAATGCCAAAACAATCAAAAGCGCGCGGCCGACGCCGAAAACATTGCATTAAGCGCCTTTTCGCCAATGTCGGCACGAACAAAGAATGCGCCGGAAGCGGTTTGCGACCAGTTCGCCCGACCGCGACTTAAAGTAACAGGCATCATGTCCATGCCCACCCTCGAGCCCACCCTCGAGCCGCGCGCCGGGGATGTCGGCGCCGAGCCCCGGCCCGGGGGCACTCGCGGCAGGTTGCTGGATCCATGGGCGATCGCCCTGTTCGCCACCGTTGTCAGCGCCGCCTGGGCCTGTCGGCCGTCGCTCTGGTTCGACGAGGGGGCGACGATATCGGCCTCGGCCAGCCGGACACTGCCGGAGCTGTGGCGGTTGCTCAGCCACATCGACGCCGTCCACGGGGCCTACTACCTGGTGATGCACGGCTGGTTCGCCCTCTTCCCGCCCACCGAGTTCTGGTCGCGTTTCCCAAGCTCGCTGGCCGTCGGGGCCGCCGCCGCCGGGGTCACGGTCTTCACCAAACAGTTCTCGACCCGGCCCGTCGCAGTATGCGCGGGGGCGGTTTTCGGCATCCTGCCGCGCACCACCTGGGCGGGCATGGAGGCGCGTCCGTACGCCTTCGTGGTGGCCGCGACGGTCTGGCTGACGGTGTTGTTCGTCGCCGCCGTTCGGCGCGACAGGCCACGCGGATGGGTTTGGTATGCGCTGGGGTTGATGCTGGCGATCTTGCTCAACCTCAACCTGCTGCTGATGGTGCCGGTGTTCGGCGCCATGCTGCCGCTGCTCGCACCGGAGGGCGCCCGCAGGTCTCCGGCGCTCTGGTGGACCGGCTGTTGCGTCGTCGCGGTGGCGGCCATGACGCCATTCATCGTGTTCGCGCACAAGCAGGTGTGGCAGGTCAACTGGATCTACCCCGTCAGCTGGCATTACGCGTTCGACATCATCCTGCGCCAGTACTTCGACCACAGCGTGGCCTTCGCCATCGCCAGCGCGGTCTTGATCGTCGCGGCGATCGCGACCCGGCTGGCCGGCGTGCCGGGCCCGGCCGGCGAACCGCGCCGGTTGCTGATCATCGCAACGGCGTGGATGGTGATTCCCACCGCGCTGGTCGTCGTGTACTCGGCCGTCGTCGAGCCGATCTACTACCCGCGCTACCTGATCTTCACCGCGCCCGCGATGGCCGTCGTCCTGGCCGTCTGTATCGTCACCCTCGCCCGCCGGCCCTGGCCGATCGCCGGGGCGGTGCTGTTGTTCGCCGTCGCCGCCGTGCCGAATTACCTGTTCGTGCAACGCTGGCCGTACGCCAAGGAGGGCTGGGACTACAGCCAGGTGGCCGATCTGATCAGCTCGCACGCGGCCCCGGGCGACTGTCTGATGGTGGACAACACCGTGCCGTGGAAGCCCGGGCCGATTCGTGCGCTGCTGGCCACCCGCCCGGCGGCCTTCCGGTCGTTGATCGACGTCGAACGCGGGGTGTACGGGCCGAAGGTCGGATCGCTGTGGGACGGGCACGTCGCCGTATGGCTGACGACCGCCAAAATCAACAAATGCCCGGCGATCTGGACGATCACCAATAAGGACAAGTCGCTGCCGGACCATCAAGCGGGGCCGTCGCTACCGCCCGGATCCGCATTCGGGCGCGCCCCGGCATACCGCTTCCCCGGTTATCTGGGCTTCCACATCGTCGAGCGGTGGCAATTCCACTACTCGCAGGTTGTCAAGTCCACGCGGTGATTTCGCCGCTCACCCCGGCGACGACCCGGACGAGCTCAACCCCCCGTGCCGACCGGCTGGGCTTGACGCGTCGCGCGCGTCGCCGCGTACGACACCGCCACCCCGGCGGCGCTCAACGCGGTGAACACCGTGAACAGCAGGTGTGCGGCCACCCCCTCGCCGCCGGTCGCGGTGTTGACGACGACGCCCGCCAGCCCGGCACCGATCGCCGCCGAGGTCAGCTGGACGGTGTTGATCGCCGCGGAAGCCGCGCCGCCTTCGGCCGGGTCAGCGACGGACGCCATCGCGCGCGCCGACAAGTGCGGCCAGGCCATCCCGATCCCGACGCCGGCGACCAGCAGCGCGACCGCCCATAGCGTGGCGGTGCCGGCCGACCCGTCGCCGCGCCGGGCCACCGCACCCAACGCCAGTCCGGACGCGGCCACCATCGGCGCCACCATGACCACCCACCCGATGGTCCGCGGGTTCTCCAGCGATGCGCTGACGATTTCGCTGACCGTCCAGCCGAGGGCGAGCGCCGCGCCCAGGAATCCGGCAGCGATCGGCGTCAGGTGGGCCAGCCGCTGCCCGAACAGCGGCATGTAGGTGTTCACCATCGCGGCGCCCATCAGCACGCCCATGGTCAGGTAGATCCACTTCAGCGGCCCGGGCGAGAACACGCTGGGCGGCAAGATGGCCGCGTGCATGCGCCAATCGACGATCACGAACGCGCCGACCAGCACGATGCCGGCCGCGAGCAGCCCGTACGTCGCGACGGTGTCGTGCGGAATCTGTGCGACGCTGACCGCCAGTGCGGCCACGCCGATGATCAGCAGCGACCACACCGGCACCTTGATCCTCGGGATGCCGGTCGGCGGGCTGACCCGGGCCAGCGCGACCGGCACCAGCAGGGCCATCAGCACGGTCAGGACGGCCATGACGACAAAAGCCCAGCGCCAGATGCCGAACTGCGCGAACAGGCCGCCCGTCGTGGGCCCGACCACGGTCGCGACCCCCCACATCGCCGACACCAGCGCCGAGCCCCGCGTCCACAAGCGGCGCGGCAGGGCGGAATTGATGACCGCGTAGCCCAGGCCGGCCAGCAAGCCCCCGGCCACCCCCTGCATGGCCCGCCCAGCAATCAAAACATGCATCGTCGGGGCGGCAGCGCAAGCCAGGCTGGCGGCGCCGAACACGACGAGCCCCAGCAGATATGACGACCGCGCGCCGACGCGCAGCAGCATCGGATTGACCATCGTCGCCGCGACCACCGACCCGACCAGATACAGGGTCGTCACCCACGCGTAGAGCCTGCTGCCGCCGATTTCTGCGATGGTGTTGGGCAATAAGCTGGTGGTCAGGAACTCATTGGTGGCGTAGAGCGCTACCCCACCGGCCAGCAGGACAGAAGTCCTCAGATACCTCGGCCCCAGCAGCTCGCGCCAGCCGCCGGTGATAGTCGCCGCGTCGGTCACTCCTCTACCGTATGGGGTCGCGCGACGATAAGAGCCGGAGATCGGTTGCCAGCAAACTCATTTCAGGCCGGCGGCGTCCATGCCACGAAGTTCCTTTTTCAGGTCGGCGATCTCGTCGCGGAACCGCGCCGCCAGCTCGAATTGCAGGTCGCGCGCCGCGGCCATCATCTGCGCGGTGAGGTCCTTGATCAGGTCGGCCAGTTCGGCGCGCGGCATGCTGGCCGCGTCGCGGCCCTCGAACACCCCCGCGCTGACGGCGCGACCGGGCTCACCCTGCGCGCGCCGGCCGCGGGACGCGTTGCGGCCCGACCCACCGATCTCCACGGTCTCACTGTCGTCGGCCTCGCGGTAGACCTGGTCGAGGATGTCGGCGATCTTCTTGCGCAGCGGCTGCGGGTCGATGCCGTGCTCCTCGTTGTACGCGATCTGCTTGGCCCGACGCCGTTCGGTCTCGTCGATGGCCTCTTTCATCGAGTCGGTGATGGTGTCGGCGTACATGTGCACCTCGCCGGAGACGTTGCGGGCGGCGCGGCCGATGGTCTGAATCAGGCTGCGCGACGACCGCAGGAAGCCCTCTTTGTCGGCGTCCAGGATCGCCACCAGCGACACCTCCGGCAGGTCCAGGCCTTCCCGCAGCAGGTTGATGCCGACCAGCACGTCGTACTCGCCCAGCCGCAGCTGACGCAACAGCTCCACGCGGCGCAACGTGTCGACCTCGGAGTGCAGGTAGCGCACCCGGATGCCCATTTCGAGCAGGTAGTCGGTGAGGTCCTCGGCCATCTTCTTGGTGAGCGTGGTGACGAGCACCCGCTGGTCCGCCTCGGTGCGCTTGCGGATTTCGCCGATCAGGTCGTCGATCTGGCCCTTGGTCGGCTTGACCACCACCTTGGGATCGACCAGGCCGGTGGGCCGGATCACCTGCTCGACGAACTCCCCGCCGGACTGGCTGAGCTCGTAGGGGCCGGGGGTGGCCGACAGATACACCGTCTGCCCGATCCGGTCGGCGAACTCCTCCCAGGTCAGCGGGCGGTTGTCGCACGCCGACGGCAGCCGGAACCCGTACTCGACCAGGTTGCGTTTGCGCGACATGTCGCCCTCGTACATCCCACCGATCTGCGGCACGGTGACGTGCGATTCGTCGATGACCAGCAGGAAGTCTTCCGGGAAGTAGTCGAGCAGGGTGGCCGGCGGTGAGCCCGGGCCCCGGCCGTCGATGTGGCGCGAATAGTTCTCGATGCCCGAGCAGAAGCCGACCTGGCGCATCATCTCGATGTCGTAGTTGGTGCGCATCCGCAACCGCTGCGCCTCGAGCAGCTTGCCCTGGCCCTCCAGCTCGGCCAGCCGCTCGGCCAGCTCCGCTTCGATCGTCGAGATCGCCATCGCCATCCGCTCCGGGCCGGCCACGTAGTGGGTGGCCGGGAAGATCCGCAGGGAGTCGACCTGCCGGATGACGTCGCCCGTCAGGGGGTGCAGGTAGTACAGCGCCTCGATCTCGTCGCCGAAGAACTCGATGCGCACCGCCAGCTCTTCGTACGACGGGATGATCTCCACCGTGTCGCCGCGCACCCGGAACGAGCCGCGGGTGAAGGACAGGTCGTTGCGGGTGTACTGGACGTCGACCAGCAGCCGCAGCAGCGCGTCGCGGGGTACCTCGTTGCCCACGCGCAACTCCACCGAGCGGTCCAGGTATGACTGCGGGGTGCCCAGGCCGTAGATGCAGGACACCGAGGCGACCACGACCACGTCGCGGCGCGACAGCAGCGATGACGTCGCAGAGTGCCGTAGCCGCTCCACGTCGTCGTTGATGGAGCTGTCCTTCTCGATGTAGGTGTCGGTCTGCGCGATGTACGCCTCGGGCTGGTAGTAGTCGTAGTACGAGACGAAGTACTCGACCGCGTTGTGCGGCAACATCTCTCGCAGCTCGTTGGCCAGCTGCGCGGCCAGCGTCTTGTTGGGCGCCATCACCAGGGTGGGCCGCTGCAACCGCTCGATGAGCCAGGCCGTGGTCGCCGACTTGCCGGTACCGGTAGCGCCGAGCAGCACGACGTCGCGTTCCCCCGCCCTGATCCGGCGTTCCAGCTCGTCGATGGCGGCCGGCTGGTCCCCGGCCGGATCGTGCGGGCTGACCACCTCGAAGTGGCCGCCGACGCGCACCAGCCCTTCCACGGCCTCTTCGGCCGGCCGGTATTCCGAATGCGCTACTACGGGATGTTCCGTGGCGAATGCCATGCCACCAGGGTAGAACCGATCGCCGACAAGTGTCGCAGCGCTTTGTCAGACGTGCGGGCGCATCCGCTGGCTACCCGGCCGGACGTGTCCACGTCCGGGTTACCGGATCGCATTGCAGCAGGTAGCCGTCGCTGGAGGTGCTCATGGCGAACACCGAGGTGCCCGGCCGGTCGCAGGAGCTGCCCGCGGCGTGCACGCCCATCGTGATCGGCGCTTTGGCCCAGCTGCTGCCCTCGCAGACGATCTGCTCGTTGTTGGTCGGGTCGTAGGCCACCTTGCCGACGTCGCTGCACAGCCCGCCGAGCACCGGCGGCGCCGGGGCGGACGCGGTGGTCGAGGCGTTGATGACCTGGGTTGGATCGCCCAGCGCGACGTTCGCGGGCGCAACGCCCGCCCGGGTGGCCACCACCGGCACCCGCACCACCGCCCCCTGGGCGCCGCACTCGTTGGTCAGCACGGTCTCGGTCTCCGTGCCGCGCAGCGTGCCGTCCGCCTGCGGCGCCAGCGACCAGGCGATGGTCTCCTGCTGGGTGGCCAGCACCTGCCCGTTGGGCTGAGTGCAGCCCACCCGCTGCTGCACGGGCGCACCCTGCCAGTAGCCGGCCACGAAGCGCAGGGTGTCGGTCTGTCCGCCATCGGTGGTGTTGGCCACCTGGTGGCTGGCGTCGTCCAGCTGGGTGCCGGTGGCCGCGCATCCGTTGGTGGTGCACACCGACCGGAAGGCCCACCAGCTGGTGGCGGCCCCGCCGTGCCGGATCGAGATGCCGTTGGTGGTGCGCTTGGCCTGGTCGTAGGCCAGCCGGTACGTCCCGTTGAGCGCCGGCCCGCCCGCGGTGGGTGCGGCGCCGGCGGCGGGCGCGGAGGGTTTGGAGGCGAGCGCCGGATTGCTCGGCGGCGTGTCGGGGGAGAAGGAATAGAGGATCGACCAGGTCGCCGCGACGGCGATGAGCACCGCACACACCAGCGCGGTCGCCCATCGGGTTTTCGCCGAAAAGCGATGCCCCAGAACGGCAATGACGCCGCCGGGCCCGCGCCGCTGATGCTCCGTGGCTACGTCGGCGCGGGGCGCGACGCCGCGACCCGCCCCGGAGACGGCACCGAACGACTCGCTGACGGCGGCGGCGAACGCGCGGCACCGCTCGAACCTGTCCTCGGGCCGCTTGGCCAGCGCCCGGTCGAACACGTCGTCGAGCTGGGCCAGATCGGGGCGGAAATCGCTGAGCCGCGGCGGTTTTTCGTGCAGATGCTGGCTGATCACCGCGATCGGGTTGGAATGCTGAAACGGCGGCGCCCCGGTGAGAAGGTGGAAAGCCGTTGCGGCCAAAGCGTATTGATCGGCGCGGCCGTCGATGGGCGAACCCGTCAGCTGCTCGGGTGCGGCGTACGCAACCGTTCCGACGGCGACGTTGGTCTCGGTGATCCCGCTGATGTCGCCCAGGTGGCGCGCGACGCCGAAGTCCGCCAACAGGATTCGCCGCACCCCCTCTTCGGGATGGGTGAGCAGGATGTTGGCCGGCTTGACGTCGCGGTGCAGCAGGCCACGGTCGTGGGCGTAGTCGAGCGCGCCCGCCACCGCTTGCACGATGGCGCACACCTCGTGGATTCCCATCCCCTCAGCGTGGTTCTCCTTGACCAGCCGGGAGGCGTCGGTGCCCTCGACGTAGTCCATCGAAATCCACAGGTGCCCGTTGAATTCACCCCGGTCGTGCACGCCCACGATGTGCGGGTGCCACAGCGTCGCGGCGAGATCGGCTTCGCGGTTGAACCTTTCGCGAAACTCGGGGTCGGCGGTCACCGCCTCGGCCAGGACCTTGATCACGTCGCGGCGCGGCAGCCGGGGATGCAACGCCAGGTAAACCTCGGCCATGCCGCCGGCACCGAGCTGCCGCAAAATCGTGTAGCCGGCGAATGCTGCACCGTTGCCCACCGCACGGCGCTGCCCGCTGGACTCGTTGAGCTGTTGCGCGACGGCGGGTTCCACGTTGGGGGCGGAATCGACCGGTGGTATCCGACGGAACAGCTGCCCGATCGGCATGGCGGGCAACGAGCGAAAGCCCGCGCGCAATGCCTCCCGGGCCTGTCGCGGGCCCAGCCGTCGCCCGGCGCCGATGCGCCGGGTAGTTCCCCTGTGCTCGTTCATCAATGCCATGCCCCCCGTTTTCCGGCACCGCCCCCGGTGTCGCCGCACTGTGATGCGGGTCGCTGCCTTCCGGGCGTACGCACCGCGAATGGGCCCTCCACTTGGTCTCGTTGCGTACCGGCACAACGGTGTGCTCGACGCGCTCCCACGCAACGCTCCCTTTCGCCTCTGTTGTTCGAATAATGCCGCACGCCAGTAGGCGATTCGTCTCAGCAAGCTATGAAAGGGCTATGAGTGGCCGAATCGAGACAAAGGGAAGTCACAGCTGGCTCCAATAGAGCGCACTGCCGATGCTGGTCGATACTTGAGTGGTGACTCGACCCGCCCCGCCCATCCTGACAATCCGGCATGACGGGTCCCAACGATCCTTCGCGGCCGGCCACGAAGTGGTCGTCGGGCGCGACGCGCAGGCCGACGTGCGCATCGCCGATCCGCGGATTTCCCGCGCGCATCTGATCCTGCGGTTCGATCAGGGCCGGTGGCTGGCAATCGACAACGGCTCGCTGAACGGGACCTACCTCAATGGCTACCGGATGCCGGTGGTCGACATCCACGACGGGCAGAGCATTCACATCGGAAACCCGCAGGGGCCGCGCCTGACCTTTGCCATCGGGCCACAGCAGGGCCATGCCGGCCTGCCGCCACGGACCAGGCCGAGTCACGACTCCGGGCCGCCGACGCTGGGGTGGAATGCGCTTGCCGAGCAAACGAATCCGACGCATCCGCCGCGGCCCCCGCAAGGCCGGCCCGGCGGCCAGAACAGGGGCTCGGCCCGCGGCGGGCCGCCGGGTGCGCCGTCGCGCCCGGTCCCACCCCGGCAGCCGGCGAGGCCGCCGAGCGCACCCCCGCATCAGCCGACGGTGCCGCCCCGCCAGGCGCCACCGCCCCGCGTATTACCGCCACCGGCGCCGCGCGGCGTCCCGCCCGAGGAGCGGACCGTCATCGACCCGGGCTCACCGGCAAGGCTGCAGGTCGCGCCGCCCGCGGCGGGCGAAACCGAGGCTCCACGACAGCCATCCGTAACGCCCGCAGCGGAATTCACCGTGATCGACGCCAAGACGGCCGACGTGTCGAACCTGGCGACGCGTTTTGTGAAACTGCTCTCGCCGCGCGCGTCCTCGGCCGCGGGCACCGTCGGCGCCATGACGATCGGCCGCGCCGCCGAGAACGACATCGTCGTCTCCGATGTGTTGGTGTCCCGTCAGCACGCCACCCTGGTGCCCACCCAGCTGGGCACCGAGATCCGCGACAACAGCGTCAACGGAACGTTCGTCAACGGCACCCGGGTCGGCTCGGCCATCCTGTCCGAGGACGACATCGTCACCATCGGCAACGTCGACCTGGTGTTCCGCGACGGCACCCTGACCGAACGCGGTGACGCCGGCACCCGCACCGGCGGCCTCGAGGTGCGCGACGTCACCTACGCCGTCGACAACGGCAAGCAGTTGCTGGACGACATCTCGCTGACCGCGCGACCCGGGACGCTGACCGCCGTGATCGGCGGTTCGGGCGCCGGGAAGAGCACGCTGGCAAGGCTGATCGCCGGTTACACCACCCCGACGTCGGGCTCGGTTACGTTCGAGGGACACAACATTCACGCCGAGTACGCATCCCTGCGCAGCAGGATCGGCATTGTTCCGCAAGACGACGTGGTGCATCGCCAGCTGACCATCAACCAGGCGCTGGGCTACGCCGCCGAGCTGCGGCTGCCGCCCGACACCAGCAAGGCGGACCGCGCGAAGGTCGTCGCCCAGGTACTCGAGGAACTCGACCTGACCAAGCACGCCGACACCCGCGTCGAGAAGCTATCGGGCGGGCAGCGCAAACGCGCCTCGGTGGCGCTCGAGCTGCTGACCGGGCCGTCACTGCTGATCCTCGACGAGCCGACCTCGGGGCTGGATCCCGCGCTGGACTTGCAGGTCATGACCATGCTGCGCCAGTTGGCCGATGCCGGCCGGGTGGTGCTGGTGGTGACGCACTCGCTGTCCTACCTCGACGTCTGCGACCAGGTGCTGCTGATGGCCCCGGGCGGCAAGACGGCCTACTGCGGCGCGCCCGACCAGATCGGTGGGGCGATGGGCACCACCAACTGGGCGAAAATCTTCACCCAGGTCGGCGCCGACCCCGAAGAAGCCAACCGTCGATTCGTGGAGCGCAGCGAGGCCCAGAAACGGCCGCAGCGGTACCTGCCGGACAAGACTGACGAGCCGAGCAGCCTCGGGGAGCCGGTTCACACCAGCGTGCGCCGCCAAATTTCGACGATCGCCCGGCGTCAGGTCCGCCTGGTGATCGCCGACCGCGCCTACTTCGTCTTCCTGGCCCTGCTGCCGTTCATTTTGGGCTCGCTGTCGCTGACGGTGCCGGGCAGCAACGGATTTCACCTTCCCGCGCCGAACGCGGGGACACCCGACGAAGCCGCGCAGATACTGGCCCTGCTGATGCCGGCGGCGGCATTCATGGGCACCGCTCTGACAATTCGCGACCTGGTGGGCGAACGCGCCATCTTCCAGCGCGAGCAGGCGGTGGGTTTGTCGACCACCGCCTACCTGCTTGCCAAGAGCGCGGTGTTCTGCGGGTTCGCGATACTGCAGTCGGCGATCGTCACCGCGATCGTGGTGATCGGCAAGAGCGCCCCGACGCGCGGCACGGTGCTGTTCGGCCACTCGACCGTCGGGGCCACCGTCGAATTGTTCGCCACCGTCGCGGCGACGTGCGTCGCCTCGGCCATTCTGGGCCTGGCGATTTCGTCGCTGGTGCGCTCCAGCGAGCAGATCATGCCGCTGTTCGTGGTGGCGGTGATGGCGCAGTTGGTGCTGTGCGGCGGAATGGTGCCGGTGACCGGCCGCCCCGGTTTGAACCAGCTGTCGTGGGCCATGCCGGCACGCTGGGGCTACGCCGCGGCCTCGTCGACGGTGGATCTGCGTCACCTGGTGCCCGACACCCTGCTGTCCCAGGACCGGTTCTGGCAGCACACGCCGAAGGTCTGGCTGCTCGACATGGGCATGCTGGCCGCGCTGTCGATCTTCTACGCCGGCTTCGTGCGATGGAAAATCCGGTTGCGACGGTAGCCGATCGCCCCGCGGCGGTAGGGTGACACCATTCACCCGCCGAAGCACGAGACGTTCGACTTGGTGGCCCGCACGAACACCGACCCCAAGGGCATCGTGCGGACCGTCGACGAGTATGCCGTGCACCCGTGGGGCCTCTACATCGCCCGGCCCACTCCGGGCCGCGCGCAGTTTCATTACCTCGAGTCGTGGCTGCTGCCGTCGTTGGGATTGCGCGCCACGGTGTTTCACTTCAATCCCGGGCATGAACGCGACCTCGATTACTACCTGGATGTGGGCGAATATCTTCCCGGCCCCACGGCGTGGCGTTCCGAAGATCACTACCTGGACATCGAGGTCCGCACCGGCGTCAGGGCGGAACTCACCGACGTCGACGAGCTGCTGGACGCCGTCCGCCACGGGTTGCTGACCCCCGAGGTCGCCGCCCGCGCGGTGCGGCGCGCGGTGGCCGGCATCGACGGGCTGGCCCGCCACGGCTATGACCTATCCCGCTGGCTGGGACAGCATGGCATGGAGTTGACCTGGCGCGGGCGCGCCGGCTCGCCGGAGGAGCTGTCGTGACGGACTTCGCCGGACTGCCTGCCGCGGTGCGCGCGGCCCTGCACGACGAGCCCGTGCCGGACTGGCGGGCGCCGACCCTGGCCACCCTCACCGAGGATCGGTTCTGCGATCCGCACTGGATATTCGAGCGCAAGTTCGACGGCATGCGTTGCCTGGCGTTTCGCGACGGCGATCGGATACGGCTGTTGTCGCGAAATCGTCAGCCGCTCAACGGAACCTACCCGGAGTTGGTCGATGCGCTCGCGGCCCAGCGCGCCACTCGCTTCGTCCTGGACGGCGAGGTGGTGGCGTTCCAGGGCCGCCGGACCAGCTTCGCCCGGTTGCAGGGCCGGCTGGGCATCACCGACCCCGAGCTGGCCCGCGCGTCCCCGGTGCGTGTTTTCTACTATGTTTTCGACCTGCTGCATCTTGACGGAAAATCCACCGTGGAGGTGCCACTGCTGTGGCGTAAGAGGTTGCTGCGCAAGGCAATCGATTTCGCTGACCCGCTGCGCTACGCCCAGCACCGGGTCGAGGACGGTATCGCCGCCTACCAGGCGGCGTGTGGGCGCGGCGACGAAGGGGTGATCGCCAAACTGGCCGGCTCGACCTACGAGAGCGGGCGCTCGCGGGCTTGGCTGAAGTTCAAATGCGTGCGCGACCAGGAATTCGTGGTGGGTGGCTACACCGGCCCGAAGGGCAGCCGAGTGGAGTTAGGCGCGTTGCTGCTGGGGTACTACCAGGGCGATGACTTGCGCTATGCCGGCAAGGTGGGCACCGGTTTCGACGACGCCACGCTGCACCGCTTGCACGAGCGGCTGTCCGCGCTCGCGCAAGACGCATCGCCGTTCGTACGGGGCTCGGTGCGCGAAGCCGGCGCCCATTGGGTTCGCCCCGAGATGGTGGTCGAGATCGGATTCACCGAGTGGACCCGCGACGGAAAGCTCCGCCACCCACGCTATCTCGGTATGCGCACCGATAAGGATGCCACCGAAGTGGTCAGGGAGACACGCTGATGCCCCGCGTTGAGGTGGAGATCACCCACCCGGACCGCGTGATGTTCCCCGACGACGGGATCACCAAGCAGGACCTGGCCGACTACTACGGCCAGGTCGCCGACGTTATGCTGTCGCACCTGAAGGGCCGGGCGCTGACCGTGCAGCGGTTCCCGCGCGGCATCGGCGAAAAGGGTTTCGTGCAGCAGGATTTCGCCGATACGCTCCCCGATTGGATGAGCGCGGTCGAGGTCGGAAAAGAGGGCGGCACACTGGTGCATCCGCTGGCCGAACGCCCGGAAGCGCTGCGCTGGTTGGCCAACCAAAATTGCATAACCCTACATGTTTGGCAGTCGCGGCAATCCAACTTGCACAATCCCGACCGGTTGGTCTTCGATCTCGACCCGTCTGACGCCGATTTCGCGGTGGTGCGGGCGACCGCTCGCACGGTGGCCGACGTGCTCGATGACCTGGGGCTGGCGCGCTACCTGCAGACCACCGGATCTCGCGGGCTGCACGTGGTGGTGCCCTTACGCGCCGAGGCCGACTTCGATACGGTGCGGCAATTCGCCCGGGACGTCGCCGAAGTCGTCGCCGCCGAGGACGACGCGCACCGCACCGTCCAGGCCCGCAAAGACAAGCGCGATGGTCGCATCTACCTGGACGTCATGCGCAACGCCTACGCGCAGACCGCCGTCGCGCCGTACTCGGTGCGGGCCCGCGCCGGGGCGCCGGTGGCCACCCCGCTGCGGTGGGACGAACTGGACGCGCGCGGTCTGCGGGCGGATCGGTTCAGCATCCGCGATGTTCCCCGACGCCTCGCCGCACACGGTGACCCGTGGGCAGGCATGTTCCGCCACGCGCGCTCGCTGACCGGCCCCCTCGAACGATTGGCGAAACTTCGTGCCTGAACTGCCGGATGTCGAAGGTTTCCGGCGCGAGCTCGCCAAAACTCTGCCCCGCCGCAGGATCGAACGCGTAGACGTCCGCGACCCCGGCGTCTTGCGTAACGCCCCCGCCGCCGCGCTCGCCCGGCGACTGGCCGGGCACCGCTTCGGTGCGCCGCGCCGGCAGGGCAAATGGCTGATACTGCCGACCGACGGCCCGACGCTGCTGATCCACAGTGGCATGACCGGACGCCCGTACTACGCCGAGTCCGGCGCCGAGCCGGAAAAGTATGAGCGGCTGGTGGTGTCGCTCGATCGAGGCGAACTGCGCTATGCCGACCTGCGCAAGCTGCGCGGGGTGTGGCTGGCCGACGATCCTGACGACATTGCGCACGTCACCGGTGCACAGGGCCCCGATGCGCTGGGGCTGGCACTGCGCGAGTTCCGCGACGCGCTGGCCTCGCGATCGGCACGATCACGGCAGCTGAAGCCCGCGCTGATGGACCAGTCGGTGATCGCCGGGCTCGGCAATCTGCTGACCGACGAGATCTGTTGGCGGGCCAAAGTCCGGCCCACCCTTCCGATTACGGAGCTGGACGGCGATGACGTGAAGGCCCTGCACCGCGCGATGACGCAGGTGCTGCGGACCGCGGTGCGGCATGGCCGGGTGCCGGGCCTGCCCCGCTGGCTGACCGGCGTGCGTGACGAACCGGACCCGCACTGCCCACGCTGTGGCACCCGGCTCAAACGCGCCCGGGTAGGTGGCCGCGCGACGCTGTGGTGTCCGCACTGCCAGCCCTAGGGCAAACGATCTGGCCGCCCGATCGGGCTGGCTGTAATGTCAGCGGCTATGAGCTGCAAAGGCCGCCGGCTGTTGCCGATCGCCGCCGTGACCGCCATCGCCGTTCTGAATCCGGCAACGGCACGGGCGGATCTGCACAACATCACCTATCGGGCCAGGATCGACGGCGTCACGACCGGGAGCCAGGCCACCTTCGTGATCAACGGCGGTCAGACGAACACGGCCGGGCTGAGCTCGATGCCCGGCAACGCGTTCGAGGCCGACACCGTGTTGCCCGACCCGCAGCAAGCCGGCATGCGCATAGTGCTGCGCTTCCCGTATGCGGCGAACGTGCACTGCGAAATCGACGTGGACGACAACGTTTTCGTCCAGACCGACCAGATGGTCAGGCCGGTCGCAGGGAGTGCCGACCCCAACAACGGGGCGCTGCAGTGCGGCGCACCCCTGCCCTAGGCGCGCGTCAGGGTTTCCAGTCCGTCGAGTCGGCCCAATCCCAGGAACGCCGGTAGGCGTCGAGGAACCACGGCTCCTTGAACTCGACATAGGCGGCCGTGTCTTCGCCACCGCCGTGCTCGGCGGCCCGCTTGACGTCGAGATAGTCGGCGCGGGCGTCGGGATTGGCCCTCAGCCACTCCACGAAGAGCAGGGCGAACTGCTGATTGGGCCAGCCGTCCACCCGGATATGCACATTGGTGGGCCGGCCGGGATCAGCCGACGCGTGAATTCGCTTGGCCCACAGGGCCGGATCGTCCTGTCGGTCGTAGCGGTCCACGGTGCTGCGGGCGTCGGGCTTGGCGACGTCTTCGGCGATGCGCTCGATCCGTGGGTACCCGGCGGCCAGCAACGGTTCGACGAGTTCGTCGGCGACGGCAAGGGATTCGACGGTGATCTGCACGTCGATGACGTCCTTGGCCGGGAAGTCCGGCACGGCGGTCGAGCCGATGTGATCGACACGCACGGCCCGGTGACCGCAGCTGGTCTTCAGGCGGTTCACGATTCGCTGCGCCTGGTCGGACCAATTCGGGTCGGGCGGCACCAACCGGGCCGGGGCCCGGGCGATCCGGTGCGCGCTCAGGTTGTGCGCGAATGGGACGATGCGGTGGTCCCACACATCCTGGGCGTGCCGTGCCAACTCTTCGGGAGTGCCCGAGTTGTCCAGCCAGATGTCGGCGACCGCGCGGCGCTGCTCGTCGCTGGCCTGCGCGGCGATCCTCGCGCGCGCGTCTTCCTCGGCCATGCCGCGCTGGTCGACCAGCCGCCGCAGCCGCACCTCGACATCGGCGTACACGATGACGACGAGCGGGAACAGCGCAGCCATCCCGGATTCCACCAGTAGCGGAATGTCCTCGACCACAACGGAATCCTCGGGCACCGACGCGATGATCTCCGAACGGCGATTGCCCACCAGGGGGTGGACAATCCCGTTCAGCGTCTTGCGTGCCTCGTCGTCGCGAAAAGCCTTGGCGGCCAACGCCGGACGATCCAGCGATCCATCGGCGAGCAGGATGTCGCTGCCGAACGCCTCGACCAGTGCGGCCAGGCCTTCGGTTCCGGGCTGGACCACCTCACGCGCGATGACGTCGCCGTCGACGATGACGGCACCGCAGCGCGCGAAGGCGGACGACAGCGCCGACTTGCCGGCGCCGATGCCACCGGTCAGCCCGATCCGCAGCATGACGTGGTCAGAACGACGTCACGCGTTGCCGGCGAGTTTCTCCCGCAGCGCGGCCAATTGGGCATCGCTCGCCAGCGATCCGCCCGCCTTCTCCTCACGCGCGCCGTTGCCCGGCGACTGCTCGGCGTGCCCAGCGGCCTCGGCCGCGGCGAACTTCTCCATCTGCGCGGTGTGCATCTTGTGCCGGCGTTCGGCCTCGGCGTAGCGGGCCTCCCACTCGGCGCGCTGCTTCTCGAATCCCTCGAGCCATTCGTTGGTCTCGGAATCGAAGCCCTCGGGGAAGATGTAGTTGCCCTGCTCGTCGTAGCTGTCGGCCATGCCGTACTTCGCCGGGTCGAACTCTTCGGTGTAGTCCTCGTTGGCCTGCTTGAGCGACAACGAGATTCGGCGGCGCTCCAGGTCGATGTCGATGACCTTGACCATCGCGTCGTCGCCCACCGCGACCACCTGGTCGGGCACCTCCACGTGGCGCTCGGCCAGCTCGGAGATGTGCACCAGGCCCTCGATGCCCTCCTCGACGCGCACGAACGCACCGAACGGGACCAGCTTGGTGACCTTGCCCGGCACGATCTGGCCGATGGCATGGGTGCGGGCGAAGTGCCGCCACGGGTCTTCCTGAGTGGCCTTGAGCGACAACGAAACCCGCTCACGGTCCATGTCGACGTCGAGCACCTCGACGGTGACCTCGTCGCCGACCTGGACGACCTCGGACGGATGGTCGATGTGCTTCCAACTCAACTCGGAGACATGCACCAGGCCGTCCACCCCGCCGAGGTCGACGAACGCACCGAAGTTGACGATCGAGGAGACCACACCCTTGCGGATGGCGCCCTTCTGCAGCTGGTTGAGGAACTCGCTGCGCACCTCGGACTGCGTCTGCTCCAGCCAGGCGCGGCGGGAAAGCACCACGTTGTTGCGGTTCTTGTCCAGCTCGATGATCTTGGCCTCGATCTCCTTGCCGATGTAGGGCTGCAGATCGCGGACGCGGCGCATCTCGACCAGCGAGGCGGGCAGGAAGCCACGCAGCCCGATGTCGAGGATCAAACCACCCTTGACCACCTCGATGACGGTGCCCTTGACGGCCTCGTCCTTCTCCTTGAGCGCCTCGATGGTGCCCCAGGCGCGCTCGTACTGCGCGCGCTTCTTGGACAAGATCAGGCGACCCTCTTTGTCCTCCTTGGTGAGGACCAGGGCTTCGACCTCATCACCGACGGAAACGACCTCATTGGGGTCGACATCGTGCTTGATGGAGAGTTCGCGGGCGGGGATGACCCCTTCGGTCTTGTAGCCGATATCGAGGAGCACCTCGTCCCGGTCCACTTTGACGATCGTGCCCTCGACGATGTCGCCATCGTTGAAGTACTTGATCGTTTTGTCTATTGCGGCGAGAAAATCCTCGCTCGAGCCAATGTCGTTGACGGCTACTTGCGGCGAGGTGACGGCGGGACTCGGCATGTTGTTGGGTTGCTCCGGACAGGTTTGGTCGTAGGGACAAATGGGATTTACTCATCGAGGCTACTCGACTGGGCACATGCTGGCCAAACGCAGACCCGTCGAACCTGCTCGAACGGTTGCCACGAACGTCACGCCGCGGCAAACTTCGGGCGTTCTTCGCCGCGGCGTAGCCACCGCAACCGGGCGGTACCCCCAGCTCGGGGACCGGATGCGCAGCCGTTGCGCCCCGGTGGGCGCGGCGGCGTTCGGATCGCCACCCTAATGCGCGGCGGCGTCCCAGGAACGGCCGTAACCCACCGACACCTCGAGCGGGACGTCCAGCGGGTAGGCGCCACCCATCTTCTCGCGCGCCAGCGCTTCGAGCTGCTCCCGCTCGCCGGGCGCGACCTCGAAGAGCAGCTCGTCGTGCACCTGCAGCAGGATCCGGGAGGAAAGGCCCGCCTCCTTGATCGCCTTGTCGGTTTCGATCATCGCCACCTTGATGATGTCGGCGGCGCTGCCCTGAATGGGCGCGTTGAGCGCGGCCCGCTCGGCGGCCTCCCGCACCTGGCGATTGCTGCTGTCGAGTTCGGGCAGATAGCGGCGGCGGCCGAACACCGTCGACGTGTAGCCGTCCTTGCGGGCCTGCTCCACGACGTCCATCAGGTAGTCGCGGACGCCGCCGAACCGGGCGAAGTACTGCTCCATCTGGTCCTTGGCCTCTTCGGTGGAGATCTTGAGCTGGGCGGACAGCCCGTAGGCGCTCAACCCGTAGGCCAGCCCGTAGGACATGGCCTTGACCCGGCGGCGCAGCTCGCCGGTGACCTCCTCGATCGGCACGCCGAACGCCCGTGAGGCGACGAACGAGTGCAGGTCCTCCCCCGTATTGAAGGCCTCGATCAGCCCCGCGTCCTTGGACAGGTGCGCCATGATCCGCATCTCGATCTGGCTGTAGTCGGCCGTCATCAGCTCGCTGTAGCCCTCGCCGACGACGAACGCGTCGCGGATCCGCCGACCGGCCTCGGTGCGGATCGGGATGTTCTGCAGATTCGGCTCTGTCGACGACAACCTGCCCGTCGCGGCGATGGTCTGGTTGAACGTGGTGTGGATGCGCCCGTCCGAGGCGACCGAGTTCAGCAACCCGTCGACGGTGACTTTGAGCCGGGTGGCGTCGCGGTGGGCCAGCAGATGTTGCAGGAACGGATGGCCGGTCTTGTCGAAAAGCGATTGCAACGCGTCCGCATCGGTGGTGTATCCGGTTTTGGTGCGCTTGGTCTTCGGCATTTCCAGCTCGTCGAAGAGCACCGTCTGCAACTGTTTGGGCGAGCCCAGGTTGATCTGCTTGCCGATCACCGCATACGCCGCCTCGGCGGCATCTTTGATCTGGTGAGCGAAATCGCTCTGCAGCTCGCTCAGCAGGTCTAAATCGACTGCGATGCCGGCGTTTTCCATCCCGGCCAGCACGGCCTGCACCGGCAGCTCCATGCCGCTCAACAGCGAGGTGGAGTTGATGCGGGCCAGCTCCTCGTCGAGCGCGTCGGCCAGATCCAGCACCGCCACGGCGCGCAGGATCAGCGTCTGCACCGCCTGGTCGTCGACGCCCTCGTCATCGTCGAGCAGCGAAAGTTGTTGCTGCTCAGGGTTTTCGGCTCGCAATTCGCGCCGCAGGTAGCGCAACGAGAGGTCGTCAAGGGAGAAGCTGCGCTGGCCGGGCCGCACCAGGTAGGCCGCCAGCGCGGTGTCGGAGGTGACGCCGGCCAGCGTCCAGCCCCGTCCGGACAGGTCGTGCATCGCCAGCTTGGCTTCGTGCAGCGCCTTGGGCGGACCGGGGTCGGCCAGCCAAGACGCCAGTGCCGCCTCGTCTTCGGGATTCAGCGTCGCGGTGTCGATGTAGCGGCCCTCGCCATCGGCGGACACGATGGCCAGGGCGGTGGCGTCGGCGTCGTAGGCCAGATGAGTGCCCGCGACGGCCAGGCCGAACCGCTTGCCCGAGCTGTGCTCGGCCAGCCACACGGCCAGCTCACCGGGTTCCAGCGCGCCGCCGCGCACATCGAAGCCCTCGTCGACCTCGGGCTCCACCGCGGCCAGGGTTTCGAACAACCGGTCCCGCAGCACCCGGAACTCCAGGTCGTCGAAGAGCCGGTGAATCTGGTCGCGATCCCACGGTTGCAGCCGCAGCGTGTCCGGCGTTTGGGCCAGCGGCACGTCTCTGACGAGATCGGTCAGCTCGCGATTGCGGATCACGCTGGCCAGATGTGCGCGCAGCGCGTCGCCCACCTTGCCACCCACCGAGTCGACGTTGTCCACCAGACCCTGCAGCGATCCATACTCGCCGATCCATTTGGAGGCGGTCTTCTCCCCCACGCCGGGGATGCCGGGCAGGTTGTCACTGGGATCACCCCGCAGGGCGGCGAAGTCCGGGTATTGCTGCGGGGTCAACCCGTACTTCTCGACGACGGCATCCGGGGTGAAGCGGGTCAACTCGCTGACCCCCTTGCGCGGATACAGGACGGTCACGTTGTCGCTGACCAACTGCAACGAGTCCCGGTCGCCGGTGACCACCAGCACCCGGTAGCCCTCACGCTCGGCCTGGGTGGCCAGTGTCGCGATGAGGTCGTCGGCCTCGAAGCCCTCCTCGGCCAGCACCGTGATGCCCAATGCCGCGAGGACTTCCTTGGTGATGTCGATCTGGCCGTGAAACTCGTCGGGTGTCGCGGACCGGTTGGCCTTGTACTCCGGGTAGCGCTCGGAGCGGAAGGTCTGCCGCGACACGTCGAAAGCCGCGGCGATATGCGTCGGGGCTTCGTCGCGCAGCAGGTTGATCAGCATGGCGGTGAAGCCGTAGACCGCGTTGGTGGTCAGCCCGCCGCGGGTTTTGAAGTTCTCGGCGGGCAGCGCATAAAACGCCCGGAACGCCAGCGAATTGCCGTCCAGCAGCATGAGCGTCGGCGTGGTCTGTTCCTCGCTGGCCTTGGTGGTGGTTTTCGTGGCGGGCACGGTCTCACTCTAAGCACCCGGTGTGACGAGGTAACCGTCCCGACCGCGCCGCCCGCAGAACTGCAACACGTTTCAGTTTTGCGTGGGGGCTGGGTAGTCTGGCCGGGTGCCAGAGGTCACCAGTCAACAACCGGCGATCGACGGGTGGTTCGCCACCGACGACGCCGGAAACCCGCATCTGATCGGCAGCAAGTGCCCCGAGTGCGGCACCTATGTCTTCCCGCCCCGGGAGAACAACTGCCCCAACCCGGCCTGTACCAGCGACACCCTGGAGTCCGTCGCGCTGTCCACCCGCGGGAGGCTGTGGAGCTACACCGAAAACCGGTATCCCCCGCCCGCGCCCTACCCGGCGGCGGAGCCGTTCGAGCCGTTCGCCATCGCCGCGGTGGAGCTGGCCGACGAGGGAATCATTGTGTTGGGCAAGGTCGTCGAGGGCACCCTGGCCGCCGACCTGAAGGTCGGCATGGAGATGGAGCTGACCACCATGACCCTGTTCACCGACGACGATGGCATCGAGCGCATCGTGCACGCCTGGAGGCGCGCCGGCGACGATGCGCAGCGCAGCGATGAGGAGGAGCGGCGCAAATGACGGGTCGAATGAGTGCACCCGAACCGCTGTACATCCTGGGCGCCGGGATGCACCCCTGGGGCAAATGGGGCCGCGACTTCACCGAATACGGCGTGGTCGCCGCGCGCGCCGCGCTGGCCGAGGCCGGGCTGGACTGGCAACAGATTCAGTTGGTGGCCGGCGCCGACACCATCCGCAACGGCTACCCAGGCTTCATCGCCGGGTCGACGTTCGCGCAGAAGCTCGGCTGGAACGGCGTGCCGGTCAGTTCCAGCTACGCCGCCTGCGCCAGCGGTTCGCAGGCGCTGCAGAGCGCCCGCGCCCACATTCTGGCCGGCTTCTGCGATGTCGCGCTGGTGATCGGCGCCGACACCACGCCCAAGGGCGCGTTCGCCCCGGTCGGCGGTGAGCGCAAGAACGACCCCGACTGGCAGCGCTTCCACCTGATCGGCGCGATGAACCCGGTGTACTTCGCGCTGCTCGCGCGCCGCCGCATGGATCTCTACGGCGCGACGTCCGAGGACTTCGCCGCGGTCAAGGTGAAGAACTCCGCGCACGGCCTGCAAAACCCGAATGCCCGCTACCGCAAGGAATCTTCGGTCGAGGACGTATTGGCCAGCCCGGTGGTGTCCGACCCGCTGCGGCAGCTCGACATCTGCGCCACCTCCGACGGTGCCGCGGCGCTGGTCGTGGCCAGCGCCGAGTTCGCCCGCAAGCACCTCGGCTCGCTGCAGGGCGTGCCGTCGGTGCGCGCGGTGAGCACGGTCACCCCGCAGTATCCCCAACATCTTCCCGAATTGCCGGATATCGCAACGGATTCCACCGCCGCGGTGGCCGCACCGGAGCGGGTGTTCAAGGATCAGATTCTCGATGCGGCCTACGCCGAGGCGGGCATCGGACCCGAGGACGTGAGCCTGGCCGAGGTCTACGACCTGTCCACGGCTTTAGAACTCGATTGGTACGAGCACCTGGGGCTGTGCGCCAAGGGCGAGGCGGAGAAGCTGCTGCGCAGCGGCGCCACCACGATCGGCGGCAGGGTCCCGGTCAACCCGTCGGGTGGGCTGGCGTGTTTCGGTGAGGCGATTCCCGCCCAGGCGATCGCTCAAGTCTGCGAGTTGACCTGGCAACTGCGTGGCCAGGCCACCGGCCGGCAAGTAGAGAACGCCAAGGTGGGGGTGACCGCGAATCAGGGGCTGTTCGGCCACGGCTCGTCGGTGATCGTCGCGCGCTGAGCCCTTTCCGCGCCCTTTCCGCGCGAGCGTGCACAGTTGTACGCGTCCGGCGGCGTGTCGCCGTACCGACACGCAGGCTCGCGGCTCTAGGCCGAGTCGTCCTTGGGCGGGTCGAGGGTCTCCAGGACGACCTCGGCCACCCGCTTCATCGTGGTCCTGCGGTCCATGGCGGCGCGTTGAATCCATTTGAAGGCCTCGGGCTCGGTCATGCCCTGTTCGCTCTGCAGGAGCCCCTTGGCGCGCTCGACGAGCTTTCGGGTCTCCAGCCGGTCGGACAGCGAGGCCACCTCGCGTTCGAGCTCGGCGATCTCACCGAAGCGACTGACGGCCAGCTCGATGGCCGGGATGAGGTCGCTGATGGTGAACGGCTTCACCAGGTAGGCCATCGCGCCCGCGTCGCGCGCCCGCTCCACCAGGTCGCGCTGGCTGAAGGCGGTCAAGACGACGATCGGGGCGATCCGCTTGCTGGCAATCTCCGAGGCGGCGTCGATGCCGTCGCGGCGCGGCATCTTCACATCCATGATCACCAGATCCGGATGGTGGCGCTCGGCCAGCTCGACGGCTTCCTGCCCGTCGCCGGCCTCCCCGACGATCTCGTAACCCTCCTCTCGGAGCATCTCGGCGAGATCCATGCGGATGAGCGCTTCGTCTTCAGCGATCAGGACCCGGCGCGGCACAGCGGCGTCGGTGTCGGTCGTGGGGCCTGTCATGACGAATATTGTGGCGTGAACGCCTCAGACCAACGACCTCGGGGGCGGTGGGACAGATGAGCACTCGGCGATCCTCTATGGTGGGAGGCTGTCTCTAAGGTAAGAGACCGCACGCCCTCGTATCCCAACTGGCAGAGGAAACGGATTCAAAACCCGTACAGTGTGAGTTCGAATCTCACCGAGGGCACCACGAGAGTTCGCCCTAATTTCCGCTTTCCGGTACCACTTGAAGTTCTGCGGCCCCCGACCCCTTGGACCCGATCACAACCCGATAACACGAACCGTCGTCAGCCTCAGAAACTTACGGGGGCGAAAGCGCCGATTTTTCCTGCGAGACGGGCCCGCCAAGGTGCTGTTCAGCGGTTAGGCTTGCACCGTGGCGGCCAAGAAGTGTGGTGCCCCACCAACATGCCCAGACGGCTCGTCGGGGCGCCCGGACTGTGTGGCCGCGGCGCGCGCCCAGTCACGCGCCCGCAATCAGCACTACGCCGACAGCGCCGCCCGGGAATACCGGGTGCTCTCGATCGCGGCCTGGCTGGCCGTCACGGTCTGCGCCACTTTCGTGGTGCTGCAGATGGTCACCGGCGCCTGGATCTGGCAGATCGTCCTCGTCAACGTCCTCTCGGCCTTGATCTTCGGCGGCGTGCCGTGGTTGCACCGGTTCGGTGACCTGGTTGCGCCGCTGACGTTCATCGGCGCGGCCTACGTCACAATCGCCGTGACCTGTTGGGATTCGGGCACCTCCTCGGGCGCCCAGTTCTTCTTGGTAGTGGGCGCCTGCCTGGTCGTCCTGGTGCTCGGGTTGGACCACATCGTGCTGGCCGCATTCCTGGCGGCGATCGCCGCCGGCCTGATCATCGGGCTGGAATTTCTCGTTCCTCGCGACACCGGTCTGGTGCCGGCCTGGGCACAGTCGATGATGTTCGTCGTCACCATCCTCTCCGCCTGCGTCATGGTGTTCATCACCGTGTGGTACGCGCTGCGCGATACGCAGCGCGCCGAGACGGTGATGGAATCCGAGTACCAGCGGTCGGAAGCGCTGCTGGCCAACATGTTGCCGGGCAGCATCGCCGCGCGCCTCAAGAGCGCCGACCGCAACGTCATCGCCGACAAGTACGACGAGGCCTCCGTCCTGTTCGCCGACATCGTCGGCTTCACCGAACGCGCCAGCAGCACGGCCCCGGCGGACCTGGTGCAGTTCTTGGACCGGCTCTACAGCGCCTTCGACGAGTTGGTGGACAAACACGGCCTGGAGAAGATCAAGGTCAGCGGAGACTCCTACATGGTGGTCAGCGGGGTCCCAAGGGCGCGGCCGGATCACGCCTTCGCCCTGGCCGATTTCGCTCTCGACATGGCCAATGCTGCTGCGGGACTGCATGATCCACACGGCCACGCCGTACCGCTGCGAATTGGCATGGCCTGTGGGCCCGTCGTGGCCGGCGTGGTGGGTGCGCGCCGATTCTTCTACGACGTGTGGGGCGACGCCGTCAACGTCGCGTCGCGGATGGAATCCACCGATTCGGTGGGCCGCATCCAAGTGCCCCAGGCGATGTACGAACGCCTGAAAAATGAATTCGTTCTGCAAGAGCGCGGTCGAATCGAAATCAAGGGCAAGGGCGTTATGCGCACGTGGTATCTCACCGGCCGCAAGGCGGGCGAAGAACCCACCGACTTGCGCGCCGAGGATCCACGCACGGTTCACGTCTGAGGCGAATCCCTGTACCGCGGCGCACGTTTATGCCAGACTGCGGCCATGACTATCGCCCCTGGCTCTCCTGGAACCCACCCCGTTCCAAGTTTGCTGCCGCATCTGTGGAAATCCGCTCTGCTGTCGGGAATTTTGTCTCTTGTCCTCGGTGTCCTGGTGCTGGCGTGGCCGGGAATTTCCATCCTCGTTGCCGCCGTCGCCTTCGGTGTTTATCTATTGATTACCGGTGTCGCGCAGGTCGTCTTCGCGTTCTCGCTTCATGTCTCGGCGGGCAGCCGGATCCTGCTGTTCATCAGTGGCGCGGCGTCGTTGATCCTTGCGTTGTTGGCATTCCGTCATTTCGGCAAGGACCCGCTGACCGCAATCCTGTTGCTGGCCATCTGGATTGGCATCGGGTTCATCTTCCGCGGGGTCGGCACGACGGTTTCGGCCGTCAGTGACCCGCACCTGCCGGGGCGGGGCTGGAACATCTTCGTGGGCGTGATCAGCCTGCTCGCCGGCATCGTGGTCCTGGCGTCGCCGTTCGCGTCGATCGTCACGTTGGCCTACGTGGTCGGCGCGTGGTTCGTGGTCATCGGCGTGTTCGAGATCGTCTCGTCGTTCGGGATCCGCAAGGCCTCGAAGACCCTCGCAAGCTGAGCAGGGCCGCCGGTAGCGGAGGCGCCGACTCGTCTACTACACTATGTCGTAGCCGTCGGATCGGCCCTCCGCAGTTTCGGGAGATGACAGATGAATGTCGTCGATATTTCGCGGTGGCAGTTCGGTATCACCACCGTCTACCACTTCATCTTCGTGCCGCTCACCATCGGCCTGGCACCGCTCATCGCCATCATGCAAACGGCGTGGGTGGCCACCGGTAACACGGCCTGGTACCGGCTGACCAAGTTCTTCGGCAAGCTGTTCCTGATCAACTTCGCCATCGGCGTGGCCACCGGGATCGTCCAAGAATTTCAGTTCGGGATGAACTGGTCGGAGTACTCGAAGTTCGTCGGCGACATCTTCGGTGCGCCACTGGCGATGGAGGGGTTGTTCGCCTTCTTCTTCGAGTCCACGTTCATCGGCTTGTGGATCTTCGGCTGGAGCCGGCTGCCCAAGCTGATCCACCTAGCCTGCATCTGGATCGTCGCCTTCGGCGTCAACGCGTCCGCGTTCTTCATCATCGCGGCCAATTCGTTCATGCAGCACCCGGTCGGCGCGCACTACAACCCGGCGACGCGACGCGCCGAACTCGACGACATCTTTGCCTTGCTGTCCAACAACACTGCGCAGGCGGCGTTTTCGCATACCGTGACCGGGGCGCTCTTGGTTGCGGGCACGTTCGTCGCCGCGGTGAGCGCATGGTGGATGGTCCGTTCGCGCAAGCCGGGTTCCACCACGACCGAAGCACAAATCGACGCGCGCGCCATGTTTCGCCCCGCGGCCATCCTCGGATGTGGGGTCGTGCTGATCGCCACGCTCGGCTTGTTCTTCACCGGTGACCGCCAGGGCAAGCTGATGTTCGTTCAGCAGCCGATGAAGATGGCGTCTGCGGAAGCGTTGTGCCACACGCAGACCGACCCCGACTTCTCGGTGTTGACGATCGGAACGCACAACAACTGCGGCAGCGTCGCCGAAGTGATCAAGGTGCATTATGTCCTGCCGTTTCTGGCCGAGGGCAAATTCAGCGGCGTGACGCTGCGCGGGGTGGACGAGCTGCAGCAGCAGTATCAGCAGCGGTTCGGACCCGACGACTACCGGCCGAACCTGTTCGTCACCTACTGGTCCTTCCGCGCGATGATCGGATTCCTGGCGATCCCGGTCTTGTTCGCCCTGGCCGTGTTATGGGTCACCCGCGGCGGGCGCACGCCCCGCACGCGCTGGATGTCGTGGTTCGCCCTGCTCACCATCCCCACGCCGTTTCTGGCCAACATCTCGGGGTGGGTGTTCACCGAGATGGGTCGCCAGCCATGGGTGGTGGCGCCCAATCCCACTGGGGATCAATTGGTTCGGATGACGGTCCGCCAGGGGGTGTCGAATCACGTGCCCGGCATGGTCATCACCTCGCTGGTGACTTTCACCCTCGTCTACGCGGTGCTCGCGGTTCTCTGGTTCTTCCTGCTCAAGCGCTACGTGGCGGAAGGGCCGCTGGAGCACGACGCGGAACCCGCTCCCCCGCAGGCGCCCACCGACGACGAGGTCGCACCTCTGTCCTTCGCGTACTGACGCGGCTTACCCGGCGCCGAAAGGAGTTGAGACGATGGGACTGCCGCAGGTGTGGTTCGGCATCATCGGGATGCTGTTTTTGGGTTTCTTCGTCCTGGAGGGCTTCGACTTCGGCGTCGGCATGTTGATGGAGCCGTTCGCGCGCGTCGGCATCGGTGAACCGGAACCGCTGCGCCGCACGGCTCTCAATACCATCGGGCCGGTGTGGGACGGCAACGAGGTGTGGCTGATCGTCGGCGGCGCAGCGATGTTCGCCGCCTTCCCCGGCTGGTATGCCACCGTGTTCTCCACGCTGTACCTGCCGCTGTTGGCGATCCTGTTCGGCATGATCGTGCGCGCCGTGGCGATCGAATGGCGCGGCAAGATCGACGACACGAAATGGCGCGGCTGGGCCGACGTCGGCATCGCGGCCGGGTCGTGGCTGCCGGCCGTCTTGTGGGGCGTCGCGTTCGCCATCCTGGTGCGCGGTCTGCCGGTGGGCGCTGACGGCCACATCCACCTGTCGATCACCGATGTGCTGAACGCCTACACGCTGTTGGGTGGGTTGGCCACCGCGGGGTTGTTCATGTTCTACGGGGCGACATTCGTCGCCTTGAAGACCTCGGGTGCCATCCGCGATGACGCGTACCGGTTCGGCGTCTGGTTGTCGCTGCCTGCCACGGGATTGGTTGCGGCATTTGGTCTTTGGACTCAACTGGCGCACGGCAAGGACTGGACCTGGTTGGCGCTCGCCGCGGCGCTGGTCGCGCAATCGGCGGCGGTGCTGTTGGTGTGGAGACGCGCGTCCGACGGCTGGGCGTTCACCTGCGTCGCGGTGGTGGTGGCGGCCGTGGTGATCCTGCTCTTCGGCTCGTTGTATCCGAATTTGGTGCCCTCGACACTGGACACGCGGTGGAGCTTGACCATCTACAACGCCTCCTCCACGCATTACACCCTCAAGGTCATGACCTGGGTGACGGCCTTCATGGCTCCCCTCACGGTGGTGTACCAAGCCTGGTCGTATTGGATTTTCCGGCAACGGATCTCGGCTGACCGCATACCGGCGCCCATCGGTCTGGCAAGGCGCGCGTCCTGAGCCGTACCGACCGCACCAGCCGGGCGCCGCTCGATCCGAGACTGTGGCGGGCGTCGGCGTCGTTGCGCCGCTACCTGGTCGCGGTGGTGGGCTGTGGTGTGCTGATCTCCGGCTGCGCGATCGGCTCGGCGATCGTATTGGCGGCCATCGTCGCCGGCGTGATCGGCGGCACCTCCGCCCGAAGCCTGCGTGGCTGGTTGGGTCCGTTGTCAATCCTGTTGACACTGTGGGCAATCCGTGTGGTGACACATTGGCTGCAGGCCCGCCTGGGACAACGGGGAGCCAGCGCGGTCATCGCCGACCTGTCCGGCCAGGTGCTCACGGCGGTCACCGGGCGGCAACCCCGGGAACTCGCAACGCAACGCGACGCCGCCGCCGTCGTGGTCGCCCGCGGCCTCGATGGTTTGCGCCCCTACTTCACCGGTTACCTGCCGACGTTGCTGCTCGCCGCCATCTTGACCCCGGCCACCGTGGCCGTGATCGCGGCCTACGACCTGAAATCGGCAGCCGTCGTGGCGATCACACTGCCCCTGATCCCGATCTTCATGGTGTTGATCGGGCTGGCAACCGCCGACCGCTCGGCCGCGGCGCTGGCCGCGATGACGACGCTGCAGGCCCGGTTGCTCGATCTGATCGCGGGCATCCCGACCCTGCGGGCACTGGGGCGCAGCCGAGGGCCGGAACACCGGATCGCCGAACTGGCCGCCGCACACCGTCGCTCGGCCATGGCCACCCTGCGGATCGCATTCCTGTCGGCCCTGGTGCTGGAGCTGCTGGCGACGCTGGGGGTGGCATTGATCGCGGTCGGGATCGGCCTTCGTCTGGTGTTCGGCGAGATGACCCTGACCACCGGCCTGACGGTGCTGTTGCTGGCGCCGGACGTGTACTGGCCGCTGCGCCGCCTCGGCGTGGAATTCCATGCCGCGCAAGACGGCAGGACCGCCGCCGGTGCGGCGTTCGACCTCATCGGCGAGCCCGCGGCGTCGACGGCCCGGACCCGGACGGTCGCCGCACGCGGCGCGCGGATTCGGCTCGAACATCTGAGCGTCGACGGCCGCGACGGCCAGGCGCCACGCGATCTGAACGCGGTCATCGAGCCCGGCTCGGTGACCGTACTCACCGGGCGTAACGGCGCCGGCAAGAGCACCGCCCTGCAGGCGATCGCCGGCATCGGCGTGCCCTCGTCGGGCCGGGTCATTGTGGATGGCGTCGACGTCGCCGATCTCGAGCCGGCGAACTGGTGGGCGCAGCTGTCCTGGCTGCCGCAACGGCCGGTGCTCGTCCCGGGCACGGTCGACGACAACCTGGCGCTGCTCGGGGGGCTCGATGACGTCGAAAAGGCCTGTTCCGATTCCGGATTCGATGCCGTGCTGGCCGAGCTGCCCCAGGGGGGCGGCACCGTGCTCGGGCGGGGTGGTGTCGGGTTGTCGCTGGGGCAGCGCCAACGACTGGGTCTGGCCCGAGCGCTCGGCTCGACGGCTGCCGTGCTGTTGCTCGACGAGCCGACCGCGCACCTGGACGCGCACACCGAGCAACGCGTCTTGCGGGCCATCGTCGAACGGGCCCGGGCCGGTGCGACCGTGGTCGTCGTCGGCCACCGCGCGCCGGTCCTGGCCATCGGTGACCGGATCGTCGAGGTGGTCGCCGAGCGGGGGGTGCGTTATGCCCCGGCGTGATCCGCTGGCCGACGCCGCGACACTGCTGCGCCCGCGGCTGCCCCGCGTCCTGGCGGCCATGACGCTCGGGGTGCTCTCGCTGGGCAGCGCACTGGCGCTGGCCGGCGTTTCGGCATGGCTGATCACGCGCGCCTGGCAGATGCCGCCCGTGCTGGACCTGTCCGTCGCGGCGGTGGCGGTCCGCATGTTCGCGATCTCCCGGGGCGTGCTGCACTACTGCGAACGACTGGCCACCCACGACACGGCCCTGCGTGCGGCCGGCGCCGCGCGGGTGCAGAGCTATCGACGGCTGGCGCGCGGGCCCGCGGCGGCCGCCGTCCGGCTGCACAGCGGTGAACTGGTGGCCCGTGTCGGGGCTGACGTCGACGAACTGGCCAACATCGTGGTGCGCGCCCTGGTGCCGATCGGCGTCGCGGTGGTGCTGGCCCTCGCGGCCACGGCGGTCATTGCCGCAATCTCACCCGCGGCGGCCGTCGTGCTGGCCGTCTGCCTGCTGATCGCCGGGCTTGTCGCTCCCCTTCTCGCGGCCCGGGCCGCCAGGGGTCAGGAAGACGTTGCGCGACAGCATCATTCGCAGCGCGATACGTCGGCGATGCTGGCTCTGGAGCATGCCCCGGAGCTTCGGGTCGCCGGCCTGCTTCCGGGGGTCATCGCCGAATCGCAACGCCGGCAACGCGCGTGGAGCGACGTCCGGGACGCAGCCGCCAAACCGGCCGCCATCGCCGAGGCGATGTCCACCGCGGCGATCGGAGCCAGCGTGCTGGGCGCGGTGGTGTGCGGGATCGGGTTGGCGCATGCGGTCGCACCCACCACGCTGGCCGTCTTGATGCTGTTGCCGCTGTCGGCCTTCGAGGCGATGACGCCGCTGCCGGCCGCCGCGATCCAGTTGACGCGGTCACGGATCGCCGCGCGCCGCCTGCTCGATCTGACCCCCTCGGCGCCCGCAACCCCCACGCCGGGCGCGCGGGCGCCGGTCGGCACCGGGCGGTTGACGGCCGACGTGCGTTCCGGTTACAACGGGGCGGCGTGGTCCGCCCGGATTGCGGTCGACCTGCCGCCCGGTGCGAGGCTGGCCGTCACCGGCGCCAGCGGTAGCGGGAAAACGACCTTGTTGATGACCCTCGCCGGTCTGTTGCCGCCGCTGGACGGGCGGGTCACGCTGGACGGCACCGCCCTGGGCGAGTTCGATGAGGTCGACTTGCGCGGCGCCGTCGGATTTTTCGCCGAGGACGCACACATTTTTGCCACCACCGTCCGCGACAACCTGTTGGTCGCGCGCGGGGACTGCCCCGACGGCGAACTGACGGCGGCCCTGGACGTCGTGGGCCTTGGTCCCTGGCTCGCCGCTCTGCCCGACGGTTTGTCCACGGTGCTCACCGCCGGCGCGCAGGCGCTTTCGGCCGGCCAGCGCAGAAGGCTGTTGCTGGCCCGCGCGGTGATCTCCCCCGCGCGGATCGTGCTGCTCGACGAACCCACCGAACACCTCGATGCCGTCGACGCCGAACGGGTCCTGCACGACCTGTTGGCCTCCGATTCGCGGCTGATGTCCGCGCAGCGAACGGTGGTGGTGGCGACTCACCACCTGCCCAGCGATTCTGGTTGCCCCGAACTGTGCGTCGGTGACGCGACGCGCTCAGAGGTGTCGCCGGCGCGGCATGAACTCCAGCGACAGCAGCACGAACAGTAACGGGACGATCTGCGTCATGGAGATCACCGCATACCGCCGGACGTCGAGGGCATGCCACTTACGCACATACCGGTACAGCGACTCGAGGGCGATCAGCGGGTCGAGCACGTGGGTCAACCGGTAGAAGAGGCCCTGGGTCCAGCCCCGGTTCTTGGCGTCGAAAATTTCGGGGAATGCCGCGAACGCGAGCGAAACCCGCTGCGCCCCAGCCTGTTTGCCTGCCATGATCATGTCGACGCTGAGCCGCTCGTCGAGCCCGTTCGGAGCGCCGCGTCGGCGCCATGGCACATCGAGGGTGATGTCGCTGCCGCCGCCGGCGGTGGCGTACCGATGGAACGCCTGCACCTTGCCCGCCCTGTCCCTGGCGATGATCAGGAGTATTCCGGGGAACCGGCCTTCCAGGACCCCGTCGAGGTTCATGTGGAATCCGCGATCCGCGTGGGCGCCCTTCGACGACTCCCGCACCACCTCGGTCAGCTCGGCCAGCAGCTGGTCGTCGAGTTCCTGCTCGGAGACGATTTCGGTTGTGACGCCGCAATTGTGGGTGCGCTTCACCGCCTGACGCAGGTTGCGGAACTTGCGGCCCACCATGTCGAAGCCGGCCACGTCGACGACCACATCGCGCCCAATCGGTATGGGCCGCAACGTTTGTCCCAGCACCGCCGAATCGCTCCACAGGTCGAGCCGCCGCTCGCTGCAGCCCACCACGGCGATGCGCCAACCGTGGGCGTGGCAGAAAGCGGCGAAATCGGCAACCAGTTCGCCGAAGTGCGCCTCGTCGCCGATCGGGTCGCCGCCGACCACGGCGATTCCCATCCGCGTCCGATAAGCCAGGGCGGCGGTCCCATCGGCGGTGAAGTGGTAGCTCTTGCCGGTCTGCATGGTGAACGGCGCGAGCGCGTCGCCGCTGGTCGCGTCGATCAACTTCCACACCCGCGGCAGGTCATTGGGCCGCGGATAGGAGGTGGTCGGCCACATCAACACCATGCCCGAGCTGGCGATCACCACGTCGCCGAGCAGGTCGAAGGACAACACATGCAGGCCCAAACCCGCCAACAAGAACAAGGCCGCGGCGGCGGCGTGCATAGTGGTCACGGGCCGGCCCAAAAAGATGCCGCGGGCCATCCAGGCCACCGCGACCAGCACCGTCAGCGACCAGGCCAACCGGTCGGTGTACTGCCAATTCGGCTGGCTGTGATGGCGCGCAAGGATCTCGATGAGCCAGCATGCCGCACCGAACAGCGCCAGAGCGCCCAGCAAACGGGCCGCGAGTGAATCGACCGAGACGACAACGCGTTCGCGCGCGCGAGGTCTTGCTACCGCGACGTCCATTACCGGCCCGTTCACCCTCACCTCCCGATGCGCTGACAACAGCTGGGCGGCATGATCGCCGCCTCTGCACCGAATACCCGGCTACGTCAAAGCTACGCCCCATCACGGCCACTACAAGGCCGAATTCGCGCGGAGATTCCGCCGCTATTGGGTCACGGTTTAGCGGCGGGAAGAAGGGAAGTATTTCAGCACGCCTTCTTGCACCACCGTGGCCAGCGGTAGCCCGGACCGGTCGAAGAAGTGCCCGCTGCCCAGGCCCCGCGAATCGGCCGCCACCGGCGACGATGTGGAGTACAAGACCCAGTCGTTGAAGTTGACCTGCCGGTGAAACCAAATGGAATGATTGGCCGACGCGGCGAATATGCGGTCGAATCCCCAGGAAAGACCGTGCGTGGTGATAACCGAGTCCAAAACGGTGGTGTCCGACGAATACACCATTGTTGCCGTGTGCAATACGGGGTCGTCGGGGATCTCCCCCAAGGCCTTGACCCAGACCCGATTGTGGCCGAGCCGCTCGCCCTTCGTGCGCATCACCCACGCCGGGTCGTTGGTGTAACGCCATTCGATGGGCTGCAGGGCGTTGACGAAGTGCGGAACGGTCTTTTCGTAGCCACGCAACAGTTCGCCGATCGTCGGCTGCGTGTGCGGCTCGGCCACCTGTGGCGCCTCGATGCCGTGTTCGAGGCCGCGGCCCCCGGCCATGTAGGAGACCAGCGCCGAGCTCAGCAGCGTGCCGTCCTGCACCGCATCGACGCGGCGGTTGGCGAAGCGGCGCTCGTCACGCAGCCTCGTCACGCGGAATTCGATGTCCTTGGCGGTGTCCCCGCCGTTGATGAAGTGCACCGACAGCGCGCTCGGCGGCAGGTCGTCACGAACCAGGCTGCGGCTGCTCGCGACGTACGACTGCGACATGAGCTGACCGCCGAAGGTCCGCATGGGGTTCTTGCTCGGATGCGAGCCGATGAACAGGTCGTCGTCGACGCGCTCGAGGTCGAGCGTCGCCAGCAGCTCGATGAAATCCGAAGGGGTCGGTGTCGCGGCCGCTTCCGCCGCATTCGGCTCCTGGGGCTCACAGCCTGCCGGCACACGCTCTCCTTGCGCTAGACGTCGTCCTCCCCGATCCGGTGCACATGGATGAGGTTGGTTGACCCTACTGTGCCAGGTGGCGCGCCGGCGACGATGACCACCAGGTCGCCGCGCTTATAGCGACCGAGTTCCAGCAGCGACTTGTCGACCTGGCGGATCATGCCGTCGGTCGAGGTCATCATCGGGACGATGAACGTTTCGGTGCCCCAGGTCATGGCCAGTTGGCTGCGCACTTCGGGCCACGCGGTGAAGGCCAGCAGCGGCAGCGGGGTGTGCAGGCGCGCGAGGCGCTTGACCGTGTCGCCGGACTGCGTGAACGCGACGAGCGCCTTGGCGTCGAGCCGCTCGCCGATGTCGCGGGCCGCGTACGAGATCACCCCGCGTTTGGTGCGGGGCACGTGCGTCAGCGGCGGGGCGGCCGTCGAATTGTCCTCGACCGCGCAGATGATGCGCGCCATGGTCCGCACCGCCGCAAGCGGGTACTTACCCACCGACGTTTCCCCGGACAGCATCACCGCGTCGGCGCCGTCGAGGACGGCGTTGGCGACGTCGGAGGCCTCGGCCCGGGTCGGCCGTGAGTTCTCGATCATCGAATCGAGCATCTGGGTGGCGACGATGACGGGTTTGGCGTTCTCCCGGGCCATCTGGATCGCCCGCTTCTGCACCAGGGGAACCTCTTCGAGGGGCAGCTCGACGCCCAGGTCGCCGCGGGCCACCATGATCGCGTCGAAGGCCAGAACGATGGCCTCCAGGTTGTCGACGGCCTCGGGCTTCTCCAGCTTCGCGATCACCGGTACCCGCCGGCCCACCCGGTCCATCACCTCGTGCACCAACTCGACGTCGGATGGCGAACGCACAAAGGAGAGCGCGACGAGGTCGACGCCGAGGTCCAGCGCGAAGGTGAGGTCCTCGATGTCCTTCTCCGACAAGGCCGGTGCGGACACGTTCATGCCGGGCAGCGAGATGCCCTTGTTGTTGCTGACCGGCCCGCCCTCGACGACGGTGCAGATCAAGTCGTCGCCCTCGATGCCGTCGATCACCAGGCCGACCTTGCCGTCGTCGACCAGGATCCGGTCGCCGACGGCGGCGTCCTCGGCCAGCTTCTTATAGGTGGTCGACACCCGGTCGTGGTCGCCCTCGCAGTCGGCGACGGTGATCCGCACCGTTTCACCGTCGGCCCAGTAGGTGGGCCCGGTGGCGAAACGTCCCAGCCTGATCTTGGGGCCCTGCAGGTCGGCGAGCACGCCGACGGCGCGGCCGGTGGCGTCCGAAGCCGAACGGACGCGTTCATAGGCGGCTTTGTGATCCGAATAGTCGCCGTGGCTGAAGTTCAACCGGGCGACGTCCATGCCGGCTTCAACCAGGGCCTGGATCGACTCATCCGAATTGGTCGCAGGGCCAAGGGTGCAGACGATCTTTCCGCGTCTACTCACGCCGACCCAGCATAGTCGTGTGACACCCCCACGGCCCGCAGATAGCCGCCGCGCGCAGTGTGCTCTTACCCACCAATAACGGTGGGAATCAGCGGGAAAGCGGGCAGGTTACGCAGCACCGTCCACGCGATCGTCGCGACCACCACCGTCAGCAGCGCCGCCCGCGACGACAAAGCCCTGCCGCGGGCGCGGCGGACCAGCGCCCACACGACCAGCAGCGGGATGCCTACCAGCAGGAAGACGTTGTCGTAGATGCCGGCGGGCAGGTCACCGTGCAATAGGTCATGCGTCATGCGCAGCCCGCCGCAAAACGGGCAATTCCAGCCGGTGAGCAACCGGAACGGACACGGCGGATAGATCGAACTCGGGCGGTGCGGGTCGGCCAGGGCGACGTAGCTGAGCGCGCCGCCCAGGGCCACACCGGTTCCGGCCGCGATGGCGAGCCGATGACGCCCCGACCCGTGCGGATGGGGTTGGCCCGCGGGTGCGGGGGTTTGCGTCATATGGCGGCTGACCCTGCGATGGTCACGCTTTTCAGCATGCCAGATCCGTTGCGCCCCGTCCGTAAGAGCGGGACGTCGGCGTCAGCGGCGCAGTCGGTTCCGCAGCCGCGAGCCCCACCGCCGGCGGGTTTCCGGTTGACCCGGGGGCGTTTCGGTGGCCGGTTCGGGTTTTTCGGCCTCGGGCTCCGGTTCCTCGGTTTCGGCTTCGGGTTCCGGTTCCTCGGTTTCGGCTTCGGGTTCCGGTTCCTCGGTTTTGGCCTCGGGCTCCTCGGCTCCGCCTTCGGGCTCCTCGTCTTTCGCTTCGGGCTCGTCGGCTTCGAGTCCTTCGGGTTCCTCGTCAGCCGCCGCCTCGGGCTCCGGCTCTTCGGGTTTCGGCTCGGGCGCAGGCTCTTCGGCCTCCGGCTCGGCCTCGGGCTCTTCGGCCTCGGGCGCAGGCTCTTCGGCCTCCGGCTCTTCGGCCTCGGGCTCGGCGGGTTTTTCCTCGGTGACCGCCTCCGCCGAGTCGACCGCCGGTTCTTCGACTTCCGGCTCGGCGGCGGGGGTTTCGTCGTCGTCCGCCGTCTCCCCTAAGCCTGCCGGCGCCTCGGCGGCGGCGACGGCTCCCCCGCCCGCCGCGGACGTCGCTGCCGCCACGGTCGCAGGCTCAGCGTCGGACTCGGTCTCCGCCGCTTCCTCCTCGAGGTATTCGTTGCCGCGCAGGCTCTCGGGATCTTCGCGGCCCTTGGGCGCCGCCATCAGATACACCACGGCCCCGATGAACACGAAAGTCGATGTGAACGAGTTGATCCGGATGCCCGCGATGTGGGTGGCGGTGTCGTCGCGCAGCAGCTCGACACAGAACCGTCCGACGCAATAACCCGCCACATACAGCGCGAACAACCGGCCGTGGCCCAGCGTGAAGCGCCGGTCGGCGTAGATCAGGGCCACGAAAATCAAGAGGTTCCAGAGCAATTCGTAGAGAAACGTCGGCTGTACCACGAAAGCGATCTGGCCCGTCGAGATGCCGTCCAGCGAGTGCGGGTCGATGTATCCCGTGGGGTCGCGCCGGTAGAAGACCTCCAGACCCCACGGCAGCGTCGTTTCACGGCCGTAGAGCTCCTGGTTGAAGTAATTACCCAGCCGGCCGATCGCTTGCGCCAGAATGATTCCCGGGGCCAGCGCGTCGGCGAAGGCCGGAAGGGGAATCCCGCGCCGGCGGCAGCCGATCCAGGCGCCGACGCCGCCGAGCGCCACCGCGCCCCAGATGCCCAGGCCGCCGTCCCAGATGCGCACGGCCGCCCCGAGTCCCGCGCCGCCGGGGCCCCAATAGGTTCGCCAGTCGGTGGCCAGGTGGTAGAGCCGACCGCCGATCAATCCGAATGGCACCGTCCACAGCGCGATGTCATAGATCACGCCGCGCTCGCCGCCGCGCGCCTCCCAGCGCCGGTCACCGATCAGCAGCGCGGCCACGATGCCGGCGATGATGAACAGCGCGTAGGCCCGGATGGGCACCGGCCCCAGGTGCCACACACCCTGCGGCGGGCTCGGGAAGTAGGCCAGCAACTTCGTCACGGGGCGGCCGCCCCCCGACGAACACCGGCGGCGAGTTCCTCGGTCAGCGTGAGCAACGCAGTCAAACCCCCGTCCCCCAACGCCGTCACCAGCGCCGACCCCACGATGACGCCGTCGGCGTAGCTGCCGATCTGGGCGGCTTGCTCTCCCGACCGGACCCCCAGGCCCACACCGACGGGTATGTCGGATAGCTCTTTGACCCTGCTCACCAACTCGGGCGCGGCGTTGGACACGACGTCCCGCGCCCCCGTCACGCCCATCGTCGAAGCGGCATAGACGAATCCACGCGACGCCTCCACCGTCATCGCCAACCGCTGCGGGGTCGAGGACGGCGCCACCAGAAATATCCGGTCCAGCCCGTGCGTGTCCGATGCCGCCAGCCACTGCGCTGCTTCGTCGGGAATGAGGTCGGGGGTGATCAGCCCGTACCCGCCGGCCGATGCCAGGTCCCGGGCGAAGGCGTCAACGCCGTAGCGCAACACGGGATTCCAGTACGTCATCACCACGGCATGTCCACCGGCCGCGCTGATCGCTTCGACCGCGGCAAGGGTGTCGCGCACGCGCACGCCGGCGTGCAGCGCGGCCTCGGTCGCCTTCGCGATGGTGGGGCCGTCCATGCCGGGATCGGAATACGGGATCCCGACTTCGACGATGTCGCAACCCGATTCGACCAGTGTCGTCATTCCCTTGACGGACGTCGGCACGTCGGGGTAACCGGTGGGCAGATAACCGATCAGCGCCGCACGATCGTCGCTGCGGCAGCCGTCGAAGATCGACTGCAGCCTGCTCGCTTCGCTTTGTTTGACGGTCATCGATCGCCGGACCCCAACAGCCCGAACCACTTCGCGGCCGTCTCGACGTCCTTGTCGCCGCGCCCGGACAGGTTCACCACGATGATCGCTCCCCGCCCCATTTCGGGGCCCAACTTCAGCGCACCGGCGACGGCGTGCGCGGATTCGATCGCCGGGATGATCCCTTCCGTGCGGCACAGGATGCGGAACGCATCCATCGCCTCCGAGTCGGTGATCGGACGGTATTCGGCACGCCCGATCTCGCGCAGGTACGCGTGTTCTGGACCCACCCCCGGATAGTCGAGACCCGCTGAGATGGAATGGGATTCGATGGTCTGCCCGTCGGAGTCCTGCAGCAGATACGAGAATGAGCCCTGAAACGCGCCGGGCGAGCCGCCACTGAAGGTCGCGGCGTGCCTACCGGTTTCGACACCGTCGCCGGCCGCCTCGAATCCGACCAGCCGCACACCCGGATCGTCGATGAACGGGTGGAAGATGCCGATGGCGTTGGATCCGCCGCCGATACAGGCCACCACGGCGTCGGGCAGGCGTCCGGCCTGGGCCTGGATCTGCGCGCGCGCCTCGAGGCCGATGATTCGCTGAAAGTCGCGCACCATCGCGGGGAAGGGATGGGGGCCGGCCGCGGTGCCGAAACAGTAGAAGGTGTTGTCGGCATTGGTAACCCAATCCCGAAACGCCTCATTGATGGCGTCCTTGAGCGTTTTCGAGCCGCTCTCGACCGAGACGACCGTTGCTCCCAGCAAGCGCATCCGCGCGACGTTGAGCGCCTGGCGCTCGGTGTCCACGGCACCCATGTAGATCACGCATTCCAGGCCCAGCAAGGCACACGCGGTAGCGGTCGCGACGCCGTGCTGCCCCGCCCCGGTCTCGGCGATCACCCGCTTCTTGCCCATGCGCTGCGCCAGCAACGCCTGACCGAGCACGTTGTTGATCTTGTGAGAACCGGTGTGGTTCAAGTCTTCTCGCTTGAGGAAGATGCGCGCGCCGGCCTGTTCGGACAGCCGCGGCGCCTCGTAGAGGGGCGAGGGCCGGCCGGCGTAATGCGCCTGCAAGTAATCGAGCGTGTCCAGAAAATCCTGGTTGACCCGCTCCTTCTCGTAAGCGGCGGTGACCTCTTCGATCACGGCCATCAACGCCTCGGCGACATAGCGGCCGCCATAGACGCCGAAATGGCCACCCGCATCGGGTTCGTGACGGGTGGGCTCGGCGATGGCTGCGCTCGGATGCGGAAGGTCCGGGCGGGACAGGTCCACCATCACCAATGCTCTACGCGGGGATGGCTCATGGGGTTCAACGTATCAGCGCGGGGCTCTGTCAGTGACGTAGCGACTAGCGAGCCGGTTTTGGACAGGACGGATGGGTGCCCGCGGTGACCAGGTCGGCGACCGCGGCGCGCGGATCACCGCTTTTGACCAGACCTTCGCCGACCAACACGGCGTCGGCACCCGCACCGGCATACGCCAGCAGGTCTCCGGTACCACGCACGCCGGATTCGGCGATCCTGATCACGTTGCTGGGCAGGCCGGGAGCGATGCGCGCGAAGCAATCGCGGTCCACCTCCAGCGTCGCCAGAAAGCGGGCATTGACGCCGATTACCGTGGCGCCGGCCTTGAGCGCGCGGTCGGCTTCTTCTTCGGTGTGCACCTCGACGAGCGCCGTCATGCCCAGCGATTCGGTGCGATCCAGCATCGACACCAGCGCCGACTGCTCCAGCGCGGCGACGATCAGCAGCAGCATGTCGGCGCCGTGCGCACGCGCTTCGTGAATCTGATAGGGCTGCACGACAAAGTCTTTGCGCAGAACCGGTATCGAGACCGCCGCGCGAACCGCGTCGAGATCGTCGAGCGAGCCGTGAAAACGTCGCTCCTCGGTCAAGACGCTGATGATGCGGGCGCCACCGTCTTCGTAGGCGCGGGCCAGCTTGGCCGGATCGGCAATGGTCGCCAGGGAGCCCGCCGACGGGCTGGCACGCTTGACTTCCGCGATGACGCCGATTCCGGGCTCGCGCAGCGCGGCCATCACGTCGCGTGGTTGTGGCGCGGCCGCCGCGGCGGCTTTGATCTCGGACAGGCTGATGAGCGCTTCGCGCGCGGCAACGTCGGCCCGGACTCCCTCGAGGATGGAGTCAAGCACGGTTGCCGGACTCATGCCTGTCGTTTCCCTTCGCCCTGTTCATCCGCTGTCATCCCACGACCACTCTGGTGTCCCCAGCCGATTGCGACGACTGTGAATGAAGGGTAGCGGCCCGCGGCTTATGGTCCGTCACCGACCCTCGGTGTCAGACTCACCCGCCCGATCGGTCGGGTCGCGCCCCTCGTCAAGCGCGTCCCAGATCATCCGCTCCGACATTCCCGGCGTTTCCGGCTGCTCCAGCATCGCCCCGTCGGCCTCGTCGCGTTGCACAATCGATCGGCGCGTCGCCGGTGTCGCGTACTTTCTTGCGCTCGCGCGGGTGGATCCCGAGTCCGACGCCGATCGCATGAGCAGGACGGCCGCGATCAGCGTGCACGCCGCGGCCGCCACCGTGACGCCCGCGCCCCAGTACCGCCGCTCGCTTCCGACCAGCGACATCACCGACACGTGGGCCAACTCGGCGCCGCGAACCGCCACGTCGGGCAGCGCCCACAGGCTGATCCCGAGGTAGCCGATCGCCAGGCTGATCACCGCCAGCAGCCCCGCCAGCGCGCGCAGCAGCCACCCCCGCACGGCGATGGCGGCGACGGCCCCGGCCAGCAGCAACAGCGCCAGCGGCAACAGCGCCGTCGACCAGGCGCCGCCGGCGAGGGTCACCCGCTTGGGCGGCCCGAGCCCGTCGAACGATCCGATGACGACCCAGGGCAACCGCGAGGCCACCCACAACGCCACCGCGGCAACCACGAGGCCGATCTGGGCGATCCGGATCAGCCAGCGGCCGGCCGGCCGGCCGGTGTCCGCGCCGGCCTCACTCAACGCACGCGGGTTCGGTGAGCGTCTCGGCGGCGGCGATCGCGTTGAGCACCGCGCGCGCCTTATTGGTCGCCTCGGTGTATTCGTAGGGCCCGTTGGAGTCGGCCACCACCCCGCCGCCGGATTGCACGTACGCGGTGCCGTTGCGCATCAGGGCGGTCCGGATGGCGATCGCGAAGTCGGCATCGCCGGCGAAGTCCAGGTAGCCCACCACGCCGCCGTACAGGCCGCGGCGCGTCATCTCCACCTCTTCGATCAGCTCCATGGCCCGGACCTTCGGGGCGCCCGACAGGGTGCCGGCCGGGAAGCAGGCCGTCACCGCATCCAGCGCGGTCCGGCCCTCGTCGAGCGTGCCGGTCACCGTCGACACCAGGTGCATGACGTGGCTGTAGCGCTCGATGTGGCTGTAGTCCTCCACGCGCACGGTGCCCGGCGCGCACACCCGCCCCAGATCGTTGCGGCCCAGGTCGACCAGCATCAGGTGCTCGGCGCGTTCCTTGTCGTCGGCCAACAACTCCTTTTCCAGCAGCTGATCCTCCTCGTCGGTGTCCCCACGCCACCGGGTTCCGGCGATCGGGTGGGTGGTCGCGGTGCCGTCGGCGACGGTGACGAGCGCCTCCGGGCTGGAGCCGACGATCGAAAAGTCAACTCCCCCAGTGTTATTCGGCACATGCATCAGGTACATGTAGGGGCTGGGATTGGTGACCCGCAGCATCCGGTACACGTCGATCGGGTCGACATCGGTGTCCATTTCGAACCGTTGCGAGGGCACCACCTGGAAGGCTTCACCCGCGGCGATCTGTTCGACGAGGTAATCAACGATCTTGCCGTACTCCTCGACGCTGCGCTGCGCGCGGTAGCGCGGCTGCGGCCGCGTGAACGTGCCGACCGTGGACCGCAACGGCTGGCCCAGCGCCGCGGTCATCACGTCCAGGCGGGCGATGGCGTCGTCGTAGGCCTCGTCGACGCGCTCGTCGGTTCCGTTCCAGTTGACGGCGTTAGCGATCAGCGTGATGGTTCCCTCGTGGTGATCGACCGCCGCGACATCGGTGGCCAGCAGCAGCAACATGTCGGGCAGCTTGAGGTCGTCGACGGCCAGTTCGGGCAGCCGTTCCAGGCGCCGCACCATGTCGTAGGCGAAGAACCCGACCATGCCGCCCGACAGCGGCGGCAGCCCGTCGAGCGGACCGGTGGCCAGGAGCTCCAGCGTGCTGCGCAGGGCCTGCAGCGGGTCGCCCCCGGTCGGCGCGTCCTGGGGCGCCACGCCCAGCCATACGGCTTCGCCGTCGCGCACGGTCAGCGCCGACGGCGATCCCGCGCCGATGAACGACCACCGCGACCAGGAGCGGCCGTGCTCGGCCGACTCCAGCAGAAACGTGCCCGGGCGGTCGGCGGCGAGCTTGCGGTAGGCCGACAGCGGGGTCTCGCTGTCGGCGAGCACCTTGCGGGTCACCGGGACCACGCGGTGCTCGGCCGCCAGCTGGCGAAAGTCCTCTCGTGAGGTCGTCGCGGCGAGGTGGGCGTGCACCGATCCATCCTCCCAGACGCGGAGCAGCCCCCGGGCGGGAGAGCTTCGGGCGTAGCGTGTCCGCCATGAAACCTGGTGACACCGTCGCGGACTTCGAACTGCCCGATCAGACCGGGACGCCGCGCAAGCTCAGCGAACTGCTCTCGGGCGGGCCCGTCGTGCTGTTCTTCTACCCGGCCGCGATGACGCCCGGCTGCACCAAGGAAGCGTGCCACTTCCGCGACCTGGCCGCCGAGTTCGCCGCGGTCGGGGCCAACCGGGTGGGCATCAGCGCGGATGCGGTGCAGAAGCAGGCCAAGTTCGCCGACCTGCAGAAGTTCGACTACCCGTTGCTGTCGGACACCGACGGCGCCGTCGCCACGCAGTTCGGCGTCAAGCGCGGCCTGCTCGGCAAGCTGATGCCGGTCAAGCGCACGACGTTCGTCATCGACACCGATCGCACGGTGCTCGAGGTGATCTCCAGCGAATTCAACATGGACAGTCACGCCGACAAGGCGCTGGCGACGTTGCGCGCGCGGGCGTGACCGGTCAGGGACTGATCGCCAGGAACACGTAGGCGGCCAGCAGCACCAGATGCACCTCGCCCTGCAGTCGGGTGGCCCGGCCGGGGACCACCGTCAGCACGCTGATCACGACGGTCAGGGCGAGCAACACCAGCTGGATGGCGCCCAGGCCGAGCACCAGCGGCCCTCTGAGCCATATCGACGCCAGCGCGATCGCCGGGATGGTGAGCCCGATGCTGGCCATCGCCGAGCCGTACGCCAGGTTCAGGCTGATCTGGATGCGGCCCTGCCGCGCCGCGCGCACCGCCGCCAGCGTCTCGGGCAGCAGCACCAGCGCCGCGATGATCACCCCGACGAACGACTGCGGGAAGCCGACCGCGGTCACCGCTTTCTCGACGGCCGGTGACTCCTCCTCGGCCAGGCCCACCACCGCCACCAGGGCGCCGAGCATCAACCCGAGGCTGGTCAGCGCCGCGCGGGTGGTCGGCGGTTCCGCGTGGCTTTCGTCGACGAACAGGCTCTTTTGGCCCTTCTGCGCGATCGGCAGGAAGAAGTCGCGGTGCCGAACCGTCTGCGTGAAGACGAACACCAGGTAGAGCAGCAGCGAGGCGACCGCGGCGAAGGCGAGCTGGCCGGGCGAGAACTCCTTGCCCACGGTCGTGGTGGTGAACGCGGGCAACACGAGGCTCAGCGTCGCCAGGGTGGTCAGCGTGGCCAGCGCGGCGCCGCTGCCCTCGGCATTGAACAACGTCACGCCGTAGCGCCGCGAACCGAGCAGCAGCGACAGCCCGGCGATTCCGTTGGTGGTGATCATCAGCGCGGCGAACGCGGTGTCGCGGGCCAGCGTGGCCGTCTCATTGCCGCCCGAGGCCATCAGCTCGACGATCAGGGCCACCTCGATGACGGTCACCGCCGCCGCCAGCACCAACGACCCGAACGGCTCGCCGACGCGGTGCGCGACCACCTCCGCGTGATGCACGGCGGCGACCACCGCGCCGATGAGAAACAGCGCCGCCAGCCCGACCAGCACCGGCCCGAGCGTCTTGCCCCAGATCAGTGCCAGCACGACGACGGAAAGCACCGGCACAACGATGTTCCAGGACAACCATTTCGACATTGGCTGCCATTCTTGTCGATGTCGTGGCCCCGCGCCTGCAAGGTGACCCGAGACACGTCCGGCCACGCCGCCCGCCCGGCATCGGGCTACTTCGTCGGGTCAGCGCTGCGGCGGCAGCAGCTCGTCGGCGTCGAAGCAGCTGTGGTCGCCGGTGTGGCACGCCCCACCGACCTGGTCGACCGACAGGAGCACGGTGTCGCCGTCGCAGTCCAGCCGCACCGAGTGAACGTACTGGGTGTGACCGGACGTCGCTCCCTTGATCCACTGTTGGCCGCGGGACCGCGAATAATAGGTTGCCTCACGGGTTTGTAGGGTGCGGGCCAGCGCCGCGTCGTCCATCCAGGCGACCATCAGCACGTCACCGCTGCCGCGCTCCTGCACGACGGCGGCGACCAGGCCGTCGGCGTTGCGCTTGAGCCGCGCCGCGATCTCCGGGTCGAGGGTCATCGCACGGTGATCCCTTCTGCGGCCATGGCCGCCTTCACCTGACCGATCGTCAGCTCCCGGAAGTGGAACACGCTGGCGGCCAACACCGCGTCGGCGCCCGCCGCGATCGCCGGCGCGAAGTGCTCGGCCGCCCCGGCGCCGCCGCTGGCGATGACGGGCACCCTGACCGCCGAACGCACCGCCTGCAGCATCTTTAGGTCGAACCCCGCCTTGGTGCCGTCGGCGTCCATGGAGTTCAGCAGGATCTCCCCCACCCCCAAATCGGCTCCGCGCGAAGCCCATTCGACCGCATCGAGTCCGGTGCCCCGGCGCCCGCCATGGGTGGTGACCTCCCAGCCCGACGGCGTCGGCACGGCGCCCGGGGGCACCGTGCGGGCATCGACGGACAGCACGATGCATTGGGAACCGAACTGCCGCGCCATCTCGGCCAGCAGCTCGGGCCGGGCGATCGCGGCGGTGTTGATGGACACCTTGTCAGCGCCCGCGCGCAGCAACACGTCGACGTCGGCCACGGTGCGCACCCCACCGCCGACCGTCAGCGGGATGAAGACCTGCTCGGCCGTGCAGCGCACCACATCGAGCATCGTCGCCCGTCCCGACGACGACGCCGTCACGTCGAGAAAGGTGAGCTCGTCGGCGCCTTCGGCGTCATAGGCGGACGCCAGTTCGACGGGATCGCCCGCGTCCCGGAGGTTTTCGAAGTTGACGCCTTTGACCACCCGGCCGCCGTCGACATCGAGGCACGGGATCACCCGCACCGCGAGGCCGTTGGGAGTCGGGCGCATCTCAGTAATCCTCCGGTCGGCCCGTGGCGCGCAGGATTTCGAGGATTTCGGCGTGGGCGCCGGGACCCGCCGCCAGCGCGGAATCCGACGAGGGGGTCCACGGCTCACCGGAAAGATCGGTCACGACACCGCCGGCGGCGCGCACCAGCGCGACCCCGGCGGCGTGATCCCACACGTGGCCACCGAAACTTATTGCCGCGCCTAATATTCCGTCGGCGACGAACGCGAGGTCCAGACCGGTGGAGCCGTGCATGCGCAACCGCGACGAGACGCGGCTGAGGTTCTCCAGCAACGCGATCCGGTAGCGTCCCGGGAACCGGCCCCGTGCGTCCGCGCTGAACGACCCGGCCCCGACCAGCGCGTCGGCCAGGTCGATGGAGTTCAGCGGCGGCTGGGGCACCCCGTTCTTGCGCAGCGGGCCGCCCGCCACCGCGGTGTAGCGCTGGTCGAAGAACGGCAACCAGGTCAGCCCGGCCACCGGGTCGCCGCGATGCAGCAGGCCCAGCAGGATCCCGGCCATCGGTGATCCGGCCGCGTAGTTGAAGGTGCCGTCGACGGGGTCCAACACCCACACCCATGGCGAGTCGACGGCCGGGCCGCCGAATTCCTCGCCGTGCACCCCGATCCCGGTGGCCTCGACGAGCGCGGCCACCACCTGCTTCTCGATCGCGAGGTCGACGTCGGTGGCAAAGTCGTTGCCCTTCTTGCGGACCGCGGAATCGGCGCGGTGCCCGGAAAGAAACGGCTCGGATGCGTCGTCGAGAATCGCCGACGCCTGCGCCACCAACATGCCTACGTCCATGCGGCTACTCCGCCACCGCGGCCAGCGCCTGCGGCAGGGTGAATCGCCCGGCATAGAGGGCCTTGCCCACGATGGCGCCCTCGACCCCGCGGCCGGTGAGGGTGGCGATCGCGCGCAGGTCGTCCAGGCTGGACACGCCGCCGGAGGCGATCACCGGGGCGTCGGTGCGCTCGGCGACGGACGCCAGCAGGTCCAGGTTGGGCCCGCCCAGGGTGCCGTCCTTGGTTACATCGGTAACGACGAAGCGCGAACAGCCTTGCCCGTCAAGGCGTTCCAGCACTTCCCACAGGTCACCGCCGTCGGTCTCCCAGCCCCGCCCGCGCAGCCGGTGCTCGCCCGCCACGATCTGCACGTCTAGGCCGACGGCCACCTTGTCGCCGTGCTCGCCGATCGCGCGGGCACACCACTGCGGGTTCTCGCACGCCGCGGTGCCCAGGTTCACCCGAGCGCAGCCGGTGGCCAGGGCGGCGGCCAGCGAATCGTCGTCACGGATGCCGCCGGACAGCTCCACCTGCACGTCGAGCTTGCCGACCACCTCGGCCAGCAATTCCCGGTTGGAACCGCGCCCGAACGCGGCGTCCAGGTCCACCAGATGGATCCATTCGGCGCCGTCGCGCTGCCAGGTCAGCGCGGCGTCCAGCGCCGAACCGTATTCGGTTTCACTGCCCGCCTTGCCCTGCACCAAACGCACGGCGCGGCCGTCGACCACGTCGACCGCGGGCAACAAGATCAACACATTTCCTCCTGTGTGCCGGGCCCGCAACGGGTTACGTGCGTCCGCGGCTGTTGCTTGACGGACAGCGCTTGCCCGTCCCTCACAATCCCTGGACCCAATTGCTCAACACGGCCGCGCCGGCGTCCCCGCTCTTTTCCGGGTGGAATTGGGTGGCCGACAGCGGCCCGTCCTCGACCGCCGCCAGAAACGGGCCTCCGTGGGTGGCCCACGTCAGCACGGCATCCGGCGAGCCGTCCCACTGCTGGGCGGCGTAGGAGTGCACGAAGTAGAACCGGGTGTCGGCGTCGAGTCCCTTGAACAGCACGGTGCCGGGCCCGGATTTGACGACGTTCCAGCCCATGTGCGGGATGACCGGCGCCTGCAGTCGCGTGACGTATCCCGGCCACTGCCCGCATCCCGTGGTTTCCGCACTGAATTCGACGCCGTGGGCGAACAGGATCTGCATCCCGACGCAGACGCCCAGCACCGGGCGCCCGGCGGCGACCCGGTCGGCGATGATGCGGTCTCCGCCGATGCTGCGCAATCCCGTCATGCAGGCCTCGTAGGCACCGACGCCGGGCACCACCAGTCCGTCCGCGGCGGTCGCGGCATCGGCATCATCGGTCACCTCGACCGACGCACCGACCCGCTCGAGCGCGCGCTGAGCCGACCGCAGGTTGCCCGAGCCGTAGTCGAGGACGACTACCCTTTTCTGGTGGGTAAGCGCTGTCACAGAACCCCTTTGGTGGACGGCACGTCCGAGACGCGGGGGTCGGACTCGACCGCCTGGCGCAGCGCCCGGGCAACCGCCTTGTACTGCGCCTCGGTGATGTGGTGCGGGTCGCGCCCGTACAGGACGCGCACATGCAGCGCGATGCGCGCGTTCATGGCCAGCGATTCGAACACGTGCCGGTTGATGACGGTGTGATAGGGCACCGAGCTACCGGCAATGGTGGTGTGCTGCAAGTGATCTGGTTCCCCGCTGTGCACGCAGTAGGGCCGCCCGGACACGTCGACCGCCGCGTGGGCCAGCGTCTCGTCCATCGGGATGAAGGCGTCGCCGAACCGGCGGATGCCCCGCTTGTCACCCAGGGCCTGGCCAAGCGCCTGCCCCAGCGCGATCGCGGTGTCCTCGACGGTGTGGTGTCCCTCGATCTCGATGTCGCCCTTGGTGCGCACGGTCAGGTCGAAGCTGGCGTGGCTGCCCAGGGCGGTGAGCATGTGGTCGTAGAACGGCACGCCGGTGTCGATGTCGACCTGCCCGGTGCCGTCGAGGTCGAGTTCGATGACGATGTCGGATTCCTTTGTGCGGCGCTCGATGCGCGCACGCCGGGTGGCGGTGGCTGTCACGGTGCTCCTAAGACATGGTCGGTGCCGGTTCGGTGGCGGCGATCTGGGCGCTGGCGCGCAGGAAGGCGTCGTTCTCCTCGGCCAGCCCGGTGGTGGCCCGCAGGTAGCCGGGGATTCCGACGTCGCGGATCAGCACCCCGGCGTCCAGGTAGCGTTGCCAGGTGGCCGGCGCGTCGGCGAACTCACCGAACAGCACGAAGTTGGCGTCGCTGGGAATCACCCGAAAACCCATGCCGGACAGTGCCGCCCCGACGCGCTCGCGTTCGGCGATCAGGGTCGCCACGCTGCCCAGCGTGTCGTCGGCGTGCCGCAACGCGGCCCGCGCGGCGGCCTGGGTGAGCACCGACAGGTGATACGGCAACCGCACCAGCAGCATCGCGTCGATCACTGCCGGGGTGGCGATCAGGTAGCCCAGCCGACCGCCGGCGAACGCAAACGCCTTGCTCATGGTGCGCGAGACGATGAGCTGCCTCGGATACTCCTCGATCAGCGCGACCGCGCTGGGCTGCGACGAGAATTCGCCGTAGGCCTCATCGACGATCAGAATGCCGGGCACCACGTCGAGCAGCCGCCGCAAGTCCGGCAGCGAAACACTCTGCCCGGACGGGTTATTCGGGCTGGCGACGAACACCACGTCGGGCCGGCGGTCGGTGATCGCGGCCGCGGCGGTATCCACGTCCAGGCCGAAGTCGTCCGCGCGGGCGGCCTGCAGCCATTCGGTGCGGGTGCCGTCGGAGATGATCGGGTGCATCGAGTAGGACGGGACGAACCCGATGGCACTGCGGCCCGGGCCGCCGAACGCCTGCAGCAGCTGCTGTAGGATTTCATTGGAACCGTTTGCCGCCCATAGGTTTTCGACTCCGAGCTGAACGCCGGTCTGGACGCTCAGGTAGGCGGCCAGGTCGGTGCGCAGGGCCACCGCGTCGCGGTCGGGATAGCGGTGCAGGTCGGCGGCGGCCTCTGCCACCGAGCGCACCACGTCCTCGACGAGCGCCGTGCTGGGCGGGTGCGGGTTCTCGTTGGTGTTCAGCCGCACCGGGACCGCCAATTGCGGTGCGCCATAGGGCGATTTGCCGCGCAGGTCGTCGCGCAGCGGCAGGTCTTCCAGTGTCGGTTGGCGCGTGGGCCGCTGGGTCGTCATCGCTCGAATCTCCGCCGCACCGCTTCGCCGTGTGACGGCAGGTCTTCGGCCTCGGCCAGCGCGATCACATGTCCGGACACGTCTTTCAGGGCCGCCTCGGTGTAGTCGACGACGTGGATGCCGCGCAGGAAGGTCTGCACGGACAGGCCGCTGGAATGCCGGGCGCTGCCGGCGGTCGGCAAAACGTGGTTGGATCCCGCGCAGTAGTCACCGAGGCTCACCGGCGCGTACGGACCGACGAAAATGGCTCCGGCCGAACGGATTCGACCCGCCACCGACGCCGCGTCGACGGTCTGGATCTCCAGGTGTTCGGCGGCGTAGGCGTTGACGACGGTGACGCCGGCGTCCAGGTCGTCGACCAGGATGATGGCCGACTGGCGCCCGCCGAGTGCCGCCGCCACCCGTTCGCGGTGCACGGTCGTGCGCAGCTGGGCGGCCAACTCGGCCTCGGTGGCCGCGGCCAGCTGCGCGCTGGGGGTGACCAGCACGCTGCCCGCCATCTCGTCGTGCTCGGCCTGACTGATCAGGTCGGCCGCCACGTGCGACGGGTCGGCGGTGTGGTCGGCCAGGATCGCGATCTCGGTGGGACCGGCCTCGGCGTCGATGCCGACGCGCGAACGGCACAGCCGCTTGGCGGCGGTGACGTAGATGTTGCCGGGCCCGGTGATCATGTCGACGGGCGCCAGCTCGGCGCCGTCGAGGTCGCTGCCACCGTAGGCCAGCAGCGCCACCGCCTGCGCGCCGCCCACGGCCCACACCTCGTCGACGCCCAGCAGCCGGGCCGCCGCCAGGATCGTCGGGTGCGGCAGGCCGTCGAACTGGGCCTGCGGCGGGCTGGCCACCACCAGCGAGGCGACGCCGGCGGCCTGGGCCGGCACCACGTTCATCACCACGCTGGACGGGTAGACGGCATTGCCCCCGGGCACGTAGAGACCCACCCGGTCGACGGGGACCCACCGCTCGGTGACCGTCGCGCCCGGGCCCAGGGTGGTCGTCACGTCGGTGCGGCGCTGGTCGGCGTGCACCGCCCGGGTGCGTTCGATCATCACCCGCAGGGCGTCGGCCACCCGCGGATCCAATTCGGTCAGGGCCTTCTCGAGCGCGGCGTCGGGCACCCGGACGGTCGCGGGCCGGATGCCGTCGAAGGTGGCGCCGAACTCGCACGCGGCCTCGGCGCCGCGCTCGGCGACGGCCTGCACGATGGGCCGGACCTTGGGCAGCACCGCCTCCACGTCGGCGCCGCCACGGGGCAACGCCGAACGCAATCGCGCGGCCGTCAACTCCGCGCCCCGCAGGTCGATGCGGGCCATCGGCGACGGTTGGGTCGGGCTCACGGTGTCCATTGTCCCCGATGGGAGCAACCGCTTTAGCTGTCGGGGTTCGCGACCCGCGTCAGCGGCGAGCCCTATTCAGCTGCTGAACGCGTTTGCGCCGATGACCAGCGCCGCCGTGCCGCCATACAGGTATCCGACCTCGACCGCCTCGGTGACCTCGGGTTCAGTCGCGCCCGCCGCCCGGGCGTCGCGGGCTAGCATCCTGACGCCATCCGGGTGCGCGGCGATGGCGTCGGTGACCATCCCGATCAGCAGCTTGTACTTGGCCGGGATCGCGCCGTCCCTCAGGATCCGCTCCCGCATCGCCAGGTAGGAGTCGCCGAACTGCGGGTCGCGCTTCTCGATCGCCCCCAGCCATGAGGGTTTGGGCAGGCTGGCCTGTGGCGGCGGGTCCGCGCCGGGCTGGGTACAGGCACCCGCCGGCGCCGGGGCGTCGCCGCCGTCGCCGCACGTATCGGCCCGGCTCGGCGCGGCGCCCTGGACGAGCAGCCCCGCTGCGACCATCAGCGCCGCCGTCCACAACGCCAGGCAGGCCCGCAGCGTCCGTCGTCGCCGGGCGCCGCCCGCGATGGGCGGGATGGCACGGCCCATCGATCGTCGGATCGCGACCGCCTCGGCGATCTCGGCTTCTGAGGCGCCCGCCGCGCGGGCGCCGTCGGCCAATGCCCGGACGCCCCCCGGACGCGCGGCGGCCATGGCCACGAGCACCTTGTACTTGGCTGGGATGGCGCCGTCTTTGCGCACCTGCTCGCACGTGTTCATCACGCGGAAACCGTACGCCGGCCGCGTCACCGGGGCAAACGAAAGTCGTTGTGCCGCTTAGATTATGCATCATGGCAGCTACGAACCCGCCCGTCGGGCCGTACTCGCGATAAGGACGCTGACGGCTCCCCGCCGGCGAAGTCACTGTCTTAGGGCGGCCCGATTCGTTATCGGACAGGTACAGTGCCGGTGAAAAGCGGTGAAAGCGATGCAAGGCCCGCAGAGATTACTCAAGGAGCCGTGATGTCCGCAAAGGATCACCCGAACAACGCCCCGGGCGTCCCGATGGTGTTCCCGCCCTGGTTCGAGCGGTTTCAGATCAAATACTTCAACCCGGCGGTCAAGCCGATCGCCCGCTTTATCCCCGGAACCGCGACCATCAAGCATCGTGGCCGCACGTCGGGCACGCCGTACGAGACCATCGTCACGCCCTACCGCAAGGGCAATGTCTTGGCGATCGCGCTGGGCCACGGCAAGACGAATTGGGTGAAGAACGTGCTGGCCGCCGGCGAAGCCGACGTGGAGTTCGGCCGTAACCGGACCGTGCACCTGATCAACCCGCGGATCCTGCCCGCCGGCTACGACGGCCCTGACGCCGAGGGGTTGCCATTCATGGCGCGCCTGCAGCTGCGCCGGATCGGCGTTTTCCTCGGCGATATCGCCTGAGGCGATCGTCCGCAGCGCCACGGGAAGTTGAGTGTGCGCTGGTGGCGTTGAGTGTGCGCTGGTGGCGTTGAGTGTGCGCCTAGGGTGGCGACACGCCGAGAAGCGGCGCCCAGGTTTCACACTCGGCGCCCAGGATTCACGCTCGGCGCCCAGGATTCACGTTCGGCGCCCAGGTTTCACACTCGGCGCCTGCGCAGCAGCCGAAACCCCGCCTACATGTCGAGGCCGATGTCGAGCACCCGGACCGAATGGGTCAGGGCGCCGACGGCCAGGTAGTCCACCCCGGTCGCGGCGTAGGCGGCCGCGTTTTCGAGGCTGAGCCCGCCGGATGATTCGAGCAGCACGGCGGGTGCCCGGGCGTCGCGGCGCTGCACGGCCATCTGCGTCTGCCACACCGGGAAGTTGTCCAGCAGGATCAGCTCGGGCTTCTCGGGCAGCACCTCATCCAGCTGCTCGAGTGAATCCACCTCCACCTCGCACGGTAGGTCCGGCGCCGCGTCCCGCACGGCCCGCAGCGCGTCGACCACCGATCCCGCGGCCACCACGTGGTTGTCCTTGATCAGGGCGGCGTCGCCGAGCCCGAGCCGGTGGTTGACGCCGCCGCCGACCCGGACCGCGTATTTCTGCAAGGCGCGCAGGCCGGGCAGCGTTTTGCGGGTGTCGCGCACCCTGGCCTTGGTCCCGTGCAGGGCGGCCACCCAGTGCGCCGTCGCGGTGGCGATCCCCGACAGGTGGCAAACCAGGTTGAGCATGGTCCGCTCGGCGGTCAGCAGGCCGCGGGTCTCGGCCCGCAGGATCAGCACCGGGTCACCCGGCTGTAGGTGGGCACCGTCCTCGACGCGGTGAATCACCTCGTAACCGCGGGCGCCGAGGACCTCGTCGAGCACCAGCAACGCGACATCGACACCGGCGATCACTCCCGGCTCGCGGGGCACCATGGACGCGGTGGCCACCGCCTCGGCGGGCACCGTTGCCAGGGTGGTGATGTCGGGTCCATGGCGCAGGTCCTCGGCCAGGCCGCGTTTGATCGTTTCGCGCGCGGCGGCCAGTTCGCAGTCGGACATCGAAGTCATACGACCGCCGCCAAAGCCTCCACCATCACCGCGCCCTGGTCGTCGGCCAGCCGCAGGACGTTGCTGCGCCCCAGCTCGGAGGCGGTCAGCGAGTAATCCGCTCGATGGTGGCAGCCGCGGCTCTCGGTGCGGGCCAGGGCGGCGGCCGTGACCGCCCGGGCGGCGACGGCCAGCGCGACGTCCTCGAAGTCGCGGCGGCCGGCCACGGGGCGGACCTTCGCCCGCGCCAGCATGGTCGACAACCGGGTGAGCCCGGCGGCGTCGCGCACCACCGAAGCGTCCCGGCTCATCGCGTGCTGCAGGTCGGCGCGCTGCGGCGCGGTGTGGACGAGCGGCTCGGCCGCGACCGCGTGCACACGCCCGGTCGCGGCGGCGTGCGCGGCCGCCGCCTTACCGGCCCGCCCGCCGACCACCAGACCTTCCAGCAGGCTGTTGGACGCCAGCCGGTTGGCGCCGTGCAGTCCGGTGCGCGCCACCTCGCCCGCGGCGAACAATCCGGGCAGCTCGGTTCGGCCGTACACGTCGGTGACGATGCCGCCGCAGCTGTAGTGCGCCCCGGGGACAACGGGAATGGGTTGGCGGACGGGATCGATGCCGGCGTTCCGGCAGGCGGCGGTCACCGTCGGAAACCGGTTGGCGAAGTCGCCGATGTGGCGCGCGTCGAGGAAGACGCAGGCATCGCCGGTGGCCTTCAGCCGGGCGTCGATGGCCGCGGCGACGACGTCGCGGGGCGCCAGATCCCCCATCGGGTGGACCCCGGCGGTTACCGAATCACCTTGGGAGTCAATCAACCTCGCACCCTCGCCACGGATGGCCTCGGTGATCAGCGGGCGCCGTCCGCCGGCCGCGTCGGGGGTGAACAGCATCGTGGGATGGAACTGGATGAACTCGAGATCGCTCACCGCGACACCGGCCCACAGGCCCAGCGCGATGCCGTCGCCGGTTGAGCCCTCGGGGTTGGTGGTCGCGCCGTACAGGTGCCCGAGGCCCCCGGAGGCCAGGATCACCGAAGGGGCGCTGATGATTCCGTATCCGTCCGGGTTGCCCACCAGGACGCCGGTCACCGCCGCACCGTCGTGCAGCACCCGCAGCGCGACGTGGCCGGTACGGATGTCCAGCGTGCGGGCCGCGTGGTCCAGCGCGCGCTGCACCTCCGCGCCGGTGGCGTCGCCGCCGGCGTGCACGATGCGGCGCCGGGAGTGTCCACCCTCGCGGGTCAGCGCCCACCTGCCCGGCGCGGATTCGTCGAACCGCGCTCCGTCGCCGACCAATTCGGCGACGGCCGCATACCCGTCGGCGACGATCGAGTAGACCGACTCGGGGTCGCACAGGCCCGCGCCGGCGACCACGGTGTCGGCGACGTGGGCCTCCACCGAGTCGTCGTTGTCCGGCAACACCACCGCGATGCCGCCCTGCGCGTAATGCGTGGCGGTCGCCCCGCGGGCCTGGTCTGCCTTGCTCAGCACCACCACGCTGCGCCCGGCGCGATGCGCTGCCAGCGCGGCGGCCAATCCCGCGACGCCGGTGCCGATCACGACGACGTCGGCACTGTGCGTCCACCGGGGGTGGGCGATCATTCGCCACCGCCCGGCTGCCCGATTTCGATCATTCGCTGCACGCTGCGCCGGCCGGCGGCCGCGATGTCGGGGTCGACATCGACCTCGTCGGCCCCCTCGACCAGGCAGCGCAGCAGGGCCGCCGGGGTGATCATCTTCATGAACTTGCAGGAGGCGCGGTCATTGACCGCGCGGAAGTCGACTTGCGGTGCCGCGCGGCGCAACTGGTAGAGCATGCCGACCTCGGTGGCGACCAGCACCTTGCGCGCCTCGGTCCGGTTGGCGGCCTCCAGCATGCCGCCGGTGGACAAGATCTTCACCCGGTCCGTCGGGAAGGCGCCCTCGCCCGCGAGATACAAGGCCGAAGTGGCGCAACCACATTCGGGGTGCACGAAGAGCTCGGCGTCGGGATTGGCGCGGGCCTGGTCGCCCAGTTCGTCGCCGTTGATCCCGGCGTGCACGTGGCATTCGCCCGCCCAGACGTGCAAGTTCTCACGGCCCGTCACGCGACGGACATGGGCGCCGAGGAACTGATCGGGGCAGAACAGCACCTCGCGGTCCGGGTCGATGGACTCGACGACCTCGACCGCGTTGGACGAGGTGCAGCAGATGTCGGTGAGCGCCTTGACCGCCGCCGTGGTGTTGACGTAGGAGACGACGACCGCGCCGGGGTGATCGTCGCGCCAGGCGCGCAATTCGTCGGCGGTGATGGAGTCGGCCAGTGAGCAGCCGGCGCGCTGGTCCGGGATGAGCACGGTTTTGTCCGGGCTCAGGATCTTGGCCGTCTCGGCCATGAAGTGCACCCCGCAGAACACGATGGTGTCCTCGGGCGCCTCGGCGGCGATCCGCGACAACGCCAGCGAGTCGCCCACGTGATCGGCGACGTCCTGAATCTCGGGCAATTGATAGTTGTGCGCCAGCACGGTGGCGCCGCGCAGCTTGGCCAGGCGGCGAACTTCGGCGGCCCATTGCTCGTCACCGGCGACCCCGGCGTAGCCGCTGGGCGAGTCGGTGATGTCGGCGATCATGCTTTCGGCGAGCGTGTCCATGCGATTGATAACCGTCATGGCGGCTCCTTTCAGCCCACGAGGTTTTCGACTTATAATCGAAAACATGGCCCATGGTAGCACCGCCCACGAAGTGCTCGCGGTCGTGTTCCAAGTTCGCGAAGCGGCCGAACAGGGCGCGAAGCGGCCGGCAAACAGATTAAGCACGGCGAAACCGCAGCTGAACGTGCTGTTATGGCAGCGCGCCCAGGACCCGCAACAGGGCAGGTGGTCGCTGCCGGGCGGTCAGCTGCGCAACGACGAGGACATCATCACCTCGGTGCGGCGCCAGCTCGCCGAGAAGGTCGACCTCAAAGAGCTGGCCCACTTAGAGCAACTCGCGGTGTTCTCCGACCCGCAGCGAGTGCCCGGCACCCGGGTGATCGCGTCTACCTTCCTGGGCCTGGTGCCCTCCCCCGCCAGCCCCGAACTGCCGCCGGACACCCGCTGGCATCCGGTGAACTGCCTGCCGCCGACGGCCTTCGACCACGGCCAGATGGTGGACAACGCCCGCACCCGACTGAACGCCAAACTGTCCTACACCAATATCGGATTCGCTTTAGCTCCAAGGGAATTCGCGCTTTCTACGCTGCGGGACATCTACGGCGCGGCGTTGGGCTATCAGGTCGACGCGACAAACCTGCAGCGGGTGCTGGCCCGGCGTGGCGTCATCACGGCGACCGGCACCATCGCGCAATCCGGCCGCAGCGGCGGCCGCCCGGCCGCGCTGTACCGGTTCACCGACGCGGCGCTGCGGGTCACCGACGAGTTCGCCGCGCTCAGGCCGCCAGGCTCGCCAGGCTAGGCTGGGCAACAAGCGGGCGACGCGGGGGTGAATCGCGTCTGACTTGGCTAACGAGACGAGAAGTCGCCCATAGTGCGGCGATTGCGTTTTGGTTACCTGCCGTTCGTACGCGAGAATGCCGGGTGGCCACGAAGGGAGCCTCAATGGCCGAGCTTGGCAACCTGGCGGGCACGCAGGGTGCGGAATGGATCGCCCGCCCGCCACACGAGGAACTGCAGCCCAAGGTTCGTCCGCTGCTGCCCTCGGACGACCCGTTCTACCAGCCGCCACCGGGCTTCCAGCACGCCCAACCGGGGACGGTGCTGCGCTCGCGCGACGTCGAGTTGGCATTCTTGGGCCTGGTCCCGCAGCCCATCAGGGCCGTCCAGCTGCTCTACCGCACGATGGATATGAACGGCGAGCCGGAGGCCACGGCCACGACGGTGATCGTCCCCGCCGATCTGGCGCCGGGACGTGCCTGCCCGTTGCTGTCCTACCAGTGCGCGATCGACGCCGTCTCGTCGCGCTGCTTCCCGTCCTATGCGTTGCGGCGCCGGGCGAAGGCGCTGGGGGCGATCGGCCAGTTCGAGCTCTTCCTGATCACCGCCGCCGTCGCCGAGGGATGGGCCGTCTCGGTGCCGGACCACGAAGGCCTGCGCGGGCTGTGGGGCGCGCCGTACGAGCCCGGCTATCGCGTCCTGGACGGCGTCCGGGCCGCGTTGAGCTCGGAGCGCCTCGGACTGTCCGCCGAGGTGCCCGTCGGGCTGTGGGGCTACTCCGGCGGCGGACTGGCCAGCGCCTGGGCCGCCGAGACGTGCGCCGAGTACGCGCCCGAACTTGACATCGTCGGGGCGGTGCTGGGCTCGCCCGTCGGAGATTTGGGCAACACCTTCCGCCGCCTCAACGGCAGCTTACTGTCGGGGCTGCCCGCGCTGGTGGTGGCCGCGCTCGCGCACATTTACCCCGATCTGGACCGGGTGATCCGCGAGCACAGCAACGAGGAGGGGCGCGCGCTGCTCGACTCGCTGGAGAAGATGACGACCGTGGAGGCCGTCGTGCGGATGGCCCGCAAAAACATGGGCGACTACCTCGACGAGCCGCTCGAGCAGATCCTGTCCACCCCGGAGATCACGCAGGTCTTCGACCACATCAAGCTGGGCGCCGCCGTTCCGACGCCACCGGTGCTGATCGTGCAGGCCGTGCACGACTACCTGATCGACGTCCACGACATCGACGCGCTCGCCGACGCGTATTCGGCCGGCGGTGCGCGGGTCACCTACCACCGCGACGCCTTCAACGAGCACATGATGCTGCACCCGCTGTCGGCGCCGATGGCGCTGCGCTGGCTGACGGATCGCTTCGAAGGCCGCCCGTTGACCGATCACCTGATCCGCACCACGTGGCCGACGATGTTCAACCCGACGACCTACGTCGGCATGGTCCGGTTGGCCAAGATCGCGGCCAAGGTCGTCACGGGCCGCAAGATCCCCCGCCGTCCGCTATGACACGGGCGCTTCGGCGCCTCCCCCTCGCACCGGCGCCGCTGCGGAAGGCTGCGGGGGAAAAGCACCCAGGTCGTCGCGAGCGTCGGCGGCCACCCGCACCGCGTAGACCAGGGCCGCGATGCCGGCCGGCCACAGCAGGCTGACCGCGATCTGCAGCGGACCGTCGGAGAAGAACACCGGCGGCGCCTGCGTGACGTAGGCGACCGACGGGGTTTTCGACAGCGGCACCGCATCGAAGTTCAGGGCGCCGTAGCGCAACCGGACCAGCCCCGCCCCCACCGCCGAGGCCGCGGCGGCGGCGCCCACCATGCCGGTCGACAGCGCGATGACCATTCCCGGCCCGCGGTGCGCGCGCCACTGCCACACCCAGACCGAGGCCACCACCGCCAGCACGGTGAGCAGCCCCAGCATCAGGGCCGGCGCGACGAAGAAGTGCTCGGACTCGTTGCCCAGATAGTCATGGACCCGTTCGCCCGACCGGGTGAGGGCCACCACGGCGCGAATCGGCGGAGCGATCAATGCCCATAGCCCGCCGATCGCCAGACCGGTCACCGCCGACGCCAGGGCCACGATCACCAGCGCCCGCGCCCGCGTGCGGCGCGAAACGGTGACGGCCGCAACGGGATCGGCGGCGTCCGTTTTGGTTTGCTCGGTCACCGCTGCGACTCCAGGTCGGCGGAATCGACCTCGCCGTGCCGCGAGCAGCGGGCCCGCCAGCCGTCGGGCCGAACCTGCACCACCATCCGGCGCCCGCATGCCGCGCAGAACCGGGGAGGCTCAAGACCCAACTGGGCCGCTGTCGGCACTGAGGTGCCCCCTAATTCCCCGGTGTAGACGTTGTAGACGCCGGCACCAACCACGGCTCCCAGGGCGCCCAGATCGCCAACCACCACTGTCCCAACCCTAGCCGCGACAACCGGCCTACAGGCTGGCGTTGAGCCCCTTAAGGGGCATCTGCAGGTCGTCGAGCAGTTCCAGGTCGGATTCGGCGGGACGACCCAGCGTGGTCAGATAGTTGCCGACGATCACGGCGTTGATGCCGCCCAGAATGCCCTGCTTGGCGCCCAGGTCGCCCAGAGTGATCTCGCGCCCACCGGCGAACCGCAGCATGGTGCGCGGCAGCGCCAGCCGGAAGGCGGCCACCGACTTCAGCGCCTCGCTCGCCTGCATCACTTCCAGGTCGCCGAACGGGGTGCCCGGCCGGGGGTTGAGGAAGTTCAGCGGCACCTCGTCGGGACCCAGTTCGGCCAATTCGGCGGCGAATTCCGCACGTTGCTCGAGGGTCTCGCCCATGCCGAGGATGCCGCCGCAGCACACCTCCATGCCGGCGTCGCGGACCATCGAAAGCGTCTCCCAACGCTCCTCCCAGCTGTGGGTGGTCACGACGTTGGTGAAGAAGGAGCGGGCGGTCTCCAGGTTGTGGTTGTAGCGGTGCACGCCCATCTCGGCGAGCTGCTCGACCTGCTCGGCCGTCAGCATCCCCAGCGAGCAGGCGATGTTGATCTCGACCTCGTTGCGGATGGCTTCGATGCCGGCCGCGACCTGGGCCAACAACCGCTCGTCGGGGCCACGCACCGCGGCCACGATGCAGAATTCGGTGGCGCCGGACTTGGCTGTCTGCTTGGCGGCCTCGACCAGGCTGGGGATGTCCAGCCGGGCGCTGCGCACCGGGGACGCGAACAGCCCCGACTGCGAGCAGAAATGGCAGTCCTCCGGGCAACCGCCGGTCTTGAGGCTGATGATGCCCTCGATCTCGACCTCGGGGCCGCACCAGCGCATCCGCACCTCGTGGGCCAGCGCCAACAGGTCGTCGAGCCGGTCGTCGGGCAGCTGCAGCACCCGCAGCACCTGGTCCCGGCTCAATCCCTGGCCGTCCTCAAGCACCTGCCGGCGGGCCACCGCCAAAATGTCCTCGTCGTTGCCCGTATCGGCCGTCGGTCGAGTTGCCGCTTGAGTCACCAGGTGCTCCCCTGCCTCTTTATCGTGTCCGCGCGTGGGGACAGACCTGCCACGGTGGTGGCAGCAATGAATGAAAAGGTGTTCAAAGTAGGGTAACGGCCGAAGGACACGCCCTACCTATGGGTATACGACCATGGTGACTCCGCACGTCGAATACCTGGCGCACCACTATTTACTGCTGGCGGCGCCGGCGTTCCTGCCTGCGGTGATCGTGGTCGGGGTGATTCTGTGCATCGCGCTGCGTGACCGGCGCGAGGGCCGCGACACCACGGGCTCCGCGCCCGACGCCTCCAGTGCTGACACGCCAGACAAAACGCGTGATTGACGAGCCCGGGATTGGGGCATTAAACAAACAATCACGAACCTACTTGACAGTAATAAGCGGTTGACTTCAATCGGATCCTCCGGGGCAGCCCGGCGCGTTTGGGAGGCACACGATGCGGTCGAATGAACTGACAATTGTTGCCGAGGCACCGGCACGCGGTGCCGGGTTGAATCAGGTAATCGGGCTATCGATCGCCGCGGTGGTGATCACCCTGCTGTTGCTGTGGGTGGGCCACGCCCACCGCACCCATCGCATCGAGTGGCTGACCCGGGCCGCCGACCGGGTCGGCAACACCTTCCACCGGCCCGGGTGGGTCGCCCTGCCGGTCCTGGTGTTCACCACGTCGATCATCTGCGCGCTGTTCGGGTTCATCTGGGACGTCAGCTGGCATATCGGCAACGGCCGCGACCCGGGGCCCTTGGCCAACCCAGCGCACTACTTCATCATCATCGGATTGTTCGGCATCTTCCTGGGCGGCATGACGGCGGTCGTGCTGCCATTCGACAAGCCCGGCCCGGCCGCGGTGCGGATCACGCGGAACTGGCACGCACCGGTGGGCGGCGTGCTGATGGCCGGCTGCGGGCTGTACGCGATGATCGGGTTCCCGCTCGACGACATCTGGCACCGCATCTTCGGCCAGGACGTAACGCTGTGGGGCCCAACGCATTTGATGATGATCGGTGGCGCCTGCTTTTCCCTTTTCGCGGTGTTGATGCTGGAGCGCGAGGGTGAGGCCGAAGAAGGCGAGGGCGTCTACCACGGCGTCTTCATCACCTTCCTGCGCTACCTGTCCTTCGGCGGGTTGCTCATCGGCTTGTCGGTCTACCAGATCGAGTTCGACTTCGGCGTCCCGCAATTCCGCCTGGTGTTCCAGCCCATGCTGATCGCCGGCGCGGCAGCACTGGCGGCGGTCGCCGCTCGCATCACGATGGGCCGGGGGGCGGCCGTGATCGCGGCCGTCTTCGCCATCGCCCTGCGCGGCGGCGTCGCCCTGCTGGTCGGGCCGATACTCGGGGCCCCGATCAACTGGTTCCCGCTGTATCTCGGCCCCGCGGTGGTGGTCGAGTTGATGGCCCTGACTCCGCTTGTCAAGCGCCCCATGGTGTTCGGCGCCGTGGCCGGGCTGGGAGTGGGCACGGTCGGGCTCTGGCTGGAGTCGCTGTGGATCGCCACGGTGTACCACTACCCCTGGCCGATCAGCATGTGGGGCGAGGCCCTGGCCATGGCCATGCCGGTCGCGATGCTGATGGGTGTGTGCGGCGCCATGTTCGGCATGGTGCTGACCGGACAGCGCCTGCCGGGGCGCGCCGCCGGCATCTCCGTGGTCGTGGCCACCGTGCTGGTGATCGGGGGCGTGGTCGCCAACGGCTTGCACATCGTCGTGCCGGGCCAGGACAACGCCGCCATCACGTTGACCGATCTGCCCAGTGCCCCGGGGCAGCGCATGGTGTCGGCCGACGTCCAACTGCTACCCGCCGACATGGTCAGCGACAATCCTGACTGGCTGACGATCCTGTCCTGGCAGGGGCGCATGAACAATCAGCGCGGCCTGGTGATCGACAGGCTCGCCAAGGTCGGGCCGGGGCACTACCGCTCCACCCAGCCGGTTCCGGTGTGGGGGGATTGGAAGACCCTGCTGCGGGTCCAGGACGGCCGCACGATGACGGCCGTGCCGATTTGGGAACCGGCGGACGCCGCCATTCCGGCCCCCGAGGTCCCCGCGCTGGCGTCAAGCACGCGGCCGTTCGTCCTGGAAGTCACCATCCTGCAGCGCGAACGCGACCAGGGCGCGCCGGCCTGGTTGTTTACCGCGGGCGGCATCGTGGTGCTGTTCCTGACGCTCATGGTGATCGCCGGCTTGACCTGGGGCGCCGGCCGGCTCAACAACTCCCTCGCCGAGCCGGAACCGGTGGAAGACAAGCAGCCGATTCCGCGGGCGGCGTGAGCCCATGACACTGCGACGCACCGTCAACGTGGCATGCGTGGCGGTGCTGGCCTGCGGCCTGGTGGCCTGCGGCGGCGGCTCCACCAGCAAGTCTCCGGCCGGTCCGCTGACGATCGACGTGACCATCGCCAATGGTCAGGTCACTCCCACCAACGCCACGCTGCAGGCCAAGGTGCACCAGCAGATCACACTGCACGTGACCAGTGACGCCACCGACGAGCTGCACGTGCATTCGACGCCCGATCACAAGTTCGCGGTCGCGGCGGCCCCCAACCAGACGTTCGGATTCGCCGTCGACGTTCCCGGCAACGTCGCGGTGGAGCTGCACCATCTGGACCGCACCATCGCGACCATCCAAGTGCAGCCGTGAGCTCCGCCGCCGCGGCGGTGGTGCTCGCGCACGGGCTCGGTGGTTCGGGTGATCTGCCGGTGCCCTACGCCTACGCGATGGTCGGGGCGGCATGGGCGTTGACGTTCACCTTCGCCCTCGTGGCGTTCGCCTGGCGGCGGCCGCGGTTCGACCCGCTCAAGCCGGGCCGGCCCCTACCGAAGGCGCTGATGATCTTCGTCGACTCCCGGGTGACGCGATGGTTCGCGGCCGGCCTGGCCCTGCTGTTCGCGGCCTGGGTGGTGGCCGCCGGCGTATGGGGTCCCGAATCGGAGTCCAACGGGCTGCTCGGCGCGTTCTACGTGCTGCTGTGGGTCGGACTGGTGGCGTTGTCGCTGGTCGTCGGCCCGGTGTGGCGGGTGATTTCGCCGATGCGCACGGTGTACCTGCTGCTGCGGCGCGTCACCCCGGAACGGCTCGGCCGGCCGCGGCGGACCTACCCCGAAGGCTGGGGCTATCGGCCCGCCGCGGCCGGCCTGTTCGCCTTCGTCTGGATGGAGCTGGCCAGCCCGAACCCGGCGTCGCTGCCCTGGGTCAGGACGTGGGTCGCCTGCTACGCCGTGCTGATGCTGGCCGGCGCGTGGCTGTGCGGGCAGCGCTGGCTGGCCCGCGCCGACCCGTTCGGCGTATATAGCGTGGCCGTCTCCCGGCTCTCGCCGTTTCGCCGCAACCCGCAAACGCGGCAAATCGTCGTCGGGAACCCGCTCGACCATCTGCCCTCGCTGCCGGTGCGCCCCGGTGTCGTGGTTTTGCTGGCGGTGCTGCTGGGGTCGACGGCGTTCGACAGCTTCTCGTCGTCGCCGACGTGGCGCGGCTTCTCCGATCAGCTCACCCGCGAATTCGGCGCGCCCCCGACGTTGGCCTCGTCAATGGTGCGCACCGTCGGGCTGATCGTCTTCATCTGCGTTGTGGCGGTGACGTTTTCACTCGCCGCGCGTGCCACCGGCGGCGTCAGCCCACAGCAGCGTCGCGAATTGCCCGGCCAGATGGCGCATTCGCTGATCCCGATCGTGGTGGGCTACATCTTCGCGCACTACCTGTCCTACCTGGTGGAGCGCGGACAGCAGGCGGTGTTCGCGCTGGCCGACCCGTTCGGCCACGGCTGGAATCTGCTCGGCCTGGCGCACCTGCACGTGGCGTACGTCTTGTCCACGCACCCGCCGGTGCTCGCCGCGGTCAAGGTGACCTGTGTGGTCACCGGGCACATCGTCGCGGTGGTCGCGGCCCACGACAAGGCCCTGCGGCTGCTGCCCAGCGGGCATCAGCTCACCGGGCAGCTGACGATGATGCTGGTGATGGTCGGCTACACGTTCACCGGTTTGTATCTGCTCTTCGGGGGTTAACGGCCGATCGGGTGCTCGACCTTCTTGTTGCCGTCCCAGCGACGCAAACTCGTGAAGCTGCCCTCGATCTGGGCGGGTCGGCCCGCGATGCGCAGCGCTCGCCCGAGCTGGGCGCCGCCGACGCGCCGCGCCATCGTGACGTGCGCAGTCCACTGCCCGGGCAGACTGTTGGGCATAGGTGCCGGCATCAAATGCGGCCCGCAGCACCGGTGCACCTCGGCATGCAGGGCCAACAGCTCGGCGGTCGGCACCACCAGCCGCGCGAAAACCGCAGTGGCGCGGCCGAATAACACCGGAGCACCGACGACGCAGGCCAGCGGTAGCCGTTCGCTCACCGCGCTCAGCGGTTCGTCGACGGCGGGCGCGATGCTTTCGGCAACCGCCAGCGTCACGTGCGGCCGGCTGGCCGGGGCCTGGCTGGGAATCCCCGCCGCGGCCAACGACTCCCAGATGGTGCGGATCGCCGCCTCGGTGTCGCGGTCGAAGACCAGCTCGATGGAATGGACCATCAGCCCGCCAGCGTGCTGACCCAGTCGCGGTCGAATGCCCGGGCGCACAGCGCCGCAAAGTCGGCGGCGTCCAGCGCTGCGGCCCCTTGCGGCAGCGCGGCGCGCACCGGGGCCAGCCGGGCCAGCGCGGACCGATTCGCCGTCTCCACCGCGCCGGGCCGCCGGGGCCAGCTGCCGATGACCAGACCAGCACACGAAAGATGACGCGCGGCAAGAGATTCCAGGGTCAGTGCGGTGTGGTTGAGGGTACCCAACGATGGGCTGACGACGACCAGCACCGCGGCCCCCAGCGCGACAGCGAGATCGCGTGCGGTGACACCGTTTTCGCCGAGCTCAACCAGCAGTCCCCCGGCTCCCTCCACCAAGGTCAGCCGACCCGGACGATCCAGCTGCCCGATGAGCGCCAGCAGCTCCTCGCGGGTGGGCAGCGGCATTCCGGCCGCCTCGGCGGCGGCCACCGGCGCCAACGGCTGCGGATAGCGGCCCAACCCCGCCAGCTGGGTCTCTCCGGATAGCCGGGCCACCTCGGCGAGGTCGTCGTCGCCGGCATCGATGCCGGTCTGGACCGGTTTGCACACCGCCACGTCGATGCCGGCCTGACGGGCGTGACAGGCCAGCGCCGCGGTGGCGACCGTCTTGCCGACCCCGGTGTCGGTGCCGGTGACGACCAGAACCGTCACCGGCGTGCCTCAACCCAGCTCGGCCAGCACATCGGACAGCACCCGGCGCGCGACCTTGAGCTCGGCGTCGTCCAGCGACGCGCGCGCGGTCAGCCGAAGGCGCGACGTCCCGGCGGGCACGGTCGGGGGCCGGAAGCATCCCACCCGCACGCCGGCGTCCAGGCAGGCGGTCGCGGCGGAAACCGCCACGTCCGGGTCGCCCAGGATCACCGAGACCACCGCCGACTGCGGCACCTCGATCACCCCGCAGGCCTCGGCCAGCGCGGCGGCATGGCGCAACACCGCGTCCGCGCGCCAGGGCTCAGACCGAGACACGCCAAGCGCGGCCCGCGCGGCGCCCACCGCCGCCGGGGCCAGGCCGGTGTCGAAGATGAACGTGCGCGCGGCGTCGATCAGATGCGCCCGCACCGGCGCCGGCCCCAGCACCGCGCCGCCCTGGCTGCCCAGCGCCTTGGACAGCGTGGTGGTCATGACCACGTCGGGGGCCCCGGCCAGGCCGGCCTCGTGCAGCAGCCCCCGGCCGCCGCCACGCACGCCCAGACCGTGCGCCTCGTCGACGATGAGCAGGGCGCGGTGCGCGCGGCACACCTCATGCAATTCGCGCAGCGGCGCCAGCGCGCCGTCGGTGGAAAACACCGACTCGGTGATGACGACCGCGCGCTCCTCGTCGCGCGTCCGCAGCGCGGCCGCCACGGCGCCGACGTCGCGGTGCGGCGTCACCGCCACCCGCGCCCGAGACAGTCGGCAGGCATCCACCAGCGAGGCGTGTGAAAGCTCGTCGGAGACCAGCAGCGAACCCCGGCCTGACAGGCCGACAACGGCCCCCAGGTTGGCCGCGTAGCCGGACGAGAACAGCAGCCCCGACTCCGCGCCGACGTAGTCGGCCAGCTCGGATTCGAACTGCTGGTGCAACTCGGTGTCGCCGGTGACCAGCCGGGATCCGGTGGCACCGGCGCCCCACATGCGCAGCGCGGCGACGCCGCCGTCGATCACGTCGGGGTGCTGCGACAGCCCGAGATAATCGTTGGAGGCCAGGTCCAGCTCGGTGGCGACGGCGGGACGCGGCCGCAGTGAGCGGCGCAGCCCGGCCTCGCGGCGCTGCCGTTCCACCGCGTCTAGCCAGGCCAGCGGGGAGACCTCGATCGGTGCCTTCATCGCCCTAGAGCCTACGAGAGCCGGCACGCGTGGCGACCTCGACCATCGCCGCGGTGATCTGGGCGATCTCGCCGGGCGTGCAGATGTAGGGCGGCATGGCGTAGACCAGGTTGCGAAATGGGCGCAGCCAGACGCCATGGTCCAGGGCCGCCGGGGTGGCGACGGCCAGGTCGACCGGCCGCTCGCATTCGATGACGCCGATGGCGCCGCGCACCCGCACGTCGCGCACGCCGGGCAGCGCCCGGGCCGGCTCGAGTCCGGCCGCCAGGCCGGCGCCGATCTCGGCGACCCGCGACCGCCAGTCCTGTCCGAGCAGCACCTCGACGCTGGCCACCGACACCGCACAGGCCAGCGCGTTGGCCATGAACGTGGGGCCGTGCATCAGCGCTCCGGGGTCACCCGCACTGATGGTGTGGGCGATGTCGGCGGTGCACAAGGTGGCGGCCAGGGTGAGGTATCCCCCGGTCAGCGCCTTGCCGACGCACATGATGTCCGGGCTCACCCCGGCGTGGTCGGCCGCGAAGAGCTCGCCGGTGCGCCCGAAGCCGGTGGCGATCTCGTCGAAGATGAGCAGTACGTCGTGCCGCCGGCAGATGTCGCGCAGGTCGCGCAGGTATTGCGGGTCGTGGAAGCGCATGCCGCCGGCGCCCTGGACGACGGGCTCGACGATGACGGCGGCCAGCTCGCCGGCGTGCCCGGCCAGTTGGTCCTCGAACGCCGCGCTGTAGCCGGGGTCGAAGTCGCGGGGCACCTGCGGGGCGAACACCTGCCGGGCCAGGATGTCGGTCCACAGCGAGTGCATGCCGCCGTCGGGGTCGCAGACGCTCATCGGGGTGAAGGTGTCGCCGTGGTAGCCGCCGCGCCAGGTCATCAGCCGGTGCTTGGCGGGCCGGTCGCGGCTGCGCCAGTACTGCAGCGCCATCTTCACCGCCACCTCCACCGACACCGAGCCGGAGTCGCTGAAGAACACCGTCTGCAGCCCCGCCGGGGTGATGTCCACCAGCAGCCGGGCCAGCCGCGCCGCGGGTTCGTGAGTCAGGCCGCCGAACATGACGTGGTTCATGGCGCCGAGCTGGGCCGTGAGGGCGGCGTCCAGCACCGGGTGGCCGTGCCCGTGGATGGCGGTCCACCAGGAGCTCATGGCGTCGAGCGCCTCGATCGGCTCGCCGTCGCGGATCAAGGTGAGCCAGGCGCCCCGGGCACCGACCGCGACCACGGGAGCGACGGATTCGGCGCCGATGGTGCTGTAGGGGTGCCACAGGTGCGCGGCGTCGATCGCGCTGATCTGCTCGGGCGTCAGCCCGGCCTTCGCCGCGGGCATAGTGATCGAGGGTAAAGCAGCCGATTCGCGCAAAACCCCGACGTCGGGAAGCATGGGACAGCATGGCCATGTCGCAGCAGTCCGACGGCGCAGCGCCGGGACCCGAGGCCGGCCCCGGCTGGTCCAGGGACACCCACTACCCGCTGGTGGACTACGACGACGAGGCGCCCCGGGTGCTTCGGGTGCGGGTGGCGCCCTGGGACATCGTCTGCACGGTCACGCTTTTGGTCCTGCTCGGCGTGCTGGCCACGGCGACCACCTGGCCGACCCGGCTGTTCGGCTTCCTGGCGAATGTCTGCGAGGACGAGACCTGCGGCCCCGTCCCCTACGGGCTGGATTTGTACATCCACCCGGTGGTGTGGGGCGGTCTCGGCGCGGCCCTCACCGCCGCCGTCATCGGACCCGTCGTCTCGATCCTGAAGGGCTGGTACATGTCCTTCTGGCCGGTGCTGGCGCTGGTGCTGGTCATGGTCAGCTCGGTAGCCGGGTCGCTGCTGACGATTTTCAGCGAACGCTATTGGCTCTGATCGCCCCGTCGGCTCCGGCGTGCTTTTCGGTCGCCGGCTGAGATCGAAATAACAACTGCGCTTACGGAATTCGGTGCGCCTGTCACCGTCCGGTCACGGTACGACAAAAAATCCCGCGTGGACCTGGCGGCTAACACCATCTGTTGTCAAAGTGGCTTGTGTGACTGATGTGAATCCAGCGGGCGACCGCTGATTCACTTCGCAAGTGCCATGGACGGCGTCGGTCCCAGCGTGGAGGCCCTCGCTCGGTTCCATGAACCGGGGGCGGACGCGCGAGGTCACCGCGTCGAGGCCCATTGACCGCCTGGAGAGGCCAGGGAAAGGCCAGAAACATGAAACGCATCTACGCCTTCGCGATCGGTTTGGCCCTGCTCGGGGCGCCGATGGTGGTTCCCACCATCGCGACCGCCGACCCGGGCGCCAGGTCGACGGACTATCAGCAGGCCACCGACGTGGTGATCGCCCGCGGTCTGTCGCAGCGCGGTGTGCCGTTCTCCTGGGCCGGTGGCGGCATCAACGGCCCCACCCGCGGCACCGGACCCGGCATCAACACCGTCGGTTTCGACGCCTCCGGGCTGATGCAGTACGCGTACGCCGGCGCCGGCATCAAGCTGCCGCGGTCCTCGGGCGCGATCTACCGGGTCGGACAAAAGATCCTGCCGCAGCAGGCCCGCAAGGGTGACCTGATCTTCTACGGCCCCGAGGGCACCCAGAGCGTGGCGATGTATCTGGGCAACAACCAGATGCTCGAGGTCGGCGACGTCGTGCAGGTCTCCCCGGTGCGCACCAACGGCATGACGCCGTACATGGTCCGGGTGCTCGGCGCCACGCCGGCGCAACAGGCACCGCCGCAACAGGCACCGCAGCAGCTGCCCACCCAGCAGGCACCGCTGCAACAGGCGCCGACACAGCAGGCCCCGGCACAGCAGTCGCCATACCAGCAGCCCCCGCAACAGTCGCCCACCCAGCAGGCACCGCTGCAGCAGGCGCCGACACAGCAGGCCCCGGCACAGCAGGCCCCGGCACAGCAGTCGCCATACCAGCAGCCCCCGCAACAGTCGCCCACCCAGCAGGCACCGCTGCAACAGGCGCCGACACAGCAGGCCCCGGCACAGCAGTCGCCGTACCAGCAGGCGCCGGTGCAGCTGCCGGCACAGCAGCCGCCGTTGCAGCCGACCGGCGTCGGCCTCGGCAGGTAATTTCCGGGCCGGTCGTTGGCCGTCCGACGCCCGCCACCCGCTTCCCCGCCGCCCGGGGCGGATGCTTTCAGCGACCCGCTGAGCAGCCGCCCCGCCGCGAGCTGTCGCGAGCCGGTGGCGGGTTTTCGGTAAATTGACTGGCGATCATGCCGACGCCGCCACCGCTTCCCGCACCGGACGCCACCACCGATCCGGGCACCCCGGGAGCGCTTGGAACGGGGTCGCGGCGGTTCTATCGGTACGACCTCGACGGCCTGCGCGGCATCGCCATTGCGCTGGTCGCCGTGTTCCATATCTGGTTCGGCCGGGTCTCCGGCGGCGTGGACGTGTTCCTGGCGCTGTCCGGATTCTTCTTCGGCGGCAAGATCATTCGCGCCGCGCTGAACCCGGCGGTAACGCTGTCGCCGGTGGCCGAGGTGGTTCGGCTCGTCCGTCGGCTGGTTCCCGCGCTGGTGGTGGTGCTGGCCGGGTGCGCGGTGCTGACCATCATGGTGCAACCGGAGACCCGCTGGGAGACCTTCGCCGACCAGAGCCTGGCCAGCCTCGGCTACTACCAGAACTGGGAGCTGGCCAACACCGCCTCGGACTACCTGCGGGCGGGCGAGGCCGTCAGCCCGTTGCAGCACATCTGGTCGATGTCGGTGCAGGGCCAGTTCTACGTCAGCTTCCTGCTGTTGATCGCCGGCCTGGCCTTGCTGTTCCGGCGGCCGCCCCGGCTGCGGATCGCGCTCGTGGTGGTCCTGTCGGCGTTGACGGCCGCCTCGTTCGTTTATGCGATCGTCGCCCACCGGCAGGGCCAGCCGGCCTCCTACTACGACAGCTTCGCGCGGGGCTGGGAGTTGCTGCTGGGCGCGCTGGTCGGCGCGCTGGTGACCCGCGTCCGCTGGCCGATGTGGTTGCGCACGGTGCTGGCCACGGTCGCGCTCGGCGCGGTGCTGTCTTGCGGGGCACTGATCAACGGAGTGCAGGAGTTCCCCGGCCCGTGGGCGCTGGTGCCGGTCGGCGCCGCCATGCTGATGATCCTGGTCGGAGCCAACCTGCAGGGTGGTGGCGGTGGCCGGCTGCCGTTGCCGAATCGGCTGCTTGCGACGCGGCCGCTGGTCGAGCTGGGCGCCATGGCGTACGCGCTCTACCTGTGGCACTGGCCGCTGCTCATCTTCTGGCTGTCCTACAGCGGCCACAAGCACGCCGGCGTCGTCGAAGGCGCGCTGCTGCTGTTGGTGTCCGGGGTGCTGGCCTATCTGACCAACCGGCTCGTCGAGGATCCGCTGCGCTACCGGGCGTCCTCGAAGCCGGCCGCCGCGCGGGCGCCGGCGACTCCCTGGTCGACGCGCCTGGCCCGGCCGACGATGGCGCTGGGATCGGCCATCGTTCTGCTGGGCGTGACCCTGACGGCGACCTCGTTCACCTGGCGTCAACACGTCACCGTCCTGCGATCGGCCGGCAAGGAGCTCAGCGTCCTGAACCCGCAGGACTATCCCGGCGCTCGCGCCCTCACCGAAGGCGTGCGGGTGCCCGCACTGCCCATGCGGCCCACCGTTTTAGAGGTCAAACAGGACCTGCCCGCCTCGACGCGGGACGGCTGCATCAGCGACTTCGTCAACCCCGCGGTGGTCACCTGCACCTACGGTGACGCGAGCGCCGGCCGGACCATCGCGCTGGCGGGCGGGTCGCACGCCGAACACTGGCTGCCCGCGCTGGACATCCTGGGCAAGCTGCACCACTTCAAAGTCGTGACGTATCTGAAGATGGGCTGCCCGCTCTCGACCGAGCAGGTCCCGCTGATCATGGGCAACAACGCCCCCTACCCGCAATGCCGCGAGTGGGTGCAGCGGACAATGACCAAACTCGTCACCGACCGGCCCGACTACGTGTTCACCACCACCACCCGGCCGTGGAACATCAAGTCCGGCGATGTGATGCCCGCCACTTATATCGGCATCTGGCAGACGTTGTCCGACAACAACATTCCAATCCTCGGGATGCGCGACACGCCGTGGCTGGTGAAGAACGGCCAACCGTTCGACCCGGCGGACTGCCTTGCCAAACGGGGCGGCACCCCGCGATCGTGCGCGATCAAGCGTTCCGACATGCTCTCCGACCGCAACCAGACGCTCGACTTCGTCACGCAGTTCCCGCAGCTCAAGGTGCTCGACATGTCCGACGCGATCTGCCGCGCCGAGGTGTGCCGCCCGGTCGAGGGAAACATCCTGATCTATCACGGCGCCCACCACCTCTCGCCCACCTACGTGCGGACCATGGCGCCCGAATTGGGCCGTCAGATCGCCGAGGCCACCGGCTGGTGGTGACCCGCCTTCCTCCCGGCCGCTAAGCGCGTGGGCGCAACCGCGCGCGGATAAGGTCGTTAGGTGTCAACCAACAGTCCCGCTTCAGAATCAGGCGGTAACCACCAGCCCAAGCTCGCCACCGTGTGGCCGGGAAATTCGTATCCGCTCGGCGCCTCCTACGATGGCGCGGGAACCAACTTCTCGTTGTTCTCCGAAATCGCCGAGAAGGTCGAGCTGTGCCTGATCGACGAGCACGACGGCGAGTCGCGGATTCCCTTGGACGAGGTGGACGGATTCGTCTGGCACGCGTACCTGCCGAACATCACCCCCGGCCAGCGTTACGGCTTTCGCGTTTACGGCCCCTTCGACCCGGCGGCAGGTCACCGGTGTGACCCCAGCAAGCTGTTGCTCGACCCGTACGGCAAGGCTTTTCACGGCGACTTCACCTTCGGTCAGGCGCTGTTCTCCTACGACCTGAAGGCCGTCGATCCGAACGGCCCCAACGCCGACGGGCTCGACCCGGGGATTCCGCCGATGGTCGATTCGCTGGGGCACACCATGACCAGCGTGGTGAGCAATCCGTTCTTCGACTGGGGATCCGACCGCGCGCCGTTGACGCCGTATCACGAGACCGTCATCTACGAGGCCCACGTCAAAGGGATGACGCAAACGCATCCGAGCGTGCCCGAGGAGCTTCGGGGCACCTATGCCGGGCTGGCCCACCCGGCGGTCATCGACCACCTGCACTCGCTGCGGGTCACGGCCATCGAGCTGATGCCGGTGCACCAATTCATGCACGACTCTCGGCTGCTCGACCTGGGCCTGCGAAACTACTGGGGCTACAACACTTTCGGCTATTTCGCGCCGCACAATCAGTACGCGGCCAATCGCACCGCCAGCGTCGCGGAGTTCAAGTCGATGGTGCGCAGCTTCCACGAGGCCGGCATCGAGGTGATCCTCGACGTGGTGTACAACCACACCGCCGAGGGCAACCACCTGGGTCCGACGATCAATTTCCGCGGCATCGACAACGCCGCCTACTACCGGCTCGTCGACACCGACCCGCGGCTGTACAAGGACTACACGGGCACCGGCAACAGCCTGAACCCTCGCCACCCGCACGTGCTGCAGCTGATCATGGACTCGTTGCGGTACTGGGTGACCGAGATGCACGTCGACGGGTTCCGCTTCGATCTGGCCGCCACGCTGGCCCGCGAGCTGCACGACGTCGACCGGTTGAGCGCCTTTTTCGATCTGGTGCAGCAGGACCCGATCGTCAGCCAGGTCAAATTGATCGCCGAGCCGTGGGACGTCGGGGAGGGCGGTTATCAGGTCGGAAACTTCCCGGGTTTGTGGACCGAGTGGAACGGGAAGTATCGCGATACTGTGCGCGATTATTGGCGGGGCGAGCCCGCAACCCTGGGCGAGTTCGCTTCCCGGCTGACCGGGTCGTCGGACCTGTATGAGGCGACCGGCCGGCGGCCCAGCGCCAGCATCAACTTCGTCACCGCGCACGACGGGTTCACCCTGAACGACCTGGTGTCCTACAACGAGAAGCACAACCTGGCCAACGGGGAGGACAACCGGGATGGCGAAAGCCATAACCGATCGTGGAACTGCGGTGTCGAAGGCCCCACCGATGACCCCGACATCACCGAGCTGCGCTACCGTCAGATGCGCAACTTCTGGGCGACGCTGATGCTCAGCCAGGGCACGCCGATGATCGCCCACGGTGACGAGTTCGGCCGCACCCAGAACGGCAACAACAACGTGTACTGCCAGGACTCCGAATTGTCGTGGATGGACTGGTCTTTGGTCGACAAGAACGCCGACCTGCTGGCCTTCGCCCGCAGGGTGACCACGCTGCGCAAGCGCCATCCGGTGTTTCGGCGGCGCCGGTTCTTTGAGGGCGAGCCGATCCGCAGCGGCGACGAGGTGCGCGATATCGCCTGGCTGAACCCGAGTAGCCGCGAGATGACGCACGAGGACTGGGGCGAAAGCATTCACAAGTGCGTGGCGGTGTTCCTCAACGGCGAGGCCATCAGCGCACCCAACGCGCGCGGCGAACGGGTCATCGACGACTCGTTCCTGCTGTGTTTCAACGCCGGTGAAGAGTCGGTGGAGTTCGCGACACCGAGCAGTGACTACGCGAGAGAGTGGACCGTGGAACTGGACACTAACGAACCGACGGGCCGCAAAGAAGGGGCCGACCAGGTGGTGACCGCCGAGGAGAAGGTGTCGCTGCCGTCCCGCTCGCTGCTCGTATTGCGTAAGACGCAGTGACGCATGGCTTTACCCGTCATCTCCACCTACCGGCTGCAACTGCGTGGTGAATCCAGTGGGTTCGCGTTCACCTTCGCCGACACGGAAAACCTGCTGGACTACCTCAACGACCTCGGGGTATCGCACCTGTATCTGTCCCCGATCATGACCGCGGCGGCGGGATCCAGCCATGGCTACGACGTCACCGACCCGACGACGGTGTCCCCCGAGATCGGCGGCCACGAAGGCCTGGCGCGATTGTCGGCGGCGGCGCGAGAGCGCGGCATGGGGCTGATCGTCGACATCGTGCCAAACCACGTGGGCATCGACGTGCCCCAACAGAACCCGTGGTGGTGGGACGTGCTGCGCAACGGCCGTTCCTCGCCCTACGCAACGTATTTCGACATCGACTGGGACCTCGACGAGGACGGCCGCATCGTGTTGCCGGTTTTGGGTTCCGACGACGACGTCGCCGACCTCACCGTCGACGGGGACCTGCTGCGGCTGGGCGATCTGGCGCTGCCGATCGCGCCCGGCACCACGGCGGGCACCGGCGCGCAGGTGCACGACCGCCAGCACTACCGCCTGGTCGGCTGGCGAAACGGCGTGTGCGGCTACCGTCGCTTCTTCTCGATCACCTCGCTGGCCGGTCTGCGTCAGGAGGACCGCGCGGTCTTCGACGCCACCCACGCCGAGGTCGGCCGGTGGTTCACCGAGGGACTGGTCGACGGCATCCGCATCGACCACCCCGACGGCCTGTCGAATCCCTGCGGATACCTCGCGTGGCTGCGCGAATTGACCGGCCCGGAAGCCTGGATCGTGATCGAGAAGATCCTGGCCGTCGACGAGGCGCTCGAGCCGACCCTGCCGGTCGGCGGCACCACCGGTTACGACGTGCTGCGCGAAATCGGGGGCGTGCTGGTGGATCCGGAGGGCGCACCCGCGCTGACCGCGCTGGTGGATTCCGCCGGGGTGGACTACCGGGCGATGCCCGACATGCTGGTGGACCTTAAGATCCGGTCGGCCACCGACACCTTGGCCAGTGAGCTGCGTCGGTTGCGCCGCAGCATCGTCGCCGCGGCCGGCGTCGACCACCCGCAGCTGCCCGAGGCGGTGGCCGCGCTGCTCACGCACATCGGGGTGTACCGCTGCGACTACCCCGGCCTGGTCGCGCTGCTGCCCACCGCGCTGGCCGAAACCCAGGCGGCCACACCGGAGTTGGGGCCCGCCCTGCAAGTGCTGGCCGCGGCGCTGGCCCGCGACGACGAGCCGGCCACGCGCCTGCAGCAGCTCTGCGGGGCCGTCACCGCTAAGGCCGTCGAGGACTGCTTGTTCTACCGCGACGCCCGGCTGGTCTCGCTGAACGAGGTGGGCGGCGAGCCGCACCGCTTCGGTGTCGGCGCGGCCGAGTTTCACCACAGCGCCGCTACCCGGGCACGGTTGTGGCCGCAGACCATGACGACGCTGACCACCCATGACACCAAGCGAGGCGAGGACGTGCGGGCCCGCATCTCGGTGCTGTCCCAGGTGCCGTCGCTATGGACCGAGTTCCTCGCCCGCTGGGAGAAGGCCTCGCCCTCGCCCGATCCGGCGACCGGACAGTTTCTGTGGCAGAACATCTTCGGCGTATGGCCCGTCAACGGCGAGGTCACCGCCGAGCTGCGCGACCGGCTGCACGCCTACGCCGAGAAGGCCATCCGCGAAGCGGCCTGGCATACCTCGTGGAACGACCCGGACACCGAATTCGAGGACGCGGTACACCGGTGGCTGGACGGCGTGCTCGACGGCCCGGTGGCCGGCCAGCTGACCGAGCTTGTCGCCCAACTCAATCCGCATGCCGCCAGCGACGCGCTGGCCCAGAAGCTCTTGGCGCTGACCGTACCCGGGATTCCCGACGTGTACCAGGGCACCGAGCTGTGGGACGACAGCCTGGTGGACCCCGACAATCGCCGGGCCGTCGACTACGCGGCGCGCCGCCGTGCCCTGACGGAGTTGAAGCATCCAAAGATCCGGGTCGTCACGACGGCGCTTCGGGTGCGCCGTCACCATCCGGACACCTTCCTGCGCGGCGAGTACGTCCCGATCCTGGCCGATGGCGATGCCGGCGATCACGTGGTGGCGTTCCGCCGGGGCGAGGACATCGTGGTGGCGGTGACCCGCTGGACCGTGCGGCTGGCCGAAAAGGGCTGGGGTAACACGGTTTTGCCGCTTCCCGACGGAACCTGGAAGGACGCGCTCACCGGCGCGATCGCCGACGGCCCCACGTCGGCGGCGCAGCTGTTCGCCGACCTGCCCGTCACACTGCTGGAGCGCCACCATGACTGAATTCCGGCTCTGGGCGCCCAAGCCCGCGCTGGTTCGCCTCGACGTCGACGGCCGGACGCACGCCATGACGCGTTCGGCCGACGGCTGGTGGCATGCGAGCGTGGACACCGCGCCGGACGCCCGCTACGGCTATCTGCTCGACGACGACCCCACCGTGCTGCCCGACCCGCGGTCACCGCGCCAGCCCGAGGGCGTGCACGCCCGCTCGCAATTGTGGGACCCGGCCGCCGCGAGGTGGACCGATACAGCCTGGGCCGGGCGCCCCGTCGAGGGCGCGGTGATCTACGAGCTGCACCTGGGCACGTTCACCGAGGCCGGCACCTTCGACGCCGCCATCGACAAGCTGGACTACCTGGTCGACCTCGGCGTGGACTTCGTCGAGCTGATGCCGGTGAATTCCTTTGCCGGCACTCATGGTTGGGGATACGACGGCGTGCTGTGGTATAGCGTGCACGAACCCTACGGCGGCCCCGACGGGCTGGTGCGCTTCGTCGACGCCTGCCACGCCAAGGGTTTGGGGGTGTTGATCGATGCGGTCTTCAACCACCTCGGCCCGTCGGGCAACTACCTGCCGCGCTACGGGCCCTACCTGTCCTCGGCGAGCAACCCGTGGGGCGAGGGCATCAACATCGCCGACGCCGACTCCGACGAGGTGCGCCGCTACATCATCGGCTGCGCGCTGCGCTGGATGCGCGATTTCCATGCCGACGGACTGCGCCTGGACGCCGTCCACGCACTGGTGGACACCACCGCAATCCATATTCTCGAGGAACTCGCGACCGAAACGGATTGGCTGGCACAGCAATTGGGACGCCCGCTGTCGCTGATCGCCGAGAGCGACCTGAACGACCCACGGCTGATCACCCCGCGCGAGCGCGGCGGCTACGGCCTGACCGGGCAGTGGGCCGACGACATTCATCACGCCATCCACACCGCGGTCTCCGGCGAGCGCCAGGGCTACTACGCCGACTTCGGCAGCCTGGCCACCCTGGACCAGACGCTGCGCCACGGCTTCTTTCACGCCGCCACCTATTCGTCGTTCCGGCGTCGCCGCCACGGCCGCCCGTTGGACACCAGCGCGAAATCCGGCATCCCGGCCACCCGGCTGGTCGCCTACACCTGCACGCACGATCAGGTCGGCAACCGGGCCCTGGGTGACCGGCCGTCGCAGAACCTGACTGGTGGCCAGCTGGCGATCAAAGCCGCCCTGGTCCTCGGGTCTCCTTACACCACCATGCTTTTCATGGGTGAGGAGTATGCGGCGTCGACCCCGTTCCAGTTCTTCAGCTCGCACCCCGAACCGGAACTGGCGAAGGCGACCGCCGAGGGACGCAAGGCCGAATTCGCCGAACACGGCTGGGACGCCGACGAGATTCCCGACCCGCAGGACCCGCAGACGTTCACCAACTCCAAGTTGAATTGGGCCGAGGTCGACACCGGCGAGCACGCGCGGCTGCACCGCCTCTACCGCGACCTGATCGCGTTGCGGCGCGACCACCCCGACCTGGCCGACCCCTGGTTGCAAAACCTGACCGTCGACTACGACGAGGGTCAGGGCTGGATCACCGTTTCGCGCGGGCGGTTGCGCATCGTGTGCAACCTGGGCGCCGAACAGGTGCAGGTCCCGGTCAGCGGTGACGTGGTGCTGGCGTGGGACGAGCCGGCCGCGGACGCCGACGGCACCGTGTTGCAAGGCCATTCGTTCGCCATCCTGGCGATCTGAGCGGGCTGTGGACAACTGAATGGCGGCGGTGCGGGGCAACCCCCGATGATGCGGCCATGAATCAATCCGAATCCGGTCACCCACTGCGACGCATCTGCCGGCGCAAGCCGAGCCACCGCGCCACGAAGCCGCCGTCGGGCCGGCACACCGTGCGCCACGACATGCCGCCCTATCCCAGCATCGAGCTGTTGTGGAGCGGTCCCGGGCCCGGCGCCAACGGCGACGAGGGCGCGTGAGCTACACGATGGCCCGGCCGGCCGGGCGCACCGCGCGGGCGACCGCGTCGGCGAGTGGGTCGATCTCGCCGGCGCTCAGGTCGGAGATCGTGATGCGGATGCCCGCCGGCGTGCGCATCCGGAATCGGCTGTTGGCGTAGTGCCGCTCGGCGGTCGCGACCAGCTCCCCCGCCACCGGATCGGACCACAAGCCGACGGTCAGCCGCTGCAGGATGTGGCTCACCCAGCCCGGCCCGAGCCGCAACCGAACGTGCACCCGCTCGACCTCGTCGAGGTGTCGGCGAAGGTACGCAGTGGCCCGCCCGCGGACGATCCTGAGGACCTGACGCTGCCCCATTGGGCGGGCGTGGTGCCGATGAGCCTGATGGCCGGACCGCCGGTGCCTGCCGACGACCCGACTCCCGGCACCGCCGTGCCAACGTACTTATCCGACCTCCGACGCTGAGCCGCGTGCGCGTCGGGTGTTGTCCCACCAAATTCCGACGAGCATGACGCTGCCGGCCCAGGCCATCCCGAGCAGCCAGCCGGACAGCACATCGCTGACGTAATGGACTCCCAGATAGACGCGGGAAAACCCGACCACGAACGTCACGCCGGCCGCCATCGCCCACACCATCACGCGCCCGGTCCACCACGGGACGAGCCAGCGGGTCAGCATCCACGCGGCGATGACCAGGCTCGCGGCGGTGCCGGTCGCGTGTCCGGACGGAAACGAATACCCGTCCGCGTCGATCAGGGCGAACGGCAGCGCCGGGCGTTCCCGGCCTACCAAGACCTTGGCCGTGAACAGCACCAGGGGAATGCCCACGCCGGCAACCAGGGCGAGCACCACCGGCCGCCACGACCTGCACCGCCAACCGGCAACGACCGAGATCGGCAAGGCGACCGCGCCCAGAAACAGCGGACTGCCCGCGACGGTGACCACGCTCAGGGCGGTGGTCAGCCACAGATCGCGGTGGGTCGCAAGCCACCGCGTCACCGGTTGGTCGAAGCCGGCGATGCCGTCGCCCTCGAGCACGTCGTCGAGCACCTCGGTGAAGCCGACCGCCAGCGCCACAACCACGAGCAGCCCGAGCAGCAATGCCACACCGGCGACCTCGCTCACCCGCAACCGACGCGCCAGCGCCCACCGCCTGGCGGCGATCCGGTCGCGCACCCAGGTCAGCGTCTCGCCGATCACGGGCGCGTGGGACACCCTCTCCCGCAGGGCGATCAACAGCCGTCCGCGCCGGGCGATCACTATCGCCGCCCACGCCAGCAGAACGAGGCAAGCCACCAGCCCGGCGCTGACCAGGCCGAAACCGCTGGTGCCGGGTCCATACGGCGGGCGCATGTATCGCGGCCCCGCCCGCTAGAGCAGCAGGTAGCGGTAGGCCGGCGAGCCCGGTTTCAGGGACTCGACGTGCAACTCGGTCGCACGCATCCGGGCCAGCAGGCCGTCCAGGTCGGCCGAGGATCCCAATTGGATGCCGACCAGCGCCTCGCCGGTCTCCCGGTTGTTGCGCTTGACGTACTCGAAGAGGGTGATGTCGTCGTTCGGTCCGAGCACGGTGTCCAGGAAGCGGCGCAGCGCGCCGGGCTCCTGGGGGAAGTCCACCAGGAAGTAGTGCTTGAGGCCGAGGTGCACCAGCGAGCGCTCGAGCACTTCGCCGTAGCGCGACACGTCGTTGTTGCCGCCCGAGATCAGGCACACCACCGTCGAACCGGGCTCGATGTCGGCGCCGAGCAAGCCGGTGACCGACAGCGCGCCCGCGGGCTCGGCGATGATGCCCTCGTTCTGATAGAGGTCGAGCATCGCGGTGCACACCGCGCCCTCGTCGACCGAGGTGATCGAGACCATGTCGCCGGCGGCCGCCAGCGCGGCGTAGGTCAGGTCACCGGCCCGCCGCACCGCGGCGCCGTCGACGAACTGGTCGACGTCGTCCAGCGTCACCGGCTCGCCGGCAGACAGCGCGGCCATCATCGCCGCGGCGCCGGCCGGCTCGACGCCCAGCACCGAGGTGTTGGTCGTCCGCTCGGCGAGGTAGGTGGTGATGCCGGCGATGCAGCCCCCGCCGCCGACGGGGACCACCACCAGGTCCGGCTCCTGGCCGAGCTGATCGAGCAGTTCGGCGGCGATGGTGCCCTGACCCGCCATGGTGCGCAGATCGTCATACGGCGGCACCAGCGTGGCGCCGGTGCTGGCCACGTCGGCCAGGGCCGCCTCGGCCGCCAGGTCGTAGGTGCTGCCACCGACGATCAGGTCGATGAAGTCGCCGCCGTGGTAACGGATCCGGTCGCGCTTCTGCATGGGCGTCTTGGCCGGCACGTAGACGCGCCCGTGCACCTGCAACGCCCGGCACGCGTAGGCGAAGCCCTGCGCGTGGTTGCCCGCCGACGAACACACCACACCGGCGGCCAGCTCCGCCTCGGACAGCTGGACCAGCAGGTTGTAGGCGCCGCGCAGCTTGTAGGAGCGCACGATCTGTAGGTCCTCGCGCTTGAGGTAGACCTGCGCGCCGGTGATCGCCGACAACCGGTCGCTGAACTGCAACGGGGTGGCCGTGACCACCGCAGCGATCCGCTTGGCCGCGTCGTCGATGTCAGCCGCGGATAGCGGCGACACGCTCGGACTCTGGCTCAATTCGGCAGACACTGATCAATGGTGCCACGACAGCCGACGAACTCAAGAACTCAGCCGACCGGGGTCAGCACGAACACCGGGATCTGGCGGTCTGTCTTGGTCTGGTACTCGGCATAGGCTGGCCACGCCGCCACGGCGCGCTCCCACCAAATCGCCTTCTCCTCGCCGAAGACCTCGCGGGCGTCGTAATCGCGGGTCACCGAGCCGTCCTGCAGCTCGACGCGGGGGTTCTTCTTGATGTTGTGGTACCAGACCGGGTTTTTCGGCGCCCCGCCCAAGGAGGCGACGACCGCGTACTGGCCGTCGTGTTCGACGCGCATCAGCGGCGTCTTGCGCAGTTTGCCGGTCTTGGCGCCGACCGTGGTCAGCAGGATGATCGGCTTGCCCTGCATGTCGGCGGCCTCGGCGCCCCCCGACTCGGCGTATTTGTCAGCTTGCTCGCGAGACCAATCCAACGGCGACGGTGCATATTCTCCGGTAAGCGGCATGACAATTACTTTAGGCGCGGAATTCGCGATCCGGCGCGGCCGAATCACGGCGCCGAACCGGTGAGATAGTGCGCCAGCACCGGGCGCAGCCATTCGGTCAACGTCGCGTCGTCCATCGCGACCAGCGCGGGTACCCCGACGACGTTGCGCGCCATGGCGATTCCCAGCACCTGCGATCCCACCATCGCGGTCCGCTCGGCGGGCTGGTCGGGGGTGACGGTGCTCAGCGCCGGGGCGACCTTTTCGACGAACACCTCCAGTAGCGCGTCGGCGGCCGCCCGGTTGGTCGCGGCCGCACGCAGCAGCGGCAGGAACGGACCGCTCGGGTCCCACACCCGGATGAGAAACGGCACCAGGATGTCGGCGATGCGTTCCGGCGCGACGCCGGTCAGGTCGGGAAAGGTGATGTCGAGCCGCGAGACGGCGGCGAACAGGCCGGCCTTGTTGCCGAAATAGTGCATGACGAGCGCCGGATCGACGCCGGCCTCGGCCGCGATCGCACGGATGGTGGTCCGCTCGAAGCCGTGGGCGGAGAACAGGGTCCGCGCCGAACTCAGGATCGTCGCGCGGGTGACCTTGCCGTCGCGGGTTTTGCCGGCCATGCCGAAATTTTAGTTCAACAACTGTTGACATTGCCAGCGGCCCGGCTTACGTTGATTTCAACAACTGTTGAACCGAGCTCGTCGAGGAGGATCAACATGACCGTGACGGTCATTCAGATCGGGCTCGATCCTGACGAGATCGACTACTCGTCGCCGGAGTTCAACCAGTTCGCGGGCCTGACAAAGGCGGGGCTGCGGGCCGCCAACGACGACAATGTCGCCGGTCTGCGCGCCGCGGGCTACCAGGTCGACAACTGCCTGATCGAATTCGGCCCCGCCGGTGCCGACAAGGCCGCAAAGTGGCTGCGCGCCAAGCGCTACGACGCCGTGTTGATCGGCGCCGGGATCCGCCTGGTCGCCGGCAACACCCTGCTGTTTGAGTCGATCGTCAACATCGCGCACACCACCCAGCCCGGCTGCCGCTTCGTCTTCAACCGGGCAGCGCAATCCACCCCCGGCGACATCCGTCGCTGGTATCCCGAACCGGAAGGAGCCTGCCGATGACTACGACCGCCGTTCGCGAGGTCGACGTCCTGGTGGTCGGGGCCGGCCCCACGGGCCTGACCGCCGCGGGCGATCTGGCCCGCGCCGCGCGCTCGGTGACCGTGCTGGAGCGCTGGCCCGCCGAAAACCCGACCAGCCGCGCGTTCGCCGTCATGCCCCGGACGCTCGAGGTCCTCGACGCGCGCGGCGCGGCCGACGAGCTGCTCGCGATCGGGCAGCGAGGGCCGGACGTCACACTGTTCGCCCAGGCCCGCCTCGACCTGACCCGGCTCGACTCGGCCTATCCGTTCGTGCTGATCACCCCGCAGACCGACGTCGACGCGGCACTGCGCCGCTACGCGGTGGCCGAAGGGGCCGACATCCGGCGCGGCGTGGAGGTGATCGGACTCGCGCAGGACGCCGACGGCGTCACCGTCACCGCCCGCCCCAAGGGCGACGGCGATCCCGCACACCGACAGACGTGGCGGGCGCGGTATGTGATCGGCGCCGACGGCGCGCACAGCACCGTCCGAACCCTGTTGGGTGCGGACTTCCCCGGCAAGACGGTGCTGACCTCGCTGATGCTGGCCGACGTCAAGCTGGCCCACGGCCCCGCCCGCGGCGGGTTGGTGGTAGGCACCACCGGCGACGTGCTGGGGTTCTTGGCTCCCTACCACCGCGAGGACGGTTCGTGGTACCGGGCCCTGGTGTGGGATCGCGCCCACCAGCTGCCCGACGACGCGCCGGTCGACGACGCCGAGATCGTCGACGTCCTGGCCCGCGCCATGGGCGCCGATTTCGGTGTGACGGAGATCGGCTGGAAGTCGCGATTCCATTGCGACGAAAGGCAAGTCGCGCAGTACCGGCACGGGCGGGTGCTTTTGGCCGGCGACGCCGCGCACGTGCACTCGCCGATGGGCGGCCAGGGCATGAACACCGGCATCCAGGACGCCGCGAACCTGGCCTGGAAGCTCGACGCCGTGCTCGGCGGTGCCGACGACGGGCTGCTGGACACCTATCAGAGCGAACGCCATCCGATCGGCAGGCGGGTTTTGGTGCAGTCCGGGATGATCGCCCGCGCGGCGACGCTGCATCGGCGGCCCGCGATCTGGCTACGTAACCTGTTGGTGCCCAACCTGCTTCGCATAGCCGCCGTGCAGGACTTCGTGGCCGGCAGTTTCGCGGGTACCGGGTTGCGTTACGGGCGGCGCGGGCTGGTAGGCACCCGGGCCGCCGCGGTCCCGCTCGTCGAGGGGCGGCTTACGCAGCTGCAGCGCGGCGGCGGTTACGTCTTCATCCGCGAATACGGTGCCACCCCGGTCGAGGCGCCCGGGATGCTGCAGGCCGAGCGGGCCGACCGCGGCCCGGCCGTGCTGGTGCGTCCCGACGGGTACATCGCGTGGGCGGGCGCATCGGCGCAGGCGCCCGACGCGATCACCAACGTGGCGGCCGCGGCAACGACCGCGCGCGAGGTGATTTCGCGCTAGTCCGCGTTCTCGGGTTGGTGTGCGGCGAAAGGCCGGAGCCGGCGGCGGGTCTGATGATCGTCGGCGCCGGGCTCGCCGTCGCTGTGCCGGCCGCGCGTGTAATCGCCCTGCCACGGCACTTTCTCGTTGGGCGCCCCGCCCGCGGCCTCCTGTTCGCGGCCCAGCGCGCCGCGCGAGCCGAGGAAGTGCTCGTGCTTGCGGTGCAGTTCCTCGTCGGATTCGATGGGGCGCAGTTCGGGCGCGAACTCTTCCAGCTCGGCCCGGCGCTGGGGCACGATCATGCAGATGGGCTCGTCGATCTCGAATCGCACCGGCATGAACTCGCGGGTGAATTTCCAGTTCATGCTGAAACTCGAGCTGGACCAATCCGTTTCGACAATGCCCTCCAGCGGGGAGATGGCGTCCTTCGGATGGTTGGCCGGCCCGCGGACCAGCAGGTTGTAGCCCGGCGGGGTGCGGAACAGAATCGGCAGGTGCCAGGTCAAGATGCCGTAGCCGAAGTGGCTGGACGGCAGGAACTGACCGCTGTCGCGGGTGTCGGGCGCGATCATCAGGTTCGTGCGGTCATTGCCGCCCATCCACGTCGCGGTGAACGCGCTGCGGTTGCGCACCTCCCAGCCGCTCTGGTTGGCGATCAGCATCGGCAGACACCGGTGCGGCCAGCCCTGACGGATCTCCGACATCCACGTTCGGCCGATCGGCGCGGGGCTGACCGGCGGTGCGATGTCGTGGGTGATGTACCCGATCAGCGGGCGGGATTGCCCGCCGGATCTCTCGCTCATCACAACCTCGCTTCACCGGCCGCTATCGAACACCGCCGACCCTCACCGACGTCGCCAACGCACTATCGCGATCAAACGTTAACGGTCCGTGAACCGCATCGCCCGCGCAGCGCGAGCGATCACCGGGTCCCGGCCAGCTCCGCGATGGTATTCACCCGCCGGACGGCCGCCGCGATCTCCTCGGCGAACTCACGGCGGCGCCGGGCGATATCCAGGTCCGCCACGCCGTCCACCAGTTCACGATGCCGGGCCAATCGCAGCGCGGTCTTGAACAACTCCATCGACCTCGACTCGGCGCTGGCGATCCTGCGTTGCAGCTCCCATTGCTTGCCGACCTCGAGACATTCGGCGAGAAACGCGTCCTCATCGAACGATTCGTCGTCGTAGTCGGCGAGCCGGTCGGCGACGATGTGGTAGGCGTCGAGGAACGGGCGCAGCACCAGGTGCGCCAGCAGCAGGTCGGCCTTTTCCAGCAGGCCGCGCACGTCGGCCGCGACGGCCGCCTTGCTGGTGTCATCCACCCGGCCGAGCAGGCGCACCTCGTCGGCAAGCTCCTTCTCGAATTGCGCTCGCGCGGAGAACAAGAACTCGAATTTCAGCAGTTCGCGCAGTTTCAGCGCCTCATCGCGCACAGCGCTGGGTTGGACCAGCCCGTCGACCGAGCCCTCGGCGTCCTCCGTGGCGGCCAGCAGTGCCGTCTCGGCGATCGCGCGATCGACCACGATGTGAATGGCGGCGTTGCGGTAGAAGGCGGCGACCAGGTGCTGCTCCGCCCCGATGCCCCAGACCGGTTCGGTGCCCGCGTCGTACACGCTGACCACGCCGGAGGCGACCAGCTGGTGCAGGGTCCAGCGGATGGTCGAGCGGTTGGTCAGGTCGGCGGCGCCGGCCACCTTCCAGTTGCGCGCCGCGATATAGCTCGCCAGCGGTCGCACGGTGGCCAGGACCTCGCTGATGGACAGGGAGCGGTCGGCGCCCAGCAGGGCGAGGCTCACCACCGCGGTCGGGGTGACGGGCGTGGCGCGGTTGATCCGGTGTTCGACGTCCAGCGCGATGCGTTCGATCTCGGTGCTGGCGCCGGACTCCTCGGCGCGCAGTTCCTCGAGGCGCTTGCGCAGCGGCAGTGGTTCACCGAAGTCCAGGTAGGCGCGGCCGAGCCGCTCGCCCTGCTGTCGCGCCAGCCGGACCAGGAAGCGGAAGTCTTCCGGCCGCTTCGTGGCGCCGTAGGCCTCGGTGGTCATGGTCGCCACCTCGTGCAGCTGGTCGTACACGATCGACGTCGGCACCAAATACACTTCGGGACCGTCGATTTCGTCGACAGCGTCGCTGATGTATCGCAGAATTCCGAACACCGGCGGCCGCAGCTTGCCGGTCCTGGTCCGGCCGCCTTCGATGGACCAGGTCAGGTTGGCGTGGTTTAGCACCAGCTGCGCGGCGTAGGCGCGCAACACGAAGCGGTAGACGGGAATGTCCTTGGTCTGCCGACGGATGAAGATGGTTCCGGTGCGCTTGGCCCAGGAGCCCATCGGGAAGAAATTCAAATTGGCGCCGCCGAAGGTCAGCGCGGGCGATAACCGGTTGGCCTGGATCACCTCGGGCAACAGCAGCCCATCCAGATAGGAACGATGCGAAAAGGCAAACGCCAGTGTGGCTTTGCGGTCCAGCTTGCGCAACTGGGCGATCTGGTCCTCGTCGGTCAGCACGTCGTAGGCGCGCATCAGCCAGCAACTGAAGCTGCGCCAGGCCTTTATCGCCCGCTCATCGAGCGAGGGCGCCATCTCACGCAAGTAGCAGGCAGCCTCGGCGCGCACGCCGTTCAGATCGCGTCCGAGCTCGTGGGCCAGCCGGCCCAGCCGCTCGTCATACCAGGGCGCGCCCAGCAAATCGACGACCTCGGCCGGATCGGTAGACAGCGGTGACGTCGATTCCTCGACAATGCCGGTGCGCTGCAGCAGCTTTCGGAATCCGATCCGGCCCAGTTCGCGGGCCGCGCCCGCCGGTCCGCCGATCATGCCGGCTGCACCGAGACGGCCTGTGAGGGCTCGTGGACGTCCGGATGCGGTTCGGGCGCGTAGAGCTGCTCGATCTCCCCGGCGTATTTCGCCATGATCGGCTTGCGCTTGAGCTTCATCGTCAGCGTGATCTCGTCACCGCCGGGCTCCCACAGGGTGGGCAGGATGCGGAACCGCTTGATCTGTTCCACCCGGGACAGTTTCGCGTTGCCCGCGGCCACCCCGGCGGTGATCTGCGCGACGACCTCCGGGTCGGCGGCCAGGGCGGCGGGCGAGGCGTCGGACAGGCCACGCTGGGCCGCATACGGGCCGACCGAGTCGGCGTCGAAGACCATCAGCGCGGTGTTGTACGGCCGCCCCTCGCCGATGGCGATCATCACCCCGACCATGGGACACGCGGCCAGGATGGCGTTTTCGATGTTGGCCGGCGACATGTTCTTTCCGGCCGCATTGATGATCAGCTCCTTCTTGCGGTCGACGATTCGCAGGTAACCCTCCGCGTCGACCTCGATGATGTCGCCGGTGTGCAGCCAGCCGTCGGCGTCGATCGCCTCGGCGGTCTTCGCCGGTTCCTTGCGATAGCCCTTCATCACCAGCGGACCGCGGACCAGATATTCGCCGTCCTCGGCGACCCTGCCCTCTAGGCCGGGAAGCAGCCTGCCGACGGTGCCCAGTCGCGTGTCGTCCGGATGTGCCACGCTGGCAGCGCAACTGAGCTCCGACATGCCCCAGACCTCGCCGATCGGGATGCCGATTCCCGCGAAGAACGCCAGCGTCTCCCTGGGGATCGGCGCGGCACCGGACACCGCCCAGCGCAGTTCGCCGAACCCGAGTCGCTCGCGCAGCCTGGACAGCACCATCTCGTCGGCCCGGGCCCATTCGGCGGCCAGCTCGGCCGGCTCGGGCGTCCCGGACACCAGCGCGGCGGCGCGCCTGGCGGCCACCGACATCGCCCATTGCAACGCCTGGCGTTTGACGTCGTCGGTCTCGCTGGCGACGACGAATTCGATTGCCGCCTTGAGCTTTTCCCACACTCGCGGTACCGCGGCCCAGACCGTGGGTCGCACGTCGGGCAGCGCCGCCGCCACGGCACGCGCGTCATCGACGGCGGTCACCTGGGTGCCGAACACCTCCAGCGGGTAAAGGGCCATCATCCGGTCGGCAATGTGCGCCGAGGGCAGGTACGACGTGGTCCGATCACCGAACCGGCTGCCGAGCACGGCGTCGAGCCCGCGCGCCTCGAACAGCAGATTGGCGTGCGTCATCTCCACGCCCTTGGGGTTGCCGGTGGTCCCGGAGGTGTAGATGAGGGTGACGACGTCCTCGGGACGTACCGCCCGCCACGTCGCCTCGAAGTCGAAATCGGTTTGCGCAGCGGAATATAGGTCGTCCACCGAAATGGTGCCGGGCGGCGAACCGTCGATGCAGACGATGCGCTCGATGGGTGCACCGCTGGCGCGGATGCGGGCCACGTACTGCTCCTCGCAGATCGCGACCTTGGTGCCGGCGTTGTCGAACAGGTAGGTCAGCTGCTCGGCGGGCAACGTGTTGTACACCGAAAACGATGTGGCCCCAAGGTGTTGGGCGCCGATCTCGAACGGGTAGAACTCGATCCGGTTGGCCATCATCAGCGACACCGTGTCGCCCCGTCGGACCCCCAAACCGGCCAGGCCGGCGGCGACCTTGCGCACCCGCTTTGCGAGCTCTCGCCACGTCAACGTCTGGGCGCCGCCGGGCGTCCGGAGCGCGACGGCCTCGGGGTCGATCGACGCGGTGCGCTGAAACGCCTCGCACAAGGTGGCGGGAGCCTGCGCTGTCGTCATTTCCGTCCTCCTCGGCGCCGCATCAGCACTGCCTTCGTGAGCCTACGTCCGAGCACAGGGGCACGGACCATATCGCGCGACTTCGCGGGCGCGGCCGGGTCACGAGCCGGGGCGCCACAGCTGCACCGTGCTGGTCGCGCCGCCGGGCAGCTCGACCAGCTCGATCGGCGTGCCGTCGGGGTCATAGATGAAAAACATCCGCACTCCCCCGATGTCGACGGGCGGGTCGGCCCGGACGCCCGGGTGGTGGCGGGTGACGACGTCGAAGGTGGCGTCGAGATCGTCGACGCGAAACGACATGTTGGTGTAACCCAGGTGCGGGCCGCTCGGGCATTCGGGCACCGCGCCCAGCGACAACAGCTCCACCATCGCGGCCCCGATCAGCCCGCCGATCATGCGGCCCTTCTGGGCGGCGCCGCCGGTGACGGAATCCAGTGCCGCACCCTCGAGTTCGAGGTCGAAAACCACGTTCATGCCCAGCACCGCGGTGTAGAAGGCCAGCGAGGTCTCGATGTCGGAGACGCCGACGCAGATGTGCGAGAAATTCTGCACGGCGATGGGGTGCTGGGTCATGCGGTTTCCCTGCCGAGGTGGGGTGGGTGGATGCCACAGGTACACGCGTCGATTGACGGGCACGTGCAGCGCATGCCCCATTCGATGACGGCCCGGGCGCGGGCCAGCGACTCCATCTGCGCGTCGATCTCGGCCAGTTTGGCCTCGGCCAGCGCGCGGCTGACCGGCCGCCCCGGCGCGTCGTCGGCGAACAGCAGCTGGATCTCGTCCAGCGAGAATCCGGCGGCCTTGCAGAGCGCGATCACCTCGAGGCGGGTCAGAATCGCGTCGTCATAGCGGCGCTGACCGCCCAGCCGCGCGGGCTCCGGCACCAGGCCGATCTGCTCGTAGTAGCGCAACGTGGTCGCGGCCACCCCGGCCCGGCGCGCCACCTCCCCGATGGTCAGGCTGGGCGCCATCGCGGCCCTCCTGGAAATTCGATGCTTGACTTCCAGTCAACTCTAAGTCATTGACTGTGGGCATGACCATCCCCCGATACGCCGAACTCAGCGAGTCTCGCTACGCCCTGCTGCGATCGTTTCGCCGCGACGGCACGCCCGTCGACACCCCGATCTGGTTCGCCTTCGACGACGGCGGCGTGCTGTTCCGGACCAAGGTGGGCCCGAAGACCCGGCGGCTGGCCGCGCGCCGCGACGTCCAACGCGCGGCGTGCGACTACCGCGGCCGGCGGCGGCCGGGCGCGACGACGGTGGCCGGGCGGGCCACGGTGCTGTCCGGCGCCGAGGCCGCACGCGCCAACGGCGTGCTGCACCGGCGCTACGGCTGGCAGTGGAACATCGTGCCGCTGATCAGGGTTCCCGGCGTGACGAACGTGCACCGAAACCTGAGTGCCCGCGAGAAATTACGACGCGCCCGCGACCGCGGGGTGTGGCCGGACAGCGTCATCGTGCGGGTGGAGCTGCCATGACGCGGGCGCCGGCGGGCTGCCGGCGACCGGCCGCGCGAATGTGAAACTACTTTCACGTTCGCGCCCGAACGTGAAATCAAGTTTGCAGTCGCGGGGATTGGGCGATCCGACGTGCCGCCTAGCCGCCCAGGCAGCCGGGGCCCAGCAGCGCCTTGAGATCCCCCATCAGCGCCGGCGACGGGGTAACCCGCAGGGAGGCATCCAATTCCAGCGTCGTGATACGGTCCCCGCTGATCAGCCGCAGGTGCACCTGGGCCGTGCCGGGGTGGCGGGCCAGCACCTGCTTGAGCGCGGTCACCTTGTCGATGGTGCACTGCCGCGTCGGCAGGCTGACAGCCAGCGGCCGGTTCGGCTGGGCGTTGGAAAAGTCCGGCACCACAAGCTCGTTGGCGATGAGCGCGACGCGGTCGTCGCGCAGCGACACCTTCGCCTTGATCAGCACCACGGCGTCATCGGCGATGTCGGCCCCGTACACGGAGTAGGCCTGCGGGAAGAACAGCACCTCGATGCCACCGGTGAGGTCCTCCAGTTGGGCTGAGGCCCAGGGCATGCCGTTCTTGTTGACCCGCCGGTTGACCGACGCGAGGATGCCGCCGACGCGCACCTGGGTGTCGTTGGGGACGTCGCCGTCGAGGATGGCCGGGATCTGGGTGTCGACCTGGGCGGTCAGCAGGTGCGCGACGCCGTTGAGCGGATGCCCGGACACATACAGTCCCAGCATTTCTCGCTCCAGGGCGAGCTTGTGCTTATCGTCCCACTCGTCGTCGGGCACCTTGATGTTGAACACCGAGTCGGTGCCACAGCCGTCGCTGCCGCCGCCGAACAGGTCGAACTGGCCCATGGCCTCGGCCTTCTTGGTGCCCAGCACCGAATCGACGGCGTCGGTGTGCACCAGGAACAGGCCCTTGCGGGCATGCCCCAGCGAGTCGAAGGCGCCGGCCTTGATCAACGACTCGGTGACCTTCTTGTTGCAGGCCGCCACGTCGATCTTGTTCAGGTAATCCGAGAAGTCGGTGAACTTGCCCTTGCCGTCGCGGGTGCCGATCAGCGAGCCGACCACGTTGGCGCCCACGTTGCGCACCGCGCCCAGCCCGAACCGGATGTCCTGGCCCACCGAGGCGAAGTTCACCAGCGACTCGTTGACGTCTGGCGGCAGCACCGTGATGCCGAGTTTGCGGCAGTCGGCCAGGTAGACCGCGGCCTTGTCCTTGTCGTCGCCCACCGATGTCAGCAGGCCGGCCATGTATTCGGCCGGATAGTTGGCCTTCAGGTAGGCCGTCCAATAGGAGACCAGCCCGTAGCCAGCCGCGTGCGACTTGTTGAACGCGTACCCGGCGAACGGAAGGATGGTGTCCCACAAGGCTTTCACCGCTTTTTCGGAGAAGCCGTTGGCGGTCATGCCTTCGTAGAAGCCCTTGTACTCGGCCTCGAGCACCTCGAGCTTCTTCTTACCCATCGCCTTACGCAGCGCGTCGGCCTTGCCCATCGTGTAGGAGGCGACCTTCTGGGCGATGAACATGATCTGCTCTTGGTAGACGATCAGGCCGTACGTCTCGGCCAGGATGTCGCGCAGCGGCTCCTCGAGCTCCGGGTGGATCGGCTTGACCGCCTGACGACCGTTCTTGCGGTCCGCGTAGTCGTTGTGGGCGTTCATGCCCATCGGCCCCGGGCGGTACAGGGCCAGCACCGCGACGATGTCGTTGAACTCGGTCGGCTGCATGCGGCGCAACAGGTCTCGCATCGGCCCGCCGTCGAGCTGGAACACGCCCAGGGTGTCGCCGCGGCCGAGCAGCTCGTAGGTGGCCTTGTCGTCCAGCGGCACCGACTCCAGATCGAGGTCGATTCCCCTGTTGGACTTGATGTTTTCCAGCGCGTCGCCGATGATCGTCAGGTTGCGCAGGCCCAGGAAGTCCATCTTCAGCAGGCCGATCGCCTCGCACGACGGGTAGTCCCAGCCGGTGATGATCGCCCCGTCCTGGGGCCGCTTCCACAGCGGGATGGCCTCGGTCAGCGGCTCGCTGCTCATGATCACCGCGCACGCGTGCACACCGGCGTTGCGGATCAGCCCTTCCAGGCCGCGCGCGGTCTGGTAGATGGTGCGCACGTCCGGGTCGGTTTCGATCAGACCGCGGACCTCGGCGGCCTCCTTGAACCGCTCGTGGCCCGGGTCGGTGATGCCCGACAGCGGAATGTCTTTGGCCATGATCGGCGGCGGCAGCGCCTTGGTGATCCGGTCGGCGATCGCGAAACCGGGCTGGCCGTAGTGGATCCGAGCCGAATCCTTCAGCGCCGCTTTGGTTTTGATGGTGCCGAAGGTGATGACCTGCGCGACGCGGTCGTGGCCCCACTTCTCGGCGGCGTAGCGCACCATCTCGCCGCGACGACGGTCGTCGAAGTCGATATCGATGTCGGGCGCCGACGGGCGCTCCGGGTTGAGGAAGCGCTCGAACAGCAGGCCGTGCGGAATGGGGTCGATGTTGGTGATGCCCAGCGCGTAGGCCACCAGCGAGCCCGCCGCCGAGCCGCGCCCCGGCCCCACCCGGATGTCGACCGAGCGTGCGTAGTTGATCAGGTCGGCGACGATCAGGAAGTACGACGGAAAGCCCTTGTCGCAGATGACCTTGATCTCGTAGGAGGCCCGGTCGATGTAGTCCTGGCCGACGCCCGACGGGAATCGGCGCTGCAGCCCGGCCATCACCTCGTGGTGCAGCCAGCTCGCCTGGTCGTGTCCGTCGGGTACCGGGAAGATCGGCATCCGGTCGCGCGGCGCCCACACGTCGTCGTAGGACTGGACCCGCTCGGCGATCAGCAGGGTCGAGTCGCAGGCGCCGGGCACCTCGTCGTCCCAGATCTGGCGCATTTCGGCGGCCGACTTCAGGTAGTAGCCGTCGCCGTCGAACTTGAACCGGTTCGGGTCCGAGAGCGTCTTGCCGGTCTGCACGCACAGCAGCGCTTCGTGGTTGTGGGCGGCGTCGCGGGTGACGTAGTGGCAGTCGTTGGTGGCCAGCGGCGGGATGCCCAGCTTGCGGCCGATCTCGAGCAGCCCGTCGCGGACCCGCGTCTCGATGGACAGCCCGTGGTCCATCAGCTCCAAAAAGTAGTTGTCGGCGCCGAAGATCTCACGCCACTTGGCGGCCGATTCCAGCGCCTCGCGGTCGTGCCCGAGCCGCAACCGGGTCTGCACCTCGCCCGACGGGCAGCCGGTGGTGGCGATGATCCCGTCGGCGTTTTCGGCGATGATCTCGGCGTCCATCCGCGACCACTTGCCCAGCTGGCCCTCAAACGACGCCAGCGAGGACAGCTTGAACAGGTTGCGCAGGCCGGTGGCGTTCTCGGCCACCATCGTCATGTGCGTGTAGGAGCCGCCGCCCGACACGTCGTCGGACTTCTGGCCCGGGTCCCCCCACAGGATCCGCCGGGTGTCGAAGCGCGAGGCCGGCGCGATGTAGGCCTCGACTCCGATGATGGGCTTGATCCCGGCCTTGGTCGCCGCGTTGTAGAACTCGCTGGCGCCGAACATGTTTCCGTGGTCGGTCATCCCGACCGCCGGCATCTGCAGCCGGTCCACCTCGGCCAGCATCGGCCCGATCTTCGCGGCACCGTCCAACATCGAATACTCGGTGTGGTTATGCAGGTGCACGAAGGACGATTGGTTCATAGGGACGCCAGTCTATGACCGCGGACCGACACTAGTGGGGCGTGTCGCGGCGTGTGTTGCGATCAGTCGTGGGCGTACAGCTCGACGAAGTTTTTCAGCGACTTTTGGACGTCGCCCTTGACCGCGCGCGCCGCCGCCGAGCCCACCGGACCGAACAACGCTCGTCCGCCCAGTTCCAGGCGCAGCCCCAGCGTCGATCCCTGGTCGGTGGGTCGCACGGTGAGGGTGACGGCGTACTTGGCGCCGCCCTTGCCGGACCCCGACATCGCCATCTCGTGCGGCGGGTCCCAGGTGGTCACCGTCCATGTCACCCTGTTGCGGAAGCCCTTGGCCCGCGCCATGCCGATGATCTGGGTGCGGCCACCGCCCGAGCGTAGCGCTTCGTCACATCCGCCACTGGGGTCTCTTCCGGAGGCACATGCTTGATTGCCCGCCTCCGAGCGACAACGGAGACCTTGCGCGGACGGCGCACTCACGGATTACCGGCGACCCCACTATTTGTCGCTCGGAGGCGGGCATTTCGCCACCTCTCCGGCCGAGGGACGGATGTGACCGGTGTGATCCGGATCGTCGAATCACGCCTGGCGGCAACCGCAAAATTACTGTCCGGGGCTCAGGGCGTGAGGCCGGACATCGCCTTCTTCCTCGCCGATGCCAATGCGTTCGTGCAGCCTGAGCAGCGGTTTAGGCGCCCACCAGTTGGCGCGACCCATCAAGCGCATGAACGCCGGAAGCAGGAGCATACGAACGAGCGTCGCATCCACCACCACTGCCAGAGTGAGTCCCAGCCCGCCGTTATGGCGAGTCGAGCGGCTCTCCGTAGCACCCTCAGCTCTTGGGGCCGCCGCGGAATCGGTTGCCGATCCGGATGCCGGGCAACAACAGGCTGCGCGGCGCGAACCGGCCGCCGGTGCTGACCATTTTGGGCACCACCCCGGGCACCACCGTGCGACGGCCGGACAGCATGCCGCCGATGGCCGCCTCGGCCACATCGCGCGGCGACACCTGCGCGATGGGGATGCTGAACCGCTCGGCGTTGGCGATCTCCGCCCACTCGGTCGGCACCGGTCCCGGGCACAGGCAGGTCACCGACACGCCCGTCCCGTGCAGCTCCTCGTGCACCGCTTCGGAAAACGTCTGCACGAAGGCCTTGGTGGCCGAGTACACCGCCATGTAGGGAACCGGCTGGAACCCGGCGATCGACGCGATGTTCATCACCGCGCCCGCCCCGCGGGAGACCATGCCCGGCAGCGTCGCGTGGGTCAGCTCCATCAACGCCAGCGCGTTGAGGGTCACCTCTTCGCTCTCGCGCTCGCGCGGCAATTGGTGAAACACCCCGCTGGTGCCGAAACCGGCGCTGTTGCACAGGCCGGCGATCGGTTCGGTGCGCAACCGGCTCGCCAGTGTGGCGCGGGCCTTGCCGTCGCTCAGATCCAGCGCCACGACCTCGACGGCCACGGAGTTTTCCTGGCCCACCTCGTTGGCCAGGTCGTCGAGGCGCTCGCGCCGCCGCGCCACCAGCAGGAGCGGGAAGCCGCGACGGGCCAATCCGCGAGCCAGTTCGGCGCCGATACCGGACGAGGCGCCGGTGATGACAACGGTGGTGTGCAGGTCAGGTTTCGGAAGGCTCATGGTCTCACCAATGTATCCCGCGGGTCGCCCGCACAAACGTCTCGCTTCTCTTGTCGAATTTCGTTGCCTCGGTTGATGATTCATCGCCCTTGGCGGCATTGGAGTCGCCAAACATTTCGAACGCTCGGTTGCGCACCCGGTCCATGACCGCCGGGTTGACCGCGTCGGCTACCGCGGCGAATTGCCCGAACGGCGAGCTGGCCCGGCGTGGCCGGTGCACGATCGCGTCGGCGATCACCCCGGCCGCCTGCTCGGGAGTGAGCGCCGGAAACTTGTCGTAGAGCGTGGTCGGGCTGATCATCGGCGTGCGCACCAGCGCCATGTGCACGGTGGTGAACCGCACGCCGTCGTTCACGGTTTCGGCCTGCAGCGAGTCGCACAGGCTGTCCAGCGCGGCCTTGCTGGCGATGTAGGCACCGAAGCGCGGGGCGCGGGTCTGCACGCCGACCGAGGAGACGTTGACGATGTGCCCGAAGCCACGTTCCCGCATGCCGGGGACGAACTTGAGGATCAGCTGGACCGCGCCGAGGTAGTTCAGCTGCATGGTCCGCTGATAGTCGTGGATCCGGTCGTAGGACAGTTCGAGTGAGCGCCGGATCGAGCGGCCCGCGTTGTTGATCAGAATGTCGACGCCGCCCAGTTCCTCGAGCACCTGATCGGCCATGGCGGCGATGGCATCCATGTCGGACAGATCGCACGGGTAGACGTGGGGGGTCCCGCCGTTGTCACGGATCTCGTCGGCGACCTTCTCGAGGTTCTCCCGGGTGCGCGCCACCAGCGCCACCGTGCCACCGGCCTCCGCGATCTTCTTCGCCGCGGCCTCACCGATGCCCGAGGACCCGCCGGTGATCAGCGCGGTCTTGCCCGCGACGGCCTCCTCGAGGGTGCGCCCCTGGACCGCGTCGAGCAGGTTCCTCCAATAGAACGGTCGGTACCGCCCGGCCGAATTCGGGGTGTTGACGATGTGAGAGACCGCCGCGAGCGGCTTTTCCACCAGATTCCCGAGCGAGTTCTCCACCAAGTTCGTTATGTCACCAAGGTTCATCGGCATTCGCTCCTGATGAGGTGAGCCCCCCGACCGCAACTGGCCTGCCCGATGGCCACGACCGCCTTCGGGGCTGCGCGAGTGATGTGACGTGCATCATTAAGCCAACCTAGGACATCATTGCCACGCCTTGACGCAGATTGCGGTCATGGCGGCCACGTCACCCTCACGGTCCGCCGAGAAGAATCGTCAGCCGTGGGCAATCCCGCTGTTACACAAGGTAATCGGTGGGTGATCGCGCATAAACCGACGGGCAACGCCGAGATGTTCCAATCGTGGTCATGAAAATTCTGGCGCGCTTCCGCAAGTCCGCACCCGCATCCATCTATGACCGGATCGGTGGGCACGAGGCGATCGAAGTCGTGGTCGAGGACTTCTACGTCCGGGTGCTTGCCGACGATCAACTGGCCGGCTTTTTCACCGGCACGAACATGAACCGCCTCAAGGGCAAACAGGTGGAGTTCTTCGCCGCTGCCCTGGGCGGCCCGGAGCCCTACACCGGCGCGCCGATGAAGCAGGTGCACCAGGGCCGCGGGATCACCATGCACCACTTCAGTTTGGTGGCCGGGCATTTGGCCGACGCGTTGGCCGCCGCGGGGGTGCCGTCGCAGACGGTGACCGAGATACTCGGCGCGATCGCACCGCTGGCGCCCGAGATCGCCACGGGTGACGCCGGCAAGGTCACCGTCTGACCGTTTGCGCCTAGCATGCGTGGCATGCGGCGCACATTTGACGACCTGATCGCCGAGGCGAACGCAGCCCCGGTCGAGGGCTGGGAATTTTCGTGGCTGGACGGCCGGGCCACCGAGGAGCGCCCGTCGTGGGGCTACCAGCGGCTGTTACGGGAGCGGTTGGCGACGGTGTCGGCCGCGTTGGACATTCACACCGGCGGCGGTGAGGTGCTGTCCGGCGCGGGACCGTTCCCGCCCACCATGGCGGCCATCGAGACGTGGCCCCCGAACGCGGCGCTGGCTACCCGGCGGCTGCATCCGCTCGGCGTGGTGGTGGTCGCGACCCGCGACGAGCCGCCGCTGCCGTTCGGCGACGAGGCGTTCGACCTGGTGACCACGCGCCACCCGATCTCCGTCTGGTGGTCGGAGATCCTGCGCGTGCTGCGCCCGGGCGGCACCTACTTCGCGCAGCACATCGGCCCGGCCACCATGGGCGAGCTGGTCGAGTACTTCATCGGGCCGCAGCCGGAGAAATGGGCCGAGTTCCACCCCGACGCGGTGCGCGCGCAGGCCGAGGCGGCCGGGCTGCAGATCGTCGACATCCGCATGGAGCGGATGCGCGCCGAGTTCTTCGACATCGGTGCCGTCGTGTACTTCCTGCGCAAGGTGATCTGGACGGTGCCCGACTTCAGCGTGCAGCGGTACCGCGACCGGCTGGCCGAACTGCACTGCCGCATCGAATCCGACGGGCCGTTCGTCGGCCACTCCGTGCGGCTGCTCGTCGAGGCCCGCAAGCCGGCGTGAGTCAGCCCTCGTCGCGCAGCACGTCCAGCGCGTGTTGCAGGTCGGGTGGGTAGAGACTGACGATCTCCATCCGCCTGCCATCGGCCGGATGGGCGAACGACAGCGAGCGGGCGTGCAGCCATTGCCGTTCCAGCCCAAGCTTTTTCGCGAGTTTGGGGTCGGCGCTGTAGACGAGGTCGCCGCAGCAGGGGTGATGCAGGGCGGAGAAATGCACCCGGATCTGGTGCGTGCGGCCGGTTTCCAGGTGCACGTCGAGCAGGCTGGCGGCGACGAAGGCCTCCACGGTGTCGTAGTGGGTGAGGCTGTGCCGGCCGTCCTTGGTGACCGCGAACTTCCACTCACCGCCGCGGTGCCGGCCGATCGGCGCGTCGATGGTCCCGCTGGACGGGTCCGGATGTCCTTGCACCAGCGCGTGATAGCGCTTGTCGACGGTGCGCTGCCTGAACGCCCGCTTGAGCAGCGTGTAGGCGCGCTCGGAGATCGCCACCACCATCACCCCCGAGGTGCCGACGTCCAGGCGGTGCACGATGCCCTGCCGCTCGGGCACCCCCGAGGTGGTGATCCGGTAACCGGCGGCGGCCAAACCACCGAGCACGGTCGGGCCGCTCCAACCGACCGACGCGTGCGCGGCCACCGCGGCCGGCTTGTCGACGGCGACGATGTCGTCGTCGGAGTACAGGATCGTCATGCCCTCGATGTCGACCGGCGTGTTCTGCAGCGGCGCCGGCGCTTCGGGTAGGCGCACCTGCAGCCAGGCGCCGCCGGTCAGCCGGTCGGACTTGCCGGCCTGCACGCCGTCGAGCTCGACGCCGCCGTTCTCGGCCAGCGCGGCCGCCGCGCTGCGCGAGAGCCCCAGCAGGCGTGCCAGTCCGGCGTCGACGCGCATGCCCGCCAGTCCCTCCGGGACGGGCATCGAGCGGTCACTCACCCGCGCCGTCTCCGGCGTCGTTTGCGTCCTTGCGCCGGTCGCCGGCGCTGCGCCGGCCGACCGAGTCGAAATCGAACCCGAAGATCGACAGCACCACCAGCAGGATGGCGCCGCCGACCACCGAGGGATCGGCGACGTTGAACACCGGCCACCAGCCGACCGACAGGAAGTCCACGACGTGGCCGCGCAGCGGGCCCGGGGCGCGGAAGAAGCGATCGACCAGGTTGCCCATCGCGCCGCCGAGGATCATGCCCAGGCCCACCGCCCACCAGGGTGACACCAGGCGCCGCCCCATCCAGAAGATGCCGACCACCACCCCGGTCGCGATCAGCGTCAGCACCCAGGTGTAGCCCGTCGCCATCGAGAACGCCGCCCCCGAATTGCGGACCAGGGTCCAGGTGACCGTGTCCCCGATGATCGGCACCGGCTGTCCGGGCGGGAGCAGTTTGACGGCGAGGACCTTGGTGACGATGTCGAGGGCCAGCACGATGGCCGCGATCGACAACAGCAGCCGCAGCCGCCGTGGCGCAGTTTCGGGCGGCGCGACGGTGCCGGGCTCCGCGTCCCGCTCGACCGGGGCGGCTTCACCGGCCTGTTCGGCTGAGGTCACCGGCTCAGTCGAGTTTGTTGGTTCTTCAGGCACTTCCCCATCATCCCCTACCGCCCCACGCAGGCGAGCCATGTCGGCAATGCGCAATGATGCCAGCATGGCCCGCCTCACCGTGATCGCCACCGGGGGCACGATATCCACCGGCACCGGCGCGGACGGGGTGCATCGGCCCTCGTACAGCGGGGCGGACCTGACGGCGCCCTTCTCCGCGGGGCACGACGTCGACGTGGTTGACCTGCTGGCGGTCGACAGCTCGGAGCTGACGCTGGCCGACTGGGACCGGATCCGTGACGCGGTGACCGCCGCCGTCGACGGCGGCGCCGACGGGGTGGTGGTCCTGCACGGCACCGACACCATGGAGGAAAGCGCGCTGTGGCTCGATCTCACCTATGCGGGCCAGGCCCCGGTGGTGCTGACCGGCGCCATGCGCAGCGCCGACGCGCCGGACGCGGACGGCCCGGGTAACGTGCGCGATGCCCTTACCGTGGCGGCCACCCCGGCCGCGCGGGGCCTGGGCGTGCTGGTGTGCTTCGCCGGGCGGGTGCTGCAACCGCTGGGCATGACCAAGGTGGCCACCGACGACCTGAGCGGCTTCACCGCACAGCTGCTCGGCGCCGTCGCCGGTGGCGTGAAGCTGGCCGGCCCCAAGACCCGCCCGCACGTCGGCGAGGTGCGGGCCGGCACCGCGCCGCGCGTCGACATCGTCGCCGCGTACCTGGGCAGCGACGCGGTGGCGCTCGATGCGTGCGTGGCCGCCGGGGCGCGGGCCGTGGTGCTCGAGGCGTTGGGGTCGGGCAACGCCGGGCCGGCAGTCGTCGACGCGGTGCGCCGGCACTGCCGCGACGGGGTGGTGGTCGCGGTGTCCACCCGCGTGCCCGGCGGTCGGGTCGGCGCCAGTTACGGCCCCGGGCATGAGATGGCGGCCGCCGGGGCGGTGCTGGTGCCACGGCTGCGGCCGCCCCAGGCGCGGGTGCTGCTGATGGCCGCGCTGGCCGCGAAGCTACCCCCCGCCGACGTCATCGCCCGGTGGGGCTGACACCGCGTCGGCCTGCAGGCCCCCGACGTAATCGGGCCAATCCAGCGAATCGACCGGGTTCGCGCGCACCAGTTCCCCGGCGTCGGCGGGAAACGTGCGGGCCGGGCCGGGCCCGGAGCTGCGGGTTTCGAACCGCGCGGTGACCACGCCGTGGCCCGCGCCCTGCACCCAGCCGTGCCCGAGGTCGCGGTGCGCCACGTCGTCACCGACCCGCCACCCGGCGGCCTCTGCCGCCTGGGCCCCGGGCCCGTACATCGCCTCGGACGCGGTTTCCACCGACGCTGAATCCTGTTGCGGCGGAGGCACTTCCAAGTCCGGAAACAGCGATTCCTGACGCACGTCGCTCAACCCCGAAAAGCCCACGCCGAGCAGGCGAATGGGCCCGATCTCGCGTGGATCCAGCAGCAGCCGCCGGGCCAGGCCGAGAAGCGCGGCTACCTCGGTGGTGGCATACGGCAGCGTCGCCGACCGCGTCAGCGTGCTCATGTCGGATTTCTTCAGCTTGACCGTGACGGTGCGTGCGCCACGCCCGTCGCGCAGCAGGCGCTGATGGGCGTGTTCGGCGATCGGCTCAATGGCCTCCCGCAACTGCTCCAGGCTGGTCAGGTCGACGGCGAAGGTCGATTCGGAGCTGATCTGCTTGGCTTCGGCGCGCTCGGCGACGGGCCGGTCATCGATGCCGCGGGCCAGCCGGTGCAGCGCCGGCCCGATGGTGGCGCCCAGAATGTTGGCGGCCTCGGCGTCGGTCAACGCGGCCAGCTCGCCGATGGTCTCGATGCCGAGGCGATGCAGCCTGTCCTCGGCGACCGGGCCGATCCCCCACAGCCGGCGCACCGGCAGCCCGCCCAGCAGCAGGCGTTCCTCGGCGCGGCGCACCACCCGGACCCCGTCGGGCTTGGCCAATCCCGAGGCGATCTTCGCGATCTGCTTGCCCGACCCGGCGCCCACCGAGGCGATCAGCCCGGTGTGGTCGCGGACCCGTCGGCGCAGGTCCTCGCAGAACGCCTCGACGTCCTCGGCGGACGCCCCGGCGAGCTGGGCGGGTTCGCCGAATCCCTCGTCGAAGGACAATTGCTCGACGACGGGCACCACGGCGCGGATGGTGTCGAAGACGCGGCGGCTGGCCAGCCCGTACACCACGCCGCGCGGCGGGAGCACCACCGCGCTCACGCCGACCAGCCGGCGGGCCTGATGCATGGGCATGGCCGACCGCGCCCCGAACACCCGCGCCTCGTAGCTGGCCCCCGCCACGACGCCGCGCCCACCCACGCCCCCGACCAGCACCGGGCGTCCGCGCAGCGTCGGGCGGGTGAGTTGCTCGACGGAGGCGAAGAACGCATCCATGTCCAGGTGCAGCACCCACCGCGACTCCACACCTCGGAACCTAGTACCGCGAGACTGTAACCAGCGACCGGCGGTGTCGAGAAACGTGACGACAGTTGCAGTCTCGCGGTCAGGCGGGGCACCCCCTGGCCAGCAGGGCGCTTCGAGCCCGATCCACAACGACGTCGGGCCGGTGACGCAGCAGGTCGGCGCCGACCCGGACCAGGCGCCAGCCCAAGCGCTCCAGTTCGGCCGTGCGCTCGATGTCGTTCGCGCGGATGCGCGGATCCGTCCAGTGTTGCGGGCCGTCGTATTCCACCCCAACGAGCCACTCTTCCCAGCCCATGTCGATCCTGGCCAGCACCGCACCCCAGGCGTTGCGCACGATGATCTGGGTTTGCGGCCTGGGCAAGCCGCCGCGAACCAGCACGAGCCTCGTCCTGGTCTCCTGGGGGGATTCGGCGCCCGCATCGACGAGCGGCAGCGCTCGGCGCAGCTGCTTCATGCCGCGGGCACCGCGGTGGGCCTTCAGCAAGGGGTACACGTCTTTGGCCGCAACGCCCGTGGCTCGGGCCAAGGCGTCGATCCGGATCACCGCGCCCGTCAACCCCGCCGATCGACGACCGACGTCGAATGCGGTGCGGGCGGGTGTCGTGACCGGCACGCCGTCGACCGTCGTCACATCCTCGGGCCGCAGCACGTCGTTTCGGGTGACGATCAACGACGGCGGGCGCGTGCGATTGCACACCAATTCGGCCGGCGCATTGGCATCGATCCACCCGTCCCCGAGAAGCGCCGCCGCGGAGTTGCCTGCCACCACGGCTTCCTTCCCGGACCAGAGCCACGCGGCGATCGCGCGATCGCGGGCGGTCAGTTGGCTGCCGCGCCGTTGGTAGACGTTGCGATAGATCCGGGTGCAGGAGCGTCGAAGCTCGCGTTCCGTCCACGCTCCCGCTCGGACGGCTTCGGTGCCGACGAAGGGTCCTGTACTCACGAGAGCAGGGTGGCACGCCCCTCTGACACCCCCGCGAGACTGCAACTACCGACAGCGCTTCTCGGGAAATGCGTCGTGGAATACAGTTTCGCGGAATCAGGCCTTGGCGATGCTCACCCGCACGCCGTCGCCGATGGCGACGGCGCCTGCCGGATCGCCGAATTCGAAACTGGTGGCGAGTATCTCCCCCGCGATGAGGTCGCGATGGGTGCGCGCCCAGTCGGCCCGCTCCTCTGGAACCGCCATCACCACCGAAATCCGGTCGGACACATCCAAACCCGTCGACTTGCGCAGCTCTTGCAGTTCGCGGATCCGGTCCTTGGCCCAGCCTTCGGCCTCGAGTTCGGGGGTCACCGTGCCGTCCAACACCACCAGGCCCGCGCCGTTCGGCAGGGCCGCGGTGAATTCCGGGTCGGCGGCGACCAATCGCGAACTGTATTCCTCGGGCTGCAGCACCGCGGGACCCGCGGTCAGGGTGCCGTCGGGATTGACGACCCCCTCGCCCGCCTTGACCGCCTTGATGGCGGCCTGCACGTCCTTGCCCAGCCGCGGCCCGGCCACCCGGGCGTTGACGGTGAGCTCGAAGCGGCCGTAGGTGTCGATCGCGTCGGTCAGCTCGACGCTCTTGACGTTGAGCTCGTCGGCCATGAGGTCGACGAACGGCTCCAGTCGCCGCGGATCATCCACGGCCACCGTTAGTTTCGGCAGCGGCAACCGCACCCGCAGCTTCTTGGCCTTGCGCAGCGAGGACGCGGCCGAGCAGACGTCACGGACCTGGTCCATCGCGGCCACCAGGTCGGGGTCGGCGGGCAGCGCATCGGCGTCGGGCCAATCGGTCAGGTGCACCGACCGGCCCCCGGTCAGGCCGCGCCAGACGATCTCGGTCACCGACGGAAGCAGCGGCGCGGCCAGCCGCGCGGTCACCTCTAGCACGGTGTGCAGGGTGTCGATGGCGTCGACATCCTCTGCCCAGAACCGTGAACGTGACCGCCGCACATACCAGTTCGTCAACGCCTCGGTGAACTGCCGCAGCTGCTCGCAGGCCCGCGAGATGTCGCAGGTGTCCATTTCGTGGGTCAGGCCGTCGCGCAGCTCGGCGAGCTTGGCCAGGATGTAGCGGTCCAGCACCTGCGTCGAATCGGTGCGCCAGGTGCCGACTTTGGGCGCGTAGAGGGCCAGGAAGCTGTAGGCGTTCCACAGCGGCAACAGCACCTGGCGCACGCCTTCGCGGATGCCCTGCTCGGTCACGATGAGGTTCCCGCCGCGCAGGATCGGCGAGGCCATCAGAAACCAGCGCATGGCGTCGGAGCCGTCGCGGTCGAACACCTCGGACACGTCGGGATAGTTGCGCAGCGACTTGCTCATCTTCTGGCCGTCGGAGCCCAGCACGATGCCATGTGCCACACAGGTTTTGAAGGCGGGCCGGTCGAACAGCGCGGTGGCCAGCACGTGCAGGGTGTAGAACCAGCCGCGGGTCTGCCCGATGTACTCGACGATGAAGTCGCCGGGATAGTGGCTGTCGAACCAGTCCGCATTCTCGAACGGGTAATGCACCTGTGCGTACGGCATCGAACCCGAGTCGAACCACACGTCGAGCACGTCGGGGATGCGACGCATCGTGCTGGCCCCGGTCGGGTCGTCCGGGTTGGGCCGGGTCAGCTCGTCGATGAACGGCCGGTGCAGGTTCGTGGGGCGCACCCCGAAGTCGCGTTCGAGTTCGTCGAGGCTGCCGTAGACGTCGATCCTCGGGTAGGCGGGGTCGTCGGACTTCCATACCGGAATCGGGGTGCCCCAGTACCGGTTTCGCGAGATCGACCAGTCGCGCGCACCCTGCAGCCATTTGCCGAACTGGCCGTCCTTGACATGCTCGGGGTACCAGGTGATCTGCTGGTTGAGTTCGACCATGCGGTCCCGGAATTCGGTGACCGCGACGAACCACGACGACACCGCCCGGTAGATCAGCGGATTGCGGCATCGCCAGCAGTGCGGGTAAGGGTGCTCGTAGGTTTCGTGGCGCAGCAGCACCGCCCCGTTGGCCGCGGCCGGTCCGCTGCCGCTCTTCAGGTCGCGGATGATGTGCGGGTTGGCGTCAAAGACGTGCTGCCCCTGGTAATCCGGCACCGTGGCGTCGAAGCGGCCCTTGGAATCGACCGGCGTGACCGGGACGATGCCGACCTGGTCGGTGGTGGCCATGTCGTCCTCGCCGTAGGCCGGCGCCATGTGCACGATGCCGGTGCCGTCCTCGGTGGTGACGAACTCACCGGGCAGCACCGCAAAGGCCTTATCGGTGTCCATGAAATACGGAAACGGCGGCAGGTACCGGGTGCCGAGCAGGTCGGCGCCGCGATGGGTGGAAAGGATCTCGGGTTCATCCCCCAGCTCGCGGGCGTAGGCGGCCAGCCGCGGTTGCGCGAGCACGAAACGCCTGCCCTGCGACCGGACTTCGACGTAGGTCACCTCGGGGTGCACGGCGACGGCGAGGTTGGACGGCAGGGTCCACGGTGTCGTCGTCCACACCAGCAGACGGGCCCCGTCCAGCGGACCGCCGACCACCTTGAACCCCACCGTCAGGGCGGGATCCTGACGGCTCTGGTACACGTCGTCGTCCATCCGCAATTCGTGGTTGGACAGCGGGGTTTCGTCACGCCAGCAATACGGCAACACCCGGTAGCCCTCATAGGCCAGCCCCTTGTCCCAGAGTTGGCTGAACGCCCAGATCACCGACTCCATGTAGGGCAGATCCAGCGTCTTGTAGTCGTTGTCGAAGTCGACCCAGCGCGCCTGACGGGTGACGTAGGCCTGCCACTCGTCGGTGTAGCGCAGCACCGAGGCGCGGCAGGCGCCGTTGAACGCGGCGATGCCCATGTCGTCGATCTGCGATTTGTCGGTGATGCCCAGCTGGCGTTCGACTTCGAGCTCGGCCGGCAGCCCGTGGGTATCCCAGCCGAAGCGGCGCTCCACCTTGTAGCCGCGCATGGTGCGGTACCGCGGGACGATGTCCTTGACGTAGCCGGTGAGCAGGTGACCGTAGTGCGGCAGCCCGTTGGCGAACGGCGGGCCGTCGTAGAACACGTATTCTTCGGCGCCGTCGCGGCGGGCGATGCTGGCGCGGAAGGTGTCGTCGCGGGCCCAGTAGCCGAGCACCTCGAGCTCGAGCGCCGGGAAGTCGGGCGCTTTCGGCTTCGGGTAGCCCTGGACGGACTCCACCGGCGAAGCGCCGAGGTCAGCGTTGTCGGTCACGATGCGCGTTGTCTCCTGTGCCACGGTGCAAACCGGGGACGACGACGCGCTGGCTGCGCGAGCGCCGCGGTACCACCCCGCTTGCCGCGCTTTCGCGTGGCCACTCGATGACGGCTGTGACGGGCCTACCCGTTCGGTTCTACTGAGCCGGTGGCTGTTCTTCCGAAGGCTCCCCGGTGATGGCCGGATCGACGCCAGTAAGACGATTCTACGAAGACCCGCAAATGCGGGTGCACTCCAAGGGGTCGCCGGGTCGCAGAGCTACCTCTGCGACCGAGTGACCCCTTGGAGCCTAAGCTTTTCGACGTCCATCGAAGTTCGGCTTCAGGCCCGGACTTCCAGGACGCCGATGCGCCACAGCGCGGCGTACACGTGCCGCAGCGGCACGCTCAGCAGGCGAGCGGCGCCGTTCACCAGCGGGTCGCCACCGGCGCCGAACAGCGGGGTGTCGGCGCGGCCGCGGGCCTTGGCCACCGGAGCCTGCGCGGGCGCCGCAATGGTGTCGGTGTCGCGCACCACCCTCAGCGTGCGGGCGGGCGCTGCGGTTACCACTTCGTCGTAGAAAGCTGCGGTCATCATCGCCTCCTAGAGGGAGATCCAACGGGGATGGTGGACTGACGTGTCCCGTCCCGTGTTGATTCCGATCTCGAGAACGCTTGGCCGATAACGACTTAGCGTTGCGACGACTCAGGCGAGAAGGTCGCGCCGGAGACCGGATCGGGACGAAACACAGTTCGGACTTCGATCCGGACTATCGCTGGAACGCATGTTGTCCCTCACCTCCTCGCGGTCACGACGCATGCGCGGGTGGCATGCAATCTATGCGCAGCAAAGGAACGAAACCCGACGACCGCCGGAGATCCGCACCCCTCTCGTCAGAGCTTCGGCACCACACGACGTGTCCTGGCCCGGGAAAACAATCCGAGCCGGAAGCCACCTGGGCTCAACCCTTAAGCCGGGAGGAGCTGTCCTGACCCGGGGCGTCTTTCGACGTTCGGGGTCAGTGGCCTGTATTCGTGTAGACGCCTCACCTAACGAGGTGCATACCCGACCGATAATGCACCACGGGTGTGACGCGGTCAAATCCCTGGATGCCGTGTCCGAGGTTCTGTACGGATTCCTGCGGCCGGCACACAGCATCCGGTCAGGTTCACCGCGTTGAGCTGGGCCTACGCCGCCGCGAATGCTCGCAGCAACGCGCCGGGTCAGTTCTCGACCAGGCCCTCGAGCCGGCCGATCGTGTCGATGAACTCCTCGACCATGTCGAGCACCACCGAGCGCGTCGGGCGGACCCGGTCGAGCGATCCCACCACCTGCCCGACGAAGTAGGTGGCCAGCTCGCGCGCCTTGGCGCCCTCGTGGGCGGCGGCGGAGTTGATGCGCACCTGCGGCTCGGTGATCAGCACGGTCTGCAGGGGCATGCCCAGCGGGTCGGGGTTTTCCGGCCGCTCCCACTCGTCGGTCCACGCGGTGCGCAGCATCCGCGCCGGCTTACCCGTCATCGAGCGCGACCGGACGGTGTCCGACGAGCTGGCGGCCAGGAATTTCTCCTTGACCACCGGCACGGTCTCGGCCTCTTCGGTGGTCAGCCACACCGAGCCGCACCACACGCCCTCGGCGCCCAGGGCCAGCGCCGCCGCGATCTGGCGACCGCGGGCGATCCCGCCGGCGGCCAGGACGGGCACCGGCGCCACGGCATCGACGACCTCGGGCACCAGGACCATGGTCGCGACCTCGCCGGTGTGACCGCCGGCCTCGGTGCCTTGCGCGACGATCAGGTCGACGCCCGCGGCGGCGTGCCGTTGCGCGTGCCGGGTGGTCCCGGCCAGCGCGGCCACCAGCACGTCCCGGTCGTGTGCGCGCTGGACGAGGTCCGCCGGGGGTGGGCCGAGCGCGCTGGCGATCAGCCGGATGTTGTGGGAGAAGGCTACGTCGAGCAGCGGCTCGTAGGTCTTGGGCGAGATGTTCAGGCCGCCCAGGGAGCCGCGCGGCTCCGCGGCGGCCGCGGTGACTCCGTAGCGCGCCAGCAGGTCGTCGACGAAGGCGCGGTGTTCCTCGGGCAGCAGGGTGCGGGCCTGGCTGGTGTCGATGCCGCCCTGCTCGGCACCGACGTATTTGGGCGGCAACAGCAGGTCGACCCCGTAGGGCTTGCCGCCCGTCTGCTCCTCGATCCAGGTCAGCTCGCTCTGCAGGCGCTGGGGGCTGTGCGCCGTGGCGCCCAGAATCCCGAAGCCCCCCGCATTGGTCACCGCGGCCACCACGTCGCGGCAGTGGCTGAACGCGCAGATCGGGAATTCGACTCCGAGCATCTCGGCGACCCTGGTCCTCATTGCCCGACGCTAAGAGTTATCGACTGCGAAGTCAATCAACCACGGCGCGTGGGCAACTCGGCTGGCGCGCCGGCGCTAAGACCGGGGCGACCGGCCGTCCGGCGGCCAGCTGGACACACCCTCTTCCAGCGGCACCTCCAGACTCTGCAAAATTGACGCGACCATCCGCCAGGCGCCGATGACCGTCACAAGTTCAACGAGAACCGTTGTGTCACCGGCGAATTCGCGTTCACATGCCGCCCAGTTCGCGGCGCTCACCGCCCCGTCGCGCACCACGTCGTCGGTGGCCGCCAGCACGGCCCGCTCGACGACCCCGAACCCGGCGTAATTCTGCCAATCCCGCACGCCCAGCAGATCATCGGCCGGCACGCCGAGCCGCGAAGCGACGCGCCAGTGCTGGGTCCATTCGTAATCGCAGCCGGTGAGCCAGCCGATCCGCATGATCACCAACTCGCGCAACCGCGAATCGAGGACGCCGTGCCAGAGCATGGTGGCGAGCAAGTCGTTGATGCCGCGCGCCAGCGGCGGATGGTTGAGCAGCACCTGAAAAATACTGAGTTCGGCCATGTAGTTGGGGACGGCCGCCTCGTCGGCTGCGGCCTTGGCTTCGTCGAGTGGCAGTTGAGGCAGGCGCGCTGTTGTCATCGGATGAGCACTCCTCCGGCGGGCGTGACGTCGCGTTCTACCGTCATGGTAGCCAGCCGAGGGGGTTTCGGTGATCAGCTCGGCATGGGTTCGCCGACGTAGTCGCCGAAGGACCACAAGTTGCCTTCGGGATCGCGGACGGCGAATTCGGTTGCGCCGTAATCGGTTTTGGCGAGTGGGCGAATGATTTCCGCCCCGTGTGACAGCACCCGTTCGTAGAGGGCAGCGGGATCGCCGGTGACGATGTAGCCGCCGGCGGTTCCCGGTTCACGCGACCAGTCCGCGCCGGCTTTGTGGCTGCCCAGCATGATCCCGCCGCTGCCTTCCGGCCAATTCAGTTGGGCGTGATCGACCCTGTCGCCGTCACCGTATCGGGCCGCGACGACGAAACCGAACGTGTCGACGTAGTAGTCGATGAGCTTGCCAGCGTTATGTGCTTGCAGCGTCAACCAGACAGTCGGATTCGAAGTAGTCATGGTTCCATGGTGAACCCAACGAGGGTCCCCCGTCTTGTATCTCTTAGGTGGCACGACATACGTGAGGAGCCGCTGACCCGGCCGGGCCCGAATGTCGGCCAGGTCAGCGGCTCCGGTCACATAGACCAGACACTTCCGCTCCCGCAGACGCTCGACCGAGAGTCTCGTCCGCTTCTGACTTCACCCAGCCCTGGCCGCGTGGCGCTCTCCGCTGTGCGTGGGGCAGTAATACCGATCACCGTCGATGACGGTCCACCCCAGAAACTTCAGGGCCGACTCCGGTGGTGGCCCACTGGATGCCCTGACGGTTCTCGCGCATCGTTCGCATCGCACTTCGGTCATGGGTACTTCACCTCGTTCTGCTGCGCATGGGCCGGCAGGCGTCCTCGTCGACACCGCTTGCCCCGGCAAAGACTGACCGCGATCTTCGTTGCCCCTCGTCGTTGACCGGACGACGAGGTTAGAAGGTGTCGCCACCGAACCGGTCGACGCTCATCCGCTCCGACGACCGCGTAGTCAACATGAGTCCAACACATCGAACTGTAATAGAGGCCCATCCCGTAAGTCCAGGCTTTTTCAAACTGAAAGTCGTATGAAATAACAATCAACCGCCCTACGCTCTGTAGTAGGCTGTATCTCATACTTTTGGTACTGAACCATGCCAATTCAGCATTATGCGGTGTGAGTCAATCGCACGATATTGAGGCATCGAGAGGCGCGCCTCGCGCCTCTACCGTTATCGCAGCGTTATTGGCGCGGGCCGCGCCAGCTCCGACGGGCCGATAGCGCCCGATGGCGGAAACGCGGAAGCGGCGTGGCCCGGGTGGATCACGCCGCTTCCGGGATCCTCGGAGGGACTACAGCAAACCGAGCAGCTGCAGATCGGTGGCGTATTTGATGATCACCGGCGCATCGACATGCGGGATGTCATTGTCGGAACCGACCTTGGCTTCCTGAACGGCGGCGCGGAAGCGGTCCGTCGACGCGAAGGCGCCCCGGGCCGGCTCGGCGGGCTGCAAGTTCTTCGGGTCGCGCAGCAGCAACGTCAACATCTGCAGCACCGAGTTCTGCCGCTGCCGTTCCGGCAGGCCCCGCAGGCCGGCCTCGAAGCGTTGCAGCCACTCGCCGAAGTCGTCGACGCGTTCGATCGGGTAGCCCGCTTCGATGAGCCAATCGACGTATTCGTCAAGGCCGATGCCGTCGTCGTGCGGGTTCATCACGTGGTACGTCTCGAACCCGTCCATCACCTGGGCGCCCAGTTTGGCGATCGCCTCGGCGACGAACTCGACGGGCAGGCCGTCGAAGTGCGCGCTCTGCCGATTCCCGTCGGCGGCAAGCTGATAGAACGACTTGGGCGCGGTGCCGGTGGCCACGAGGCTCAGGATCATCCGGGTAAAGATGTCCGCGACGTTGAGCTGGCCGGCGTAGCTGGTGTCGGCCAGGATCATGTCGGAGCGGAACACCGAAACCGGCAGACCGCACAGGTCGTGCGCCTCGCGCAGCAGGACCTCGCCCGCCCACTTGCTGTTGCCGTACCCGTTGGCGTAGCCGCCGTCGACGATGCGGGTGGCGCTGATGGTTCGGATGTCGGCGTCCTCCGTGAACGCCGCCGGGTCGATCTGGCGGCCCACGTCTGACGTCGACACGTACGCGTACGGCTTCTTCTTCGTGGTGAGCGCCAGCCGGATCAGCTCCGCGGTGCCCCCTACGTTGGGGGTGAACAGTTCGTTGTAGGGCAGGACGCCGTTGACCACGGCCGCCGAGTCGACGATCAGGTCGACGGTGTCGGCCAGCCGCTGCCAGGTCTCCTGGGTCAGGCCCAGGTTGGCCTGGCCCTTGTCGCCGGCGACGACCTGCAGGTGCTCTTCGGCCAATTCCTGGAAATGCCGCAGCAATTCCGGGTCGCCGCTGTTGAAGGTCTTCTCCAACCGGGCCCACGCGTCCTCGTCGGACTTGGCCCGCACCAGGCAGATCAATTTGCCGCCAACCACTTCCAGCTGTTCGAGCCATTCCAGCACCAGGTAGCGGCCCAGGAAGCCGGTCGCCCCGGTCAGCAGGACCGTCCGGACCTCGGCGCTCGGGCCGGGCAGCGTCGGCGCGGTCGACAACGTCGTCGCGTCGATGAACTTGTCCAGGGTGAGGTCGCGGGCGTGCACCTCCTTGGCGTCGGCGCCGTGCACCGCCGCAAAACCGGGCCCGGCGGCGCCCTCGGTGTCGGCCCCGCTGGTGATCCGCTGGCTCAGGCTGCGGACCGACTGCGAGTCGAACAGGGTGCGCACCGACAACGCGCCATCGACGGCGGTGTTGATCTCGGCGATCACCCGCATCGCGGACAGCGAGTCCCCGCCCAGCTCGAAGAACGAGTCCTCGACCGACACCCGTTGCATGCCGAGGACGCGGGCGAAGATGTCGGCGACCATCTCTTCGGTGGGGTCCGACGGTGCGACGTATTCGCCGCCGCGCTTCTGGTACTCCGGTGCGGGCAGGGCGCGCCGGTCCAGCTTGCCGTTGACCGTCAACGGCAGCGCGTCCAGCACCACCACCGCGGCCGGCACCATGTAGGCGGGCAGCCGGTCGGCCAGCTGGATGCGGATGCCGACCGGGTCGGCGGTTCCGGTGATGTAGCCGACCAGGCGCTTATCGCCGGGACGGTCCTCGCGGGCGATCACCGCCGCCTGCTCGACGCCGTCGAGTGCGGCCAGCGCGGCCTGGACCTCACCGAGCTCGATGCGATAGCCGCGCAGCTTGACCTGCTCGTCGGCGCGGCCCAGGTACTCGAGTTGACCGTCGCGCCCCCACCGGACCAGGTCGCCGGTGCGGTACATCCGCGAACCCGGGCTGCCGAACGGGCAGGCGACGAAGCGCCCCGCCGTCAGGCCGGGCCGCCGCGAATACCCGGTCGCCACACCATGACCGGCGATGTACAGCTCGCCGACGACGCCCTCGGGCGCCGGGCGCAACCACCGGTCCAGCACGAACAGCGCGGCGCGCGGCACCGGCGAGCCGATGGGCGCCGATCCCGTGCCGCTCTTGAGCGGCGCGCTCATGGCCGCGTAGACCGTGGCCTCGGTCGGGCCGTAGGCGTTGATCATCACGCGTTCCGGCGCCCACCGATCGACGACCTCCACCGGGCAGGCCTCACCGGCCACCACCAGCGTGGTGGAGTCCAGGCCCTCCGGCGAGAGCATGCCCGCCGCCGACGGGGTCTGGCTCAGCACGGTGACCTGTTCGGCGACCAGCAGCGCGTGCAGCTCGTCGGGCGAGGCCGCGACCGGCTCGGGCACCACCACCAGGCGTCCGCCGTGCAGCAGCGCGCCCCAGATCTCGTGCACCGAGACGTCGAACACCAGCGAGTGCCATTGCGCCCAGACGCCCGCCTCCGGCAGGTCGGCGTGCAGTGTGTCCACCAACTGCGCGACGTTGGCGTGCGTGACGGCCACACCCTTGGGCACGCCGGTGGTTCCCGAGGTGTAGATGAGGTAGGCGATGTTGTCCGGCGACGGCATCGGCAGCGCGGTGCTGGGCTGGGTGGCCAGCGCCGGGTCGTCGACGTCGATGACCGTCGGGCCGCAGCCGTCCAGCCGCTCCCGCAGGGCTGCGGTGGTGACGACGGCGACCGGCTCGGCGTCGCCGAGCAGGAATTCGATCCGCGCGGCCGGCAGCGCCGGGTCGATCGGCAGGTACGCCGCCCCGGTCTTCAGCACCGCAAGGATGGCGACGATCGCGTCGGCGGACCGCGAGAACAGCAGCGCGACCCGCTCGCCCGGCCCGGCGCCCTCTTCGGTCAGCAGGCGGGCCATCCGGTTGGCGGCCTCGTCGAGCTCCCGGTAGGTCATCGTGCTGCCGTCGAAGGTCAGCGCCGCCGCGTCCGGGGTGCTGGCCACCTGGGCGGCGAACATCGCCGGGATCGACTTCGCGGTCGCCGGCTGGCTCAGCACCGCGCGGTTGCCGCGCTCGTCGAGCCACGCGTGCTCGTGCTCGTCGACGACGTCCAGCGACATCAGCCGTCGGGTCGGATCGGCCGTCATCTCCGCCAGCACCCGCTGGAACCGTTCGGTCAGCTTCTCGATGCCGGCCGCGTCGAACACGTCGGTGTCGAACTCGACGCGCAGGCCCAGCTCCCGGCCCGGCAGCGCCATCACCGACAGCGGGTAGTGGTTGTACTCGCGGTTGGTGACATCGGTGATGGCCAGCTCGTGCAAGCCCAACGGCACGCTGGTGTCGATCGGGTAGTTCTCGTACAGGAACAAGGTGTCGAACAGCGCGTCGTGACCGGTCACGTGGTGGATGTCGCTCAGCGCGAGGTGCTCGTGTTCGAGGGTGTCGTTGTGGTGTTGCTGCAGCTGGTCCAGCACATCGGCGACGGTGGTCTGCGCGGTGATGCTCGCCCGCACCGGGACGGTGTTGATCAACAGACCCACCATGGACTCGGCGCCGATCAGGTCGGCCGGCCGGCCCGAGACCGCTGTGCCGAACGCGACGTCGTGCTGGCCGGTCAGCCGCATCAACAGCTGCGCCCAGGCGGCCTGCAGCACGGTGTTGACGGTGGTGTGGCAGGTGCGGGCCAGCTCGCCCACGGCCCGCGTGGTCTCCGCGGACAGCCGGTAGGACTCCACGGCCCGCGGGCCGAGCCGCATCCGGCCGGCCGGGCCCACCAGGGTGGGGGTGTCGAATCCGTCGAGCACCTGGCGCCACGCGGCCTGTGCGGCGGCGCGATCCTGGCCGGCCAGCCAGGTCAGGTAGCTGCGGTAGGTCGCCGGCGCGGGCAGCTGGTCCCCGTAGTAGTTGGCGAGGATCTCGCGCAGCAGGATGGGCAGCGACCAGCCATCCATGACGATGTGGTGGTTGGTCAGCACGAACCGGTACCTGTTGTCGGCGGTGCGGATCAGCGCGGCGCGGAACGCCGGCCGGTCGGCCAGGTCGCTGACCGCGGCGCGTTCGGCGGCGCACAACTCCTCGACCCGCTGCTCGGGGTCCAGGTCCTCGGCGTCCAGCTGGATGTATCGCCACGCCATGACCGGGTCGGCCGGGATGACCTGGACGGGCTCGCCGAATTGCGGGCAGAACCGGGCCGCCAGGTTGGGGTGGCGGTTGACCACCGTGTGCACCGCGTCGTGCAGGCGGCGCGAGTCCAGCTCGCCGGTCACCGTGATGCCGAGCTGCACGGCGTAGACGTCGTCGCCGGGCTCCTGCGCGAAGCTGGCGTGGAACAGCAGCCCCTGCTGCAGCGGGGTCAGCGGCAGGATGTCGGCGACCTGGTGCTGCTTGCTCAGCTCGTCGATCTGACGCTGGTTCAGCCGCGCGGGCGCGATGTCAGACGGGGTCAGCCCGCCGCCACCGGCTTGCACGTGGGCGCAGATGCCGGTTAGAGCCTCGAACCACAGCTGGCTCAGTCTGCTGATCTGCTCGCGGTCCATCGCCGAGGCCGCCCACGTCCAGTTGGCGTGCAGGTGGGGGCCTTCTTCGGTGTCCATGGTGCCGGCGTTGAGGTCGACGGTGTGCATCAGCGGCATCGCGACCGCCGCGGCCGCGCCGCTCAACGACAGGCTGTCGGGGCTCAGCCGCCACAACTCGCCGGGCAGGTCGGCGGCCGCGCCGAGCCGTCCCAGGTAGTTGAACCCGATCACCGGGTCGGATCCACCCAGGTCGATGTCGGGGTTCAGGTAGCGCAGCAGGCCGTACGTCAGCCCGTCGGGCAGGGCGCGCAGCTGCTCCTTGGTGGCCTTGACCGCCGCGCCCAGCGCGTCGCCGCCGGCGACCACGTTCGCCCAGTCCAGGCCGCCGACCGTCAGCGACACCGGGTATTTGGTGGTGAACCAGCCCACGGTGCGGGACAGGTCGACGCGCGGGCCCAGCTCTTCCCGGCGGCCGTGGCCCTCCACGTCGATGCCGATCGGCGTGCCGGTACCCAGAAACTGCGTCCAGGCCATCCCGAACGCGATCAACAGGATGTCCTGCACGCCGGCGTGGAACGCCGCGGGCACCTCACCGAGCAGCAGGCGGGTGGTCTCGACGTCCAGCGACACCGAGAGCTGCTCGGCGGTCTGGTAGGTGTCCTCCTCGGGGCGAACCGCGGGCAGCACGGCCGGGGTGGCGACGACCTCGCGCCAGGCGTCGGCCTGCTCGACCACCTCGGGGCTCAGCGCGTGCTCGGCCAGCAGCGAGGACCAGCGAGCGAACGAGGTGCCGCCGGTGGGCAGCGCCACCGGCTGGCCGCTGTGGTGCTGGGCCCAGGCGATGTTCAGGTCCTCGATCAGGGTCCGCCACGACACGCCGTCGACGGCCACATGATGGATGATCAACGCCAATTGGCTTGTCTCGCTTGCCCATACCGCGCTCACCATGATTCCGGCGCCCGGATTCAGCCGGGACCGGGCCGCCACCAGGGTGGCGTCGGACAGCTCGTCGACCGACTGCAGGCAGTCGCCGGCCTGCACGGTGCCCGGTTCGGGCGCCTGTAGCGACCAGCCTCCGTCGCCGTCGTCCTCCACGCGCAGCCGCAGCATGGGGTGTCGGTCCAGCAACGCCTGCAGCACCACGACCACGTCATCGGAGGTGACGCCCGCGGGCGCGGCCAGCACCATGGTCTGGTTGAAGTCGTCGATCGGGCCCTGCACGGTTTGCAGCCAGCGCATGATCGGGGTGGCCAGCACCGGCCCGATCCCCTCGTCGACCACGTGGTCGTCGTCGGCGCCGTCGGTGGCCACGCGGGCCAGCCGGGCGACGGTCTGCTCGACGAACACGTCGCGCGGGCGGCACATCACGCCGGCCGCGCGGGCCCGGGCCACCACCTGCATCGACAGGATGCTGTCGCCGCCCAAATCGAAGAACGAGTCGTCCACACCGACCCGCTCCACACCCAACACCTGGGCATAGATGCCGGCCAGGATCTCCTCGGTGTGGTTGCCGGGGGCGCGGTACTGGCCACCGCGGTTCTGGTACTCGGGCGCGGGCAGGGCGCGCTTGTCCAGCTTGCCGTTCACGGTCAGCGGCAGGCTTTCCAGCACGACGACCGCGGCCGGGACCATGTAGGCCGGCAGCCGCTTGCCCAGCTGGGTGCGCAGTTCGGTGGGGTCGGCGGTCCCGGTGACGTAGCCGACCAGGCGCTTGTCGCCGGGGCGGTCCTCGCGGGCGATCACCGCCGCCTGCTCGACGCCGTCGAGTGCGGCGAGGGCCGACTGGATCTCGCCGAGTTCGATGCGGTAGCCGCGGATTTTGACCTGCTCGTCGGCGCGGCCCAGGTACTGCAGCTGCCCGTCGGCGCCCCAGCGCACCAGGTCGCCGGTGCGGTACATCCGCGCGCCCGGCCCACCGAACGGGCAGGCGACGAAGCGCGAGGCCGTCAGACCCGACCGGCGGGCGTAGCCGGTGGCGACACCGCGGCCGGCCACGTACAACTCACCGACCACGCCTTCCGGTGCGGGCCGCAGCCACTTGTCCAGCACGAACAACGCCGCGCCGGGAACCGGCGAGCCGATTGGAGGCGCCCCGGAGTCGCTGGCCAGCGGCGTGCTCATCGCGGCGTACACGGTGGCTTCGGTCGGGCCGTAGGCGTTGATCATCACCCGCCCGGGCGCCCACCGGTCGACCACCTCGGCCGGGCAGGCCTCACCAGCCACCACCAGCGCGGTGGACTCCAGGCCCTCCGGCGAGAGCATGCCCACCGCCGACGGGGTCTGGCTCAGGACGTTGACCTTCTCGGCGACCAGCAGGGCGTGCAGGTCATCGGGCGAGCCCGCGACCGGCTCGGGCACCACCACCAGGCGTCCGCCGTGCAGCAGCGCGCCCCAGATCTCCCAGACGGAGACGTCGAACACCAGCGAGTGCCACTGCGACCACACCTTGCCCGGGCCGGTCGGCAGATCGGTGTGCAACGTCCGCAGGAACTCGGTCACGTTGCGGTGGGTGACCGCGACGCCCTTGGGGGTTCCCGTGGTGCCCGAGGTGTAGATCATGTAGGCGATGTCCTCGGGTGTGGGGCCCGGCAGCGCGCTGCTGGGCCGGCCGTCCGCGGTGGCCTCATCGACGTCGATGACGGCCAGGTCGGACCCGTCGAGCCGGCTGCGCAGGGCGGCCGTGGTCACCGCCGCGATCGGGGTGGCGTCGCCGAGCATGAACTCCATGCGCGCGGCCGGCAGCGCCGGGTCGATCGGCAGGTACGCGGCCCCGGTCTTCAGCACCGCGAGAATCGAGATGATCGCCTCGGCCGAACGGGAGAACAGCAACGCAACGCATTCCCCAGGGCGCGCGCCGTGGGCTGACAACAGATGCGCCAGGCGGTTCGCGGCCTCATCGAGCTCGCGATAGGTCAACGAACGGTCGCCGAAGGTCAGCGCCACGGCCTGCGGGTCGCGCGCCACTTGCGTCGCGAACGCCTCAGGGATCGATTTCGGTGATTTGACCGGCTTGGTCAGGACCGCGCGGTTACCCCATTCATCGAGTCGGTCATGTTCGCCGCCGTCCAGCAAATCGATCGACAACAATCGCCGCCCCGCACCGACGGTCATGACTGTTCCTCCAAGTCCACGGTCATGGCTTCCAGTACCCGCCGAAATCGCTCAACAAGCTTTTCGATCCTCGCCTCGCCAAACACGTCCGTATCGAACTCGACGCGAAGCCCTATTTCGTGGCCTGGCACGGCTTGCACCGAAAGCGGGTAGTGGTTGTATTCCCGATTCGTGAATCCAGTAATAGTTAACTCGTCCACGGCCGATAGCGCGGCGGTATCGATCGGATAGTTCTCATACACGAACATTGTGTCGAAAATTTGCTCGTGCCCCGTTACACGATGTATTTCATTCAGTGCTAAGTGCTGGTGGTCCAGGGTGTTGGTGTAAGAGCGTTGTAGCTGGTCAAGCAGGTCGGCGATGGTGGTTTCGGCGCCGATCGTGGCCCGTACCGGCACCGTGTTGATCAAAAGGCCCACCATCGCTTCTGATCCGGTCAAATCCGTCGGACGGCCCGAAACCGCTGTGCCGAACACCACATCGTGCTGCCCGGTAAGCCACATCAGCAGCTGCGCCCATGCGGCCTGCAACACCGTGCTGACCGTCGTTCGACACGAGCGGGCCAATTCGCCGAGCAGGCGACTGGTCTCCGCGGACACCTGGAACTCGGCGACGCCGCGCGGCCCGAGTCCGGTGCGGCCCGACGGCGCCACCAGCGTGGAGGTCTCGAAGCCCTCGAGCACCTCGCGCCACGCGGCCTGCGCGGCGGCCCGATCCTGCTCGGACAGCCAGGTGATGAAGCTGCGATACGGCACCGGAGCCGGTAGCCGCGCCCCGAAATAGCTGGCGAAGATTTCTTGCAACAACAGCGGCTTCGACCAGCCGTCGAGCACGATGTGGTGGTTGGTGAGCACGAATCGGTACGTGTTCTCCGCGGTCCGGATCAGGGCGCCCCGGAACGGCGGCTGGCCGGCCAGATCGCACACGGCGACGCGTTCGGCGGTGGACAACCGGGCCACCTGGGCCTCGACGTCGTCGCCGGCCTCCAGCTCGACGTATTGCCAGGCCAGCTCCGGATCGACCGAGAGAACCTGCACCGGCTCCCCGAAATCCTCCGAGAAGTCGGCAACCACGTTGGGATGACGGGTGATGACGGTGTGCACCGCCTGGCGCAGCCGCTGGGGATCGATGGCACCGGTGACCGAGATGTCGAGCTGCACGGCATAGAGGTCTTCGGATTCTTCGCCGCCCTGGGCGGTGCCGGTGTGGAACAGCAGGCCCTGCTGCAGCGGCGTCAGCGGCAGCACGTCGGCGATCCGGTACTGCTGCTGCAGTTCGTCGAGGTCGCGCTGGCTCAGGCGGGCGGGCGCGATGTCGGACGGGGTCAACCCGCCACCGCCGCCCTGCACGTGCGCGCAGATGCCGGCGAGGGCGTCGAACCACAGCTCGCTGAGCCGGTTAATCTGCTTCTCGTCCAGCGCCGAGACCGCCCAGGTCCAATTGGCCTGCAGGTGCGGGCCGTCCGCGGTGTCCATGGTGCCGGCGTTGAGCTCCACCGTGTGCGGCAAGGGCACCGGCACCGCACCCGCCGCGCCGGCCAGCGCGAAGCTGTCCGGGTCCAGCTGCCACAGATCGGCGGACAATTCGGCGGCGCCGCCGCCGAGCCGGCCCAGGTAGTTGAACCCGATGACAGGGTCCGAATCGTCCAGTGCCGCTTCGGGATTCAGGTATCGCAGCAATCCGTAGGTCAAGCCGTCCGGCACGGCGCGCAGTTGTTCCTTGGCGTCTTTGACCAGCCCGCCCAGCGCCGCGTCCCCGCCGACGACCTGGCCCCAGGACAGTCCACCGACCCGCAACGACACCGGGTACTTCGCGGTGAACCAGCCGACCGTGCGCGACAGGTCCACCTGCGGGCCCAGCTCCTCGTTGCGTCCGTGACCCTCGACGTCGATGGCGATCGGCGCGCCGGTGCCCACGAACTGGGTCCAGGCCAGACCGAACGCGATCAACAGAATGTCTTGCACGCCGGCGTGAAACGCCGCGGGCACCTCGCTGAGCAGCAGCCGCGTGGTCTCGACGTCCAGCGAGGCCGAGAACTGCCCGGCCGTCACGTAGGTGTCCTCGGGCTGGGCCGCCGGCAACACCGCCGGGACGGCGGCCACCTGCCGCCACTCCTCCAGCTGCCCGACCACCTCGGGGCGCCGCGCGTACTCATCCAGCAACGACGACCACCGGGCGAACGAGGTCCCGCCCACCGGCAGGGCCACCGGCTGCCCGCTGTGGTGTTGCGCCCAGGCGATGTTGAGGTCCTCGATCAGGGTCCGCCACGACACGCCGTCCACCGCCAGGTGGTGGATGATCAACGCCAATTGGTTTGTCGCACTTGCCCATACGGCACGCAGCAGCACGCCGTCGGCCAGATTCAGCCGCGATCGGGCGTCGACCAGCGCCGTCTCGGACAGCACGTCCACCGACTCCACGCAGTCGCCGGCCTGGATCGAGCCCGCCTCGGGCACGTCGAGCGACCAGCCGCCGGCGCCGTCGTCCTCGACCCGCAGCCGCAGCATCGCGTGCCGATCCAGCAGCGCCTGCACCACCACCGGCACATCGTCGGAGGTGACCGCCGCGGGGGCCGCGAACACCATCGTCTGGTTGAACTGCTCGACGGGGCCGTCCATGTTCTGCAGCCAGCGCATGATCGGCGTGGCCACCACCGGCCCGAGCCCCTCGTCGACCACGTGGTCCTCGTCGCCGGCCACCGTGGCGACGCGCGCCAGCCGGGCCACCGTTTGCTCGACGAACACGTCGCGCGGGCGGCACACCACCCCGGCCGCGCGGGCCCGGGCCACCACCTGCATCGACAGGATGCTGTCGCCGCCCAAATCGAAGAACGAGTCGTCCACACCCACCCGCTCCACACCCAACACCTGGGCATAGATGCCGGCCAGGATCTCCTCGATGGCGCTCACCGGGGCGCGGTAGCGATCGGCGTCCTGGTACTCCGGCGCCGGCAGCGCGCGGGTGTCCAGCTTGCCGTTGACCGTCAGCGGCAGCGCATCGAGCACCACCACGGCCGACGGCACCATGTAGCTCGGCAACCGCTCGCCGAGCTGGGCGCGGACCCCGCCCGGGTCGGCCGTCCCGGTCACGTAGCCCACCAGCCGCTTGTCGCCGGGGCGGTCCTCGCGGGCGATCACCGCCGCCTGCTCGACCCCGTCCAGCGCGGCAAGGGCGGCCTGGATTTCGCCGAGTTCGATGCGGTAGCCGCGGATCTTGACCTGCTCGTCGGCGCGGCCCAGGTACTGCAGCTGGCCGTCGGCGCCCCACCGCACCAGGTCACCGGTGCGATACATGCGCCCGCCGGGAGCCCCGTACGGGCAGGCGACAAAGCGGGTCGACGACAGGGCGGGGCGGCCCACATAACCGGTCGACAGCCCGCCGCCGGCGACATACAGCTCACCGACCACACCGACGGGCACCTGGCGCAGCCAGCCGTCGAGCACGAAGAAGGCGAGGTTAACCAGCGGGACCCCGATGGGGCTGACGTTGCTGTCGACGTCACCGTCGACGATCTCCCGGAACGACGCGTGCACCGTCGTCTCGGTGATGCCATACATGTTGATCATCCGGGGCAGGCCGGGATGGTGATGCAGCCACGTCGCCAACCGGTGCGGCTCGAGCGCCTCACCACCGAAGACCACCGTCTGCAACTTCAACTGCTCACCCAACTCGGGCGCCAGCGAATCGGCGCTCTGCAACGCATAGAACGCCGACGGCGTCTGACTGAGCACGCTCACCTGTTCGCGAACCAACAACGCGTGCAACTCTTCAGTCGAGCGCACCACGGCATCCGGCACAATTACCAGACGCCCGCCGTACAGCAACGACCCGAAGACTTCCCACACCGAGAAGTCAAACGCCAGCGAGTGACACTGCGTCCACACCTGGCCCAACCCGAGCTGAGCATCCAGTGTCTCCAGCAACAACGTCACGTTCTGGTGCGGGATGGCCACGCCCTTGGGGGTTCCGGTGGTTCCCGAGGTGTAGATGATGTAAGCGATGTTCTCCGGAGCCGGCGCCGGCAGGGCCGTCGTGGGTTGGGTCCGCACGGCGGGGTCGTCGATGTCGACGATCAGACCGTCGAAGCCATCCAGCTGCGGCCGCACCTCGGCGGTGGTCACCGCCGCGATCGGCGCCGCGTCGCCGAGCACGAACTTCAACCGCGCCGCCGGCACGCTCGGGTCGACCGGCACATACGCCGCCCCGGTCTTCAGGACGGCGAAGATGGCCACCACAGCTTCGGCCGACCGCGGGATCACCACCGCCACCCGCTGACCGGGCCCGGCACCCCGCTCAGAAAGCAAGTGCGCCAATTGGTTTGCCGATTCTTCCACCTCGCGGTAGGTCCAGGACCGCTCGCCGCAGGTGATCGCCACGGCGTCGGCGCCGCGGGCCACTTGCGCGGCGAACAGCGCCGGAATGGAAGCCTGTCCGGGCCGCGGCTGCGCCAGCATGGCCCGGTTGCCCCAGGCATCCAACCGCTCGTGTTCGGCGGCGTCGAGCAGATCGATCGACGAAAGCCGTTGTGCTGGATCGGCGGCCATCGCCGCCATCACCTGACGCAACCGATCGATCAGCGTTTCGACGCCGGACGCATCGAACACCTCGGTGTCGTACTCGACGCGCAGGCTCAGCTCGTGCCCCGGCGTGGCCACGACCGAAAGCGGGTAGTGATTGAACTCGCGGCTGTTGAACTCGGTGACGGCCAACTCGTTGACACCCAGCAGGGCACCGACATCGATCGGGTAGTTCTCGTAGAGGAACAGCGTGTCGAACAGCTGGTCGTGACCGGTGACGCGGTGAATCTCGTTGAGCGACAAGTGTTCATGCTCGAGGGTCTCGGCGTGGACACGTTGCAGCTGCTCCAGCAGGTCGGCGACGGTGGTCGCGGCGGCGATGTTGGCCCGCACCGGCACGGTGTTGATGAGCAAGCCGACCATGGCGTCCGCGCCGGCCAGTTCGGTGGGCCGGCCCGAGACCGCGGTGCCGAAGGCCACGTCGTGCTGGCCGGTCAGCCAGGTCAACAGTTGCGCCCATGCGCCCTGCAGCACCGTGCTGACGGTGGTGCGGCTGGAGCGGGCCAGTTCGCTCAGGGCGCGGGTGATGTCCGCCGAAACCGTATAGGTGGCAACGGCGCGCCGGCCGATCTTGCCCGGGGGCGCCACCAGCGTGGGGGCTTCGAACCCGGCGAGCGCCTCGCCCCAGGCCGCCTGGGCTCCGGAACGATCCTGAGCGGCCAGCCACATCAGGTAACTGCGGTACGACGGCGGCGCGGGCAGCCGCTCGCCGTAGTAGCCGGCGAACACTTCGCGCATCAGGACCGGCAGTGACCAGCCGTCGATGACGATGTGGTGAATGGTCAGCACGAACCGGTGCCGGTCGGGCGCGGTGCGGATCAGCGCCGCCCGGAACGCCGATTCCCCGGCCAGGTCGCAGACGGCAGTGCGTTCGGCGGCGGCGAGCTGTTCCACCTGCGCGTCGATGTCGTCGCCGTCGAGCTCGACGTAGTTCCACGCCATCACCGGCTTGGCCGGGATGATCTGCACCGGCTCGCCGAACTCGTCGATGAAGCGGGCCGCCAGGTTGGGGTGGCGGTTGACGACGGTCTGCACCGCCTCGCGAAGCCGTTGCGCGTCAAGGGAACCGCTCACGGTGATGCCGAGCTGCACCGCGTAGAGGTCCTGGAGTTCCTGCGCGAAGCTGCTGTGGAACAACAACCCCTGCTGAACGGGGCTGAGCGGCAGCACGTCGGCGATCTGGTGCTGACGGCAGAGCTCGTCGATCTGTTGCTGGTCCAGGCGGGCGGGGGCGATGTCGGACGGGGTCAGCCCGCCACCACCGCTGCGCACGTGCGCGCAGATGCCCACGAGCGCGTCAAACCACAACTGGCTCAACCGGTTTACCTGCTCGCCGGTCAGCGCCGACGGAGCCCACCTCCAGTTGGCGTGCAGGTGCGGGCCGGCCTCGGTGTCCATGGTGCCGGCGTTGAGTTCCACGGTGTGCGCCAACGGCATTGCCACCGCCGTGGCCACGGCCGCCGAGGACAGGCTGTCCTGGCTGACGCGCCACAGGTCCTCGGACAGGTCCGCTCCCGCGGCCAACCGGCCCAGGTAGTTGAACCCGATCACCGGGTCCGCGTCCTGCAGGTCGACGTCGGCGTTCAGGTAGCGCAGCAACCCGTAGGTCAGGCCGTCGGGCAGGGCGCGCAGTTGCTCCTTAGCGTCCTTGATCACCGCACCCAGCGCGGCCTCACCGGCGACCACCTGCGACCAGCTCAACGATCCGTTGATCTTCAGCGCCGCAGGGTATTTGGTGGTGAACCAGCCCACCGTGCGCGACAGGTCCACGCGCGGCGCCACCTCTTCCTGGCGTCCGTGCCCTTCGATGTCGATACCGATCGGCGCGGCCTCGCCCAGGAATTCGGTGAACGCCAAGCCGAACGCGATCAACAGAATGTCTTGCACCCCAGCGTGAAACGCCGCGGGCACCTCCCCCAACAGCAGCCGGGTGGTGTCTACATCCAATGACGCCGACAACTGACCCGCCGTCGCGTAGGTGTCCTCGGGCTGGGCCGCCGGCAACGCCGCCGGCGTGGCGGCCACCTGACGCCACGCGTCGGCCTGCGCGCTCACCGCCGGACTCTGCGCGTGGTCGGCCAGCAGCGAAGACCAACGGGCGAAAGACGTTCCGGGCGCCGGCAATTCCACCGGTTGGCTGTTGTGATGCTGAGCCCAGGCGATGTTGAGGTCTTCGATCAGGGTCCGCCACGACACACCGTCGACGGCAAGGTGGTGGATGACCAACGCCAATTGGCTTGTCGCACTTGACCATAGCGCGCTCAGCAGCATCCCGTCGGCGATGTTCAGCCGGTCGCGGGCCTCGATCAGCGCCGCGTCGGACAACGCGTCCACCGCACGCAGGCAGTCGCCTGCCGACACCGAGCCCGCCTCGGGCGCCTCCAGCGACCAGCCACCGGCGCCGTCGTCCTGCACCCGCAGCCGCAGCATGGGGTGGCGGTCCAGCAGCGCCTGCAGCACCACCGCGACGTCGTCGGCGGTCACACCGGCCGGGGCCGCCAGCACCATGGTCTGGTTGAACTGGTCGATCGGGCCGTCGATGGTCTGCAGCCAGCGCATGATCGGGGTGGCCACCACGGGCCCGATCCCCTCGTCGGCCACGCCGAGCTCGCCGTCGGCGGCGACCTCGGACACCCGCGCCAGGCGGGCCACCGTCTGCTCCACGAAAATGTCGCGCGGGCGGCAGATCACCCCGGCCGCGCGGGCCCGCGACACCACCTGCATCGACAGGATGCTGTCGCCGCCCAGGTCGAAGAAGGAGTCGTCGACGCCGACGCGTTCCACGCCCAGCACCTGGGCGTAGATGTCGGCCAGGATCTCCTCGATGGCGTCGGCCGGGGCGCGGTACTCGCTCGCGGCGTACTCGGGCGAGGGCAGGGCGCGCTTGTCGAGCTTGCCGTTGCCGGTCAGCGGCAGGGTGTCGAGCACCATTACCGCGGTCGGGACCATGTAGGGCGGCAGCTTGTCCGCCAGCTGGGCGCGCAGCGCGGCCGGGTCGGCGGTCCCGGTGATGTAGCCGACCAACCGCTTGTCGCCGGGGCGGTCCTCGCGGGCGATCACCGCGGCCTGGTCCACTCCGTCGAGGCCGGCCAGAACGGCCTGGATCTCGCCCAGTTCGATGCGGTAGCCGCGGATCTTGACCTGCTCGTCGGCGCGGCCGAGGTACTGCAGCTGTCCGTCCGGGCCCCAGCACACCAGGTCGCCGGTGCGGTACATCCGCGCGCCGGGACCGCCGAAGGGGTTGGCGACGAACCGCGATGCGCTGAGCCCAGCGCGGCGCACGTAGCCGTGTCCGACGCCGCGACCCGCCAGGTACAGCTCGCCGACCACGCCGGCGGGCACCGGCTGCAGCCATTTGTCGAGCACGAACATCGCCGCGCCGGCGATCGGGGAGCCGATCGGCACCACCGAAGATCCGGCCGTCAGCGGTTTGCTGATCGACGCGCACACGGTGGTTTCGGTCGGGCCGTACGCATCGACCATCACCCGTCCGGGCGCCGCCCACCGATCGACCACGTCGGTCGGGCAGGCCTCACCGGCCACCACCAACGCGGTGGACTCCAGGTCGTCGGGCGGCAGCATCGCGACGGCCGACGGGGTCTGGGTCAGGACGCTGACCTTCTCCGCGACCAGCAGCGCGTGCAGGTCCTCCGGGGAGGACGCCACCGATTCGGGCACGATCAGCAACCGCCTGCCGCGCAGCAGCGCGCCGAAGATCTCCCACACCGAAAAGTCGAAGGCCGCCGAGTGGCATTGCGTCCACACGTTGCCCTTGGGCAACCCGGCGTCGAGCGACTCGATCAGCCACGTGACGTTGAGGTGAGGAATCGCAACGCCTTTGGGGGTTCCGGTGGTTCCGGACGTATAGATGATGTACGCGGTGTTCTCGGGCGCCGGCAGCGGCAGGGCGGTGGTGGGCTGGGCGTCGACGGCGGGGTCGTGCACGTCGACGACCAGGACATCGTGGTCGTCCAGCCGCGCGCGCAGGTCCGCCGTGGTGATCACGGCGCGGGGTGCGGCGTCGGCGAGCACGAAATCCATCCGGGACGACGCGTGCGCCGGGTCGATCGGCACGTAGGCCGCGCCGGTCTTGAGCACGGCCAGCATCGAGACGACGGCGTCGGCGCAGCGGGGGAACATCACCGCCACGCAGTCCCCCGGGCCGATGGCGTGATCGGCGAGCAGGTGGCCCAATCGGTTGGAGGCCTCGTCGAGTTCGGCGAAGGTCAGGCTGCGGTCGCCGCAGGTCACCGCCACCGCGTCCGGCGTGTTCTGCACGTACTCGGCGAATGCCTTGGGGATCGACACGGGGGCGGGCACCGGCTCGTGCAGGACCGGGCGGTTGCTCCACTCGTCGAGGCGGGCGGGCTCGTCGGGGGTCAGCAGATCGATCGACGACAGCGGCCTGTCCGGGTCGGCGGTCATCTCCTCAAGGATCTGCTGCAGGCGGCCCGCCAGGTCGGCGACACCGAAGCTCGCGAACGGTTGGCCGGGGCCCGCTGTGCTGAGGAACAGTTGGTCGCCGGCGCCAAGGAAGAAGAGCCCGAAGTGCCCTACTGGACCGTGGTTGGTGTAGGTCGCCGTCGCCGGAGAACCGGCCAGGTCCAGGGTCAGCCGCATTGGCAGAAAATTGATGCCGACCCGATTCGGCGCCTGGCGCAGCCCGTCGCCCTCCAGGGCGTGCACCGGGAAGCGCTGGTGCTGCAACAGCTCGCGGATCCGCTTGTCGACGTGCTTGCAGAAATCGGCGACGGTCGACTTCGGCTCCGTCGTCAGGACCAACGGCACCACCCCGGCGAGCATCGCGGGAAGCGTCTTCGATTCGGGTCGCACCCGCCGGCTGACCGGAAAGTCGAGCGCCACCTCCGAACCGCTACCCGACCACCCCCGCACCAGCAGGGCGCACGCGGCGGTGGTGACCGAGAACCGGCGGATGGCCAGCTTCTTGGACAACTCCTTGATCCGGTTGGCCACCGACGGGTCCAGCTGCACCGACGCCGACGGTGAGTAATGGTCCTGCTCCCCCGCGGCGGTGGGCAGCCGATCGACCGGCCCGCTCTCCGGCGGCAGGTGTTCGCTCCAGTAGGCCTTGTCTTCGGCGTAGTCTTCGGAGGCTTCGTAGCCGGACTCGAGGTCGACCAGATCCTGCGCCGAACCGAAGTAGGCGTCCGGGATCGGCTTGCCGGCCACCATCGCCGAATAGATGGTCGCCACCCGGCGGCAGACCAGGGCCATGCCCAGACCGTCGATGGCGATGTGGTGGCAGCAACCGAACAAATAGAATTCCTCGTGCCCCGTCTGAAAGAGCACGAATTTGAACAGCTGACCATTCAGCGCCATCGGGGTGCGCTGAATGGAGGAAGCCCTCTCGCGGGCTTCCTGTACCGGGTCGGGCGCTCCCCTGAGGTCGTCGAGCGTCAGCTCGACGTGCGGGTAGTCGACCGGTTTCTGCACCACCTGGCCGTCGACCTCGAAAAACGAGACCCTGCCCGGCTCGGCCTCGGCGACGGCCTGGGTGATGGCCTGCTCGAAGGCATGGTGGTGGACGGTGCCGTCGATTTTGACCAGGAGACCGAGCTGCCATTGCGTGCCGGCGAACCCGGCTTCTTGAGACAGCCAGATGTCGAGCTGACCGCGCGTTAGCGGAAGTGCCCGGTCTTCCCGGTCCATCGACTCCCCCAAGTCTTCGCCACCCGCCCCATACCCCGGCTGCTTACTCCTCAAAACCGCGGCCCGCTGCGAGCTTGTCGCGCAGGCTCTTCGGCCGAATATCCGGCCAGTGCTGCTCGATGTACTCCAGGCACGCGGCTCGGTCGGCTTCCCCGTGTACCACTCGCCAGCCAGCTGGAACATCGGCGAAGGCCGGCCACAAGCTGTGTTGCTCCTCGTCGTTCACCAAGACGAAAAAGCTGCCGTTGTCGTCGTCGAAGGGATTGATGCTCACAATTCTCCAGATTGCATAGTGGACATGAGTGGAACAGGTCCAAACCATAGTTGAGCCCCGAGGCGCCCGTCCGTGGTTTGGACAAAGTTCCTGGCGTGGCCTAACAGGTGTTGACGCCATCGAGTGGTGGTGCGAGGCGGGGCCCCGATGCCCCTAAAAGTGCTGCAATGACCTGCATCAATGGCGTTGTGTGGCGATTTATCGCTATTGGGGCAGGCACGTCCTTCAGGCCGATGAAGTTATTGTGCTTGTCGCACCACAGCTTAGCCGAAGCGGTGGTGGGCGGGAAAATCAACCAGAGGCGAAACCGGGCCGGCTTGCGCTGATGGAGCCTGAACCATCTCGGCATGTGACACGTGACTCCCGGTGTGCTTTAGTGGCTGCGCGGGGTCCCTCGGGCGGATTCGTCGCGTAGCAAAGTTGTCGAAAAGCGCACGCGACGGGCATCACGATCCCGCATCGCGTTGCCAAAGCACTGATACAGAAGCGACTAGCGTGGTTTACTCATCAAGACCTGGTCGCGCCCCCGGGCGAGGCTCGCATGAGGTGTCGGAGGCCCGGCTTGTCTACCGCTAACACCACATTCGCAGCGCTGTCTGGCGTGTCGCGGCCGGTGTGTAGTTGCATGTTCGAGCGGCGGGGGCCGGGCGAGCGTGGACACCGCTGAAGGGGGTGTAATGGTCGAATCGGATGTACGGGCCCGCCCCGACAAAACCATCGCGGAAGGACGAGACATTAGCCAACGCGGTTTCCTGGGCTTTGGTCGTCGATCGTCAACCGAACCCGAGCAGCAACGCGGCCCCCGGAAGACTCGTCCGAAAAGAGGCCCCGGGGTTTTTGGTTTCCTGGGCCGGCTATGGATCCCGCTGGTCATCGTCGCCGTTGTCGTCGCCGGAGGCATGACCGTCTCGCGGTTGCATAACGTGTTCGGCTCCGAGAAGCGCCCGACGTACGCCGAATCCAGGCAGCAGGACACCAAGCCCTTCAACCCCAAGCACGTGAAGTATGAGGTCTTCGGCCCCGCTGGGTCGATGGCCGACATCAGTTACTTTGACGCCAACGGCGAGCCGAACCACATCAACGGTGTCGAGCTGCCGTGGACGTTCGACATCTCGACGACGCTGCCATCGATCGTGGGAAATGTGGTCGCACAGGGCAACAGCGATAGTCTCGGCTGCCGCATCGTGGTCGACGGTGTCGTCAAAGCCGAGAGGATCTCGCACGAATTGAACGCGTTCACCTATTGCGTGTTGACGGCCACATGAGCACCCAGCACCAACTGGAAACCCGGCCGGCCGCCGCACGACCACGTATCGCGCGGATCATCCACCGCCTATCGGTTCCCATCATCTTGGGCTGGCTCGCGATCGCCGTCCTGCTCAGCGTCGGCGTCCCTTCGCTGGATAAGGTCGAGGCTGAAAATGCGGTGTCGCTGAGCCCTTTGGGCGCACCGTCCTTCCAGGCCATGGAGCGGCTTGGCCAGGACTTCCACGAGACCAATTCCGGCGCGTTGGCGATGATCCTGCTGGAGGGCCAGCAGCAACTCGGCGACGAGGCGCACACGTATTACGACCGTTTGGTCAAGCTGCTGGAAAACGACCACGCGCACGTGCAGCACGTCCAGAACTTCTGGGGCGACCCGCTGACCCGCGGCGCCGCACAGAGCCAGGACGGCAAGGCCGCATACGTTCAGGTCAACCTGAGCGGTAACCAGGGCGCGGCCGCGGGTGACCAGTCCGTGGCGGCCGTTCGAAAGATCGTGCAGGAGGCTTCGCCCCCACCGGGATTAAAGGTCTACGTGACCGGGCCGGCGCCCATCATCGCGGACATGAATATCGCCGGTCAGCAGAGCATCATGCTGGTGACGCTGGTCAGCCTTGCCGTGATTTTCCTGACGCTGTTGCTCGTGTACCGGTCGATTGTCACGGTCGTCCTTTTGTTGCTGATCGTCGGCCTTGAATTGCAGATCGCGCGCGGAATGGTCGCGCTGCTCGGCCATCTCGGGTTGGTCGGGCTTACCACTTTCGCCGTCAACCTTCTGGTCGCCGCGGTTATTGCGACGGGTACCGACTACGGCATTTTCTTCGTCGGCCGGTATCAAGAGGCGCGGAATGCGGGCGAAAGCCGAGAAGAGGCCTTTTACACCACGTTCAACGGTGTCGCCAAGGTCGTTTTGGCCTCCGGTATGACCATCGCCGGCGCGGTGCTCTGCCTCAGCTTCACCCGGCTGCCCTACTTCCAGCCGCTGGGTATCCCTTGCGCCGTCGGTATCTCCCTCGCGGTCCTGGTCGCGATAACGCTAGGCCCGGCCCTGCTGGCCGCGGGAGCTCGGTTCGGTCTGTTCGACCCACGGCGTGCGCTCTCGACCCGCAGGTGGCGGCGGATCGGTACGGCGGTCGTGCGGTGGCCGGCGCCCATCCTCATCGCCTCGCTGGCCGTCTCGCTGATCGGGCTGTTGACGCTGCCGAATTACAAGCCCAGCTATGACGACCAAAAGTTCATTCCGGAACGCATTCCCGCCAACGTGGGCTACGCGGCCGCCGCACGGCACTTCCCCGGCCAGCGCATGTCGATGCCCGAAATTCTATTGATCGAGACCGATCACGACTTGCGTAACCCGACGGACATGCTCGTCATCAACAAGCTCGCGAAGGGCGTGCTGGCGGTGCCCGGAATCGCGACGGTGCAGACCGTGACCCGCCCCGAGGGCACGCCACTGCAACACACGACGATCCCCTGGATCATCAGCATGGGCCAGGCCAGCCAGATGCAGAACATGGCTTTCCAGAAAGACCGCATGGACGACATGCTCACCCAGGCCAACGAGCTGGGGAAAATGATCGCCATCATGCAGCACATGCTGGACCTGATGAGGGAACTCGTCGCCACGACGCACCAAATGGTCGGCACTACTCACGAAATGCAGGACATTACCGCAGAGTTGCGCGATCACATCTCGGACTTCGAGGACTTCTGGCGTCCGCTCCGCAGCTACTTCTATTGGGAAAAGCACTGCTACGACATCCCGATCTGTTTTTCTCTGAGATCCATATTTGACGCACTTGACGGCGTTGACGAAATCAACGACAAATTGGCCCAGCTGGTGGGAAATCTCGATCAACTGGATGCGCTGCTGCCGCAGTTGGTCATGCAGATCCCGCCCATGATCGAAACCATGTCGGGCATGCGCACCATGATGCTGACCATGCACAGCACCATGGCCGGCGTCATGGGCCAAATGGATTCCAGTGCAAAGGATCCCAGCGCCATGGGGCAGGCGTTCGATGCCTCCAAGAACGACGATTCCTTCTACCTGCCGCCTGGGATCATCAACGGTTCCGACTCCTTCAAGCGGATCGAGAAGGTGTTCATGTCGCCGGACGGCAAGGACGTCCGCCTGCTAATCTCCCAGCGTGGCGACCCGTCGACATCCGACGGCCTCAACCGAGTCGATCAGATCAAGACGGCGGCCGAGGAATCGCTTAAGGGCACTCCCCTGGAAAACGCCAAGATCTATTTGACCGGTACCGCGGCGATTACCAAAGATCTGGTGGACGGATCCATGTTCGACCTTTTGATCGCCGGCGTCTCCGCGATCTGCCTCATTTTCATCATCATGCTGATCATGACGCGAAGCTTCATTGCCGCGATGGTCATCGTCGGCACGGTTCTGCTGTCACTCGGCGCGTCCTTCGGGTTGTCCGTGCTGGTCTGGCAGTACTTGCTGCACATGCAACTGCACTGGAGCGTGCTGTCCACCTCCGTGATCGTGCTGTTGGCGGTGGGGTCTGACTACAACTTGCTCTTGGTCTCCCGAATGAAGGAGGAGTTGGCTGCCGGGATCCACACAGGCATCATCCGCGCCATGGCCGGTACCGGAAAGGTTGTGACGAACGCCGGTTTGGTGTTCGCCTTCACCATGGCCTCGATGGCGGTCAGCGAACTTCGCAGCATCGGTCAGGTGGGCACGACCATCGGCATCGGCTTGATCTTCGACACGTTGATCGTGCGGGCGTTCATGACGCCGTCCGTCGCCGCATTGCTGGGACGCTGGTTCTGGTGGCCACAGCTGGTGCGCCCCCGCCCGGCCAGCACGATGCTGCGGCACACCGGGCCCCGTCCGTTGGTGCGCTCACTGCTCCTGAAGCAGCCGCAGTAAGTGGCGGCTTTCCGCTTCGAAATGGGGACAGCGACCGTGGGGAACACTGTGGCACTGGGCAACAGCGTCGTCGGCCTGTCGAGGGCCTTATGACCACGCATCACACCCGGCCGTCGCGCTTTGCGCGGACCATTCGCCACCTTGCGGTGTTCATCATCGTCGGGTGGGTGGCGCTGACCCTGCTGGTGACGTTCGGCGTGCCCCGGCTCGAGATTGTGGGACAACAGCATTCGGTGCCGCTCGCCCCCCAGGACGCGCCGGCGGTGCAGGCCATGCAGCGCATGGGCCGGGACTTCAAGGAATCCGATTCGGACAGCTTCGCGATGCTGGTCTTAGAGGGGCAGCAGCCGCTTGGCGACCAGGCGCATGCCTACTACGACAAACTGGTTGGCGAATTAAAAAGCGACACAAAGCATATCGAGCACGTGCAGGATCTGTGGGGCGATCGCCTCACCGCGGCGGGTGCCCAGAGCCCGGACGGCAAGGCCGTCTATGTGCAGTTGAACCTGGCGGGCAACCAGGGCACCACGCTGGGCCAGGAATCCGTGAACTCGATCCGCGACGTGATCGCGCGGACGCCCCCGCCGCCCGGGGTCAAGGCCTACGTCACCGGTCCGTCGGCGCTGTTCTCCGATATGCAGCTCGCCGGCGACCGTTCCATTTTGAAGATGACGATGATCGGTGCCTTGATCATCTTCGTCGTGCTGCTCCTCGTGTACCGCTCGATCACGACCGTCATTTTGTTGTTGCTCACCGTCGGGGTCGAGGTGTTCGCCGCTCGGGGTGTCATCGCCTTCGTCGCCAACAACAATTGGATGCCACTCTCGACGTTTGCCGTCAACCTGCTGGTGGCGCTGGCAATGGCCGCCGGGACGGACTATGCGATTTTCTTCTTCGGCCGCTATCAGGAGGCGCGCCAGGCGGGCGAAGACCGACAAACGGCCTACTTCACCACCTATCGCAGCGTCGCGCCCGTCGTCTTGGGTTCCGGGTTGACCATCGCCGGAGCCATGTTGTGCCTGAGCTTCACCCGCATGCCCATCTTCCAGACCATGGGTATGCCTTGCTCCGTGGGCATGCTCATCTCGGTGCTGATCGCCCTGACGCTGGTTCCGGCGGTCCTGACGGTAGGCAGTGGCTTCGGGTTATTTGACCCAAAGCGCACGATCGGGTTCGGCCGGTGGCGGCGGATCGGCACGGCGATCGTGCGCTGGCCCGCCCCCATCCTGTGCGCGACTATCGCCGTCGCCCTGGTTGGCCTGGTGACCCTTCCGGGCTATCAGACGAGCTACAACAACCGGCTTTACATGCCGGACAACGTTCCCGCCAACGTCGGATACGCGGCCGCCGATCGCCACTTCAACCAGTCGCGAATGATGCCCGAGATCCTGATGATCGAATCCGATCACGACATGCGGAACTCGGCGGATTTCTTGGTTCTGCACCGACTTGCCAAGGGAATTTTCGGGGTGCACGGGATCTCCCGTGTGCAGGGGATAACCCGTCCCGAGGGAACGCCGATCCAGCACACCTCGATTCCGTTCCTGCTCAGCATGCAGCAATCGATTATGAATCAAGACCTTAAGTACATGCGCGCGCGCATGGACGACATGCTTGTCCAGGCGGACATGATAGCCAAACAAATCGAGATCACGAAGCGCATCTACGAATTGCAAAAACGTCTCAATGACCTTACGCATGACTCGATTGTGAAGACCAAAGAAATGTCCGTCGTGGTTCAGGAATTACGCGATAAATTATCAGACTTCGAAGATTTCTTCAGGCCACTTCGCAGCTATTTTTACTGGGAGAAGCACTGCTACGATATCCCCATTTGCTGGTCGTTGAGAAACATCTTTGACACCCTCGACGGTGTCGACACGTTAAGTGACAAAGTGCAAGAACTGCTAGTACACCTCGACCACATGGACAAGCTGCTGCCGCAGATGCTCGAGATGTATCCGCCGATTATCGCGATGTCCGAGGACATGCGGAACATGATGCTGACCAACCACAGCACCATGTCCGGCATCCTCGGCCAGATGGCCAGCAACGACAAGGACGCCACGGCCATGGGGCAGGCGTTCGACGATTCCAAGAATGACGACTCGTTCTACCTGCCGCCCGAGATTTTCGAGAATCCGGACTTCAAGAAAGCGATGGCCCAATTCCTGTCACCGGACGGAAAGGCCGCTCGCTTCATCATTTCGCACCGAGGCGACCCCGCGACTTCGGAGAGCGTGAACCGCATCGGCAAGATCCGGCTGGCGGCAGAAGAGGCGCTCAAGAACACGCCGCTGGAGAATTCGAAGATCTACATCGCGGGTACGGCGTCCACTTTCAAGGATTTCCGGGACGGCTCCACTTACGACCTCTTTATCGCGGGTATCGGTGCGCTGTGTCTGATTTTCATCATCATGCTGATTTTGACCCGAAGTTTTGTGGCCGCCCTGGTGATCGTGGGGACGGTGACGTTGTCGCTGGGTGCATCGTTCGGCATCTCGGTGTTGATCTGGCAGTACATCTTCGGCATCAAGCTGTACTGGATGGTGCTGCCGATGTCGGTCATCGTCTTGTTGGCGGTCGGTTCTGACTACAACCTGCTGCTGGTATCCAGAATGAAAGAGGAGCTTGCCGGCGGCATAAATACCGGCATCATTCGCGCGATGGGCGGCACCGGTAAGGTCGTGACCAACGCCGGCCTGGTGTTCGCGTTCACCATGGCTTCGATGGTGGTGAGCGATTTGCGCATCATCGGTCAGGTGGGAACCACGATCGGCCTGGGCCTGATGTTCGACACCTTGATCGTGCGCTCGTTCATGACGCCGACCATTGCGGCGCTGCTCGGACGCTGGTTCTGGTGGCCGCAACTGGTTCGGCCGCGGCCGGCCAGCCTGCTGCTTCGCTCCGTGGGAACGCGTCCGTCGGTGCGTACCCTGCTGCATGACGACGACGCGGACGCCATCACGGAAGAGATTCCGATCCCCCGGGGAGTTCGTTGATCAAGCCCCATCGAGGCACGGCTAGGACTCGTGATGAAATATGCCCTGGCATGCTACGGAACTCGCGGCGATATCGAGCCTTCCGCCGCTGTCGGCCGTGAGCTACTTCGCCGCGGGCACGAAGTCCGCATCGCCGTTCCGCCCGAACTTGTCGACTTCGCTGAGACGGCGGGGCTTCCGGCGATCCCCTACGGGCCCAAAGTGCAGGACTTCTTGGACGAGGAATTTCTGCGCAACATGTGGCGGGACTTCTTCCGCAGCCTTTGGACGATCCGCGGCCCGATCAGCGTGGTGCGCAGAGTCTGGGAGCCCATCATCCGCTACTGGGACGACGTGAGCGCGACGCTGATTTCGCTGGCGGACGGGGCCGACCTGCTATCCACCGGCATCAACTTCGAGCAGCCCGCCGCCAATGTCGCTGAGCATTACGACATCCCACTAGCCACGTTCCATCATTTTCCGATGCGGGCCAACGGCCAGCTTGTCCCTAGTGTCCCAGCGCCGTTGGTCCGCTCCACCATGACCGCGACCGAGTGGCTCTTTTGGCGCTCGACGAAAGAGGTCGACAACGCTCAGCGGCGCGAATTACGTCTACCCAAGGCAACACACCGCTCATCGCGACGCATCGCCGAACGCGGCTCGTTGGAAATCCAGGCCTACGACGAGCTGTGCTTCCCCGGGCTGGCCGCCGAATGGGCGAAATGGGGCGACCGACGCCCCTTTGTCGGCGCACTCACGATGGAGTTGACCACGCAGGCCGACGAGGAGATCACGTCGTGGATTGCCGCCAGCACACCACCGATTTGCTTTAGCTCCGGCAGCATAGCGGTCGAATCCCCCGCCGACACAGTCGAAATGATCAGCGCGGTTTGCGCGCAGATGGGCGAGCGAGCGCTGATTTGCTTTGGCGGGACCGATTTCAGCGGCGTGCCGCATCCCGACCACGTCAAGGTAGTCGGTGTGGTGAACTATGCGGCCATCTTCCCGCTCTGCCGTGCGGTCGTGCACCACGGTGGCTCGGGCACCACGGCCGCAAGCCTGCGCGCGGGAGTGCCCACGTTGATCCTCTGGAGCTCTGCCGATCAGCCGTACTGGGGGAATCAGGTGAAACGGCTCAACGCGGGCACAGCCCGGCGATTCTCGGCAACCACTCCGGAATCGCTAGCTGCCGACCTGCGTCGCATCCTGTCGCCCGAATGCGCCATTCAAGCCCGCAAACTGGCCGCACGGATGACCAAACCCGCCCAAAGCATCACCGCGGCCGCCGACCTCTTGGAAGACGCGGTACGCCGGAAAGGGTGCTAAGCGACACGGGCACTAGGTGCCTGGTGCCAGCCACTGCATCCACGATGTCCACCAGCGCCGCGCGGGCCGGTCCCTTGATTTCATGAACACTCCTCGATACGAGGCGCCCGGAGCGCCGGTTGCTGGGTCGGAAGCGGGATGCCATGATCAGTGCCGTGGCGATTTCGTATTAGGAACTCTGGAACCTTCGACCAGGTGTCAACTCAGGTCTAGGGTCGCCACGGCGGTACTGGCATGCGCGATAGGGGCCTGGCTTGACCGAATACACTTGCCGCTTGTGTAAAGGCGACCTTCACGAGGTACTCGATCTCGGTCGCCAGCCGATCTCGAATGCCTTTGTGCGAGCCGAGGAAGCGGCCAAGGTGCCGTTCTTCCATCTAGCGATCGGACTCTGCACCTCTTGCGCGATGGTGCAACAGCTTGACGAGGTTCAACCAAACCAGATGTTTCGCGCTGACTACCCATACCGCGCATCCGGTTCCTCGGTAATCCGCAAACACGGCGAGGAGGTGGCAGAACGAATCCTTCAGAGATGCCCGAGCGGTCAAGATAGCTTCGTCGTCGAAATCGGCAGCAACGACGGCGTCATGCTCAAGAGGCTGAGCGACGCCGGAATCCGACATCTAGGAGTGGATCCCGCTGCTGTGGCGGCCGACGTGGCCCAGACCCACGGTGTCAACGTTTGGAAAGACTTCTTCAACGCATCGACGGCTACCAAGATTCGCGACGAGCACGGAGCCGCTCACCTGATCTATTCGGCTAACACGATCAGTCACATCTCCTACCTCGACTCGATTTTCCTCGGGATCGATATCCTGCTTGCCCCGGACGGGCTGTTCGTGTTCGAGGATCGCTATCTCGGGGACATCGTGAACTGCGTCTACTTCGACCAAATTTACGACGAGCACATCTACCTATTCTCGGTGCGCTCGGTGCAGGCGATGGCGGCTCAGTTCGGCTTCGAGCTAATCGATGTCGAGCACCTTCCATTGCACGGGGGCTCCATCCGCTACACAGTTGCCCGCGGGGGCATTTCGAAGCCGAGCGCCGCCGTCGCGAAATTCCTGGCACTTGAAAACGCGCAGGGACTTGCCGAGGAAGCGACCTTCGTCGAGTTCTCCACCGCCGTCGAGCGCATCCGGATGGACCTCGTATCACTTCTCCGCGACCTGCGTTCCGAAGGCCGACGTGTTGTCGGCTATGGGGCCACCTCGAGGAGCGCCACGGTGATGAACTACTGCGGCATCGGCCCCGAGTTGCTTTCCATGGTGTGTGATTCGACCCCGGAGAAGCAGGGCCGCCTCACACCGGGCACAAAGGTTCCGGTGTGTCCGCCCGAATTCTTCTCACACCCTTACCCTGACTACGCGCTACTGTTCGCCTGGAACCATGCCGAGGAGATCATGGCCAAGGAACAACTGTTCCATGAAAGCGGTGGACGCTGGATCCTGTACGCGCCAAAGGTCCATCTCGTGTGAGAGGCGGGCCGCCCGACTGCCCGCGTTTGAGGAGCCGGCCCGGCCGACATTGCGGGACTCGCCGATATGATCGGCTGGGACCTGAATCCTGGGCAAAATGTGTCCGTTACTCATCTCGTCTGCACTCGAGAAGGAGGCGTCGGCTTTGGCAGCGTCTGTGCTCATAACCGGTGGGGCAGGGTTTATCGGCTCCCTGCTTTCCCGCCGTCTCGCCGAGGCCGGCTACGACGTCGCCGTCATGGACGTCCTACTCCCGCAGGTACATGGTGAACGCCCAACCCTGAAGCTAGCGCCGTCGGTGCGGTTTTTCACCGGCGACGTCACCCATGCGCCCGACTGGGATGCCGTGCTGCGACTGATTCGGCCCTCCCAGATCATCCATTTGGCGGCCGAGACGGGAACGGCACAGTCGCTATCCCATGCAACCCGCCACGGCTCAGTGAACGTCGTCGGTACCACCCAGCTCCTTGACGCGCTGAGCCGCTCTCAACTGGTACCCGACCAGCTCGTGGTGGCGTCCTCCAGGGCCGTCTACGGCGAAGGCGCGTGGAAGTCTGGCAGCCACATCTTCTATCCGCGGCCCCGCAGCCACGCGCAGCTACTCGCTGGTGTCTGGGATCCAGTGGGGCCGACGGGCGAGCCGGCGGTGCCGCTTGCGAACTGCGCCGGCGATACGGAGCCCCGGCCGACGAATATATACGGCGCCACCAAGCTCGCTCAGGAGCACCTATTGTCCGCCTGGGCGGCCGCGCATGACACCAACCTGAGTGTGCTGCGGTTGCAGAATGCCTACGGGCCAGGCCAGTCGCTGACCAATCCGTACACGGGGGTGGTCCCGTTCTTCGCCCGCTTGTCACGCGAGAAACTCCCGTCAGAGGTGTACGAAGATGGACGGATCGTGCGCGACCTCGTCTACATCGACGATGTCGTCGACGCGCTGTTTGCCGCGGTCCAAGAGCCCGCTGCCGAATCGCGCTGCGTGGATATCGGGTCAGGCAATGGCATTACCATCCACGAGCTTGCCCGAAAGATCGCAGCCATCTTCGATGCCCCCGAACCCGTTGTCGTACCGAAATTTCGTGACGGCGACATTCGCGCCGCGAGCTGCAACATCGAACTGGCAACCAACGAGCTCAACTGGCGCCCGAAGTGGGCGCTTGACGATGGGTTGCGCGCCCTGTTCGAGTGGATTGACAAGCAGCCCGAATTACCTTCTGCAGCAAGTGATTACGCATATGCGTCAGGCCGTCCGACGCAACCTGCGGGACGCAATTGATAGCGCCCACATTTTGAATGGAGGGGCCACCACCACCGGCAAGTGGTCAATCGCAGGGTCACCAGCCCCGAGAGAATGTGCGTCCCATCAAAGCGCGATATCGCCGGACATAGGACCTCGCCGCGCGTTCGCCGGATTTACGAAAACGAATAATCGGTTTCCACTGCATGTTTCGGCAGAGACCTGCTCAAATCCCTGCTCCTGAAACAGCTCAACGATTTGCTCCTCGCGGTAGTGATTCATCCAGCCCGCTCGGTTGCGGTGAATCATCTCAAGAACGCCGGATAGCGAGCCGGCGCTCTTGCACACGTACGACACCACACATACCTGGATTTGGCGTGCCAACCAACCGATGATTTCGGGCACATCGACCAAATATTCCAGCACTCCGAGCAGCACCGCGGTGTCGTAATCGGGCAAGTCGGGCAGAGGCCGCGAGTTGAGGTCGCAAACGATCGTGCCAGGGCCGCGGTCAGCGAGGTCGGACGGCACATAGGTACACGAGGGATCTAGATATCGTTCGAGTTTCCTAGTGCCCGCACCGAATTCGATCACGTGGCGACCGGGCGGTATGAGTTGGGCAGCCCGCTCAGTGCGGCGTTCCCATGCCTCATCGTATCTGGTGGGATCCAACCTGTCGGCGGCGCCTGAAAACTGACCCCGGCGCGGCATCCGAATTTTGACCCCCTGGTCCGGTGGCCTGGCTCTAGTCGAGCCAGGGAGGACCAGAAAGGAATGTTGTCTGTGGAAGATTGGGCTGAGATTCGCCGCCTGCATCGGGCGGAGGGGTTGCCGATCAAGGTGATCGCCCGGGTACTGGGCATTTCGAAGAACACAGTCAAGGCGGCGTTGGCCTCGGATGGCCCGCCGAAGTATGAACGGGCG
>NZ_MVHG01000020.1 GCF_002086125.1 Mycobacterium arosiense ATCC BAA-1401 = DSM 45069
TGTGGACCAAGACCGCCGACCAAATCCTGGACAGCATCGCCAACTACTGCCGACGAATTAACGACTCAGGACACTAGCGAACGCACAGCAGCTGCGCTCGGATCAGCTTGGCAGCAGGCGTTTTTTCTGCTCTTCGAACTCCTGCTGCGTCAAAATCCCCGCATCGCGCAGCGATGCGAGTTCGCGCAATTCTGCGGCGATGCTCGTGATCGGTCCCCCGGCGACAACCTGCGGCGCTGCCGGCTCCTTCGCCTGTTCCTTGGCCGGGTCGCGCTTCGCCTTGCCGGCGTCGGCGGCCCGGGCCCGCTCGCGGCCCGAGGCGCCGCCCGTACCGGCCATTGCGCGCCCGGCCATGCTCGCCACGGCCATCTCGCCGAACAGGCTCCCGGCGCCACCGGGCGCGGCCGCGGCCGCGGCGGCGGCTTCGACGCCGGCACCGGCACTGGTGGCCGGCAGCACCAAGGCGGCCGGCCGGATCGCCGGTGCGGCCGCCGTCCAGCCGGGAGGCACCGACAAGCCGCCGACCGTGTTGGCCTGACCCAGACCCGCGGACGCCAAAGTTCCGAAGCCGCCCGCCGGGTTGGTGATGACCGGGAACGGCGTGGGAGGCACCGCGCCCGTTCCGGGCCAGGACTGCACCCCGGCCCAGCCGCTGACGATGTCGTCGGTGTGGAAACCGGTCAGCGCGCCGGCGATGTCGAAGGGCAGGGCGATCGTGGCCGAGGGTGCGTCGACGCCCATCCCGACCACGCTGCCCGGGGCATCCAGAAGAATCGTGATGAGATCGGCCGATACGTCGAGCAGGCCCGTCGCCGACGGCGGGTCAAGGGCGGCGGCGTTCGGACCGAATGCCGCGCCGTTCAGCAGGTTGGGTACCGCGGAAAACGATTGCTGGGCCACGGCGTTGCGGGTGCCCCCGGCCGCCGTGCCGGTGGCCTGGGCCACCGCCTCGGACTGCGGGACGTCCGAGTTGGTGGTCCGGTCCGGTTGGGCGAATGGCGTCAGCCGCGTCGCCGCGGCTGTAGTGCCCGCGTAACCGAACATGGCCGCGGTGTCTCGCGCCCACATCTCGGCGTACTCCGCCTCTGTCGTGGCTATCGCGGGCGTGTTCTGCCCCAGAATGTTGGTGGCGACGAGCGTCGCCAGCAGGGTGCGGTTGGCCGTGACCACCGGCGGCGGCACCGTCTCGGCGAACGCCGTCTCGTAGGCGAACGCCGCGGTTCTGGCGTGGTTCGCGGCCTCTTCGGCCTGGGCGCCGGTGGTCCTCATCCACTCCAGGTAGGGGGTGATCGCTGCCACCATGGACGCCGCGGACGGCCCGACCCACGGGCCGGAGGTCAGGGCCGTGATCTCGGCCTCATACGACGTCGCCGTCGACTGCAGCGCGGCGGCCAGCTCGTCCCAGGCCATCGCGGCGGCCAGCATCGGTCCCGACCCCGGACCGGCGTACATCCGCGCGGAGTTAACCTCCGGCGGTAGTATCGCGAAGTCCATGTCGTTCTTCTCCGGTTGCCTTCATGACCGCGAGGGCCTCGAACGCGCTCGATGCGCGTCGTATGGGGATAGCCAGCCGAGCAGCAAACAAATCGCGTTCCCTCCGGTGCTGCCAGTGCCACGAACCAAAACAACCGAATGAGACCGTCCCCAGCGTTAGCGGACCGGCCTCACGGGTTGCAGCTGCCCCCGCGTCAACGAATACAGCGAAATTGTTGCCGCGCGGGTTAACGATAGGTTACCTGCACATGACAGCAGAAACCCGCAAGGGTTCTGCTCGCATTGCGCGAATCCCTCAGGCAATCCTGAACGGGACTGCGCGGGGCCGCGCCCACCGCGCCGCGGTGGGCGCGTACAGGGTAACCGCCGGCAAAAGGCGTGGTCAGCGCGCTACGCGCGCGTCCATCGAGTCGGGCGGGGGCAATTCTGCTTGGATCTGTTTGCATCCCCGCGAGTGAGGTCTGTTGATGAGATTTGTGCTGGCCGGCTACGGCAGCCGCGGCGACGTCGAGCCCTGTGTCGCCGTCGCCCGCGAACTGCACTGTCGAGGACACGACGTCGTCATTGCGGTGCCGCCCGACAAGCTCGGCGTGGCCGAATCGGTGGGGCTGGCGGCGGTCCCGTACGGGCCCGACAGTCGCGAGCAGGTCAACATGGCCACCGCGTTCGTCCGCACTGTGCACAACCCGACGAGCGTGTTGCCGCAAGTCATCGAGCGAGTCACCTCGGTGTGGACCGGCAAGAGCGAGACGCTGGCCTCGTTGGCGGCGGGCGCCGACCTGCTGGTGGCCGGGATGAACGAGCAGCGGCTCGCCGCCAATGTCGGACAACATCTCGGCATCCCGCTGGCCGCGCTGCACTTCTTTCCCGCCGAGACGCTGGAACTCGGCCGGCTGCAGTCGGACGTCGTCAGCGCGGCCGAAGGTGCGCAGCGCCGAGCCTTCGGTCTGCCCGACACATCGCCGGCGCGATCGCCCCTGGAGATTCAGACCTACGACGAGCTGTTGGCGCCCGAGCTGGCAAGGCAATGGGCCGGCTCGGGACACCGCCGGCCCTTCGTCGGCTCGCTGACCCTCGGACTGCCCACCGACGTCGATAACGAGGTGTTGTCCTGGATAACCGACGGGACGCCGCCGATCTATTTCGGATTCGGCAGCACGCCAGTTACCTCCCCCGCCGAGACGGTGGCCGTGATCGGCGCGGCCTGCGCACAGATAGGCGAGCGTGCGTTGATTTGCAGCGGCCCAAACGATTTCACCAATATCCCGCCCGCGGCCCACATAAAGATCGTGGAAGCGGTGAATCACGCCGCAGTCTTTCCGGCGTGCCGTGCGATCGTGCACCACGGCGGGGCCGGCACCACCGCCGCGGGCATGCGGGCGGGCGTGCCCATGCTGATCCTCTGGCTCTGGCTCGATCAACCGATCTGGGCCGAAGCGGTCGGCAAGCTGGAAATCGGGGTGGGACGGGCGTTCTCGGCCTCCACCCTGGACTCGCTGGTCGCCGACCTGCGCTCGGTGCGCTCCGCGCTTTACCTCAGCCGAGCCAGGCAGGTCGCCACCCGGGTGAGCAAACCCGCCGAAAGCGTCGCGGCGGCGGCCGACCTTCTCGAAGGCGCCGCCCGGTCAGCGTAGCCGGAGGGCCAGTTCGTCTTCAGCGGTGGTGCAAAGGCCGGCGGTCGTGTAGAAGGTTCTGGTGCAGGATCCGCCGAATGCGTCGTTCGACCCGCTGATGTTGCGCGAAGCGATGATCAGGCGGCTGTATCGGCGCTTGTCGGCCGAGGGCCACATCAGGGTGCCGGCGGTGCCGGCCCTCATCGACGAGTACGTCCAGCTCTGCGGCAACGTCTGCGCCACGCTGGGAGTCTGGTACACCGCCGAGAACTCCGCAAGGTTGCGGGCCGCGCTGGAAGTCGAGTTGGCGAAGGCCTTCAAGGCCTCGCCGCGCTCGGAGGTACTGATCTCGTACCAGGCCCCGTTCGGGATCGACGTGAATTTCCGGGTGCAAGCCGATTGGCGCACGATCGAGGCCGACTACGACCAGTGGGTGCAATTCCGCCCGCCGCCGCTGTTCGGAACCGCGCCCGATGCACGCGTGCTGGCGCTGGCGGCGGAGGCGGCCGATCCTTCGGCCTATCGGGTGCTGGACGTCGGCGCGGGAACCGGACGCAACGCGCTGGCCCTGGCCCGGCGCGGGCATCCGGTCGATGCTGTCGAGATGACCGCCAAGTTCGCAGAGGTGATCGTTGCCGAAGCCGCCGGAGAATCGTTGAGTGTGAACGTTATTCAAAGCGATGTCTTCACGGCGATGGAGGGCGTACGCGGGCGGTATCAGCTGATGGTGCTCTCGGAGGTGGTGTCCGACTTCCGGACGCCGCGCGAGTTACGCGGCATGTTCGAACTCGCCATTGATTGTCTGGCGCAGGGGGGACGGCTGGTTTTCAACACCTTCCTGGCCCGCGACGGCTATGTTCCCGACGACGCGGCGGTGCAATTCAGTCAGCAATGCAACAGCATGATTTTCACCCGCGACGAGGTGGCCGCGGCGGCGGCCGGCCTGCCTCTCGATCCGATCGCCGACGACTCCGCCTACGAGTACGAAAAGGCCCGTTCAGCTTCGGACGCCTGGCCGCCCACGGAATGGTTCGAGGGATGGGCCGGCGGCCTCGATGTGTTCGACGTCGAGCGTGACGACTCACCAATCGAGTTGCGCTGGCTCGTCTTTGAGAAGACGGGCTGAATACGGCGCCCGTCTACGCGGTCAGATCCCGGGTGGCCGGCCCCTCCAGCAAGGTGCCGTCGGGCGCGAACCGCGACCCGTGCAGTGGGCACTCCCACGCCTTGTCGGCGTCGTTCCAATTCACGATCCCACCCAGGTGTGGGCACACCGGCGAGACACGATGCTCGGTCCCGTCGACGCGGCAGCGCGCCTCCAAACGCCATGGCGGGCCGCTCACCACGCCGCCCTCCCCGTTGACGGGGCTGCGGCGGTGCGTCCGTATCGCCGGGGTGATCCAGCCCTTCGTCAGATTGAAGCCGACCTCCAGGTTGGCCTGCAGGGCCGTCGTCAACCCCGACAGCTCGTGCGGACTCCAGCTGGCGAACGCGCGGGCCCAATCCATCCGCCCGCCCAGGATGCGGCTCGACAGCGCCAGCGCCGCGGCGGCCCCGTTGGTCATGCCCCACTTGTTGAATCCCGTTGCAACAAAGATGCTTTCGGTGTTCGGCAGGATCGGTCCCACATAGGGCAGATGGTCGATGGGCGTGTAGTCCTGCGCCGACCAGAAGTGGGTCTGCACGGCACCCGGGTAGTGCTTGCGCGCCCATGCCGATAGCTCGTCCAGCGCCTGGGACGGACTCTTCTCGCGCCCCACGGTATGACCGGCCCCGCCCACGATCAGCCTTTCCCCGTCCGCGACCGGGGCGTAGCGCACCGAACGGGTCGGCGAATCGGTGGAGATCATCATCGGCCGGGTGACGTTGCCCGGAACCTTGAAGGCCAGGCAGTAGGACCGGCTGGGCTTCACCCGCGCGAAATAACCGCCGCGATCCAGGATCGGGATGCCGGTGGCAAGCACCAGCTGGCCGGCCTGCAGCTCGACGTCGCGCTCGGCGGCATCGTTGACCTGCACGCGCACCTGCTTGCCGCGCCAGGAGACCCGCCGCACCCGGGTGTGCTCGACCAGCCGTCCACCGCGGTCGAGTAGCTCGACGACCAGCGAGTCGAGGAATGACATCGGGTTGAACTGCGCCTGGTCGGCCAGCCGCACCCCGCCGTGATACGCGAACGGCACGTCGGCGTCGTCGTCCCATACCGCCGGCAGGCCCACCGCCTGACACGCGGCCAGTTCGGCGCGCGCCGACGGTACGCCCCGCACGGACTGGGCGTAGGTGTAGGCGTCCTCGCGCTGCACCGCCAGACCCTTGGCCTCGCAGTGGCCCAGCACCCACTCCTGGCCTTCGCGGTTACCGTCGACGTATGCGCGCGTCACGTCGCGCCCGTGCCGCGGCAGCACCTTGGAGAGCTGACTGCCCTGCAGCAGGCTGATTTTGGCGGTGGTGTTCCCGGTCGCGCACGCTCCCACCGTGCGCGCCTCCAACACCAACACGTCCTTGCCGGCGCGGGCCAGCAGGACCGCCGTCATCAGGCCGGTGATGCCGGCGCCCACGACGATGACATCGGCCGACGAGGAACCTTGGTCAAGCTGGCTTGCGGTCCAGGGCTGTTCGGTTCGTTCTGTCATCCACAAAGAGGTCACGGCATTGCTGATACCCCGGCCCGGCCTGAGGAAACCCGCCGGCGGGCTCACGCCCGCTTCAGCCGCGCTTTGGCCTGTCGCACCGATTCCGCGGCGGCTCGGCTGACCCGGCGTGCCTCGTCGTAGTCCTGCTCGGCGGTGCCGAGTTCCCGTTCGGCCGCCCGCAACGCCCGCGCCGCTTCGTTCCGGCGCCGGCGGCCGGCGTCCCGGTCGGCTTGTCGCTGCGACAACGCGTCATCGGCCTCGGCTTTGACGCGCTCCGCGGTGTCGACGGCCGCGCGCAGTTTCTCTCGCCGTTGGCGTTGCGCCTTGGCGTCCGCCGACTGCCTCGCGGGCCGTTTCCGCGCCGAGGTGCCCGGCCGCTTCGCCGGTTCGCTCTGAGTATCCACCGATTCCGGCACCGCATCGCCGAAGGCGCCGAAGCCCGACCACTGCTCGGGCCGGGTCAACCGGCCCAAGCGCGCCCCGATCTGCGGGTCGGCGATGGCGGCCTGCAGCGTGCTGGTCAGGTCTTCGCGCACGGCCGCCGACGGTTGCTTTAGACCGGCCGCGTCGAGCGCCTTGCGGGTGAGTTCGTCGATGAGCCTGCGTTGCTGGGCCGTCAGGTCTCGGATCCGACCGCCATCCATCGCCGCGTGCGCGGCGCGCAGCCGCTCCCCGACGTCGGCGAGCCGCTGCCGGGTGTCCGCGTGCCGCAGCGCCAGCCGGTTGAGAATCCACGCGGCCGTCGTCGGCTTGTTGGCAGCGGAAATCCGTTTCGCCGCGGCGGTATCGCCGCGCTGCTTGGCCGCGGCGGCCAATCTGGTGCGTTGCGCGGTGAACTCCTTCGGCGCCACGTCATAGAGGCTGTCGAGTTCGTCATCGGCCATGAAGCCATGATCTCTCGCGAAAGCCGCTTGCGGGCACGCGCGCCGCCCGGCGGTTTAAAGACCGCATGTCGCGGGATACCTCATCTACACAATCGGCTTCGCCGGGCAGAATTTTTCAAGCCTGTGAGAACCAGAAAGCAGGGATTCGGCAGCTTCATGATGTCCAAGAACAGCGATCAGCTCGTCGGCCGGATCCTCCGGGTGAGCCGGCCTCGCCGACTCTTGCTTGCGGTGTGCGTGATCGTCGCCGCGATGGCCGCGATATACGTTGCGTCGACCACACATTGCCCGGGCGGCCACTGCGGTCCAACTGCACCCGCGAAAACCGCTGGGCCGGCCCAGATAACGATCACTCCTGGCCCCGACTCGCGCGACGTCGACCCGGTCGCCCCGGTCACGGTCAAAGCCGAGAACGGAACCCTGACCGGTGTCGAGATGGTCAACGAGAGCGGCAAACCGATCGAGGGCGTCATGACCCCCGACACCACCGTGTGGAAGCCGACCGTCCCGCTGGGCTACGGACGCACCTATACCCTGACGGTCACCAGCAGTGGTGTCAGTGGTGTTGCGGCCAAGCAGGTTTCGTCATTCTCCACGCTGAAGCCGTCCAACCAGACCAAGGTGTCGTTCACCGGCACGTCGGAGGCCGCGTTGCGCGACGGCGGCACGTACGGCGTCGGAACGGTGATCGTGGCGCACTTCGACGAGAAGATCGCGGATCGGGCCGCCGCCGAGCGACAGCTGTCGGTGACCACCGACCCGAAGGTCGACGGATCCTGGTACTGGGTCGACGACCAGAACGCTCATTGGCGACCCGAGCACTACTACGCGCCCGGCACGACCGTCACCGCCGAGGCGAAGATCTACGGAATAGCGTTGGGCGACGGCCTGTTCGGGCAGGACGACACCAAGGTGTCGTTTCGGATCGGCGATGCACACGTCTCGATCGCCGATGACGCCACCCACCAGGTCAGCGTCTTCGACAGCGGAGCCCTGGTGCGCACGATGCCGACCAGCATGGGAATGGGCGGCACCGAAGAGGTCGGCGGCAAGACGATCTCGCTGTGGACGCCCCCGGGCGTCTACACCGTGCTGGACAAGGGCAATCCCGTCATCATGGACTCGTCGACCTTCGGGCTGCCCAAGAACTCCAGGCTCGGCTATCGCGAGACCATCAACTGGGCCACCAAGATCAGCAGCGACGGCATATATCTGCACGAACTCGACGCGACGGTGTGGGCCCAGGGCCACCGCGACACGTCGCACGGCTGCTTGAACCTCAACGCCGAAAACGCGAAGTGGTTCTTCGATTTTTCGGTGCCGGGCGACGTCGTCGAGGTCCGCAACAGCGGCGGACCGCCGCTGACGTTGGCGCAAAACGGCGACTGGACCCTCGGCTGGGACGTGTGGCGCAAGGGCAGCGCCCTGAAACCCACCTGAGCGGCGGGTGACCCAGCTCATTGGCCACCCGCATTTGTGCCCCACTTCACAACAAAGTCTTGACTGGGTCCAGATAAGTGCGTCATATTGGTGGCGTGTCATCGACGGCCGATTACGCGAACAGGTTGCGAATGGCCGATCTGCGGGTGACCCGGCCCAGGGTCGCCGTGCTGGAAGCCGTTGCCGCCAATCCGCACGCCGACACCGAGACGATCTTCTCGGCGGTTCGGGTTGGCCTGCCCGACGTTTCGCGGCAAGCCGTGTATGACGTGCTCAATGCGCTGACCACCGTGGGTCTGGTTCGGCGCATCCAGCCCCTGGGCATGGTCGCCCGTTACGAATCGCGCGTCGGTGACAACCATCACCACGTCGTGTGCCGGTCCTGCGGGATCATCGCCGACGTCGACTGTGCCGTCGGTGACGCTCCCTGCCTCACCCCGTTCGACGACAACAACGTTTTAGATGGCTTCGTCCTCGACGAGGCCGAGGTCATCTACTGGGGCCTGTGCCCCGATTGTTCGACTGCAGGTTCCTAATCGCAGCCCAACCAACCCTCCACCGGAAAGGAATGCTGTGTCATCCGATATCTCCCAAGGCCGTCCGCCGCACGACGACAGCAAGACGGCTAGTACCAGCGAAAGCGAAAACCCGGCAATCCCTTCGCCGAAGCCGAAATCGCATGCGCCGCTTACCAACCGGGATTGGTGGCCCGACCAGATCGACATAGCGACGCTGCACCCGAACAACCCTCAGGCGAGCCCGTTCGGGCAGGACTTCGACTACGCCGCGGAGTTCGCCAAGCTCGACGTCGAGGAGCTCAAGCGCGACATGTTCTCGCTGATGACCACCTCACAGGACTGGTGGCCCGCCGACTACGGCCACTACGGCGGCCTGTTCATCCGCATGAGCTGGCACGCCGCGGGCACCTATCGCATCTTCGACGGCCGCGGCGGCGGCGGGCAGGGCCTGCAGCGCTTCGCCCCGCTCAACAGCTGGCCGGACAACGCGAGCCTGGACAAGGCCCGCCGGCTGCTGTGGCCGATCAAGAAGAAATACGGCAACAAGATCTCATGGGCCGATTTGATCATCTTCGCCGGCAACTGCGCCCTGGAGTCGATGGGTTTCAAGACGTTCGGATTCGGCTTCGGCCGTGAGGACGTCTGGGCACCCGAAGAGATCCTATGGGGCGAGGAGGACGCCTGGCTGGGCACCGACAAGCGCTACTCCGGTGAGCGCGACCTCGCCCAGCCCTATGGTGCTACCACCATGGGTCTGATCTACGTCAATCCCGAAGGGCCCGAAGGCAAACCGGATCCTGTCGCTGCCGCAATCGACATCCGCGAGACCTTCGGCCGGATGGCGATGAACGACGAGGAGACCGCCGCGCTGATCGTCGGGGGTCACAGCTTCGGCAAGACCCACGGCGCCGGCGACGCCGAACTGGTCGGTCCCGAGCCCGAGGCCGCCCCGATCGAACAGCAGGGGCTTGGCTGGAAGAGCTCGTATGGCACCGGCAAGGGCAAGGACGCGATCACCAGCGGGCTGGAAGTGGTGTGGACGCCCACCCCGACGAAATGGGACAACTCCTTCCTGGAGACGCTGTACGGCTACGAGTGGGAGCTCACCAAGAGTCCGGCCGGCGCCTGGCAGTTCGTGGCCAAGGACGGCGCCGGTTCCGGCACCATCCCGGACCCGTTCGACGGGCCGGGCCGCACCCCCACGATGCTGGTCACCGACATCGCGTTGCGGGAGTCGCCCATCTACCGCGACATCACGCGACGCTGGTTGGACCACCCCGAAGAGCTGGCCGATGCCTTCGCCAAGGCCTGGTACAAGCTGCTGCACCGCGACATGGGCCCCATCACCCGCTACCTGGGTCCGTGGGTTGCCGAACCGCAGTTGTGGCAGGACCCGGTTCCGGCCGTCGACCACGAGCTGGTCGATGAGAACGACATCGCCGCGCTGAAGAGCAAGGTGCTCGAGTCCGGGTTGTCGGTCCCGCAGTTGGTCAAGACGGCCTGGTCGGCGGCGTCCAGCTACCGGCGGACCGACAAGCGGGGCGGGGCGAACGGGGCGCGGTTGCGTCTCGAGCCGCAGCGCAGCTGGGAGGTCAACGAGCCCTCCGAGCTGAACAGGGTGCTGCCGGCGCTAGAGAAGATCCAGCAGGACTTCAACGCCTCGGCGACCGGCGGCAAGAAGGTCTCGCTGGCCGACGTAATCGTGCTGGCCGGCTCGGCGGCGGTCGAGAAGGCGGCCAAGGACGCCGGCTACGAGATCTCGGTGCACTTCGCGCCGGGCCGTACCGACGCCACTCAGGAGAACACCGACGTGGAGTCGTTCGCGGTGCTCGAACCGCGGGCCGACGGGTTCCGCAATTACATCCGTCCCGGCGAAAAGGCGCCCCTCGAGCAGCTGCTGCAGGAGCGGGCCTACCTGCTGGGGGTGTCGGGCCCGGAGTTGACGGTGCTCGTGGGTGGTCTGCGTGCCCTCGGCGCCAACCACGGCGGCACCAAGCACGGCGTGTTCACCGACCGACCGGGCGCGTTGACGAACGACTTCTTCGTCAACCTGCTCGACATGGGCACCGAGTGGAAGGCGTCGGAGACGGCCGAGAACGTCTACGAGGGCCACGACCGGGCGTCCGGCGAGCTCAAGTGGACCGCCACCGCGAACGACCTTGTCTTCGGGTCGAACTCGGTGCTGCGCGCATTGGCCGAGGTCTACGCCCAGGACGACGCCCACGGCAAGTTCGTCGAGGACTTCGTCGCCGCGTGGGTGAAGGTGATGAACAACGACCGGTTCGACCTGAAGTAACACCGGGCCATTGATGAGAACGGCACCCCGCGAGCCATCCGCTCGCGGGGTGCCGCGCCTTCACGCCTTGGTCAGCGCACGATTTGGTCAGCGACTCGATTGGTCAGCGATCCAGGTCCCACTGCCCGAAGTCGGCAGCGAGGACATCGTCGACGTCGACGTTGATGCCGCCGAGCAGCGGCCCCGGATTTCCCGGGCTGTTGACGACCGTTTGGTAGAGCACCGCCGCGGGTTCGCGCTCGCCGTGCGACCACGACCTCGTCTGCCACGCCCACTGGTGCCCGGCACTGGTGGACGGCCCGATGACGCCGTCCCTGATCGCCCACCCGCACGCCCGGGCATGCCCGTAGATGCCCGTGCGGCCCACGCCCAACACCGAGTTGATGCCTCGAAACCATTGGACGGCAAGGCCATTCCAAGTATTGGAGTCGATGTCATCGTCGACGCTGAAAAAGATGGGGGCCGAGTTCGGCCCGCCCGCCGCCGAGTGCAGCTGCATGGCCGTATGAGCATCGGCCACGCCGCCGTCGTAGCCGCGGGTGAGGTCCGACGGGTCCGGCCAACCGGGCTTGCCGTATTGGAAGTTGCTGACGATATGCAGCCCCGCCGCGCGTAGCGCATCGGCGTAATCCCGGGTCAGCGGCTTGGCCTCGAAGTTGGCGCCCGGCCTCGACTCCGACACGTAATTGACCACGCCGTCATAGCCCGCCGACTTGATCTCGTCCGGTGCGATCCTGCGCTCGGCGAAATCGATCAGCTTCATGCCGGCCGCCGAGGCCTTCGGCTCGTCGAGGCTCGCGGTTACTGCGCCCAGGCTCAGCACGGCCGGCGCCACGACGGCGGCGCCGGCATATCTGAGGACCTCGCGCCTCGAAGGCGACCGCCGATCGCCGCGTCCACTCGGTCCGGCCGAATACCGCACCGCGCGATGGTAACAAAAGGGCCGGGCCTTCTTCCGAGCGATCTTGGCCGGTCAGCGCCGATCAACCGGGGCGCCTCGCGTTGGGAACCGACCGGTCGGCAAGATCGCGGACACCGACCAGTGGCATGATCTTTGCGTGTCGGACATCCCGGAAGCCACCTGCGCGAGGGACGGTGGATTTCCGGCTCGTTGCGCACAATTAGGTGATCGAACTATAGTCTGGACACATGTCCAGTTTGCTGTTGCGGAGTTCGGGAGTCCGTTGACCGCGATGTATTCGGCGCCATTCCGCGGTCATTTTCCAGCACAGAAGAGTTGAGTATGCGAATAGCCCTGCTGTCCTACCGTAGTAAGACCCATTGCGGCGGACAGGGCGTCTACGTGCGCCATTTGAGCCACGGCCTGGTGGAACTCGGTCACGACGTCGAGGTGTTTTCCGGCCAGCCCTATCCCGACCTGCTCGATCCGCGGGTCCGGCTCACCGAAGTGCCCAGCCTCGACCTCTACCGGGAACCCGACCCGTTCCGGGTACCGCGGCCCAGCGAGATCCGCGACTCGATCGACCTCAGGGAACTGCTCACCACGTGGACAGCGGGCTTTCCGGAACCGCGAACGTTCACGATGCGGGCCGCGCGGCTACTTGCCCAGCGCACAGGCGATTTCGACGTCGTGCATGACAACCAGAGCCTGGGCACCGGACTGCTGCGCATCGCCGAGGCGGGACTTCCCGTGGTGGCCACCGTGCATCACCCGATCACCCGCGACCGCGTGCTGGATCTGGCGGCCGCGCGATGGTGGCGAAAACCGTTGGTGCGCCGCTGGTATGGGTTCTTGGACATGCAGCAAGAGGTCGCCCGACACATCCCCGACCTGTTGACGGTGTCCTCGTCGTCGGCCTCCGACATCATCGCCGACTTCGGCGTCGCGCCGGAGCAACTTCACGTCGTGCCGCTGGGTGTGAACACCGAACTGTTCAAACCGGGATCGGGACCCCGCGAGCCCGGCCGGATCATCGCTATCGCCAGTGCCGATACCCCGCTCAAGGGCGTTCGCACCCTGCTACAAGCGGTCGCCCGGCTGCGCACCGTGCGTGATCTCGAGTTGCGGTTGGTTGCCAAGGTGGAGCTCAACGGCCCGACCCACAAACTCATCGCCGAACTCGGAATCTCCGACATCGTGCACATCACCAGCGGGCTGTCCGACGCCGAGCTGGCCGCCCTGTTCGCCTCCGCGGAAATAGCCTGCATTCCGTCGCTCTACGAAGGCTTTTCGCTGCCCGCCGTGGAGGCCATGGCCAGCGGAACCCCGATCGTCGCCAGCCGGGTCGGCGCCCTGCCGGAAGTCCTTGGAGCGGACGGTTCCTGCGCCGAACTGGTGCCGCCCGCCGACGTGGATGCGCTGACCCAGGCGCTGGGTGAACTCTTGGACTCCCCGGAAAAGCGCCGCAGCCTGGGCAAGGCGGGACGAACCCGCGCTGTCGATGTGTTCAGCTGGGAAGCCGTGGCCGCACAGACCGTTCGGGTCTACGAGCGGGCGATCGCGCGCAACGCGCAGAGCGGAGCGCCATGCTGACAATCGATTTCGACCGGCTCAGGATCGGGCCGTCGAGCAAGGTCATCGACGTGGGATGCGGAGCCGGCCGGCACGCGTTCGAAGCGTATCGCCGCGGCGCCGACGTCGTCGCCTTCGATCGCGACGAGGCCGAATTGTGTTCGGTGGACACCATTCTGCGCGCGATGGCCGAGACCGGCGAAGCGCCCGCCGGCGCCTCGGCGAAGGTGGTCGTCGGTGACGCGCTGAAGTTGCCCTACGCCGACGAGACGTTCGACTGCGTCATCGCGTCGGAGATTTTAGAGCACATTCCCCACGACGACGCGGCGATCGCCGAGCTGATCAGGGTGCTCAAAGTCGGTGGCACGCTGGCGGTCAGCGTGCCGCGGTGGCTACCCGAACGGGTGTGCTGGTTGCTGTCCGACGAATACCATGCCAACGAGGGTGGCCACGTACGCATCTACCGGGCCAACGAATTGCGCGGCAAGATTTCCGGCGGCGGAATGAAATTGACCCATACCCATCATGCCCATGCGCTGCACTCCCCCTTCTGGTGGCTCAAATGCGCCGTGGGTGTGCAGAACACCGAGCACCGCGCGGTGACCGCCTACCACAAGCTTTTGGTCTGGGACTTGATGCAGCGGCCCAAAATCACCCAGCTGGCGGAATCGCTGCTCAATCCCCTGGTGGGCAAAAGCGTAGCGATGTACTTCGTCAAGCCGCAGGAGGCGAAAAGCCAGGCGACTGAAGGATATTCAGTTGCATCGGTCTAATCCGCCAGCCGTTCCAGGGGTGTTGACTCCCGAGCAATGCCGGCAGACCGCGCTTTCCATCGCCGCCACGCAGGAATCAACGGGCGCCATCCCGTGGTCCGACGGCGGGCACACCGATCCGTGGGACCACATCGAATGCGCGATGGCGCTGACCACCGCCGGGCTGCTGGAGCCGGCGCGGGCCGCCTTCGAGTGGAGCCGGCACACCCAACGCCCCGATGGCTCTTGGCCCATTCAGTTCCGGGCGGGGGTCATCGAAGACGCCAACAGCGACAGCAATTTCTGTGCCTACATCGGCGCCGGGGTGTGGCACCACGTGCTGGTCACCGGCGACGAGTCATTCGCGGCCGAGATGTGGCCGGTGGTTCGCAAAGCGATCGACTTCGTCATCGACATGCAGGTCGGGTACGGCGAGATCGGTTGGGCCCGAAGCGAAGCCGGTGTGCTGCCGGAGGCCCTGCTGACCGGGTGCTCGAGCATCTACCACAGCATCCGCTGTGCGCTTGCCCTGGCCGCGTTGGTCGGCGATCCGCAGCCGGAGTGGGAGCTGGCGCTCGGCCGCCTGGGACACGCCATCTGCGCGCATCCCGAAGCGTTCACCGAAAAGGACCGCTACTCGATGGACTGGTACTACCCCGTCCTCGGCAGCGCCCTGCGTGGTCCGGCGGCGGCCGCGCGCATCAAGCAGCGTTGGGATGCCTTCGTGGTGGACGGCCTGGGCATTCGGTGCGTGGGCGATCGCCCGTGGGTGACGGGTGCCGAAACGTGCGAGCTGGTGATGGCGCTGGATGCTATCGGACAACACTCCGACGCCCACCGGCAGTTCGCCGCGATGCAGCACCTGCGCGAGGACGACGGATCTTATTGGACGGGACTGGTTTTCGCGGACGGGAAGCGGTGGCCGGAGGAGCGCACCACCTGGACGGGCGCGGCGATGATCTTGGCGGCGGACGCCCTGTCGAACACCACCGCGGGCGCGGGCATCTTTCGCGGCGACGAGCTGCCGGTGGGTCTGCAGACCGATTTCGACTGCGAATGCGTGGTCACCGGCCCGGGCCGGTAACCCGCACCCGCGCTAGACCCGCTCCCCCGGCTGACCGCCGACACGTTCGAGCAGCCGCAACGATCCGGTGGCCGATACCTCCCGGAACTGTCCGGAATCGAGTGCGCGGCAGTAGATGTAGTAGGGCGGCCGCCCGCCATCCTTCGGGTCGGGAAACACGTCGTGGATGACCAGCGCCCCGCCGGGCGCAACCCACTGGGCCCAGCCGTCGAAGTCCTGGTTGGCGGCGGCTTCGCTGTGGCCGCCGTCGATGAACAGGAATTGCAGCGGCGCGCGCCATGCCCGCGCCACCAGCGGTGACTTCCCGACGATCGCGACGACATGGTCGTCCAAACGGGCGGCGTCGAGCGCCCGGCGAAACGTCGGCAGCGTGTCGAACAAGCCCGTCACCTCGTCCACCATCGACGCGTCGTGATACTCCCACCCGGCCTGGTGCTCCTCGGACCCGTGGTGGTGGTCGATCGTGTAGAGCACGCTGCCGGTTTGTTGCGCCGCAGCGCCCAGCAGAAGGGTGGATTTGCCGCAGTACGTGCCGATCTCGACGCCCAGACCGCCACCGAGATACCGCAAGGCGGCGTCGTACAGCGCGCGCCCCTCGTCGGCCGGCATGAACCCTTGCACCTGCTCGGCCAGCGCGAACAATCGCTCGGGCGCACCCGCGTCGACGTGACTCATCAGCTGAACCTATCGCCTCGCTCGACGCCGCCGGCACCATGGTCGATGTTCGCGCTCAGCGATCAGCAGAGCTCGGTTCACCGGCTGCCCAGCGGCCGGAGCGGCTTCGCTTTACCATCATGGGCGTGCGCGCCTTACTTATCGGAAAATTTGCTGGTGTCGGTCTCGCCGCGGTTGTGGCCGCGGCCGCCGTGTTGCTGCCCGCCGCGGTGGTGCCGCCCGGGGCGCCGGGGGCGGCGCCGCCGGCCGCGGCCGCGAACTGTCCGCCGATACAGGTGGTGTTCGCCCGGGGGCGTAACGAGGCCGCCGGCCCGGGCGTGCTGGGCAATGCGTTCATCAGCGCCCTGCGATCCAAGGTGAATAGGACCGTGGGCGTATACGCCGTGCGATATCCCGCCGACACCGAGGTCGCGCAGGGCGCCAACGACATGAGCCACCACATCCAGGACATGGTCAACAACTGCCCCGACACCCGGCTGGTGCTGGGCGGCTATTCGCTGGGCGCGGCGGTCACCGACGTCGTGCTGGCGGCCCCCATCGGTGCGTTCGGCTTCGACAGCCCGCTGCCGCCGGGCGCCGACCAGCACGTCGCCGCCGTCGCCCTATTCGGCAATGGCAGCCAGTGGGTGGGTCCGATCACCAACTTCAATCCCATCTACAACGACCGGACCATCGAGTTGTGCCACGGTGCCGATCCCGTCTGCAACCCGGCCGACCCGAACACCTGGAAGGAAAACTGGCCACAGCATCTCGCCGGGGCCTACATCGACGCCGGCATGGCCAACCAGGCGGCCGACTTCGTCGCCAGCAAGCTCTGAGCCAGAGGCTGGCGCGCCTACCGCAGGTTGGTGGGGTTGAGGTCCTCGGGCATCTGCTGTCCGGCGTCCTCGTAGGCCTTCTTGATCGCGGCCATCGCCGGCGCACCGTAATCGCGTTTCTTCGCGACCACCATGTCATAACTGGCGCGCAGCGAATCCATCTGGCCGCGGAATTCGGGAATCACGTAGCGGCCCATCAATTCGTAGCTGCGCAGCGTGGCCTCGCGGTCCGCCCAATCCCCGGCCAGCACCAGGAAGCCTCCGAATCCGCCGGTGATGTTCTGCAGCCGGTGCAGCGCCTCGATCATGTCGTCGGGCGTGCCCACGATGGCGGCGTCCTCTTCGATCTCCTGCTCGAGCGTGTAGTCGTTCTTCAGCCCGGCGACCCGCTTGAAGTACCCGACGCGTTCGGCCTCCCGCCCCTCGATCACCTCGGCCTTGGCCTGTTCGCGGGTGTGCGCGAGATGGGCCCGGATCACCAGGCGCCATTCGTCGCGGCGCAGTTGCTTGCCGCTTTCGGCGGCGGCCTTCTCGCCCAGTGCCCAGTGCGCCGCCAAGTCCTTCTTGCCGCCGATCAGCCCGGCGCCCAACGACAGCACGCCCACGCCGTGCGTGCCGGCGGCCGTCATGCCTGACGGCGAGGTGCTGGACGCGACGGCGATCGGCATGGACCCGTTGACCGGAAGCATCTGCAGCCGAGCCTCATTCAGGGTGAACCAGTCGCTGTGATGGGTGACGACCTCACCGGCCAGCAGCCGGATGATCACACCCAGGGCCTCGTTCATCCGTGGGCGCTGCGTGCTGGGGTCGATCCCCATCATCGTGGCGTCGGAGATGAGTGCCCCGGGTCCCACGCCAAGCATCGCCCGGCCGTGCGTCAGGTAGTCGAGCTGCACGAATCGGTCGGCCACCATCATCGGGTGGTGATACGGCAGGCTGACCACCCCGGAACCGAGCTTGATGCGCCGGGTCCGTTGCCCGGCGACCGCCAGAAACATCGCCGGGTCGGCGATGTTCTCCCATGCCGCCGAGTGGTGCTCACCCACCCACGCTTCGTCGAAGCCCCACCGGTCGCACCACTCGATGAGCTCGAGGTCGCGCTCGTAGGTGGTCAGCGGGCTCTCGCGGACCGGGTGGTAGGGGGCGATGAATGTTCCGAACCTCAACATGCCGTCCAGCTCCTATGATCTACATCAACGTTCATGTTCAAGCAGACTCTCAGGGGGCGCCTCAATGCTCGATCCCGCCGCATACCGCACCATCGACGTCGTCGTGGACAGCGCGACCGCCGTCGCGGTGCTGACGCTGAACCGGCCTGACAAGGCCAACGCCGTCGACGACGTGATGCATTCGGAGCTGTCGCGGGTGTTCGCGGCGGCCCAAGACGACGTCCGGGTGCGCGCCGTCGTGCTGACCGGGGCGGGCCGGACCTTCTCCGCCGGCGGCGACGAGTCCAGCGATCGCCAGTACGCGCCCAGTTCGGGACGGACCCCGATCGAGGAGGCTCGCCACATCGTCGACGACATCGTCGGACTGACCAAGCCGCTGGTCGCCGCGGTCAACGGCCACGCGATCGGACTGGGCGCGGTGCTGGCGACCCTGGCCGACGTCTCCTACGTCTCGGAGCGGGCGAAACTCGGTGACCTGCATGTGCACGCCGCGCTGCCGGCGGGCAACGGGGCGGCGGTGATCTGGCCACTGCTCGTCGGACTCAACCGCGCCAAATACCTGCTGATGACGGGCGAAATTTTCACCGCGGCAGAGGCCGAACGCTTCGGGCTGGTTACCCGCGTTGTCCCGCCGGCCGACGTGGTGCCCTCGGCGCTGGCGATGGCGCAACGACTCGCCGCGCTGGCTCCCCAGGCGGTGCAGGGCACCAAGGCCGCGGTGAATCGGCTGCTCGCGATGGCCTCGGGCGCGGTCTTGCCGTTCTCCCTCGCCCTGGAGGCGGCCGCCATGGACCACGACGACTTTCGCGCCGCGATGGCGAAGTTGGGCCGCGCGTGAGGCATGCATCAGTAGGGACGCTAAGACCCTGCCGAGGATTTGTCAACGTCAACGTTCACGTTGACGAGCGTGCTGATCCTCAGGTCAGGTCCCCGGATGGCGTATTTTTGACAACGCGACACCCGCACACCAGGAGGCCGACGATTCCAAACGCACGCCGGCAGAGCGACAACGCTCGGCGCCGCCACGAGCGGCGCAGCGCCGACCGCCGCGCGTCGAACGAGCGGTGGCAGACCATCCTCAAAGGTGCCGCGGAAGTCTTTCGTCGCGAGGGGTTCGCCCGCGCTCGGCTCGAGGACGTCGCCGTCGAGGTGGGCATCAATCGCGCCTCGCTGTATTACTACGTGGGCACCAAAGAGGAATTGCTGGTCGCGCTCATCGAACAGCCGGCCTACGAGATGACCCGGCACTGCCGCGAAGCGCTCGAATCGGATGCGCCGCCCGAGCAGAAGTTGCGTCGCGCGCTGGACTCCTACATCAGCGACCTGGCCACCTATCCCGAGCTTTTCCTGCTGTTCGGCGAAAGTCAGCACATCGCAACCATTCCCGAGGCGCAGGGCATCGTCACCAACGCCGACGCCTACGGCAAGACGCTGCTGGCGATCATCGAAGAGGGGGTGGCCGGGGGCGCGTTCCGCTCGGATCTCGATCCGCGGCTGGCCATGCTTGGAATTCTGGGCATGCACAACTGGATCCACCGTTGGTATGTCCCCGGTGGGCGCAACTCGCTGATCCAGATCGGCGACGCCTTTGCGGCCATGGTGCTGTCCGGGCTGCGCCCCTGACCGCGGACTGTACGCAATTACATGATTCGTGCGGCTACGAACTGCGTTGACGCGGTGACAGAACCTAGGATTGAATGCAATCTGCAGTATCGCCCCGATCCGAGCCGCCGCCGAGAGGAGACGCAATGCCGCGTCTGAACCCGATCCCGCGCGATGAAGTCACCGACGAATTCACGCTGAAGATGTATGACTTCATGTTCGGCGACCGTGACCCGGTGGCCGAGCCGGGCACGGTCGGCGGCACGCCGGGCAACTGGTGGACGGTGATGGCGCAATCTCCCGCCGCGCTGCGCCACGCCGTGCGCGGCTTTCGCCTCTACCGCGAAGAGGTCTCCATACGCGCCGATCACCGCGAGCTGGGCCAGATCCGGGCGGGCTGGGTGGTCGGAAGCCAGTTCGTCTTCTCCCAACACTGCAAGGCGTGTCGGTCGGCGGGCTTGTCCGAGGAGAAGATCGAGGCCATCCCGTCCTGGCAGACGGCGGACTGTTTTGATCGGACCGAGCGGCTGCTGCTGGCCTACACGGATTGCCTTGCGGGACAGCACGGCCGGGTGCCCGAGCGGCTGATGACCGAGCTGCGGGAAGTCTTCAGCGACACCGAGATCCTCGAATTCACCTACACCACAACCATGTACGTGATGCACGCGATCATGTCCCGGGCATTGCGGCTGGAATTCGATGACGTCGACGATCCGACCGTCGAGGTCGTCGACCCTGAAGGCGGCGGTGTGCTTGACATCGGCGCCGCGACCTCCGGGCGTGACTGAGGTGAGCGAGATGGACGGCCGCTCTCAGCTGGCGTACCGGCTGATCAGGCGTGCCATCGCCGAGGGCGAGTTCGAGCCGGGCTCTCGCCTGGTCGAACAACGCATCGGAGAGATGTTCGACCTGTCCCGCACTCCCGTACGAGAAGCGTTGCGGGCCTTGGCCGCCGACGGCTTGGTCACCATCGAGCGCAATCGCGGTGCCATCGTCGCGACCATGTCCGAGACCGACATCCGTGACCAGTATGAGCTGCGTGCCCGGTTGGAGTCGCTGGCCGCCGAACGCGCCGCGACCCGGATGGGTGATGACGGCATCGCGGCACTGGACGCCGCGATCACCGAGTTCGACCACGGCATCGAGCTGGTATCGGGCGGCTCGGTCGACGCCGGCCTGCGCCGCGTCACCGCGGCCAACGGCGCCTTTCATCAGGCCATCGTGGTGGGCGCCCAGCATCGGCGGCTATCCGCGCTGCTGGAACACGCTGTCGATATCCCCCTGGTGTACCAGGTTTTTCGGCACCAGACGCGCGAGGAGCGTGAGCGGTCGAATCTGTTCCACCGCATGGTGCGCGACGCGATCGCGGCGGGAGAACCGTTGCGCGCCGGCGCGCTGATGGCCGAGCACATCCTGCAGGGCCGCGATTCGCTGCTGTCGCTGAGTTCGCAGCGGGATCGCGAGACCGAGACGCACGCTTCGTGACCGTCGGCCTGGGCGAACGGTTCCGCCTAGACGGCCGCGTCGCCGTCGTGACCGGCGCAACGTCCGAATTGGGGCTGGCGATCGCGCGAGCGCTCGGGGCGGCGGGCGGGCGAATCGCGTTGGCAAGCCGGCGCCTCGATGAGCTCGACGCGCGCTGCGCCGAGCTGCGCGACGACGGCATCGACGCGGCGGCCTTCCGGGCGGACGTGAGCGATCCCCATTCGTGCGCGGCGGCAACGGATCTGATCATCGATCGGTTCGGCGGCGTGGACGTGTTGGTCAATAACGCCGGCGTGGGCACGGCCGCACCGGCGACGCGCGAAGACCCGGAGCAGTTCCGGCGCACCCTCGAGGTCAACTTGATGGGCGCCTACTGGATGAGCCAGGCGTGCGGGCGATCGATGCGGCCCGGCTCGTCCGTGGTGATGATCAGCAGCATCCTGGGGCTTACCACGACCACACTGCCGCAGGCGGGCTATGTGTCGAGCAAGGCGGGACTGCTGGGACTCACCCGCGACCTGGCCCGCCAGTGGACCGGCCGCAAGGGCATCCGGGTCAATGCCGTGGCGCCGGGATTCTTGTCGACCGGGCTGACCGAACTCACCCCGGACGGGTTCAACGACGACTTCGTCGCCACCCGGGTGCCGGCGGCGCGGTTGGGTGAACCCGACGAGGTCGCCGCTGCGGTGCTGTTCCTCGCCAGTCCGGCGGCCTCATTCGTCAGCGGTGCCGTGCTGCCCGTTGACGGCGGTGCCCTGGTCACCTGACCGGCGAGCGAACAGCAGGCCGCGCAGGTGTTCGGTGACGGCGGGGTCGATCATTTCCGGCTCGTAGAGCAGATCCGGCGGAAAGTACAGGACGATCTCGTCGATGCCCACCTGCTGCCAGCCGGCCACCCATTCGTCGAACGCCTGCACCGACGACCAGATCGGGTCCGGTGTGGTGGCCGGGCTGCCGGCCAGAATCTGCCGGCGGATGGTCGAGGGGTCGCGTCCGGATTCGGCGCAGAATTCGTCCAGGGTGGCCGAGCGCCGTGCGGTGAGCTCCAGCAGATGCCGCGACGACAACCCCCAGCCGCCGAACGAGCTCCAGATATCGCCGAACCGGGCCGCCAGTTGCAGGCTCGAACGGGCGTGCGCGGCAACGCAAATCGGGGGCCGGGGTCGCTGCAGTGGTGGGGGCCGCAACCGAAAATCACTGGCCCGGTAGTGAGCGCCGGAGAAGTCGACCGGTTCGGCGCGCAGCAGCGCATCGATCAACTCGACCGCTTCGGCGAATCGTTTCGCGCGTTCCTCGCGCGGCCAGCGTGCGCCGCCGACGAGTTCGTGGTCGGTGGGGGCATATCCGGCGCCGAGGCCCAATTGCAGCCGCCCGCCCGACATGTTCTCGATGGTGAGGGCCTGGCGGGCCAGCATCACCGGGTGTCGCAGGACGACGTTGGATACCAGCGGCCCGAGCAGGATCCGGCGGGTGCAGTTGGCCAGGCCGGCCAGCGTGGTGAAAGCTTCGAACCAATTCGACCTGGGCGCTTGCGGATTGGCGCCATGATCGTCGATCCACAAGCTGCGAAAACCCATCTCCTCGGCCCGTTCGCAGCGGTCCACGAGCGTGGCCCAGGAGACATTGGGGAACAGCAGCGCCCCGAAGTCGGTCACCGGCCCGCGGGCAGGGTTTCGGTGTGGGCTTCGTTCGCGGCGCGGCGACGCGCGTCGCGCTCTTCGAGGAACTGCTGTGTGGCACCGACGATCGCGTTGGTGATGTTGCCCATCAACGTTTCCCGGTGGAAGATCGTCCAGTCACGGCTGCGCTCCAGCGGCTCGATGCAATCCTGGAACACCGGCATGACGTAGCGGCTGATCATCTCGTAGGAGCGCAGCGTGGCCTCGCGGTTGGCCCATTCATGTGCCATCAACAGATAGGTGCCGAAGCCGCCGGATTGCTTTTCAAGCCGGCGCAGCTGCTCGATCGCCATGTCGGGTGTGCCGATCACGCCCACGCCGGTCTCATTGACGGCGGCCACGATGTCGTCACCGGGGTCGAAATCGCCCAAAATCGGTATCGCGCCGACGTTTTGGAAGTAGTCGACCCACTGCGCCAGACCCACCTCGACATCCTTGCGGGCCTGTTCCACGGATTCGGCGATGTGCATCGGCCCGCACATCCGCCAGCCCTGACGGCTCACCGTGGTCCCGTGCGCGGCGGCGGTTTCGGTTGCGGTGCGCCAGTTGCGGGCCAGCGCTTCGAAGGCCTTCTTCTGGGTGGCCGCGATCGAGAGCAGGCCGATGCCGAACTTGCCCGCGGCCACCGGCCCGGACGGCGACGCCGTCACCGCCACGCTGACCTCGATGTTGGGCTTGCTGTACGGGCGCAACTGTAGCCGGGCGTCGCGCAGCGTGAACCAGTCGGTCTGCCGGTTCACCGGTGCTTCGTCGCGCCACAGTTCGAGCACCGCGTCCAGGGATTCGAGCATCATGTCGCGCTGACGGGTGGTCTCGATGCCCATCATGTAGGCGTCCCCGGGCAACGCGCCCGGGCCGACGCCGACGATCAGGCGCCCGCGGGTCAGGTGGTCGAGTTGCACCATGCGGTCGGCGAAGATGAACGGGTGGTGATACGGCAACGAGGCCACCCCGGTGCCCAGCCGGATGCGCTTGGTGCGGGCCGCGGCCGTCGCGATCATCAGGTCCGGCGCGCCGATGATTTCCGTTCCGCCGGAGTGGTGTTCGCCGAACCACGCCTCCTCGTAGCCGAGATCCTCGACGGCTTCGACTAACTGCAGGTCACGCTCGAAAGCGAGCGTCGGATTGTCGCCGACCATGTGGTACGGCGCGATGAAGACACCAAAGCGCATAGGTTGAATCTACGTCTACGTTCACGTTCATGCAAGCGGCCGCGTCGCCGCGCCGATGAGGTACCCGGGCGGGTTGGGGCGCTCAGTCCAGCGCGGCGGCGTGCCGGGCCAGGCGCTTGGCGCGTTCCATGTCGTAGTGCTTGCGCGTCACGAGCCGCTGCGCGAACAAGCCGCCGCCGGATTGCACATTGGTCACCAGATGCCAGCCCCCGTAGGAATCGGCGGTGGTGTCGCGGATGGCGTGGAACAGCTTGGCGCGGGCGTCCCCGGGCACGGCGGCGGCTCCGGTCAGGTACTTGCGCAACTGGGGGCCGATGTCCGGGTTGTCCAGGTCCGCCATCGACGGTGTGGTGATCACCCCGCCGCCGGCGATGTCGTGCAGATGCCGCACCATCAGGTTGAAATTTGCCGCGCCAAGGTATTTGGTCGCATTGGTGTACAGATCGTCGGGATAGTAGTAACCCTCGGGCGTGGTGTGCGCGTTGCTGATCGCGGCCTCCATGCCGGCCCGCAAGTTGGTGGCATGGATCATCATCTCGTCGATCTTCTCCCGGATGTGTGACACCCGGGCGGTCCCGTTGGCCTCGGCCATCAACTGAGCCAGGCCCACCATCTCGTCGGCCTGTTCCACCATCACCGCGGTGCCGCCGAGCCGCTCCCACAGGCCCAGCGAGTGCGCGAAGATTCCGGCCTGTGCGGCAACGCCATCGAGGAACACGTGCTCGGTCGGGACGAACACGTCGTCGAAGATCACGAACCCATCCGGCATGCTGCGCCGCGCGCTCACCGGATAGTCGCGCTCGTCCCCGCCGCGGGCCTGTACGGTGCGGCTGATGACGTGCACCCCCGGGGCGTTGACCGGTACCGCGCAGGCGATCGCATAGTCCTCCTCCCCCGGCTTCATCGACTTGGTCGGCATCACCATCAGCTGATGGGCGAACGGTGCCGCGCTGATGTGGAGTTTCGCGCCGCGAATCACCACGCCGTCGTCGCGGCGCTCCACCACGCGCACGTACTGGTCGGCGTCGTCCTGCGCGGATGGCGCTTTGGATCGATCGCCCTTGGAGTCGGTGATGCATTCGGCGATTCGGATGTCGTCCCGGCGGGCTTGTGCCACATAGGCATTGATTCGCACGACGAACTCGGGGTGGGCCTCGGCCAGCTGCGCCGCCGCCACCACGAGCGTCATCAGGGACTGGTAGGTGACGTTGAGCAGCAAGTCCATGCTGGTGAGGATGGGCACCCGGTCACGCAGTTCCTCGACGCTGCGCGGCGCCTCCACCAACGGGTTCACCGCGTCCGAGTCCGGCCGGTAGTACTGGTCGTATCCGGCGGCCACCGCGTCGAGCGCCGGCGCCAGCAGCGGATCGGTGTCCATGTCGGCGACCAGCTTGCCGTCCTGGTAGATCCGCCGTCCGTCGCGGAGTGAGTTCTTGTATTGATCGCCGGTCATCATGGTCGGTGCGCTCTCCTCTATCGATTGGTGCGCTGATTGAAGGGGGTGTCACGGTCGGGGTCGGTCTCGCGGGGCAGCCCGAGCACGCGTTCGGCGATGATGTTGCGCTGGATCTCCGAGGTTCCCCCGGCGATGCAGTACTTCTTCATCTCGAGGAATGACCTTGTGCCCGCTGGCATTTCGGCGTCGACCGGCCAGCCCATGGTGAGTTCGGGCAGCAGATCGATACGGATGCGGCCCGCGCGCTCGTGCAGGTCCGCACTGACGAGCTTGCGGATGGAGTCGATCGCGCCGGGGTTGCGGTCCGCGGCGACGCTGCCCCGCAACCCGGCGCTTTGCAGTGCGCGTTCGTCGACGAGCATGTGCTGCAAGCGGTCTCGCACGTCGGCGCGTTGCCACGCGCCGCTGTCCACCGCCTCCGCGATGAGCCGGTCGGCCACCCCCGGGCCGACGACGGGGGGCCCGGTCAGGCTGTTACGTTCCTGCATCAGGGTGCTGATGCCGACCTTCCAGCCGGCGTTCAGCGGTCCCAGGCGGGCGCAGTCCGGCACCACCACGTCGGTCAAAAAGACTTCGTTGAATTCGGCCTCGCCCGTCATCTGGCGCAGCGGGCGTACCTCCACACCCGGGGTGCGCATGTCGAGCAGGAAATAGGTGATGCCGGCGTGTTTGGGCAGCGTCGGATCGGTGCGGGCCATCAGTAGCCCGAAGTCGGCGGTGTTTGCGAACGAACTCCAGATCTTCTGCCCATTGACCAGCCAGCGGTCACCGTCGAGCCGCACCGCCGAGGTCGACAGCGACGCCAGATCCGATCCGGCGCCGGGCTCACTGAACAGCTGACACCAGCGGTGCTCCCCGCGCGCAAGCGGTCGCAGGTAGCTGTCGCGCTGCTCGTCGGTGCCCCACTGCAGGATGGTGGGACCGGCCAGCCATACCCCGACGAAGTCCTCCTCGGGCCGGTCGATCCCGTGCCGGCGCAACTCCTCCACCGCGGCCCCGCCCTCGTCGCGACCCAGACCGCGGCCGCCATATTCGGTCGGCCAGGTCGGCGTGGCCCAGCCGGCCTCGCCGAGGCGGCGATACCAGTCTCGTCGCACCGGCGAATATTTCTCGCCCGGCAATGGCGGGGCGTGATCGCGCAGGATCTCGTCGGTCAGGTTGTCGGCCAGCCATCGGCGCAGCTCGTCGAGGGCCGGCGATTTCCCCCGGGCTTGACCGGATACGGTTTCCGTTGCGGTCGAACGGTTTTCGGCGACGGCCGTGCCGAGCCGGTCGCGGTGCGCCGACGGCGTGCCGAACAGGTACTGGTTGGCCTTGGCGCGGCGCAGGTACAGGTGCGCGACGTGCTCCCAGGTGTAGCCGATTCCGCCGTGCAGCTGGATCATCTCTGCGGCGTTCTGCAGGGCGGCTTCCCCGCACGCGGCCGCGGCCACCGTCACGGCGAACTCCGCGTCGGCCGCGTCGCCGGCCAGCTGCCGGATGGCATACCAGGCGCTGCCGGCACACAATTCGGCCCGCACCGCCGCATCCGCGAGGCGGTGCTTGAGGGCTTGGAATGCCCCGATTTGCCGGCCGAACTGCCGGCGATCCAACAGGTACTGCTTGGTGAGTGTGACGCAATGTTCGGCGAGCACGGCCTGCTCGGCGGCCAACAGCGCCGTCGCGCGCAGCCGCACCGGGGCCAGGATCGCCTCGGCCGCCCCCTCGGCACCGACCTGCCGGCCCGGCGCGCCGGTCAGCCGGAGATTGGCAAGGCCCCGGCTGGTGTCGAGGGTGGACAACCGCTCGCGGTCCACACCGTCGGAGTCGGCGACGGCGTACAGCGTGTTGCCTCCGTCGGTCTGAACAGCGACCAGGACGATGTGAGCGTCGGCGCCGTCGGGCACGTGGGGGAATTCGCCCGATATCACCCAGTTCGGCCCCTGGCGCTCGGCGCGCCCGGTGCCGTCGGCCAGCGTGGCGGTCAGCTCGCCGGCGACCAGCCCGGGTAGCAGGTCCGCGCACGCGGCGTCATCGCCGGAGGCCAGCACCGCTTCGGCGGCCAGGCAGGCGGTGGGCAGATACGGCACTGCGCCCAGTTCCCGCGCGAGTTCCTCGCAGACGACGGCTTGTTCGTACAGCCCGGCGCCGCTGCCGCCGTACCGCTCCGGGACCGCGATACCGAGCAGTCCCAATTCGGCCAGCTCGGCCCACCCCCCGCGCCGTGCGGCTGCGGGATCGGCGTGCCGCGTCTCGTGCAGGGGAAGGCGCCTGGTGACGAGTTTGCGCACCATGTCGCGCAGGTCGTCGAGTTCGGAGGCGGACGACAGCGTGTCCAGCGAGACGGCCATTTTGTATACAGTAGAGGCGATTTGACGGGTGTCAATAATCGAAGGCCAGCCGGTACTGCACGCCTGCTATTGGTTGTATGCAATCCCGGCTGAAGACCGGTGGCTCACGGAAACGGCCGATCTCGCGGACGGCGGTTGACCGGGAAAATCGGGGCTCTTGGCTGCCCGGCCACGCGCGAGGGCGACTTCACATCCACAAGAAACGTCGGCGGCGAATGCGCGCAGACGACCGGCAATAGCCGGATGTCTCTCTACTAGAACTTCAGAGTTTGTCGCCGAAGCGGCTTACACAATTCAACGACTGCAGGCCAGCTTTTCGGGGAGCTCAGAAACTGCGGTCACCACAATTTGCGGCGAAATCAGGCCGGCGTGCTGCCGCTCGAGTAGAGCTTAAAGTTGCGGACCAGCGGAACGACCCGGTTACCCGCTGCGGCGCGCTGGCGGGCGCGAAATGAGGGATGACGACGCATCGCTTCCTTACGTTCGCGTTCGCGACGCTGCGCGGCGGCCCATGCCGGATGGGACTGAAGGAAAATAACCGTGCCTTCTGATGTATTCGCCACGATCGTCACTCCTCTCAGCACCACCCGCAAAAGCAACAACAGCGCGGTTATCGGATCGTGATTCCAGAATGCCCGCCGAATCCTGAGACCAAACCACCTGTAAAGGTAAAAATTGGCCGTGAGTTCGCGAGCGTAATCCGTTGCCACCGCCGTGCTGTCGGCCACGCTGATGTGACCGCGATCAAAACGATAGCGATGGGCACCGACAGAATTCCGTTTCAACGTCGTGCCGGGTCGGCTGCTAGGGTCCCTTGCTTATGCCGGAGATTGATCGCCGCCGCATGATTTTGACAACCGGGATCGGGGTGCTGGCAGCCACGCTGCCCGCCTCGAATGCCTGGGCCCACCCGGCCCGACAGGACGAGCCTGCCCGCCGGATACCGCCGCCCGCGGCGCCGAGCGGTCAATCCGGGAGTTACATCTTCTCGGACGAATTCGACGGTCCGGCGGGATCGGCCCCCGACGGGTCGAAATGGGCGGTGGCCAAAGCCCGCGAGACGATCAAGGACCCGACCTTCTGGGAGCTGCCCGAGCACATCGGGCAGTACCGCGACGATCGCCGCAATGTGTTCGTGGACGGCAAGTCCAACCTGGTGCTGCGCGCCACCAAGGACGGCCCCACCTACTACAGCGGCAAGGTCCAGAGCCTGTGGCGCGGCGGCGTCGGCCACACCTGGGAGGCCCGGATCAAGCTGAACTGCCTGACCCCGGGTGCCTGGCCGGCGTACTGGCTCGGCAATGACGACCAGGGCGAGATCGACGTCATGGAGTGGTACGGCAACGGCAAATGGCCGTCGGCCACGACCGTGCACGCGAAGGCCAACGGCGGCGAATGGAAGACCCACAACATCGCGGTGGACAGCGCCTGGCATACCTGGCGCACACAGTGGGACGAGGCGGGCATCCGGTTCTGGAAGGACTACACCGACGGCGCTGCGCCCTACTTCGACGTGCCGGCGAGCTCGCTGCCGGACTGGCCGTTCAACGGGGCGGGCTACACGGTGTATCCGGTGTTCAACCTGGCGGTGGCCGGATCGGGTGGCGAAGACCCGGGGCCCGGCACCTACCCCGCCGACATGCTCATCGACTGGATTCGGGTCTGGTAGGCGGCACGCCCGGGTGCGTCAGCAGGGCGACGGCAGACGAGGGTTTGCCACCCGGACTGCGCAGGTCCGCTCGCCGCCAGGCGAGCGGGCGCATCCATATCGGTAGTCGGCGGAATCGTCTGGCGGCCATCAGCACCGCTTCCGCTTCGACCGTTTGCCAGCCGAGGTCTTCGAAGAAGGCCAACCCGTTTTCAGGCGCGAACTTGAAGGGCGCGTTTTCCGAGATGCCGGCGACGTTCTTGTTGATCCGCACTTTGAGGCCGGGAAAGGCGAAATCGATCATCCACCAGGTGACCTCGGGTCGCTTGATCGCACCCGAAAGGGCCGCGACGTCGGAGGCCTCCAGGTACATCGACAGCCCCTCGGTGAGCACGAAGGCCTTGGTCGCGCCGGCCAGCGCTTCGTCGAAGAAGGCGTCTCGGGCCTGCGGGTCGGCGAGGTCGACCGCTATGCGGTTGAGCCGGCAGCTCGGGGTTTGATCGGCGAGCGTTTGCGTCTTTTCGGCGAGCAACTTGGGTAGGTCGGCCTCGACCCAGGTTAGGTCGGGTGGGAGGTCCAAGCGATAGGGCCGGGTGTCCAGCCCGGCGGCCAGGTTCAGGACGCGGTCACAGCCGTGGGCGACGGCATCGGCGATGGCGTCGTCGATGAGCTTGGTCCGTGCGACCAGCCACCAACCGCTGCGGTCCGTCCATGGAACTCCCGCGACGATCGCGCGGCCTTGCTCGCCCGCGAGGCGCGCGGCGAGCGGGTCGCTGAACAGCGCGTCGGGGCGGGCCGATTCGGTTGCCCGGTGCAGCGCCGTCCACCGGGCGGTATCGGAAACATGGGTGATCGTGTGTCCAGGACCAGGCATACGTTGCGTTATAGCAGCACCGGCGCCGCCCTATTGGCCGGCCCTGCCTCCCGCGAACCACGCGGCGGTCACGGTCCGGGTGGCGGGTGGTGGAAGGACGGCGTCCGGCGCGCCGAGGCGACCGACCTCGACGGTCCACGCCGGCGATGAGCGGTCGATACAGGTTCCCGCGCCCCGGCTGGGCAGCCACAACACGGCAGGGTCGCTGCCTCCGCCGCCGCCGCATCCGTAGACGCCGACGTATCCGTCGGCGCGCCCACCCCACGCGCCGCCGTTGCGCAGCAGGCAGCGGGTGCCGTCATCGAGGGTGAGCGCGAACGGGTCCGGGTTGGCGGTCGCCCGCACGGGTGGAAGGTGGCCATCGAACGTCACCCGGTGCAACTGCACTTCCCACGGATTGTCCACGCACAGAAGCGATCCCGGCGTCGCCGGCCAGCACGTGCCGGCTCCGGCCGCGCTCGGCGAACAGTAGTAGACGTTGTCGGCCACCGCCGACGGCGACGGTTGCGAGCAGTCGCTCGCCTGCCCGACGTTGCCCGGCCCGGACGCCACGTGATAGCCGTTGATCGGTTCGCCGCTGGGCCCGACGGCCATCACCGTGATCGACTGGGTGGGCGGCGGATCGGCGGCGGCGGGCCCGACCGCCAATACCGAGGCGATCGACAGGCCCACCGCGCCAGCGGTGACCACCCGGGCCGTGCAGCGCATCACGTTCATCGAGCCAACCTTTCGTCAGCCCCCTTCGCCAGAGTAGGGCGCGGGTCGCATTCGGTGGGCCGGTTTGGGCGGCTTGGGATCGGTAGCCGGCGCGCGGGGCTGTACTTGCTCCCATGACGCCGCCAAACAGGCGGCGCCCCAGAAAGGGAGACGGCAAATGAACATCGTGCCGACCAGCATCCAAGAGCAGATCAACCGCGTCGATCGGCAGCGCAGCCTGTACATCGGGATCAGCACCGGCCTGCTTGCGCTCTGGAGGTGCACCGACTGATCTGGATGCTCTACCTCGGAATAACTTTCGGCTGGTTTTTCGGCGCGATGGCTTTTCAGGTGGTGCTGTGGGGTGTGATCGGCACGGCCGCCGCGGTGGCCTCGGTCGGATTCCTCACCCGCTACAACAAAAGATCTTGACTCGTCAGAGCGCCGCGGCGAAAAGTTCCGGATCTGGTGAGGGTCCGGGACTTCCGTTGCGCCGCAACGGGTTAGAGCTGAGCCCAGACCGACTTCGTCTTCAGGTAGATCTCGAGGCCCTCTTTACCGAACTCGTGACCCCAGCCGGACTGCTTGTAGCCGCCGAACGGCACGTCATGGTCGAACACCAGCTGACAGTTGACCTGCACGCTGCCGGCCTGCAGTCGGCGCATGATCCGGTGGGCGCGGCCGAGGTTTTCGGTGTAGGCGGTGGCCGCCAGGCCGTAGCTGGTGTCGTTGGCCAACGCCACGGCCTCGTCTTCGTCGTCGAACGGCAGGATGGTGACCACCGGGCCGAAGATCTCCTGCTGGTAGAGCCGCATGCCGGTGCCGACGTTGGTGAGCACCGTCGGGTGCACGAAGTAGCCCTTGCGGTCCAGCCGGTGGCCGCCGGTGACAACTTCGACGCCGTCCCTCTTGCCTTCGTCGATGAAGCCCATGACCCGGTTCAGCTGCTTCTGGCTGATCAGCGGCCCGCTGACGCAGCCCTCCTCGCTGGGGGCACCCAGCTTGAACGAATTCGCCATCATCGCAATGCCTTCCACGACCCGGTCGTAGACACCGCGCTGGGCGAAGATGCGCGACCCGCATACGCAGCCCTGGCCGGAATGCACGAAGATGCCCAGCGAGGCCATCATGATGGCATTGTCCAGGTTCGCGTCGTCGAAGATCAGCACCGGCGATTTCCCGCCGAGTTCGAGCGTGACCTTCTTCAGGTTGTCGGCCGAAGCCCGCACGATCTCCTTGCCGACCTCGGTCGAGCCGGTGAAGGCCACCTTCTGGACATCGGGGTGCGCGGTGATCGCGGCGCCGGCGGTGTGGCCGTATCCGGTCAGCAGGTTGACCACCCCCTCGGGCACGCCGGCCTCATGGATGAGCCGGTCCAGCAACAGCGCCGACAGCGGTGTCTCCTCGGCTGGCTTGACGAGTAAGCTGCCGCCCGCGGCCAGGGCCGGTGCCAGCTTCGCGCTGGCGTTGAAGATGGGTCCGTTCCACGGGAAGATCAGCCCCACAACGCTGTACGGCTCTTTCAGCGTGTAGGCGTGCATGTTGACGTAGTTGTCGGTCGCGATGCCGTCGGTTTTCACGTCGTAGGCGACGCCGTTGATCTTCGAACACCAACCGGCGTAGTAGCGAAAGAACTCCGAACAGGTCGACATCTGCAACTGGGCCTGCAGCAACGGCATGCCGGTGTTGAGCGAGTCCAGTTGGGCGAACTCCTCTGCGTGTTGGTCGATCAGCTCGCCGATCCGCCACAAGATCTTGGCCCGCTCGCGGCCCGGAAGCTCGGACCACACCCCCGACTCGAAGGTCGCCTTCGCTCTCGCTACGGCGTCATCGACCGCTTCTTGCCCGCAGTCGGTGAACTCGGTGATCGTCTCCTCGGTCGCGGGATCGATGACCGCAATGACGTCCCCCGTTCCCGGGCGCTTGCGAATGTCGTCCAATACCGCCTGCAGCGTCATCTGATCCCTTTCGTATTGCCAGTCGTGGCGCCCCAGCGCCCGGGCGCGCTTAGTGCTGAGCACTTGCTTAGCATTGTGCACACGGCCGGTCAAGCATCCGCACGCGGAGGGGGTCAGCGCGATTCCTGGATCCGGATCAGGTTCCCGGCGGGATCGCGGACGGCGCAGTCGCGGCCCCGCGGGCGAGCGTTTCAACGTTCAACGGCTGGGTGTAGTCCCTGTCGATGCGGTCGCGAACGCGGCGCAACAGGGCCAGGGTGCGCAGGCGTTGCGCCGGAGCCGGGGATGCGGGGATCACGTCGCGGTGCCGCCCCTAGACGCCGACCAGCTCCGGGTGGAACTTGGCGGCCATGCGATGGATTCCGTCGCGCCAGTCGACCGAGGTGCCGCCGATGAGCTCGTGCATCCGGTCGATGGTGGTCGGATTGCCGCGCAGCGCTTGTGCGCTCGGCTCGAAGACCGGCTTGGCGCCGACGAGCGATCCGAGATAGTCGCACCACTCCTGCAAGCTGACGGTCTGGTCTCCGCACCAGTTGACCGTGGTCGCCGGGACCGACGCGACCTCGAGCAGTTTGGGGATGGTGGCGATGATGTCGTCCTCGTGAATCGGGTTGTAGCGCGCGGGTTCACCCGGCGGGACGGGAATCGGGATGCCGCCCAACATCATCTCCATGTGGTAGAGTGGCCAGCCGCCGTTGTCGCCGTAGGGAACGTTGAGCCGCGCGATCGTGGTGGGCAGGCCGAGGACGCGAGCCGCCGACCGGGCCACCACCTCGCCGGCGATTTTGGAGATGGAATAGGTGGGAAACAGTGGCTTGTGGTTGTCGCCCAGGGCGGACCGCTCGCTGCGCGGCTCGTCGTCCGGTGGGTCGTACACGGCCGCCGACGAGCAATGCAGGAAGGCCTTTGCGTTGCGACAGTGGGCCATCAGCAGGCCGACCGACTCGGCGTTGGCCGCAAGGTCTTTGTCCCAGCTTCCGCTCTTGGCCACCGCCAGGTTGAGCACATAGTCGAAATCGGTTGGCAGGCCGGTAAAGTCGTCGGCGGCCAAATTCACTTTCTCGCAACGGATCCCGGCCTTCTCGAGGCTTTCGCGCGCGGCGGGGTCGGTGAACCGGGCGATCCCCCAGACCTCGTTGTCGCCGGCAAGCGCCCGGGCGATGGGGGTGGCGATTTGACCGGTCGGGCCGGTGATCAAGATTTTTGCGCCGCGCATGCGCGCAATGGTAGCGATGGTCGGTCGCAGTACTAGATTCAACGCGCCATCGATGGCGCGCGGTGCTCCTTGACCGGTTGACGGTACCCGCGCCCTCGGCCTACAGCCCGGGCTGGTCTTCGATGAGGCCCAGCCAGATCTGCGCCACGTCGATGGCGACCTTCTCGCTGATGAATGCGTGCTGCGTTCCGGTGTAGATGTCGCGGAAGGCGCGCTCCAAGCGGCTGCCCTCGCGGATCGAGCTGGTCCCGGCCACCAGATGCGCCCATTCGGCGCAGCCGCGCGCGGTGTCGGTGGCATACACGGCGGCCACCCGCATGTCGGCGCGCAGCGCGGGGGTCAGGTCCTCCCCCGCCGCCACGGCAGCCTCAGCGGTGGTGAACGCGTCGAGCACCAACAGCCGGGCCGCTCGCCAGGCGGCGCGGTGATGCGCCAGGCCCTTCTGGAAGGTGGGGCGGCTGGCCAGCGACGCCATGTCACTCATCCGGAACTTCGTCGCGGCCAGGTCCTGGACGTCGTCGAGCATGCTCTTGGCCACGCCCAGCGCCCACGACGCGTGCCCGGCCGCGGTCACCGCCATCAGCCCCATCCGGGTGGCCGGCGACGTTCCGCGGTTGGGCTGCCGCACGAACAGTTCGAACGTCCGGCCCTCCGGTACGAACACCGCCGAGGCGCTGTAGTCGTAGGAGCCCGTTCCCTTCAGCCCTTGCACAAACCAGCCGTCGTTGCAGCTGATCTCGTCGCGCGGAATGATGGCGACCCGCATCTCGGGGAAACCCTCACTGATCCAGCGCATCTCGCCGTTGTCCATCGGCAGGAACCCGGCCGCAATGTATTCGGAGTGCCCGATGCCCGAACCGAAGTTCCACGCTCCGTTAAGCAGGTAGCCGCCGTCGACGGCGGCGCCTTGCCCATTGGGAAAGAACTGGCCGCCCATGGTGACCCGGTTGTCGTGGGCGGTGAACACCTCGGCGAAGCCCTCGTCCGGCAGGTAGGCCGCCGCGGCGAAGGACGACGGCAGATTGGCGATCCCCACCCAGCCGAACGACCCATCCTGCCAAGCCATTTCGATCCAGGTCTCGATCATCTCGGTGAAGGACGGCTCCACGCCACCGGCCACCACCGGATTGAACGCCGACATCAGCCCGCTGGCCCACATCGCATCCACGATCGCCGGGGTGAGGGTGCGCAGCCGCTCCGATTCGGCGGCTTCGGCCCGCACCAGGTCCCGCATGCCGCGGGCCAGCGCGACAACCCGGCCTGCTGTGTCGGCGAACGAGGTCATGAGGGTGACCGTATCAACCAGTCCTGGCTTTGCGAACGAATTCATCCGTCGTGACGAGTCGTTTACGGTGTGGGTTGTGCGCTGGATTGTCGACGGCATGAACGTGATCGGAAGCCGTCCCGATGGCTGGTGGAAGGACCGCAACGGTGCGATGGTCACCTTGGTGGAAAGGCTGAATCGATGGGCGGCGAGCCACGGAGAAACGGTGACGGTCGTTTTTGAGCGACCGCCGTCGAGTGCCATCACGTCTCCGGTGGTCGAGATAGCGCACGCGCCCATGGCCGCGGCGAATTCCGCCGACGACGAGATCGTCCGACTGGTCACGGCCGACGCTGCGCCGCATGCCATTCGCGTGGTGACATCCGACCGTGCGCTGACCGAGCGGGTGCGAAGTCTGGGCGCATCCGTCCACCGGTCGGAAGGCTTTCGCGACCTGATCGATCCGCGGGACCGATGATCACCGGCAAGAGTCCTGCGACCAATCGGGTCTGCGCGCTTGCGCACATCGAGATCCCGATCATCCAGGCGCCGATGACCTATATCGCGGGCGCCCAGCTGGCCGCGGCGGTGTCGAACGCCGGTGCGCTGGGAATTATCGAGACCACCTCGGATCAGGGACGAGCCGACCTGCGGCGGGTGCGGCAACTGACCGCCGGCGCCATCGGCGCAAACATCGCGTTGCTGTTCAACCGTGACCCAGCGATGCTGGACTTGCTTGTCGCCAACAACATTCGATTCGTGACCACCTCCGCCGGCAGCCCATCGATTTTCACCGAACGTCTGCACGATGCGGGCATCACGGTGTTCCACGTGGTGGGCACCCTCGCCGCGGCCAAGAAGGCCGTCGATGCCGGAGTGGACGGGCTGGTGGTCGAAGGCGTCGAAGGAGGCGGATTCAAGAACCGGTTCGGCGCATCGACCATGGTGCTGCTGCCGCTGGTGGCCGCCCACGTCGACGTCCCGATCGTCGCCGCGGGCGGGATCTGCGACGCGCAATCCATGGCGGCCGCCTTTGTCCTCGGCGCCGACGCGGTCCAGATGGGCACCCGGCTGCTCGCCTCCGCGGACTCCCCGGTGCACGTCAACCTCAAGCAAGCGGTCGTCGACGCCGACGAGACCGGCACGGTGCTGCTACCCCTCGCCGGCAATCGGACGATGCGCGTCATCCGTACGCCCGCCGCCGAGCGACTCGACGCCGCGACGTCCGCCGAAGCGGGCGCCGCGGCCCTCCAACGCGTGCAGCGGCTCTACTTCGACGGCGACCTAGACGCCAGCGTCGCCAACACCGGCCAGGTGGCCGGGCGCATCCAAGATCTGCCGGCGGCCGCCGACATCATCAAGCAGATGTGGCGAGGCTGCCGCGAGGTGCTGGCGGCCACGGCGGAGCGGGTGGGCCGGGCCGAACTCGAACAGGCCTGACTCGCAGCGGCGCAGATCAGCCCGCGGCCGCCAGGGCCGCGTCGTAGTTGGGCTCTTGCGCGATCTCGGGCACCAACTCGGTGTAGGCGACGTTGCCGTCGGCGCCGACCACCACGATGGCGCGGGCGAGCAATCCGGCCATCGGGCCATCGGTGATCGTGACGCCGTAGTCCTCACCGAAGCTGCCCCGGAACGCCGACACCGTCTTGACGTTCTCGATGCCCTCGGCGCCACAGAACCGCGCCTGCGCGAACGGCAGGTCCTTCGAGACGTTTACCACGGTCGCCCCGCCGCCGGCGGCGCGCTCGTTGAAAGTCCGCACGCTGGCCGCGCACACCGGCGTGTCGATAGACGGAAAGATGTTGAGCACCAAGGGCTTACCGCCAAATTGCTCGCTGCTGACCGCGGCCAGATCGCCGCCGACCAGGCTGAACGCCGGGGCTTTGGAGCCGACGGCAGGCAGCTCGCCGACAGTGTTGATCGGGTTTCCACGCAACGTTATCTGTGCCATGGGCAACAGTCTGCCAAGGCCGCCGCGGCCGCCATGGGGCAGGTCCCATGTCCTAATCAGTGGGGTGCCTGGCGTAGACGACGTGTGCCCGCGTGTCCAACACTGAATCCATGCCTCGCAAGGTGGTCATCGCCGGCTTTCCCGGCGTGCAGGCGCTCGACGTGGTGGGCCCGTACGACGTGTTCACGGGCGCATCGATGTTGACCGGCGGCGGGTATGACGTCGCTTTTGCCTCGGTCGGCGGCCAGCCGATAGCGACGGCGACCGGGCTCGCCTTCATGACGACGCCGCTACCGGACCCGGCCGACCCGATCGACACGGTCGTGCTGCCCGGTGGCGCCGGCGTGAACGCGGCACGGTCCGATGCCGAACTGGTCGCCTGGATCAAGGCGGTCTCCGGTCGGGCCCGCCGCATGGTGACGGTGTGCACCGGCGCGTTTCTCGCGGCCCAGGCGGGGCTGCTGGACGGGCAACGGGTAACCACCCACTGGGCCTTCGCCGAGCGGTTAGCGGCCGAATTCCCCGCCATCGAGGTCAACGCCGACCCGATTTTCGTGCGGAGTTCGGAGACCGTGTGGACCGCAGCGGGCGTCGCCGCGGGCATCGATCTCGCGCTGGCGCTGATCGAGGACGACCACGGCACCGAGATCGCGCAGACGGTCGCCCGCTGGCTCGTGCTGTATCTGCGCCGTCCGGGCGGCCAGACCCAATTCGCGGCGCCGGTGTGGATGCCGAGGGCCAGACGCGATTCGATCCGCGAGGTGCAAGAGGCAATCGAGGCCGAACCGGGCCGTCCGCACAGCATCGATGATCTGGCCCGCCGCGCCGCGATGAGCCCGCGCCACTTCACCCGGGTGTTCACCGCCGAAATCGGTGAGGCGCCCGGCCAATACGTCGAACGCATCCGCACCGAAGCCGCGCGCCGGCAGCTGGCGGAGACCGACGACACCGTCGTCGCCATCGCCGCCCGATGCGGATTCGGCACCGCGGAAACCATGCGGCGCAATTTCCTTCGCCGCGTAGGTATTTCGCCCGATCAATACCGCAAGGCTTTCGCCTGACACCGAAAGGACGACATCGATGACCCAAATCGCGATCGTGGCCTACCCCGGGTTCACTGCGCTCGACATGATCGGGCCGTACGAGGTGCTGCGCAACCTGCCGGGCGCCGAGGTGCGCTTCGTGTGGCACGAGGCCGGACCGATCACCGCGGACTCCGGGGTGCTGGTCATCGGCGCCACCCACTCCCTGGCCGAAACACCCTGCCCCGACGTCACTCTCGTGCCCGGCGGTCCGTCCACTCCGGTTCATGCCCGCGACGACGCGTTGCTCGATTGGCTGCGCCGGGCCCACGGCAGCGCGAGCTGGACGACGTCGGTGTGCTCGGGGTCGGTGATCTTGGCGGCCGCGGGGCTGCTCGACGGCCGGCGGGCGACGTCACATTGGCTGACGATCCCCGCGCTCAGGGCCTTCGGCGCGGTCCCGGTGACCGACGAACGCATCGTGCATTCCGACAACATCGTCACCAGTGCCGGCGTGTCCGCCGGGCTCGACCTCGCGTTGTGGCTGGCCGGACAGATCGCCGGCGAATCCCGCGCCAAGGCAATCCAGCTCGCGCTCGAATACGACCCGCAGCCCCCATTCGATTCGGGCCACATGTCGAAGGCCTCGGCGACGATTAAGGCCGCCGCGACGGCGCTGTTGTCCCGCGACAGCGTGAAGCCCGCCAACGTGAAGGCCACGACCCTGCTTGCCTGGGATCAGGCGTTGGGCAAGGTCCGGTCGCGGCGGCGCAGGCGGCCGCGGAGCGTGCAATTCACGACGTGACACGCCGTCGCACCGTCGCAGAGTGCACGCCGGGCGGTCAGGGCGGCGCCGCTACGGCTGGGGCTGCAGGATCTCGGTGGTGGCGAGCTGTCCGCCGGCCCGCATCCACGCCGCAACCACGCCGGGAGCGTCCCGGTCCGGGTTGTAGATGTCTTCCTCGCTGGAGAACAGCCCGTCGCCGGCGTAGACCAGGCGGGTCCAGTTGGGAAACCAGAACGGTTCACCGTTCGGATCGGTCGGGTGGTCGAGCAGGTTCTTGATCATGACGACGACGGCGTCGTTGTCCTCGTCGTGAGCGATCCAGTCACTGGGAAATCGCATGTGCGGGAACGGCGCCATCACCGCGACGATCCAGTCGCGGACCGCCTCGCGTCCGTGGAAGACGCCGTAGTGATGCTCGGTGTAGACAACGTCTTCGGTGAAGAGGTCCGCGAACGGTCGCCAGTCTCCGGAAGCGCTGCACCCTTCGACGACCTTGGTGTAGTTCGCGACGGCTTCATCGATTTCTGCCCTGGTGAATTTGCCCATAGCGGACACACTAGAACGTGTTTCGGTTTCGGGTCGCTCGTACGTATGGGGAGTTCGAATGAACGTGTTGGACTTGTTCAGCCTGCGCGGCAAGCGGGCGTTGGTGACCGGGGCGTCCAGCGGCATCGGCAGGAAAGTCGCGCAGGCCTACCTGCAAGCCGGCGCCCACGTGGCGATCGCGGCGCGAAACCTCGACGGCTTGCACCACGTCGCCGCGAAGCTTGCGGCGGACGGCGGTGATTCTCAAGGCGAGATCGTGCCGATCCGATGCGACGTGACCCAGCCCGACCAGGTGAACAGCATGATCGACCGGGTGACCGCGGAGCTGGGCGGCATCGACATCGCGGTCTGCAACGCCGGCATCATCGCGGTCGTCCCGATGCTGGACATGTCGCCGGAGGACTTCCAGCGGATCCAGGACACCAACGTAACCGGAGTCTTCCTGACCGCGCAGGCGGCGGCTCGGGCGATGGTCACCCAGGGGCGCGGCGGCGTCATCATCAACACCGCGTCCATGTCGGGCAGCATCATCAACGTTCCGCAACAGGTCGGCCACTACTGCGCCGCCAAGTCGGCCGTCATCCAGTTGACCAAGGCCATGGCGGTCGAGTTCGCACCCCACAACATTCGGGTCAACAGCGTCAGCCCGGGCTACATCCTCACCGAGCTCGTCGAGCCGTTGACGGAGTATCACCGCCATTGGGAGCCGAAAATACCGCTCGGCCGCATCGGGCGCCCCGAGGAACTCGCCGGCCTCTACGTGTATCTGGCCAGCGAGGCGTCCAGCTACATGACGGGTTCGGACGTCGTGATCGACGGCGGATACACCTGCCCCTAGCGCGGCCCTATCGCTCCAGCTCGCCGGAGATCCCGCGCTCCAGGTTCGTTTGCGTCGCCGACGGCAAGACCAGCAGGCCCTCGAGCTCGCTGCGGGCCACATCATAGGCGCGTTGACGTTCCCGGGCGGCGGCCGCGGGGTCGGCCGCGACCCGAAACAGGCTCTGCGCCCGCGCAATTCGCTGCTGATCCGCCCGGGAGAAGTCGTTGCGGCGCCGGCGGATCGCCTCTGCCTCGGCGGCGTTGAACGCCGTGACGTAGTCCTCGACCGCGGCCATGTACTGTTCGGCGCCGTCGCGGTCGTCGAGCAGGTCCTCGGCCTTTACCGGGCGCAGGAAGTCGGCGCGCAGCTTGGCCTTATGGAACGCGATCGTGTTGGCCTCGCGCATGTCGGTCATCAGCGGGAAGTCCAGCAGCTTGGCGACATCGAGTTCGTACTCGAGCCAGCGGGCATCCGTGCGACCGTGCTCATCGAGCACGCGCCGGATCGCGCGCCACTGGGCGGCTTGATTTCTGCCCGAGCCCTCGGCGGGCGCGCCGGGCAACGGTTCCCGGTCGAACTCCCGCGACCGCTCGTCGGCGCGCCGTCGGTAGGTGCCGAACGCGCGTACGGCGGCGACGATCGCGCCCGTCAGCGGCAGGATGACGATCAACAGCTCCGCCAACCGGAATATCAGACCCACATGGCCAGGATGCCAGCAACCGCGCGTTGACTCCCGGTCAGCGCACGCCCAGGGTGCCGGCGAGATACTCCGCGCGACAGGCCCTGCGGGCCAGCTTGCCGCTGGTGGTTCGCGGGATGGCGCCGGCCGGCAGCAGACGCACGTCCGACACGCTCAGGCCGTGCCGCTGCGCGATCGCCGTGCGGATCGCCTCGATCGCCGGTTGCGGATCCTGACGGCTGGTGCCCGCCGCGCGCTCGGCGACAACCACCAGCCGGGCGGCATCCGGGTCATCGACGGCGGGAACGGAAAACGCCGTCGCGTAACCGCGGCGAACGATCTCGGACGCTTCAGCGACGGTGGCCTCGATGTCCTGCGGGTAGTGGTTGAGGCCATCGATCGTCACCAGGTCCGCCACCCGGCCGGTCACGTACAACTCGCCGTCGAGATACACGCCCAAGTCCCCGGTGCGCAGCCAAAAGCCGTCCAGATCGGCGCCGTCGCCGTGGCTGCCCTCGGCGAGCCGCGAGTGCAGCTTGGCGGCGAAGGTCCGCCGCGTCTCGTCGGGCCTTCTGAAGTAGCCGCGGCCGACATTGAGGCCCTGCAACCAGATTTCGCCCACCTCGCCGTCCGGCAACTCCGATCCACTGGCGGGATCGACGATGACGGCCCACGCGCTGCGCGCGACCTGACCGCACGACACCTGCGCGACGGCGTGCGGATGATCGGCCTCGACGCGCACCGCCAATCCGGCGCCCAGCCGTTCCGAGTCGAGGTAAACCGCCGTCGGCGCGGCGGCTGGCGCGATGGTCGCGACGAACAACGTGCCCTCGGCGATGCCGTAGGAGGGTTTGAACGCGGTGGGCGACAACCCGTAGGACGCGAACGCCTTGCTGAAGGTCTTGATGGCGTCGATGCTGACCGGTTCGGAGCCGATGATCATCACCACGTTGCGCAGATCGATCTCCGCGTCGGGTCCGGGCAGTCCGCGCTGCGCCGCCCACTCGTAGGCGAAGTTCGGTGCGGCGGTGACGACGTTGCCCTGCCGGGACCCGTCAGACAGCGCCTGTATCCAGCGCTGCGGGCGGCGGACGAACGCGGTCGGAGACATCAGCGTGGAGTGGCCGCCATAGACGGCCGGGAAGCCGATCATCGACAAACCCATGTCGTGGTAGAGCGGTAACCAGCTGACGCCGTGGGTGTTTCGGTCCAGCAGGTCGATCGACAGGATCATCTGCACCAGGTTGGTGCCCACCGCGCGGTGGGTGATTTCAACGCCGACGGGCGGCCGGGTTGCGCCCGATGTGTACTGCAGGTGCGAGACGTCGTCCATGCCCAGCTCGGTGGGCACGAACGACGCCCCGGACGAGTCGGGTATCTGGTCGATGGCGATCACCTGCGGCCGGCGCAGATGCGGATGGCCGGTCAAGAACGCCTCCACCGCCTCTTGGGCGGCCGTCGTCGTCAGTACGACGGTGGGTTCCGAATCTCGCAGCGCCGTATCGAGGCGTTCAGCGTGCCCGGGCAGCTCCGGGGCGAACAACGGCACCGCGATGGTTCCGGCCTTCACCGCCGCGTAGAACCCGGCGACGTAATCGATGCCCTGCGGCGCAAGAACGGCAACGCGCTCGGCGCGGCCCACGGCTTGTTGGATGCGGGCGCCGATGGCTTCCAGCCGCACACCGAACTGGGCCCACGTCACCTCGTCGGCTTCCCCATCCGCCGAGCGGCTGAAATCGAGATAGCGATACGCCACGGTGTCACCGACGTTCGCGATGTTGCGGTCGATGAGCGAAATCAGGGTGACCCCGCTCGGCAGCACCACACGGCCCGCGGCGTCCAGGCAGTCTTCGATGCGAAGTAGGCCACCGGCAGCCGGGCCGTCGCGCCGGGAACCGCGATCCATGACTGCAGTCTAGGCAAGCCGAGGCGTTGGTCCCCGCGCCGGTGAATCGGCAAACAGCAACAGCGGCGCGGGCATTCGCCGCCGCGGGCGGGCCACTCGGGCGCGGGGCGCACGGAGACGATCAACCCGATCCGCCCGCGGCGCGGGTCGGGCGGTAGCCTACCGGCGAGCGGCGTCCAGGGCCGTCCCTTTGCTATCACGAGGAGTCGTTATGCCGGGCCGCAAATATTCCTTCGAGGTCACCCGCACCAGCAGTGCGCCTGCCGCGACGGTGTTCCGGTTGGTTGCCGACGGCGCCAACTGGTCGCGATGGGCCAAGCCGATCGTCGTGCACTCGAGTTGGGCGCGTCAGGGCGACCCAGCGCCCGGTGGCGTCGGGGCCGTTCGCAAGGTGGGCATGTGGCCCGTCTACGTGCAGGAGGAAACCGTCGCGTACGAGCCGGACCGCCGCCACGCCTACAAGCTCGTGGGCCCGCGCACCCCGGCCCGGGATTACGGCGGCGAGGTGGTCCTGACGCCGAATGCGGCGGGCGGGACCGACATTCGCTGGACCGGTTCGTTCACCGAAGGCGTTCGCGGGACGGGTCCGCTGATGCGAGCCGCCATGGGTGGAGCGGTGCGGTTCTTCGCGGGCCGGCTGGTGAAAGCGGCCGAACGGGAATCGCGCGCCGGGCGCTGACCTGCCCGCATGACGCATGACGGCCGCACTAAGCGGCCGCCACGCTTGCATTCACGAATTACGGGTCGTTGAACTGGTTTTCGTACATTTGCTGTTGCTGGCAGATGGGCTCGATCGCCGTCGTCGTCGCCCGCGAAACCGCCTCCACATGAAGCCGCTCGCCACGAGTCGCTATTTCGCCTCGACCTCGTCCTGATACTTCTTGGTCATGTGTGCGACGGCGTCCAACTGCGACTGCGCCAGGTTCTCGCGGGCCTGGCCGGCGCGCGCGGCGGCGTCCAGCGTCGGCTGCGCCTGGCCCTGGAAGTGCGGCATCACCTCGGCGGCGAACAACTCGGCGGACCGTCGGGTGGCGGCGGGGTTGGCCCATTCGTGACCCATCTGCAGCATGCAGCCGAACCCGCCGGACTGGTCCCAGAGCCGCTGCACTTGTTCGCGCGCCCGCTCGGGCGTGCCGATCACGCCCGCACCGTTGTCGTTGATGACGTCGATCATTTCGTCGAGCTGCTCACCCGGCATCGTCATTTGCGGGAACGCGGCCACCTTCTGGAAATACCGGAACCACGGCTCGATGCCGAACTTGACCTCTTCGCGGGCCTGCTTCTCGGTCTCGGCGAGGTGGAACAAACCGACCAGGCTCCAGTTCTTGCGGTCGACCTGCGTGCCAAAGGCCGCGGCGCGCTCCTCGACGATGCCCCAGTGGTAGGACAGCGCGTTGAAACCCTCGACGGTCAGCGTCGCCCCGATGGACAGCAGGCCGATGCCGTGCTTACCCGCCAACCGCGCGCCCGTCGGTGAGGCGACCGCGGCGACGGACAGCGGGATCCCGCCGTCGGAGTAGGGGGCAAGCTGCAGCTTGGCATCGACGAGCTGATGGGTGGCGGTCTTGGCGCTGACCGTCTCGCCCGCCAGCAGCCGCGCGACGATGTCGAGATTGGTTTCCAGCAGCTCGCGGGTGTCGGTCGGGGTGAGCCCGATCATGGACGAGTCGCTGGGCAGTGAACCCGGCCCCACGCCGCCGATGATGCGGCCGTGCGTGAGGTGATCCAGCAGCATCAACCGGTCGGCGACCCACAGCGGGTTGTGGTACGACAGCGAGATGACGCCCGTGCCGAAGCGGATCCGCTTGGCGCGTTCGGCGGCGGCGGCGATGAAAATCTCTGGGGCACTGATGATCTCGCTACCTGCCGAGTGGTGTTCGCCCAACCAGACTTCGTCGAAGCCCAAGGCGTCGAGGTGCTCAACGAAGGCGAGATCGCGTTGCAGGGCCAGCGTCGGATTGGTGCCCGCGCGGTGGAACGGGGCGATGAAGTATCCGAATCGCAGCTTCGCCATCGAAGTCCCCTTGCATCCGAGTTGGCCAGAACCATAACCCGGATTGTGGCTGCGACCCTAGCCCCAGACAGGGGTTCAGCCGATGGGGCCAGGTGATCCCGGCCCCACCGGCTAGGGGGCAAGTCTTGGTATTGCGCTTTGTGCGCTGGCTCAGCGAGCGATCAGTAGCCGCCGCAGACGTTGCCGACGCAACCTCCGCCGCCGCCCGGACCGCCGCCGCCACCGCCGACGCCCGGAATGCTGCCGCCGCCCCCGCCGGGTCCGCCGCCACCGGTCGGGCCGCCGGGCACGCTGCCGCCGCCGCCATTAGGGCCACCGCCGCCGGTCGGGCCGCCGGGCACGCTGCCGCCACCCCCGCCGGGTCCGCCGCCACCGGTCGGGCCACCCGGCTCGCCACCGGGTATTGAGGAGGGCGCGACGCTGGACGACGGTGTCGTCGTCGGGGTCGTGGTGCTGCTTGGGCCGCCCTTATGACCGCCGCCGCAGGCGACCGATAACACGAGCATTGTCGCACCACCGAAGAGTGCGACCGCCGTCCTCGGTCCAGATCTCATCAGATCCCCCAATCTCCACATGCGCCACTGCGCGCCGCCCACTTTTTCTTACCCCGGGGCCTCGCGGCGCAAACAGATTCCGATCGCGAAATCGCGCCCGTCAAAGATGGCCTGACACGCAGGCGTGATGGGCCGTCGGGTGCTGGCTAATCTTCCTTGGTGATCAGCTTGCGCAGCGCGACGCGGTCGGGCTGCAGCAGTTCGGCGATGCGGGGCCGGTTCACCTCGGCGACGATGATCTCGCCGACCTCCTGATAGACCTCGCTGAAGATGCCGTGCGACTTCATCTTCGAGGTCTGATATTGGTTGTCCTCGGTCGGCGTCACGTAGATCACCGCGTCGGCCTTGAAGCGGTGCACCAGCCACAGGTGGATCAGCGTCATCAGCCGCTTCTGCCGTAGCTTCTCGGCGAAGGTGTTCTGGTCGCGGACCTGAAGGATGCTGCGGCCGTGCCGGTCCTTGATCGGGTCGACGACGACGTTGGCCAACTGCTCGTCGTCGTTGCCATAGATCCCCAGTTCCAGCACGTCCGAGCCGGCCCGGCGGGGCCGCAGCTGCACGCGCAGCTTTTCACCCAGGCTGTAGTTGTCGCTCCACATCGCCAGCCACTCCTCGAGCAGCTTCTTCGGCACCTCGGTCTGCACCAGGTGCTGGTGCTGGGTCGAGCCCTCGCCCATCGCCTTGGTGGTCGCGGTGCGTCCCGACGAGGCGGTCAGCGCCGCGTCGCTGCGGGGGCCGCCGACCAGGGTTTGCGGTGTGCGGTAAGGGGATTCGACCAGACGCATCTTGCGCTGCAGGCGGGCCAGCGCCAGCATGCCGTCCTGTTGGAGCGAGGTGGCGAATTCCTCGGCCGCGACGCCGTCGATTTGGTGTCCGCCGTAAGTGATGAAGTTGAAGACGAAGCCCATCTTGCCCAGTTCCTCGGGGAACTGCCTCATCTGCTCATCGGTCATACCGGTGGTGTCCCAGTTGAACGACGGCGACAGGTTGTAGGCCAGCATCTGGTCGGGGAACTCGGCGTGGATGGCGTCGGCGAACTGCTTGGCGTCGGCCAGGTCGGCGGTCTTGGTCTCCATCCAAAGGATGTCGGCGAACGGCGCGGCCGCCAGTGATTTCGCGATGGCGTACGGGATGCCGCCGCGGATCTGATAGTAGCCCTCGGGGGTCTTCGACAGCTCGCAGTCCCAACCCGGGTCGACGCCCAATTCCTTCGCTTTTTTCTTGGCGGAGTACAGGGATGCGCGTGCCGCGAAAGCCCGCCACTCGTCGACGCTAATGTCGGCCGGCTCGCCCTCGCTGGCATCGAATTCGAGCACCTCGGCCACGGCCTCGCCATAGGTCATCAGCCCGGCGTCGTCCTCCCAAGCCGCCACGAACCGCGACTCGATCTGGTCGAACAGGTCGCCGATCGACTGTTGGCCGTCCCCACGCCACGTGTTGACCGCGTCAGAGATGGCGTCCTGGATGCCTTGTCGCTCCAGCCAGGCCCCGGCCTCGGCGTACTCCCCCTCGGGGAGCGCATAAAGAAGGTGACCGTTGATGTCTTTGGCACCCAGCTCGTAGAAGCGGCGCACCATCGCCAGAAAACAGGATTTGTACGACGGAATGTTGAGGTTGGTGGCGCCGAGCAGGAACGGCTGGTCGCGCTCGTCGGCCCGGCTGTCGAGTAGGTTGGCCGCCTCGGCATCGGTGCGGGCGACGATGATGCCCGGCACCTTCATGATGTCGAGCTGAAAGCGCGCGGTGTTGAGCCGTTTGATCTGCTCGTCTGACGGCACCAGCACCTTGCCGCCCTGGTGGCCGCACTTTTTGGTGCCGGGGCGCTGGTCCTCGATGTGGTACCCCGGCACGCCGACCTCGACGAACCGGCGGATCAAGTTGCGCACGTGCGGGTCGCCGCCGTGGCCGGTGTCGGCGTCGGCGATGATGAACGGCCGGTAGTCGTACTGCGTAGCGGTCGCCTGCTGCTTCTCGCTCATGCTCACGCGCTGGTAGTGCTGGTTGCGGTCGGCGGTCAGCAACGCTCGCACTAACACCGCGGCGTCGTCGGGTACCTGGCTCAGCGGGTAGCTGGCGAGGTCGGGTCCGGGATCCTCGGTGGTGGAACCCTTGGCCGACGTCGCCCAACCGCCCAGGTAGATCCCCTCGATGCCCATGCGCTTCATGGCGACGGCCTGCCCGGGCGAGTAGGGGCCGAACGTCGTGATGCTCTTCTTCTCGGCGAACAGCTCGCGCAGCCGCTCGTAGAATGCGGCCGCCGCATCGCGGGCGACGGTGTAGTCGGTGGGGATGGTGCCGCGCTGCTCGGCGACCTGGCGGGCGGTGTAGAGGCGGGTGATGCGGGAGAAGCGCGGGTCGTCGAAGTATTTCTGGGTGGCAGCGACCTCGTCTTCGAACGATGGCCGGACTTGCGTGTCCGTGTCAATGATTGCCATGTCTTACGCTCCTCTTCACGAATCCACTGAACGTGAGTCTATCCCCGGGAATGGCAGTTCAATCAGGGGTCGAAGGACTTGAGCCAAAACTGTTGTCGCACCCTGCACTTGCGAGACCTTTTCGACGGCGGATCGATGATCGGCGCCGACCCGTCCGTTGCGCACAACGCACCTCCGCCACGCCGCCGCGCTGCGGCAGTGCCACATGCCTTGCGAGCCAATAGTTTTCGCCACGATATCGATCACGGTGCGGCCGCGCGACGGGCCAGCCAGTCCCGCTGGCGCCGGACGAACCCCGCGTCGACGACGTTGCCATGGCCCGGAACGTACATCGCCTCCGGGCCGCCCAGGGCCAACAGCCGGTCCAGGGTCACGGACCATGACTCGGCATCGGAGTCGTCATCGATCGCTGGGGCGCCGGATTCTTCCACCAAGTCGCCGGTGAACACGACGGCCGGCTCGCCGGCGTTCGTGCCGGGGGCGACCACCAGCGCCGTGACGCAGCGCGTCCGCGCGGATGTGGCCGGTCGCCGAGGAAAGATGAGCGGCCACCTCGGGGGCGCAGTGAACGTGGGCTCCGGTGAATTGGGACGAACCCAACACGTGGTCGAAGTGCTTGTGTGTCAAGACAATATGGCTCACCGCACGTCCGGCAAGCAGCCGGACGTCGGCATCGATCGCGACCGCCTCCGCCAGGGTGGTCCCGGTGTCGACGAGCAATGCACCGGTGTTGCCGCATACCAACCCGATGGCCACGTCGCAGAACGGAAGCCGGCAGCGGTGCACGCCATAGGACAGCCGTTCCCAGACGAGATGCACACCCAGGAAGGTAGCCGCCCCGGCCCCCGCCGGACGCGGATTATGCCCGGCATTATGTCGGAAATAGTTGACATGTCGGGAATACCCGACATAAGATGGTGGCTGTGGCTAGCGTCGACCGCGTCCTTCTCGCCTTGGCTAACCCGGTGCGGCGCGAACTGCTGGAGATCCTCTTCGAACGACCGCTCTCGGCCGGGGAACTCAGCGAACGGTTCGAACTCAGCCGGCCCGCGGTCGCCGAACACCTCAAGGCGCTGCGCGACGCGGGACTCGTGGCCGACCAGCCGCATGGGCGGCACCGCATCTACCGCCTGACCGCGGAGCCGTTGGCGGAACTCGGCGACTGGCTGCAACCCTTCGAGAAGTTCTGGCGCGGCCGACTGGCCAAGCTCGCCGAGGTAGCAAAGGAGCTGAAATGACCGAGACGTCGCGGTTCGCGACCATCCGGGTGGACCAATTCGTGGCGGCGCCACCGGACACGGTGTGGCGAATGCTCACCGAACCCGCGCTGCTGAAGCTGTGGTGGGCCGAGGATCAGGTGGCCGCGGTGGTGGGGCACCAGTTCACTCTCGACATGCCGGGCTACGGCGAGCAGCCGTGCAGGGTGATCCAGGTCGACGCGCCGCGCCTGTTCGCCTACACGTTCACCGCCGCCTGGACGCTGACCTGGCGACTGCAAGCCGAAGGCAACGGCACCCGAGTATTCTTGGAACACAGCGGCTTTGACCTGGACGACGGCCGCATGGCGCGGGCATTCGAGCGCATGGGGGCGGGATGGCGCGACGTCGTCCTCCCCCGGCTCGCTGCGCTGGGCGCTCGACCGCGTCCCTGACGCCCCCTCGTGACCGGGTTTCGAGCCGCACCGCGTTGGCTATCTCCCCGAGATGGCTATCACCGATTCTCGCGACGTGGTCATCGAGGCGACGCCCGACCCAATCATGAATGTGCTGTTCGACCTCGAGTCGTTGACCGAGTGGTCGCCGGCGCACAAGAAGGTCGAGGTGCTCGAGCGCGATGACCAGAACCATCCGACCAGATCCAGACAGGTCGTCAAGCTCGTCGGCGTCAGCGACGAACAGGAGCTCGCATACACCGTTCACGACGACGGCGTGGGCTGGACCTTGGTCAGCGCCAAACAGCAACGCGCTCAAGAGGGTCGCTACACCCTGATCCCCGAAGGGGATGCGACCCGGGTTCGTTTCGAGCTCACCGTCGACCTGGTGGCCCCAGTCCCCGGATTCTTGGTCAAGAGGGGGGCCAAGAGCCTGATGGACACGGCCACTGAGGGACTGCGTAAGCGGGTCCTCGAAGTCGAGAAGCGCGGAAGGTAGCGAGTCCTCGCTCGGGTGAAGTCGGGTCCTTCCCGAGCGCGGGCGCGCGAGTCAGACTGGTAGTCATGGAACGGACGTCGGCGGGCAGGCTGCACCGAATCACAGCGATCATCGGCGCACTTTCTATTGCCCCGGCTTCTATTGCCCCGGTGCTGGCCGGCTGCGGCGGCCACGGTGAGAACCACATGACGACGTCGTCGCCCCCGAAGGTCACCACCCTGGGCCGCACGGCGCCGCGCGCACCCGCGGCCGGCCCGCTGACCATCAGCAGTCCGGCTTTCGCCGACGGGGCGCCGATTCCGGTGCAGTTCACCTGCAAGGGCGCCGACATCGCGCCGCCGTTGGAGTGGTCGGCGCCGTTGGGTGCCGCCCTGGTGGTCGACGATCCCGACGCCGTCAACGGGCTGTACGTCCATTGGGTCGTCGTCGGGATCCCGCCCGGTTCGGGGACTACCGCCGATGGGCAGACCCCGGCCGGGGCGACCTCCCTGCCCAATACGGCCGGCCAGCCGGCCTACAAGGGGCCCTGTCCCCCGGCGGGAACAGGCACCCATCATTACCGGTTCACCCTTTATCAACTGCCCGACGGATATCGATTGCCCGCCGGCCTGGCCGGGGTGCGGGCGGCGCAGACGATCGGCGGTGCCGCGACCGCACAGGCTCAGCTCACCGGCGTGTTCGGCGGCTGATTCTCCCTCGTCACGACGCGCCGTCGAGAACCTGATAGCCGGCGTTGTAGCCGGGAGTGAACGTGATCCCGGGCCCGCCGTGGCATCCGGCGGCGGCGAGATACAGACCGTCGATTCCGATGGCCATATCGACAAAGCCCTTCGGGCCGGGCCGGTTCGGACCCATGAGGTCGGGGTGCAACAGCCCGTGGCAGAAGTCGCCCGAGGGTGCGCCGAACATGGTGTTCATGTGGTGGGGCGCGAAGGTGATGCGGCGGATCACGATATCCTTAAAGTTCGGCGCCAACCGGGCGATCTTGTCGATAACCCGTTGCGCCATCTCGCTTTTGAGGTGTCCATGCTGGTCGCGGGCGACTTCGACCGGGAACGCGTAAGCGAACGCGCTGGCCGCGTGCTTGCCGGGCGGCGCCATGCCGGGATCGTGCACCGACGGAATCTGCAGGCCCATCGACGGGTTGTCCGGAACGACGCCCCGGCGACAGTTTTCCCAGTGCAACTGCTGCTCCTCGGGTGACCCGAAGATTCCGACCGACTGTTGCATGCCTTCGTCGTTGAGGAACTCGTATGGCGGGGCACGAACGACGCCCGGTGGTCACGACCGGAGACACGCGAGACCAGTTGCGGCCGAACATGTTCGGGTGCGATCAGCCCGGTGAGCGTGATGTCGGGCGACAGGTTGGACACCACGATCGGTGCCGAGACCCGTCGACCCGTCGCGCAGCCGCACGCCGGTCACCCGGTGCCCGGCGACGAGGATCTCTTCGACCCTGGTGCGAAACCGGATCGCGTCGCCATGGGAGACGAATAGCTCACGCAGGTGATCGGTGAGGGCACCGATGCCACCCTTCAGTTTGGTCATCATCGCGGTGCTGGCCGCGTCGTCTTGGGGCACGGCCAGCGCGAACGCCAAACATGCTGCGCTGCCCGGGGTATACGGGCCGCGATAGGAGTTGACGGGGAAAGAAGTCTTTTGCGCCGAAGAAATCAGCACCCATTGGATGCTCCACGCCATGGTCGGCCCATCGTTTCCGCCGGAATGTTCAGCGCGAAAGCCTTCGAGGCGTTCGAATTCAGGATTTCGTCGACCTCCTCGCGGCTGCCGCCGGTGACGACGAACAACCAAATTGCCGGGGTGATCGTCATGGGGTCGCGCCCGGCGTCGGACGCCGCCGTGCGGACCGCTTGCAGGCCTTGTGCATAGTCTTTGGGCCGCATCACAGCCGCCGGAAACCAAGCATCGGCGTAGCGGCCGGTGGCTCGTAGCATGCGCGGACCGTGGGCGGCGACCCAAATCTCGGGCCATTTGCCGCGGTAGGGCGGAAGATCAAACGCCGCATTGCGCAATGGAAAGTATGGCGAGTCCCGCGAGAAGAGTTCGCCACCGGAGTTCCACAGAGCACGGATGGTGGCGAGTGCTTCTTCGAATCGCGCCACCGGCTTGGTCCAATCGACACCGTAGGGTTCGTTGCCTTCACGCTCCCCTACGCCGATGCCCAGAATGGCGCGGCCTCGGCTAATCAAGTGCAGAGTAGCGGCCGCTTGTGCGGTGACCGCGGGATTGCGGCGGCTGGCGTCGGTGACGCCGACACCGAGCCGGACGCGTCCGAAGCGGCTGCGAGCGGCGAGGTGTCCGAGCAGCGTCCAGGGCTCTAGACATGCGTCGATTTTTGGGGCTACTTTCGCCACCCCGACGTACTGCGGCGTGTAAAGCGACCGGGAAACAGCGAATTGAGATGATCACCCACCCAGTAGGCGTCAAGGCCGGCCGTCGCTGCGGTCAAGTAATCGGTGCGCGCCAACGCCGTCGCGGAGTATCGCGAATTGATGATCTGGTTGCCCAGTCCTACCCGAAACTTACTCATAACTGGCATAGTCGCAGCCTCCCACCGAGCAACTCGTAGATTTCGAGTAACCGCCTACTCCATTGCGCCCGCCCGGCGCGGCCCGGGCTTTGTGCGGCGGGGGATCGGCAAGGCGTTTGCGGGTCTATGCCTGGCCTCGGCGACCAGGATCTGGTTTGCTCAGCTCAGTACTTCTCTTCCCCGGGCAGGAGTTCGCGATGGCCCGTCTCAATGTGCCGGATGGCCCCGGCGGCGAAGCCGCCATGATCTGGACGCTGCGGCCACAACTCGCCGGCATGGTCGAATGCATGATCCGCGGCGCATATCAGCAGAGCATCCTGCCGGCCGAGGAGCGGGAGCTGGCCCGGATGCGCATCGCCTTGATCAACGACTGCGTCGCCTGCGCCGATTTCCGCGCCCAGTCCGTGCGCGATGCCGGCGTGGCGCCCGAGCTGTACGAAAACGTCGCCGCATACGCCGATTATCCGGGATACACTCCGCGCCAACGCCTTTGCATCGAGTACGCCGAACGCTTCGCCACCGACCACGCATCGATGGACGATGCCTTCTTCCAACGACTTCGGCAGTCGTTCTCCGACGAAGAGATCCTGGATCTCACGCTGTGCGTCGCCGTCTTCCTTGGGCTGGGACGCTCGTTGAGCGTGCTGGGCGTCGACCAGTCTTGCGCCATCGACCTTTGATCACGCATCGGAAAGGACCCCATGGACATCGCCACCGTCGACGAGCTGCTGAGCACCACGCGGTCGGTTCGCAGACGCCTCGACCTGACCCGCCCGGTCGGTCGCGACGTGATCCTGGAGTGCATCCGGCTGGCGATGCAGGCGCCCACGGCAAGCAACACGCAGAACTGGCGCTGGCTGGTCATCACCGACGCGGACAAGCGCGCCGCGATCGCCGAAATCTACCGCAGCATCGGCGCGCAGTATCTGGCCTACGCGGCCGACAACGCGAGCGACGCCCAGACGCAGCGGGTGTATCAGAGCGCGATGAGCCTGACCGAGACGTTGGCAGAGGTGCCCGTGCATGTCATCCCCTGCCTCACCGAGCGCATCGACACCGCCGAACCGGGCATCGCCGCGGCCGCCTGGGCATCGATCATTCCCGCGGGGTGGAGCTTCTTGCTGGCACTGCGATCGCGGGGGCTGGGGTCGGTGTGGACGACGATGCATCTGTTCAAGGAGAAAGAGGTCGCCGAGCTGCTGGGCATTCCGCCCACCGTCACGCAGGCCGCGCTGTTCCCCGTCGCCTACACGACCGGCACCGACTTCCGGCCGGCCAAGCGGCCGCCCGCGGAGACCATCACGTACTGGGACGCCTGGGAACGGGCCGTCGGAGATAGCTGATGCGGTCCTACACCGTGCGATTCCACATCGATGCGCCGCCGCACAAAGTCTGGCGGGTGCTGCATCCGCCGCCCCCACCGAACGCCCCGCGGCCACGGGTGCTCAAGTGGCCGACCGGCAGCATGGAAATCCTCAACGAGGGCAACGAAGCCGGCGAGGGCCTGGTCCGCACCTGCATCTTCGAAGTGCCCAAGTACCTGCTGACCGGCGGTAGGGCGCGGTCCTGGGAGACCGTGACGGAGGCCGAACTCAACAAGGTGTCGCGCTACGTCGCCGTCGGCGCCCCGCTGTGGTCACGCGCCGAGGGATATCACCGGCTCGAAGAGCAGCCGGACGGCACCACCGTGCTGACATTCCACGAGACGTACCACGCCTACAACCCGGTGCTGCGCTTTTTCCTCGAACGCCCGGTGCACGCGAAGATTTCCCGCGACAACCTCGAGACCTACGAGCGCGCGCTCGGATACGCGGGCCGGGTGCGGCGGCTCGACTAGCCGTTCTTTGCCGGTCCGGAAGATTTCACAACGATGTGAATTGGGTTGTCTACCCCGGTACCCTCGATCTCTATGGGTGCAAAACCTGCTGCGGCAAGGATGGTTGCTGCGAGTCTGATGGTCGCCGGCTGGGCCGCGTCCACGGTCGTCGCCAGCGCCGATCCGGACGAGACGCGGGGGCCGGCTCCCGGGCCCGCGTCCGGGGCGTCGGCAGCGCCGTCGCCGTCGCCCGCCGGCTCCCCGGAGGCCTCGCCCGCACCGGCGGGTCCGAAGACGTCCATCGACAAGGACGGCATTTATGCCGTGGGTAGCGACATCGTGCCGGGCATATACAGCTCCGGCGGTCCCGTCGGCGACGGCACCTGTTACTGGAAGCGGACCGGCAACCCCGATGGCGCCATCATCGACAACGCCATGTCGAAGAAACCGCAGGTCGTGCAGATCGATCCGGGCGACAAGGCGTTCAAGACGTCGGGCTGCCAGCCCTGGCAGCTGACACCGGACGCTGCGGTGCCGTCGAGCGCGCCGCCCGCGGGCGTGCAGGGCACGCTTGGAATCCTCAACAGCCTCCTGGGCGGGGGCGCTCAGCGGGCGCCCTCGGCCTCGCCGCCGCCGCAGGCCCCGCCGGCTTCGCCAGCGCCGCCGGCCCCGCATTCCTGATCCACCGAAGAGAACCCGCCGCGTTCCGCGGCCCGGCCCTTTTCGCTACCGTGGCGCCGTGGCACCCATGCAGCAGACCGTCGTCGTCGGCGCCGGCGTCAGCGGGTTGACTTCGGCCATCTGTCTGGCCGAGGCGGGCTGGCCGGTGCGAATATTGGCGGCCACGACGCGCAAGCAGACGACGTCGGCGGTGGCCGGCGCCGTCTGGCTTCCCCCACGACCCGCCGACCGCGCGGCCGAGACGCTTGCCTGGACCGAGCACTCGCTGGGGGTGTTCACCGATCTTGCCGGCGATCCCGATTCCGGGGTGCAGCTGGCGCCGGCGCTGGCCGTCGGTGAGCTGACCGCGACCGAGGCGATGTCGTCGGCGGCGGCCTTGATCCCCGACCTTCGGCCGGCCGACCCGGCCGATGTCCCCGAGGGCTCCAGCACCGGGTTTCGCGCGACCCTGCCGATGATCGACATGCCGCACTATCTCGACTACCTGACCCGGCGGCTGGCGTCGGCCGGCTGCGAAATCGAGCAGCATCCCGTGCGGACCCTCGACGAGGCGGCCGAGGCCGCCGAAATCGTCGTCAACTGCACCGGGCTGGCCGCGGGTGCGCTGACCGGTGACGACACCGTGCAACCGTTGTTCGGCCAGCACGTGGTGCTCACCAATCCCGGTCTGGGGCAGATGTTTCTGCAAATCAACAGCGGCCCGGACTGGACCTGCTACTTCCCCCACCCGCAACGGGTGGTCTGCGGCGGCATCAGCATCCCCGGGCGTTGGGACACCGCGGCCGACCCCGACGTGACCGAACACATCCTGCAGCGCTGCCGTCGCGTCGAGCCGCGACTCAACGACGCCGAGGTGATCGAGGTGATCACGGGCCTACGCCCCGACCGCCCGTCTGTGCGGGTGGAAGCCGAGCCGCTGGGCCGGGCACGGTGCATCCACAATTACGGGCACGGCGGCAACGGCGTCACTTTGTCCTGGGGCTGCGCGCGCGACGTCGTGAGCCTGGCAAACGACGGCTAGCGCGCGACGCCGGTACGTCGAAACACCAAGGACAGCAACCAACTAACGATCGACAGCACGATCGCGGCCCAGATCGCGGTCCACCAGAAGTGATCGATCTGCAGTCCCCAGTGCGTGGTGTGCGCGGTGATCCGCGCGGTGATCCACAGCATCAACGCGTTGACGACGACATGGAACAGGCCGAGCGTCAGGATGTACAACGGGATCGACAAGATTTGGACGATGGGCTTGATGAATGCGTTGACCAACCCGAAGATCACGGCAACCACGAAGATGATGCCGGCGCGTTCCAGCTTCGTGTCCCCGCCCACAAAGCTCAGCCCGTGCACGAAAAGGGTGACGATCCACAACGCCAGGCCGGTCAACGCGGCGCGCAACAGGAAAGGGCCCATGGTGGCAAATCCTGCCACCTTCGGGCTCGCGAGTAAGCGGCAAAGGTCAGTTCAAGTTGTAGAAGCGTTGCGCGTTCAAGCCGCCGATCTTTTCCCGGGAGCCCTCGCTGAGGTCGGTTCGGGTGCGCAGGTGCTTGGTGCTCTCCGGCCACTCGCCGTCCCAGTGCGGGTAGTCGCTGGCGAACATGATGAAACCGTCGCCCAGCACGTCGATCACGCCGGGCAGGATCGGTTCCTCCGGTTCGCACGTCACCCAGATGTTGCCCGCGGCCAGATAGTCGTGCGGGTCGCGACGCCAGCCGCCCTGGACCCAATCGCCGCGCTTTTCGTAATGCTCGTGCAGCCGGTCGATGAAGAACGGGACCCAGCCCGCGCCGGCTTCGAGGAAGGCGACCCGCAATTCCGGGTGGCGCTCGAAGACGCCGCCGGAGACCATCGCGGTCATCGCGGTCATCTGGTCGAACGGGAAACTGATGCAGTGCACCTGAATGTAGTTCGTGAAACGGTCCACACCGATCTTGGGCAGGTGAATGCCCGGGGCGCCGTGCACACCCAACGGCATGCCGAGCTCGCCGGCGGCGGCATAGAACGGGTCGAGGTCGGGGTGGTCGAGATTGCGGCTCTTGAGCGCCGGCGGCACCAAAGTCGCAACCAGCCCAAGCTCTTTGGCCTCGGCCATGACGTCGACGGCAATGCGGCCGTGCTCGATCGGTGTCACGGCGACGCCGCGCAGCCGGCCACCGGATGAGGCGCAGTAGTCCGCAATCCACCGGTTGTACAGCCTCGAGAATCCCGCGGCGAACTCCGGATCCTGCAGGCTCGGCGCGCACAACCCCATGCTGGGATACAGCACCATCGTGTCGATGTGATCGCGATCGGCGTCCCCCAGCACCCCCTCGGGCGAGCGGCAGTTGATGTCGGGCGCCTTGCTGATCCCGTGTTCCGGCGGGCAACCCGCGCCCGGCCCCCGGTCCTCGGGGTAGTTGCGGCCCTCGAGCGTCAATCCCGGCCGACCGTCGGCGCTGGGCTTGACGTGCTCCGGCCATCGTTTGATCGCCTCGATTGCCAGCGACGAATTCTCGGCCACGTGTCCGTCAGCGTCGATGATCCGCATGTATCCGGAACTTACTCCCGCAGTCCACATGGTGGAACAAGTCGCGCCGGCGCGCTGGGTAAGCCACGATGCTGACGTGACCACACCAGGGCTTGAACAGAAGTTGACCGCCGATCAGCGCAATTCCTTCATCGCGGCGCTACTGGGCTGGACGATGGATGCCTTCGATTACTTCATCGTGGTGCTCGTCTACGCCGACATCGCCAAGACGTTCCACCACAGCAAGGCCGAGGTCGCGTTCGTCACCACGGCCACCCTCATCATGCGGCCCGTCGGTGCGCTGCTGTTCGGGTTGTGGGCCGACCGGGTGGGGAGGCGGCTGCCGCTGATGGTCGACGTCACGTTCTATTCGGTGGTCGGCTTCCTGTGCGCGTTCGCACCCAACTTCACGGTGCTCGTGATCCTGCGACTGCTGTACGGCATCGGCATGGGCGGCGAGTGGGGGCTGGGCGCCGCGCTCGCCATGGAGAAGGTTCCCGTCGAGCGACGCGGGTTCTTCTCCGGGCTGCTGCAGGAGGGGTACGCGTTCGGCTACCTGCTGGCGAGTGTGGCCTCGCTGGTGGTGATCGACTGGATCGGGCTGTCATGGCGGTGGCTGTTCGGCCTGAGCATCGTTCCCGCGTTGATCAGCCTGGTCATCCGCTACCGCGTGGAGGAGTCCGAGGTGTGGGAAACCGCCCAGGACCAGATGAAGCTCACCAGCACCCGGATCCGCGACGTGCTGCGCAGCGGCGCCATCATCCGACGGTTCATCTACCTGGCGCTGCTGATGACGGCCTTCAACTGGATGAGCCACGGCACGCAGGACGTCTACCCCACCTTCCTGGGGGCGCACGCCAATCAGGGTGCCGGCCTGTCCAGCACGACGGTCAAGTGGACTGTGGTGGTCTACAACGTCGGCGCCATTGTCGGAGGCCTGGTCTTCGGCACGCTGTCGCAGCGATTCAGCCGCCGCTACACCGTCGTATTCTGTGCGATCCTGGCGCTGCCCGTCGTCGGGTTGTTCGCGTACTCGCGCAGCGCCGCAATGCTGTGCCTCGGTTCGTTTTTGATGCAGCTCTTCGTGCAGGGCGCGTGGGGCGTGATTCCCGCCCACCTCACCGAGATGTCTCCGGACGCCATCCGCGGTCTCTATCCCGGGGTGACCTATCAGCTCGGCAACCTGCTGGCGGCGTTCAACCTACCGATCCAGGAACGCCTCGCCGAATCGCACGGCTACCCGTTCGCGTTGGCGGCGACGATCGTACCGGTCCTGATCGCGGTGGCGGCGCTGACGCTGATCGGAACGGACGCCACCGGAATCCGGTTCGGCACAACCGAAAGCGCCTTCCTCGCAAGCGAAGTGACGTGACGCTACTCGCTGTTGCCCAGGAGGCGCCGCAGCAGATGCATGGCCACCGTGGTCGAGCGCTCCCGGATATCCGAGCGGTTGCCCGGAAGCCGCAGTGTGCGGGTATCGGTTCGGCCGGCGGCCGTTACGCTGAAACAGACTGTGCCCACCGGCTTTTCGTCGGTACCCCCGCCAGGGCCGGCGATTCCGGTGATCGCGACCGCGGTGTCGGCGCCGAAGCGCTGCAGCGCACCCGTGGCCATCGCCTCGGCCACCGGCTCGGACACCGCGCCGTGCGCCTCGATCAGCGCGGGGTCGACGCCGAGCAGCTCCACCTTCGCCTCGTTCGAATAGGAAACGACACCGCCGGCCACGTAATCCGATGACCCGGGCCGGTCGGTCAGCCGCGCGGCCAGCAGTCCCGCGGTGCAGGACTCCGCCGTCGCGATCCGACGGCCGGCCAGAAGTTGTGCCACCAGATCGTCGACGCGCGAGCCGTCCTCGGAGTACAGCTGATGCCCGTGCCTCTCGCGCAGCAGCTTGGTCAGCTGGGCGTACGCCTCCACGGCGTCCGGCTCATAACGGGTGACCATCTCGATCTCGCCGCGCCGCAGGCAGGTGGTGATCTCCAGTTGCTCGAAGCCGGGCACGGCCGTTCCGGCGTCGCGCAGCGTTTCGGCGAGCCCCGACTCCGGCAGCCCGAACATGCGCAACATCTCCTGCCGATAGACGGTCCGGCCGGCGATCGCCTCCTGCGCCGCGGGCGTCTGGATGGCCGTGTGCCACATCGCCTGCAGCTCGCGCGGCGGACCCGGTAGCACGATCACCGTCGGCTTGCCGGGCACGACGATGCCGGGAGCGGTCCCCACCGGGTCGAGCACCTGCGCCCCTGCCGGCACCATGGCCTGCTTGCGATTGGCTGCCCGCAGCGACTCGAAAGTGCCGGGATCCATGGCGGATTGGAACGCGGGATTGCGGCCCATCAAGTTCTTGAGGATGTTGGCGATCTTCTCCTCGACCTCGGCGTCCAACACCAACTCGCGTTCACAAACGCGCGCGACCACCTCGACGGTCATATCGTCGGCCGTCGGCCCCAGGCCCCCGCTGGTCACGATGAGGTCCACGCCCTGATCGGCCAGGAACCGCAGCTGCGCTTCGATGTCGGCCGGCCGGTCACCGCAGATCGTGATGTGGGCCAGCTCGACGCCCAGCTCCAGCAGGCGATCGGCGAGCCAGGGGCCGTTCGCATCTTGGACCCGCCCCGTCAAGACCTCGGTTCCGGTGACAACGATTCCTGCACGTGCGCTCACCGCCCTGAGCCTACGCATCGGCTCCGGACGACATTCATCCCGAGGACATTCACCCCGAGGACAATGAGCCCATGATCGAGTTAGAGGTAATACAAGCCGACATAACCAAGCTCGAACTCGACGCGATCACCAACGCGGCCAACACGCAGCTACGCCATGGGGGCGGTGTGGCCGCGGCCATCTCGCGTGCGGGCGGGCCCGACGTGCAGCGCGAATCGAAAGCGAAGGCGCCGATCGGGCTCAGCGAAGCGATCGAGACCACGGCCGGCGACATGCCGGCGCGCTACGTCATCCACGCCGCGACCATGGAGCTCGGCGGACCGACGTCGGCCGATATCATCGCCGCGGCCACGACCTCGACGCTGCGCAAGGCCGACGAACTCGGCTGCCGCTCGCTCGGGCTGGTCGCCTTCGGCACCGGCGTCGGCGGCTTCCCGCTGGACGAGGCGGCGCGGCTGATGGTCGACGCCGTCCGGCGGCACCAGCCGAGCTCGCTGCGCAAAGTGGTGTTCGCCGTGCACGGCGATGCGGCCGAGCGGGCGTTTCGGCTGGCGGTGCGGGGCTAGCGCTAGCCCCCGGAAAGGTAACGCTCGACGCTGGCGACCTTCTGCGTCATCGCGTCGGTGGTCCCGGCGCGCCAGTCCGCCTTGATCACCGTGCTGACCCTGGGCGCTCGGGCGGCCACGGCCTCGACCGCGCGCTGCACCACGGCCATGACTTCCGCCCAGGTTTCGCCTTCTATGACGGTGAACATCGCATCCGTCTTGTTGGGCAGCCCGGAATCGCGCACCACCCGAACCGCTTCGGCGACGATCTCACCGACGCCCTCGCCCACCCCCAACGGGGTGACGGAAAACGCCACGAGCAAAGACATTCGTCGAGCGTACCCAAGATCCGCGGGAGCCGGTCTGGCACCATCGAGGCCCATGCGGGTGTTGGTGCAACGTGTTTCGTCGGCGACGGTCTCGGTTGAGGGCGCGGCGGTCGGCGCTATCCGTCCGGATGGTCAGGGCCTGCTGGCGTTCGTCGGTGTCACCCACGGCGACGACGGCGACAAAGCGCGCCGGCTCGCTGAGAAGCTATGGCAGCTAAGGATTCTCGACGACGAACGTTCCGCGGCCGATGTCAACGCGCCCGTCCTGGTCGTGAGTCAGTTCACGCTGTACGCCGACACCGCCAAGGGCCGACGCCCGTCATGGAACGCGGCCGCCCCCGGAGCTGTCGCCGAGCCGCTGGTGGCGGAGTTCGCCGAGGCCCTGCGGCGGTTGGGCGCCGAGGTGCAGACCGGGGTGTTCGGTGCGAACATGCAGGTCGAGTTGGTGAACGACGGTCCGGTGACCGTCTTCTTGGAGCTGTGAGCCCGCCCCCCACGGGTACCGTGGGGGGCGGCGGCTTGTCATGGCCGGCGCCGACGAGAGGGCAACCATGAGCACGACACCCGAATTCGGGTCGCTCCGTTCGGACGACGACAACTGGGACATCGTCAGCAGCGTGGGATACACGGCGCTGCTCGTCGCGGGATGGCGCGCGCTGCACGCCATCGGCCCGCGGCCGCTGGTGCGCGACGAATTCGCGAAAGGCTTCATCGCCGCCTCGCAGGACCCGTATCTGGCGGGTGTGCTTGCCAACCCGGGAACCTCCGACGACGAGACGGCCTTCCCGCGCCTCTATGGCGTCCAGACCCGCTTCTTCGATGACTTCTTCGAGGCTGCGAGCGCGGCGGGCATCCGGCAGGCGGTGATCGTTGCCGCCGGCCTGGATTCGCGGGCATATCGGCTGCAATGGCCGCAAGACACACGGGTTTTCGAGGTCGATCTGCCGAAGGTCCTCGAATTCAAGGCTCGCGTTCTTCAGGAGCAGGGCGCAACCCCGAAGGCCCGCCGCATCGAGGTCGCCGCCGATCTGCGCACCGACTGGTCGCGGCCGTTGGAAGCGGCCGGGTTTGACGTCGAGATGCCGAGCGCCTGGTCGGTGGAGGGGCTGCTCCCCTACCTCACCGACGAGGCGCAACATGCGCTCTTCACCCGGATCAGCGGGCTCAGCGCGCCGGGCAGCCAGATCGCCATCGGCGCGCTCGGATCGCGGCTGGACCACGACCAGCTCACCGCCCTGGAGGCGAACCACCCCGGCGTGAATGTGTCCGGCAATGTGAACTTCTCGGCCCTGACCTATGAACCCCAGTCGGACCCCGCGGAGTGGCTCACCGCGCACGATTGGGCCGTCGAACCCGTCCGCAACACACTGGACCTACAGGCCGGCTACGGCATGACCCCGCCGGACGTCGACGTCAAGATCGACAGCTTCATGCGGTCCCAATACGTCACGGCGACCCGGTGACCACCTAGGGTTTCAGCAGGATCTTCACGTCGTCGCCCGACCGCGACTCCGCGATCGCATAGCCCTTGGCCGCTTCGTCCAACGGCATTGTGGTGGTGAAAATCCCTTCGACGTCGAGCCGGCCTGCCCGCAGCAACGGGATCAATTCCGGCCAGGTGCGCTGCACCGGCGCCGTGGTGAACCGCACCGTCGTGCTGCGGATCAAGCAGCCCAGCGCGTTGAGGGGGAACGGATTCATGTCGTGCACACCGACGACCGAGACTGTGCCGCCGGGCCGGACGGCGTTGATCGCGTCGGTCAGGGAGGCGTCCGTGGCGACCGCGTCGATCACCGCGTCGGCGCCGCGGCCGCCGGTGGCGGCAAGGATGGCCTCGAGCGCCGGGGCTTTGACGGGCGTCGCGCCCCACTGCGCGGCGCGCCGCAGCCGACCGTCGACCTGATCGACCGCGAAAACCGTTGCCGCGCCCTGAAATAGCGCGCTGCGCAGCGAGCACAGGCCGACCGCACCCAGGCCGATCACCGCCACCGTGCCGCCGAAGGGGATGTCGGCCCGCTGCGCCGCGGCCCAGCCGGTGGCCAGGTTGTCGGTGAGCAGCAACGCCTGCTCGGTGCTGATGCCCTCGGGCATCTTCAGCAGCTGGAAATCCGCGGCTGGTACGGCGAGCAGGTCGGCCTGCGCGCCGCCGAGCACGCCGCCGCCGAATATCTGAAATCCGGAGTGACACATCACCGGATCGCGGGTTGCACATCCCGCGCACGCGCCGCAGCCGGTGACCGACGACACCATCACCTGATCGCCGACCTTGACGTTGCACACCTGCGGCCCGGCTTCCACGACGGTGCCGATGGCTTCGTGGCCAAGCGCGATCGGCTCGGGCATCGGAAAGTCGGCCTCATAGAAGTGCAGGTCGGATCCGCAGATGCCGGCGGCGCTCACCTCGACGATCGCTCCGTCGGGGCCCGGAAGGGCCGGATCCGGGCGGGTGTCCACCCGAACGCTGCGGGGCCCATCGACGACCACGGTGCGCATATTGACGTGCTCACTTTCCCTGTCGCGCCGGATCTTTCGCTCGGACTACAAACTGTGACCAATCGGGCTCGCGCACCGCCGACCAGTATTCGTTGAGACGCCATGGGCTGACGGTGTGAATTTCGCCGTCGGCGTTCTTGAAATACGAGTGTTTGACCGCCGGATGCGACCACACCATCTTCTTGATCTGGGTCTGCGTCCGCCGGTGCCAATCGGTGGCGGCTTCGGGTTTCGGTTCGAGCGAATGCACGCCGGTCTGGGCCAGTCGCGCCAGGCATTGGTCGACGTAGCGCATCTGCAGTTCGGACTGGAAGATCAGGCTGCCGCCGTGGGCCAGATGAGTTCCCGGGCCGTAGACGATGAAGAAGTTCGGGAACTCCGGGACCGTGATGCCGAGGTAGGCGTATGGCCGGCTCCCCCACATCTGGTGCAGATCGGTGCCGTTACGGCCGGTGACCTTCAGCGGCCAGAGCACGTCGGTGTGTCGAAACCCGGTGGCGTACACGATGATATCGACGTCATGCGCCACGCCGTCAGCGGTGACGACGCCGTGCGGCGTGATTTTGTCGATGGGTGTGCGGACCAACTCGACGTTGTCGCGCTGCAGCGTTCGCAGCCAACTGCCGTTGTCCTGCAGTGTGCGTTTGCCGCAAGCCGGGTAGTCCGGCATCACCTTGGCCAACAACTCGGAATCCTCGCCGACTTGGCTGCTGATCCATTGGGAGAACATCATGTGCGCGGCGGCATTGATGCCGCTGACGGCGTGCTCCTGATCGGCGTAATCCGGGTCGCCCTCGGCCGCGTCGAGACCCTTGTCCGAGCCGGGCCAGAGGACCAGCAAGCGATACCACCTGCCGTAGAACGGCAGATGGCGCATCGCCCAGCGCACACCGTCGCCGACCTCGTCGTGATACATCGGGTTCGGAAACATCCACTGCGCGGTCCGCTGAAACACGGTGAGGTGCTTAACATCGTCGGCGATCGCGGGGGCGATCTGAAAGCCGCTGGCGCCGGCGCCGACGAGCGCGACCCGCTTGCCTTTCAGGTCTACCGAATGATCCCAGGCCGCCGAGTGAAATGACTGCCCCGCGAAGGTGTCCGCGCCGTCGAACCCGGGAAGGTTCGGACGGTTCAGCTGCCCGACGGCGGTGATGAGCGCGCGGGCGCGCACGGTGGTCGTCTGACCGTCGGATGAGCGCAATGAAGCGCTCCACACGCCGTCGTCGTCATTCCATTCGGCCGCGACAACCTCGGTCCGCCAACGCACATGCTCAGCCAGGCCGTGATTGTCGATGACCTTGGTGAAATAGTCTTGCAGCTCGTATTGCTCGGCGAAGAAATGGGTCCAGTCGTTGTTGGGTTCGAAGCTGTAGCAATAGAAATGGTTCGCCACATCCACCCGCGCGCCGGGATAGCTGTTCTCCCACCAGGTTCCGCCGGGGCCCGCGTTCTTCTCGATGATGGTGAACGGAATGTCGGCCTGCTTGAGGCGCACGCCGGCCAGGATGCCGGATTCGCCGCATCCCACGACCAGGACCGGGAGTTCGGCGGTGCGTTCGGCGGGCAACGCGGCGGGGCGCCGGGGGTCGACGCCGTCGAGATCGAGCTCTTCGGCGATTAGCGGCAAGTAGTCGTCGGGCACGTGTTCACAAGCCGCCCAGTCGATCATCTCCCTGACGAGTTCGTGGCTCAGCGGGTGCGGTTCGGGGCAACCGCGGTCCCGATACTCGGTGATAACCGACAGGGCCTCGGCGCGGGCCCGTGCCTTGTCGTCCTCGGACATGAACCCCTGCACCTCGTTGAGGAAGATGCCCACCTGCTTGAAGTCGCGGATGAAGCGCGGGTCGCCGGTGATGTGGACGAGCGAGAGCAACAGCGTGGGAACGCTGACATCCTGTAGCGCGGCGGCGATCTCGGGTGTGGATGTGATGAAGGGATCGCCGGCGTAGCGGCTGCGCTTCAAGGGAGATCCTCTCGGTGGTTCGGCGGCCAATTACGCTACTCATCGTTTCGTAATTGCAGCACTACGCTACCCGGTTGCGCGGCGCACGATCAAGACGTTCGCCGCTACGGGTCGTCGTCCGTATCGGCCAGCAGCTTTTCCGGGTGGTGGTAGGTGTTGGTGCGGGGTTGGCCGTGGTCG
>NZ_MVHG01000200.1 GCF_002086125.1 Mycobacterium arosiense ATCC BAA-1401 = DSM 45069
GCGGCTCCTCACCTTCTCGTGGGTAGCTGTGGGTGGATTCCGCCGAGGGTCAGATAGATCATTGAGGTCAGTGCTTGCGCGGAGTGGTGGCCGTAGCCGCGGGCATTTATCAAGCGGATTTTGGCGTTGATGCCTTCGATCAGGGCGTTGGACAAGCCCAGTTCCACGGCGGCGATGACGGCGTCGAAGTAGACCTCAAGGCGTTTGCCGAGAGCGACGAAAGCAGGGATGCGGCTGCGTTTGGCGGCGGTGATCCAGCGTCGCAGGTGCTCACGGGCGCGCCCGGGTGGGTAGTGGAGGCGGTAGAGGTCACGCAGTTGTTCTTTGAGTGTCCAGGCCCGGCCGATGCGTCGGTTAAGGCGGGCGATCTGGTTGACCAGTGCGCGTTTGTCGTCGCTGAGTTTGTTCTCCCCGGTGCGCAGTGCCCAGCGGCCGGCCCTCCATTGCGCGGGTGTTATCAAGGCGCGGCCGGGTCCGGTGGCTGATTCGGCATAGACCCGGTCGAGGGCCCGGTTGGTCCATTGCATGATGTGGAACGGGTCAAAGCAGATGGTGGCGTGTGGCAGCTGGGTGCGGGTGGCTCCGGCGTAGGCCTTGCCGACGTCCATGCTGACGGCTTCGATGGTGGCCAGCGTCGAATCCGGTTGTTGGGTATAGAAGTTGGTCAGGGATTCTTCGCTGCGCCCGGGCTGGATGTCGATGACCGTGCCGGTGTCGTGATCGCCGATGATGGTCAAGTAGCGGTGCGGGTGGCGGTAGCAGATTTCATCGACGCCGATGCGATAAAGGGTGCTCAGTCGACGGGCATCCAGCAGTTCGGCGACCCCGCGGTTGATGATGGCGGTGACCGTTTCCCAGGCGCATCGCATCAACGTGGCCACCGAGGTGCGGTCGGTGCGCTGGGCCAGCCACAGCACCATGTCTTCAAAGTCGCGGGTGTGCCGTGCGCCGGGCCGCGCCCAGGGCAGTTCTTCGGTGCGTATCCCGCAGGTCGGGCAGTGCAGGCGGCGGATCTCATAGACCAGCCAGAGCCGGCGACAGCCCAGGTCAAGGTGGCGCCACCGGCGTCGTCGGCGGTCATAGCCCCCACCGACTTGTTTGCCGCACGGGCAACGTAACAGCCGGGCGGTGGGCCGCAGCATGACTTCGACATCGCAGTCACCGATCGACACATCGGTGACGAACGCTCCGGGAATCTGCAGCAGACGGTTAAATGCAGTAGAGACGCGCACGCGGTCGTCCTCCGGGTTGAGGTTGGTGTGGTAACCCCGAAACCTAGAGCCAGGCCACGTGCGCGTCGCTCATTTCACCCGCGACACGCCAAGCATGGTCTACCGCAACGAAATCCGCCCCTGAACAGCAGAAAAGCGCCCACGAAAACACGTGGAGCGCCA
>NZ_MVHG01000201.1 GCF_002086125.1 Mycobacterium arosiense ATCC BAA-1401 = DSM 45069
TGAACCGCCCCGGGATGTCTGGAGACTCCACTTCTTGGGAAGGTTGGAGTCATGTCAGGTGGTTCGTCGAGGAGGTATCCGCCGGAGTTGCGTGAGCGTGCGGTGCGGATGGTCGCCGAGATCAGCGCTCAGCACGATTCGGAGTGGTCAGCGATCAGCGAGGTCGCCCGGCTGCTGGGGGTTGGCTGCGCGGAGACGGTACGCAAATGGGTCCGTCAAGGCCAGATTGATGTCGGCGCCCGGCCCGGAACCACGACCGACGAGTCTGCTGAGTTGAAGCGATTACAGCGAGAGAACGCCGAATTGCGAAGGGCTAACGCTATTTTGAAGACAGCGTCAGCTTTCTTCGCGGCCGAGCTCGACCGGCCAGCACCCTAATCACCCGGTTCATCGCCGAGCATCAGGGTCGCCGCGACGGCCCTGATGGGCTGCGGTGGGGTGTCGAGTCGATCTGCACACAGCTAACCGAGTTAGGTGTGCCGATCGCCCCATCGACCTACTACGACCAGCTCAATCGTGAGCCCAGCCGCCGCCGGCGCCGTGAGGAGGCCCTCAAGACGGAGATCGACCGGGTTCATGCCGCCAACTACGGGGTTTACGGCGCCCGTAAGGTGTGGCTGGCGCTGAACCGCGAGGGCATCGGTGTGGCGCGCTGCACCGTCGAGCGGCTGATGGCTGAACTTGGTCTGACCGGAGCGATCCGGGGTAAAGCCCGCACGACCACCATCGCTGACCCGACGGCGGCGCGCCCGGCTGATCTCGTGCAGCGGCAGTTCGCCCCGCCGGCGCCCAATCGGTTGTGGGTCGCTGACCTGACTTATGTGTCGACCTGGTCGGGGTTTGCCTACGTGGCGTTTGTGGTCGATGCCTATGCGCGGCGGATCCTGGGTTGGCGGGTGGCGCCAACGATGGCGACCTCGATGGTGCTCGATGCCATCGAGCAGGCCATCTGGACGCGTCAACAGGAAGGCGTTCTCGATTTGAAAGATGTTGTCCACCACACGGATAGAGGGTCTCAATATACCTCGATCCGGTTCAGCGAACGCCTCGCCGAGGCGGGTATACAACCCTCAGTCGGGGCGGTCGGCAGCTCCTATGACAACGCGTTGGCCGAAACGATCAACGGCCTATACAAGACCGAGCTGATCAAACCTCGCAAGCCCTGGCGGACCGTCGAGGACATCGAGCTGGCCACCGCGCAATGGGTGGACTGGTTCAACCACCGCCGCCTCTACGAATACTGCGGCGATATCCCGCCCGCCGAGCTGGAGGCCGCCTACTACGCTCAGAATCGGAGACCAGCCGCTGGCTGAGTCCTCAAACCAGTAAGTCTCCGGACTCGCCGGGGCGGTTCA
>NZ_MVHG01000202.1 GCF_002086125.1 Mycobacterium arosiense ATCC BAA-1401 = DSM 45069
TTGTGGTGCGGCGGAACCGGTGGTCCCCCCGCCGCTGCGGATTGCTGAACGACTCCGCGAACCGCATCGCGGTTTCTCATACTCCCGGTATAACCCTTCAGGACCGGTCCGGAAACCACCAAAACAACGCGATCGCGGACCAACTGGATCGTTGGCGGGCAAATTCAGGCCACGGTTCGCTCAGATCCACCGAATGTTTGGCTCGCGGGCGCGGCTAACCGAAGAACGCGGCGGCGTCGTCGTAGCGGCTCTCGGGGACCAGCTTGAGCTGGCGCACCGCGTCGGCCAGCGGAACTCGGCCGATATCCTGCCCGCGCAGCGACACCATCTGGCCGTATTCCCCGGCGTGCGCCGCGTCGGCCGCATTCACCCCGAACCGGGTGGCCAGCACCCGGTCGTAGGCCGTCGGGGTGCCGCCTCGCTGGACGTGCCCCAACACGGTCACCCTAACGTCCTTGTTGATCCGCTTCTCCACCTCGGCCCCGAGCTGGGCGGCCACCCCGGTGAACTTTTCGTGGCCGAATTCGTCAATCCCGCCTTCGCGCAGAGCAATCGAACCGGGAATGGGTTTGGCTCCCTCGGCGACCACGCAGATGAAGTGCGAATCTCCGCGCTGGAAGCGCCTTTTGACCAGCCGACAGACCTCTTCGACGTCGAAGGGCTGCTCGGGAATCAAAGTCATGTGGGCGCCCGAAGCCAGACCGGCGTTCAGCGCGATCCAGCCGGCGTGCCGGCCCATCACCTCGACCAGCATCACCCGCTGATGCGATTCGGCGGTGCTGTGCAGCCGGTCGATGGCGTCGGTGGCGACGGTCAGCGCGGTGTCGTGGCCGAAAGTCACGTCGGTGCAGTCGATGTCGTTGTCGATGGTCTTGGGGACACCGACCACGGGAACGTTCTCCTCCGATAGCCAGTGCGCCGCCGTCAGCGTGCCCTCCCCGCCGATGGGGATCAGGACGTCGATCCCGTTGTCGTCGAGGGTTTGCTTGATCTGGTTCAGCCCGGCCCGCAATTTGTCGGGATGCACCCGGGCGGTGCCCAGCATCGTTCCGCCCTTGGCCAGCAGGCGATCGTTGCGGTCGTCGTTCTGCAGCTGGACGCGCCGGTTCTCCAGCAATCCGCGCCAGCCGTCCTGGAATCCGACCACCGACGAGCCGTACCGGGAGTCGCAGGTTCGCACCACCG
>NZ_MVHG01000203.1 GCF_002086125.1 Mycobacterium arosiense ATCC BAA-1401 = DSM 45069
CGCCAAAAGGATTGGCCACGAACCGTTCCGCGGTCAACGCGGCCCGGCCCACATAACCGTGCGCCACCGCCGGCCCGGCCAGATACAACTCACCCACTACGCCGGCCGGGGCCGGGTTCAGCTGTGCATCCAGCACCAGCGCGCACACACCTGGAATCGGGGCGCCGATGCGCACCGGCTGCCCCGCCACCAGCTGCGCGCAGGTAACCCAGATGGTGGCCTCGCTCGGGCCGTAGCCGTTGAACATCCGCCTATTCGGCGCCCAGGCGGCCACCACCTCGTCGAGGCAGGCCTCCCCCACAGCGATCACCGTGTCCAGCCCATCCAGCCGGGCCCGATCCAGCGACGACAGCACGGTTGGAGTCAACAGCGCCGCACTGACGCGCTGGTCGTGCAGCAACGCGGTCAACGCCTCCCCGGCATACACCCCCGCCGGCGCCACCACCAGCGCCGCCCCAGACTCGACGGCCCACAAAAACTCACCGACCGAGGCATCAAAGGTTGGCGCGGCCACCATCAAAACCCGCGCATCCGAACTTAACCCGAACGTTTCGCCTTGCGCCGCGGCCCAACCCAGCAGGCCGGCGTGGCTGACCGCTACCCCCTTGGGCACGCCGGTGGATCCGGACGTGAAGATCACATACGCGCCGTTATCCACCCCCAGTGGAGCCAGCCGGTCGGCGTCGGTGATCGGATCCGCGCGGTAGCCGGACACATCCAGATCATCGATGCGCAACACCGGGCGCGCGCCGGCCACCGTGTCGGCGCCGCAGCTCAACACACACACCGCGCCCACCGCGTCGAGCACCGCCGCGACGCGCTCCACCGGGTGGGTCGGATCGACCGGCACATACACTCCACCGGCCTTGAGCACCGCCCACCAGGCCACGACCAACTCCACACACCGATCCATCGCCACGCCCACCGCGCGCTCGGGACCCACCCCCGCCTCGATCAACACCCGCGCCAACCGCGTCGACCATTGATCAAGCTCGCGGTAGGACACCTCCCGGCCACCGTCGATGACGGCCACCGCGTCCGGGTCCGCGGCCACCGCCGCCGCCAGCAAGTCGGGCGCCAGCCCCACCGGCGCGATCACCCCAGCACCCGACCAGCCCGACAACACCAGCTCACGCTCACCGCGATCCAGCAGCGACACCTCGCCAACCGCCACCGAGGCGTCGGCCACGACCGCCTCGATCACCCGGCCGAACCA
>NZ_MVHG01000204.1 GCF_002086125.1 Mycobacterium arosiense ATCC BAA-1401 = DSM 45069
CTCGGGCGGGCGGTGCGTTGTGGGTGCGGCGCGGGGAGGTGTTCGCGGTGCACGCGGCTGGGAACGGTCCCGGCGTCCACGGGCTTTGGCCGCAGGCGCTCGCGCTGGGCTACCGGGTCGCGGTGCGCCCCTCACGTCGCGAGCCGCTGACTGCTCATCGGCTGGTGTGCGCGCTGCGGCGGGCCGGGTTTCGCGCCGAGGACGCCGTCTATCTGCCCACCGATCATGCCGGTGCCGACGAGATCATTCGGGCGGCCGACCTGGCGATGGTGTACGGGGGCCAGGAGGTGGTCGACAAGTACGCCGACGATCCGGCGGTGATCGTCAACGGCCCGGGGCGCAGCAAGATCGTGATCACCGCCGACCGCGACTGGCGGGACTATCTCGACGTCATCGTCGACTCGATCGCCAACCACGGCGGCATGGCGTGCGTCAACACCACCGCGGTGCTCTACGAGGGCGATCCCGCCGCCTTGGCCCGTGCGATCGCCGCACGGTTGGCGGCCATCGAACCGCTGCCCACCGACGACGAGCGAGCGACCCTGCCCACCCAGCCCGTCGAGAAGGCCCGCGCGCTCGCGAACCTCCTGGCGGCCGAGGCCGTCGGGTCGACCCCGCTGCTCGGCGCCGACCGGGTGGTCGCCGAACTCGGCGACGGCTACGCCGCGCTGCGCCCGGCGCTGCATCTGATGGCCGAACCCGATACGGACCAACTCAACCTGGAGCTGCCGTTCCCGTGTGTGTGGGTGTCCGGCTGGTCACGCCACGACGGGGTGCAGCCATTGCGGCATTCGCTGGTGGTCACCGCGATCACCGGCGACGAGGCGCTGATCGACGATCTGGTCGCCGAGCCCACCGTCGGCAACGTCTACTGCGGTCACCACCCGACGTGGTGGCACGCGCCGCACGTCCCGCACGACGGATTCCTGGCCGATGCCCTGATGCGCAACAAGGGATTCATCAGGGATTAGCCGAAAGTCCCGGTCGGGCGGTTACTCTCCGAAATTGCCGCGCGGCGCGGCGACCGCCGTCGCGCCCGGCCCGTCCAGGTTCAGGTGGCTGGAGGCGAACGCGACTCCCTTGTCGATCATCGCGCCGTCGTCGGCGTAGGTGTCGTGCGCGGCGAAATTCATCCCGTCGGAGCAGACGGGGTCTTCGGTGGCGCACACCTTGATGGTCTTGTCTTGGTAGAGCGGGCCGATTTCCACCGG
>NZ_MVHG01000205.1 GCF_002086125.1 Mycobacterium arosiense ATCC BAA-1401 = DSM 45069
TCGACGTCGGTGCGGCCGAAGTGCCCGTAGGCGGCGGTCTGCGCGTAGATCGGGCGCAGCAGGTCCAGGTCGCGGATGATCGCGCCGGGCCGCAGATCGAACACCTCGGGCACGATCTTTTCGATCTTGACCGGGTCGACCGTCGCGGTGCCGAACGTCTCGATGAACAGCCCGACCGGGGCGGCCTTGCCGATGGCGTAGGCCACCTGCACCTCGACCCGCTCCGCCAGCCCGGCGGCGACGATGTTCTTGGCCACCCACCGCATCGCGTAGGCCGCCGACCGGTCCACCTTGGACGGATCCTTGCCCGAAAACGCGCCGCCGCCGTGGCGGGCCCAGCCGCCATAGGTGTCGACGATGATCTTGCGGCCGGTCAGACCGGCGTCGCCCATCGGGCCGCCCAGCACGAACTTGCCGGTCGGGTTGACCAGCACCCGCGTCGCCGACGCGTCCAGCGTGTCGTGGGCCAGCTCGTCGAGCACGGTGGCGAGCACATGCCGGCGGATGTCGGGATCCAGCGTCTTTTCCAAATCGATACCGTCGGCGTGCTGGGTGGAGACCACCACGGTATCCAGCCGCACCGGAACATCGTCCTCGTAGGCGATGGTGACCTGCGTCTTGCCGTCCGGGCGCAAGTAGCCCAACGTCCCGTTCTTACGGACCTCGGTCAGCTTGCGCGACAACCGATGGGCCAACGCGATCGGCAGCGGCATCCGCTCGGGGGTGTCGTTGATCGCATAACCGAACATCAGGCCCTGATCACCCGCGCCCTGAGCATCCAACGGGTCCGCAGCGCCCTCCACCCGAGCCTCGTGCGCGGCGTCCACACCCTGAGCGATGTCGGGTGACTGCGCGCCGATGCCGATGTTCACCCCGCACGACGCGCCATCGAAGCCCTTGTCCGACGAGTCATAACCGATCTCGAGGATGCGCTCCCGAACGGTGTTGGTGATGTCGGCGAACGCCTCCTTGGCCGTCGTCGTCACCTCGCCCACCACATGCACCTGCCCGGTGGTGACCAACGTCTCGACCGCGACACGTGAGCGGGGATCCTGCGCCAGCAGGGCATCAAGAACGGAGTCGCTGATCGCATCACAGATCTTGTCGGGATGCCCCTCAGTCACCGACTCACTGGTAAA
>NZ_MVHG01000206.1 GCF_002086125.1 Mycobacterium arosiense ATCC BAA-1401 = DSM 45069
CTAGTGTCCTGAGTCGTTAATTCGTCGGCAGTAGTTGGCGATGCTGTCCAGGATTTGGTCGGCGGTCTTGGTCCACACGTAGGGGCGTGGATTGTCATTCCAGGTGTCGATCCAGGCGCGGATGTCGGCGTTGAGTTGTCGTACCGAAGTGTGGGTGCCGCGTCGTAGCTTCTTGGTGGTCAGTTCGGCGAACCAGCGTTCGACGAGGTTGAGCCATGACGAGCTGGTGGGGGTGAAATGCAAGATGAATCGGGGGTGATTGATCAGCCAGCGCTGGACCGCCGGGGTCTTGTGCGTGGAGGCGTTGTCGAGCACGACGTGGCAGTCCAGATCGGCGGGGACCTCGGTGTCGATCTTTTTCAAGAAGGCCAGGAACTCCTGGGACCGGTGACGCGAGTGCAGTGATCCGATCACCTTGCCGGTAGCCAGATTTAGCGCGGCGTACAGGCTCGAAGTGCCGTGGCGGACGTAATCATGGGTGGCGCGTGTCGGAGTGCCGGGCAGCATCGGAAACACCGGCGCGGTGCGGTTGAGCGCCTGGATCTGGGTCTTCTCATCGACGCACAGCACGATGGCCCGCTCGGGGGGATCCAGGTAGAGACCGACGATGTCGCGAACCTTGGCCACGAACAACGGGTCCTTGGACAACTTCCACGAATCCTGTTTGTGCGGTGCCAAACCGAACGCCCGCCAGACCCGCGACACCATCGACTGGGACAGTCCTAGATGGTCGGCCATCGACCGCGTCGACCAGTGCGTGGCATCCGTGGGTGTCGTCTCTAGCGTTGCGGTGATCAACGCTTCGATCTGCTCATCGCCGACCACACGAGGCCGGCCCGGTCTCGGTTCATCGAGCAATCCGTCGCAGCGCTTCTCGGCGAACCGGTTGCGCCACTTACGAATCGTGCCCCGGTCGAGTTCGAGCCGTTCGGCGACCTCGACATTACTGCCGCCATCAGCGCACGCCAGCACGATTCGGGCACGCAGAGCCAACCCGGCAGCACTATTCCGTCGCCGAACCCAGCCTTCCAACTCAATACGTTCATCGTCGGTCAACACGATCGTGGCAGCATGCGGCGACGGCATCACCCATACTAACAAGAGCGGGCGAATTAACGACTCAGGACACTAG
>NZ_MVHG01000207.1 GCF_002086125.1 Mycobacterium arosiense ATCC BAA-1401 = DSM 45069
CGGATGTATCGCAGCGGGGATTTGGTGCGTTGGGGTCGTGATGGGCAGTTGCAGTATCTGGGGCGTGCCGATGAGCAGGTCAAGATCCGCGGTTACCGCATTGAACTCGGCGAAGTCCAAACCGCGCTGAGCGCGTTGGACGGTGTCGAGCACGCCGTCGTCATCGCCCGCGAGGACCGCCCCGGCGACAAACGCCTGGTCGGCTACATCACCGGCACCGCAGACCCGGCCCAGGCGCGCACCGCCCTGGCCGAGCGGCTCCCGGCCTACCTGGTCCCGGCGGCGGTGGTGGTCATCGACAAGCTGCCCTTGACCCCCAACGGCAAACTCGACACCTGCGCCCTGCCCGCACCGGAATACACCGTTGGCCCCTACCGGCCTCCGGGCAGCGCCATCGAGGAGATCCTGGCCGGCATCTACGCCCAGGTCCTCGGGCTCGACCAAGTCGGTGTCGACGACTCCTTCTTCGACCTGGGTGGGGACAGCATCTTGTCGATGCAGGTGGTGGCCCGCGCCCGGGCGGCCGGGCTGATCTGCCGGCCGCGTGACGTCTTCGTCGAGCAGACCGTGGCCCGGCTGGCCCGGGTGGCCACCGTCGCCGACGATGCGGACCGACCCGTCGATGAGGGCCTCGGGGCGGTGATCGCCACCCCGATCATGCGCTGGCTGCAGTCCGTGCACGGCCCGATCGACGAGTTCAACCAGACCATCGTCATGTCCGCCCCCACCGGGGCCACCGAGGCCGACGTCGTGACGGTACTGCAGGCGTTGCTGGACCGCCACGCCATGCTGCGCCTGCGCGTGGACAGCGACGGCGCCGACGGCTGGTCGCTATGGGTGCCCGAAACCGGGGCGGTGGACGCGCGCGGATGCCTGCGAGAAGTGCAGGAACTCTCCGATGCGGCTCTGGTGGCCGCGCGGGCGCGGCTGAATCCGGCCACCGGCGCCATGCTCAGCGCGCTGTGGGCGCCCCACACCGGCCAGCTGGCGGTGATCATCCACCACCTGGCCATCGACGGGGTGTCCTGGCGAATCCTATTGGAAGACCTCAACATCGCCTGGGCCCAACACCACAACGGCCAACCCATC
>NZ_MVHG01000208.1 GCF_002086125.1 Mycobacterium arosiense ATCC BAA-1401 = DSM 45069
CGGCATGGTCGGGATGTGAGGAGGACGGGTCCTTCGGCGGCAGGATGAGAAATCGCCAAACCCCTCGTCCTGAGCATGAAGGAACCCGTCCATGACCCACGGTAATGCCCCGTTGTCTGTTGAAGGCCGTCGTCGTCTTGTTGCGCGCTGCGTCGATCGTCCCATTGCCCATGTAGCTGCCGAGATGGGGATCTCACGGGCGTGTGCCTCCAAGTGGGTCAATCGGTTCCGGCAGTTCGGCGAGCTGGGCCTACACGATCGCTCATCGGCTCCGACGCACCAGCCCACAGCCACCCCGGCCGAGGTCATCAGGGTGATCGAGACGATGCGCCGGGCCCGCAAGTGGTCTGCGGCGCGGATCGCCTTCGAACTGAACGCGCGCGGCATCGTGATCAGCCAGCGCACCGTGAGCCGACAGCTGGTGGCGCTGGGTTTGCATCGGCGCAGGTTCCTTGACCCCAGCGGGGATCTGAACCGGATACCGCAACGCATCATCGCCCGCCACCCCGGACACATGGTGCACGTCGACATCAAGAAGGTCGGCCGCATCCCCGACGGTGGCGGGTGGCGAGTACACGGCAAGGGCAGCCCCCAGGCCAAAGCCGTGGCGGTGGCCACCGCAGCAGGAACGCGAGCCGGCTATGTCTATCTGCATTCTGCAGTCGATGGCTACTCCCGGCTGACTTATACCGAAGCACTCAGCGACGAAAAAGCCATCACAGCAATAGGATTCATGCACCGGGCCCGGGTCTGGTTCGCTGCGCACGGGATCGACCGCATCCAACGGATCATCACCGATAACGGCTCTTGTTACCGCGCGAAGGACTTCGCTCGCGTCCTGCACGGGGCCCGGCATCAACGCATCACGCCCTATACCCCGCGCCACAACGGCAAGGTGGAGAGGTATCACCGCATCCTGGCCGACGAATTCCTCTACGCCCGCACCTGGACCTCAGAAGTCCAGCGCGCCGAAGCACTCAAGGTCTGGAACATCCACTTCAACTATCATCGACCACACTCTGCCGCTGGCGGCCAGCCACCAGCATCACGACTCGCCACCGGCGTCACCAACGTGGTGACCTCCTACA
>NZ_MVHG01000209.1 GCF_002086125.1 Mycobacterium arosiense ATCC BAA-1401 = DSM 45069
TGCAGTCTTGGTCCAGTTGAAGGGGCGCGGGTTGTCGTTCCAGGCGGTGATCCAGTCCCGGATGTCTTTTTCGAGCGCTGGGATTGAGCGGTGTGCTCCGCGGCGCAGCTTCTGGTCAGTCAGTAACCCGAACCACCGTTCGACCTGGTTGAGCCACGAGGAGTACGTCGGGGTGAAGTGCATATGGAATCGAGGATGGGCCGCAAGCCATTTCGTGATCGTCGGTGACCTATGCGTGGAGTAGTTGTCACAGATCAAGTGAACGTCCAACTCGGCGGGCACGGTGGTGTTGAGCTTGGTCAGAAACTTTTTGAACTCGGCCGCGCGATGCCGGCGATGGATCGATCCGTAGACCTCGCCGGTAGCCACATCCAGGGCGGCGAACAGCGTGGTGATGCCGTGACGCACGTAGTCGTGGGTCCGTCGCTCGGGCATCCCGGGCATCATCGGCAGCACCGGCGCACTGCGATCCAGGGCCTGGATCTGGGATTTCTCATCGACGCAGAGCACCAGTGCCTTCTCGGGCGGGTCCAGGTACAACCCGACGACATCACGCACCTTGTCGACAAACTGCGGATCGTTGCTGATCTTGAACGTGTCCACCAGGTGGGGCTTGAGTTCGAACGCCCTCCAGATCCGGCCCACCGTGGATTTCGACAACCCCGATTCGGCGGCCATCGACGCCCGCGACCAGTGCGTGGCGTCGCTGGGCGCACGTTCCACCGTCGCCACCAACACCGACTCAATCTGCGCGTCGCTGATCGTGCGCGGGGCGCCCGGACGCGGCTCGTCGGTCAACCCGTCGAGGCGCTTATCGAGGAACCGCTTGCGCCATTTGCACACCGTCTGCGGCCACACGCCCTCCTCGGCAGCAACCTCCTTATTGGATTTGCCTGCAGCACAACCCAACACGATCCGACACCGCTGCGCCAACGCCTGGGATGATTTCGACCGCCGCGCCCACCGTTGCAACGTCTCACGCTCGTCAGTGGTCAACGTCAACTCAACTACCGGCCTACCCCTACTCGCCACCGACCAAGTCTACAATTAATCAACCAACTTACGGCGCAGGACACTAG
>NZ_MVHG01000021.1 GCF_002086125.1 Mycobacterium arosiense ATCC BAA-1401 = DSM 45069
ACTACGCTCAGAATCGGAGACCAGCCGCTGGCTGAGTCCTCAAACCAGTAAGTCTCCGGACTCGCCGGGGCGGTTCAACACCAGATCAGGAAGTCCTCGCGAGACCACTCCCGTACGGGGCCACCAAGCGCCATCGAGCTTGTTCCCGAGTCGGGATGGCAGCGTGAGCCGCAACGGGTTCACCGTACGCTCGAGCATTGATCTAGGCGATTCATGCCACGACCCTTCACATTTGAAGCGATCGGCCCGTAAGTCGGGACGATGGAGGAATCGCATTGACGCATGGCATCGAACCCGAGGCGAATCGATTCCGTCAGCGACGGGCCGAACAGGTGTACGCTAGCCGAACCGGGACCACCCAGGCCCCCAAAAGCGAGGGGCCGCAATGGCTGACAAATCCCCACGGCAAGCCATGGCCAAGAAATCGGGCAAGTCTTTGAAAGAGAAACGCGCCGCGAAGCGCACCAAGGCCGCCCAAAGTTCGGCGGCCGAGCAGTTGCAACGAACCCAGAACCCTGACCGCAGCGGCTAAACCCGCGCTTCGAGTCAGCTGACCGGGTTCGAGCAATTGATCCCGGCGAATCAATTTGCGCGGCAGTATATCTGCACCCGCCCTAGGACTGCTCAGTCGTCAGATTTGTCGGAGTCATCCGATGTATCATCGGTGTCCTCCGACTCGCCCGACTCCTCCGCCTCGTCTTCGGAGTCTTCGCGCTCGTCGCCGGAGTCGTCGGAGTCGTCCTGCCGGTCGTCGGTGGCCGCCTCGTCGGCCTTGTCCGCATACTTCGTCAACAGCCCGGCGAATTCACGGGCCTCTTGGGGGGAGAGCAGATCGTCGAACAACCGCTCATCGCCCTCAGAGATGCGCTCGAGGTAGACCGCGTCGCCCTCGGCCCCGACATCCCAGCGGCCTCCTTCGTGACCAACCATCCGATGCCGCCTTCCACTAGTGATCTGATCGCACGCCTGACGCGCTCCTACGTTGCTTACCCACTTTCGCGGAAGCCGACGACCAATAGGCTGGTGTTTTGAACGCCCGAGCTCCGGAGGTAACGACATGCCAGCACCGTCAGCCGTCGTCTTCGATCGCCTGCGTCAGCTGGCCGCGATCGACGACGCCACCGCACGCCGAACCAAGACGATCGACGAGGTCTTCACCGGCAAGCCGCTGACCACGATCCCGGTCGGCACCGCCGACGACGTCGAAGCCGCATTCGCCGAGGCGCGGGCGGCCCAAACCGCCTGGGCGAACCGCCCGGTCGCCGAACGCGTCGAGATCATTGCCCGCTACCGCGACCTCGTCGTCGAGAACCGCGAGTTCCTGATGGATCTCCTGCAGGCGGAGGCGGGCAAGGCCCGATGGGCGGCCCAGGAGGAGATCATCGACCTGATAGCGAACGCGAACTATTACGTCACCGTCGCAGAAGACCTACTGAAGCCTCGCACGGTGCAGTCACTGCTCCCCGGGATCGGCAAGACCACGGTCGGTTACCAACCCAAGGGCGTGGTCGGAGTGATCTCGCCGTGGAACTATCCCATGACGCTCACCGCGTCCGACTCGGTGCCGGCGCTGCTGGCGGGCAACGCGGTGGTGCTCAAACCCGATAGCCAGACCCCGTACTGCGCGCTGGCGTGCGCCGAGCTTTTGTACAAGGCCGGCCTGCCGCGAGCGCTCTATGCGATCGTGCCCGGACCGGGTTCGGTGGTGGGCACCGCGATCATCGACAACTGCGACTACTTGATGTTCACCGGCTCGACCGCCACCGGCAGGCAGCTCGCCGAACACGCGGGCCGTCGCCTGATCGGCTTCTCGGCCGAACTCGGGGGCAAGAACGCGATGATCGTCACGCGGGGGGCCAACCTCGACAAGGCCGCCAAGGCGGCCACCCGCGCGTGCTTCTCGAACGCGGGCCAGCTGTGCATCTCCATCGAGCGCATCTACGTCGAGAAGGACATAGCCGACGATTTCATCGGCAAATTCGGTGCGGCGGTGCGAAACATGAAGCTGGGCACCGCATATGACTACTCCGTGGACATGGGCAGCCTGATCTCCGCGGGCCAGCTGGACACCGTGACGGACCATGTGGAAGACGCGAAAGCCAAGGGCGCCAAGGTTATTGCCGGAGCGAAGGGGCGTCCCGACGTCGGGCCGCTGTTCTACGAGCCGACGGTTCTCACCGATGTCACGCCCGAGATGGAGTGCGCGGCCAATGAAACGTTCGGGCCGGTGGTTTCGATCTATCCCGTTGCCGACGTGGACGAGGCCGTCGAGCAGGCCAACAACACCGAGTATGGGCTCAACGCCAGCGTGTGGGCGGGCTCCTCGGCCGAGGGCCAGCAGATCGCCGCCCGGTTGCGGTCGGGAACGGTGAATGTCAACGAGGGCTACGCCTTCGCATGGGGCAGCCTGAGCGCACCGATGGGCGGAATGGGCCAGTCCGGCGTCGGTCGCCGGCACGGCCCCGAGGGCCTGCTCAAGTACACCGAATCGCAGACGATCGCGACCGCGCGCGTGTTCAATCTTGATCCGCCGCTTGGCATTCCGGCCACAGTGTGGCAGAAGTCGCTACTGCCGATCGTGCGCACGGTGATGAGGATCCCCGGCCGGAATTGAGGTTCGCCGGCGGCTCATCGTAGATCGGCGTTACGCTCTTCGATATCAGCGGCACATCGCAGGTCAGGAGTCCGCTATGAAGGCAGACGCTAAGCGATATGAGGAAGACGCTCTTCGACTGCGCCGGTATGCCACATTCGACAATTTCTCGGACGCTCAGCTACAGCGTTTGGCCCGGGCATCTCATCGCACTTCGGCATCGGCCCCGTTGCCGCTGATTCATGAGCAGACCCCGTCGGACTCCTGCTACATCCTGCTCAGCGGGGAGGTGGGAGTGTACATCGGCCGGGACCGCGTCGCCACGCTGGGGCCGGGTGAGGCGATCGGCGAGTCGGCGCTGCAACGCGGGAGACTGCGTTCTGCGACCGTGACGACGACCGGGCCGGCCGAGTTATTACGTATCGAACGCGACGAACTCGCCACGCTGCTCGTCGAGATACCCGCACTTCGCGAAATCATCGACGCGTCTATCGCGCGGCACGTGCCGGTCGACCTGCCGCCGAAGCCGAAACCGTCGTACTCCAAATTGGGCGTCTCGATCCGCACCGACCTGGTCGAACAGTTTGAGCAGGCCTCCGACAGTGCCGGTGTGGACGTCGCGACCGCGCTCGAAGATGCGCTAACCGGTTGGATCGAACGGAACGGCACGGCGTAGCCACCTACCTTCGTTGACCCGTTCTACTACCGCGCGTAGTATTCGGGCCACTCCATGATGCACAAGGAGGTGCGCTGTGAGGTGGAGTTTCGCCCAGGTCGGGCTGCTGATCATCTGTGTATTTCACATCGTCCAGGCGGTGATCGGCTTCATCATGAATCCCAGCTTCGCCACCGGGCCGACGGCGCCGACTGTGCAGCTGCTCGGCATGGACTACAACGGCTGGCACGCCGTCGCGGGCCTGGCGCTGTTCGCCCCGGGCCTGGTGTTCGCGCTGCGCAAGTCGTGGTCCGTGCTGTATCTGCTGCTCGCGGCCGTAGCCGGTGCGCTGCCGGGCATTTGGGCCTTCTTCTCTCATCAGGTCGCGTTCGTGTTCACCTTCCCCAACAACACGACCGACGCCGTGGTGCACCTGGTGACCGCCGCGGTCATGGTCGCGGTGGCCGCGGTCCAGATCCGGATGGACGGCGGGCTCAAAAGCTCTCTCGCCGATCTCCGGAAAGCGCCGTAGCGCAACCTGTTGCGCCAACCCGGTTTGCGGCCGAAGGCTACTCGTTGCCGCCGATTGCGCTGAGGCGCTCCCCGACCCGGGCCAGTGCCTCGTCAAAGATCTCCACCTTTTCGCCGCGCTTCTCGCTCGCCGGCTGGGCCGCGCCGCGAGCACCTTCGGCCGCCACCCGAGCCGCGCCCTGACGCCGCAACAGGCTGAAATTCTTCTCGCGCGCGTTGCGAAGGCGGCTCTGCAGGTCCTTCAGCGACTTCTCGTCCATGCGCGTGAGGGCCTCGGGATGACTCTCGCCGATCAACGAGCTTTCCTGCGGGGTCAGGTTCACATGATGGGTGCTCACCCCTAGATTCATAACCCGGGCACGGGCGCGTCGACGCGTCGAACGCCGAACCGTCGCGCCAGGGCCATGTCGAGTTCACATCGCGCCGCCGCGGGTAATCCTCCGGTCGACGAAGGAGGTTGGATGGCCAAGCAACCGAACAGGGACGACGACGAGCCCAAGGGCGGCCGCCCCGGTCCCGCGGATCACGGGCGCGAAGGTGGGATGGCGACCCGGGAGAACGCGCCGGAACTCACCGAGCCGGACCGCGAGGACTGACAGGGCGACTCGAATGACGCCGCCCGAAACGGATCGCGTATCGCGCGGTCAGCCGGGGGCGGGTAGCCAGGACACCGCCGTCACGGCGAAAATGGATGGATGCCGTCAGAACAGGCGCCGCCGCCGCCGAAATCGGCACCGGGCTGGTACCCCGATCCCGCGGTAGGCCACGGGCTGCAGCGATACTTCGACGGCACCAACTGGACCAGCGAGTGGGCCTTTTCCGCGGACCCGCCGAAGAAGGGGTTATCCGGCAAGGCGGTCGTGGCGCTGGCGGCGCTGTGCGTGCTCGTGTTGCTCATCATCGTCGGCAAGAGCTGGGTCTTCGACCCGAAGAAGGACGACCGGTCGGCCGATGCGAGCAGTTCGGCCGCGGCGGGACCGACCGAGGCGGCGCCGTCGACATCGGCCGGTCCCAAGAAGCCGGACGGAGTCACCTTCACCATCGCGCCGGGTCCGAACGGTGACGTGGTCGACGCCAAATTCGCCATTCGGGACAACTACACCGAGCAGCTGATCCGGGACGGCGCCCGGCTGGACACGATCGGGATCCTCAGGTACGCGCGGGCGACCTATCCCGACGCGGCCGCGGTGAACGTGCAGGGCACCTTTCCGATGACCGACCCCTACGGCAACACGTCGACTCAGGTCGCCATCGACCTCACGTATTCGCGGGCCACGTTGGATAAGATCAACTTCGATGGCATCAGCAAAGCCAGCATCTGGGAGATTCGCGACTCCGGCACCATCCTTCCGGCCTTCCAGCCGTAGGCCGGTGGTGCGTGGCCGCTAGGTGCAGTATTGCCCGTTGATCCGACAATTCGCCGGTGGCGAGAAGGGACCGGTCAGCACGCCTCTGAAGCCGCCCGTGGCCGAGCCCCCGGCTGGAATGCTGCGATTCCAATTCGCGGGACTCAAAATGTAGTGGGTGCCCGACTGGGTGAGGGTGCTGTTCCAGGTGTGCAAGACGGATTCGCCCGCCGGCAAATCGAATTCCAGCTTCCAATCGGTCAGCGGCGCCATGCTGGCGTTGGTGACGGTGAAGCGGGCGATGAAACCGGTCTGCCACGCATGGTCCACCGACAACGTCGCCGTGGCCGCAGCCGCGTGCGCCGCGGGAGCGACGCCCAAGCCCAGCGCGGCAACCGTCAACGCCGATGCGGTGACGTGAAGCGCTGCGCGCCAGCGATTCACGCGATGTGTCACTCCGCCCATGACAGCCAACGTTAAAACCGCGCCGGCCATATCGGCGCTTGCGCGGCGGGTAAGCTGCCGTACCTTTGCTCAACCGAAACCGTCATGAAATCTTCGGCCTCGGCGCGGGGCCGCCGCCCGCTGGGCCGACCAAAACCGCCGCTGACATCGGTCGGGCTGACAGGATTTGAACCTGCGACCACTTGACCCCCAGGAAGTGGCGGTAGCACGTTTGCCCAGCTCGCGAACGGTTTTCTAAGTGGAAGCTCGATACGTGGTGTTCACGGACGCGCAGGTCGTTCGGTACCGCGCTTAACGTGTGGTCCCTGGATGGTCCCCCGCCCGACGTCGTGCGACAGCCCCAGGAATCATCTCTAGCTGATATCAGCTAAAGATGATAATATGGTGTCCGTGCGGAAATGGGAGGTCGATCTGACCCTCATCGAAGCATGGATCGACACCCTCGATGACGAGGAATACGACAACGCGATTGCGGCTCTCGAGCAATTGGAGGAACACGGACCGGTCACGCGCCGGCCGTTCGTCGACACCCTTGAAGGATCAGAGCACCCGAACATGAAGGAGCTTCGGCCTCGCGCCACCAAAGGGGGCGCCCACATCCGAATGCTGTTCGCGTTCGACATCCGGTCTCGGGCGATCATGCTGGTCGCCGGGGACAAGTCAGGAAATTGGGCGAAGTGGTACGCGACGAACATCCCCATCGCCGATCGCCTCTTCACCGAACACCAAGAAAAGCTAAAGAAGGTCGAAGCCGCCAAGCCGAAGACAAGAAAGGGCAAGAAACGATGACCACGCTTGATGATCTTCGACGTCGCCGTCCCGGCAACCGGGCCCGCATTGACGCCATCAAGGACGAGATGGATCGCGAAGTTGCGCGGTGCCGTCTCCGCGAGCTGCGCGAAGACGCTGGTTACACCCAGACCTCCCTCGCAGCGGTTATCGGGGTTGGACAGAACCGCGTATCCCAAATGGAGCACGGCAATCTCGGAACCAGCCGCGTCGATACCCTCCGCAAATACGTCGAGGCCACCGGCGGCGAGCTAGAAGTTGCAGTGAAGCGTCCCGATGGGTCTCGCGTCCTTCTCAGCCTTTGATATTGCCCCGCCTCACCGTCGACCTCGCTTATCGTGGCGCTGAACCGCCGCTGCCGGGAGGCCGACTTGCCAGGGATAATTCCGTCAACACCGGCGTGACAGCGACTAAGGGGGCGGGCACTTCAGTGCAAATGCTGACGGTCTGCCCCGAGCTTCAGTCAGAATCTGAATCATGTTGTTCGAGAGCGACTTTCAGGTTTCCTAGTTCATGGACAATCGTCAGTCGGGTGGCCGGAGGGGGTTGCACCCTCCGGCTCCCACGGAACCGTACGTGAACCTCTCGATTCATACGGCTCTTGTCACCTTGGTCACCAGACGGCGGGGACGGCGGTGGTCCAGGCCCAGTGCGCGAAGAACCGCGGGTATTGCTTTATCACCCGCGACCACGCCTGGTTGAACGCCCAGCGGCCCCGAAACCGGCGATACTTGTTGCGGACCCACCGCATCAGGTAGGCGTTGATGCGGGTCAGGAGGGGATATAGCGCCGACCGATAGAAGGCGCCGTAATAGTTCATCCAGCCGCGCACGATCGGGTTGATCTTGTCGGCCAGACCGGCGAAGGTATGACCGGTGCGATGGTGCAGCCGCCAGGACCGCACTTCCCGCCCGATCTTTTTCCAGGCGTCCTTGCTGATCGCGGGGTAAAAACGAGACGAACATGCTCCCGTTTTTGTCCCGGACTCCGCGTGGGCGGAACGTGAAACCGAGGAACGTAAACGACGTGTGCGCAGAGTCACCGCGTCGTTTGCCGTCCTTGCAGTACACGATCCGGGTCGTGTCGGGGTGCAGCCGCAGCCCGACCTCGCCCATCCTGTCTTGCACCGCCGCCAATACCTGGTGGGCTTGGCGCTCGCTGACGCAGTGCACGACCGCGTCATCGACATAGCGCTCGAACCGCACGGTCGGAAACTCCCGAGCCAGCCACGCCTCGAACGCGTAATGCAAGAACAGGTTTGCCAACACGGGCGAGACCGGCGACCCCTGCGGGGTGCCCCGGTCACGCTGTTGCAAGGTGCCGTCGGGCAGTTGCACCGGAGCTTGCAACAACCGGCGCACATACAACACCACCCACGGTAAATCGGTGTTAGCCCCCACCGCCTTGAGCATCAGATCCCAAGACACGCTGTCGAAGAACTTCTGGACGTCCAAGTCGATCACCCAGTTGGTTTTCCAGCAGCGCTGCCGACACGCACCCACCGCGTCGATCGCCGAGCGGCCAGGCCGGTAGTCGTAGGAGTCGTCGTGAAACAGCGTCTCCGCCTTCACCTTCAACTCCTCGGCCACCACCGTTTGCGCCACCCGGTCAGCCACCGTGGGGATGCCCAGCATCCTGGTCCCGCCGCCATGCGGCTTGGGTATCTCCACCGCACGCACCGGAGGCGGAAAGTAACTCCCCGACGACATCCGATTCCACACCCGGTACAGATTGTTTTGCAGGTCGGCCTCGAATGCCTCGATCGATACCTCGTCCACGCCCGGCGCGCCCTTGTTCGCCTTGACCTTCTCCCAGGCCTGCTGAACCGCCCACTTCGAAATCTCGAATGGCTTGTCTAGTGACTTCAACTTGTTCACCCGACTCCTCCTGAATCCCAACGGATTTCGGTTGATCCAACGAACACGTCATAGATGACCCGGCCCCTTCGCTCCACTCCCATTACAGGAGCTTCACCACTACTACGAGCCACTCCGCCAGCCGGAACCGCAACGGTACTGAACTACCCCAGGTTTTGTTCCGATCCTTATAGGAGGATTGGAAGTTATGCCCCGTCAGTATCCGCCGGAGTTCCGGCAGCGTGCGTTGCGGTTGTTGGACACCATGATGGAAGCCTCGGAAGTATCGGAGTTCGAGGCCATCAAGTCCGTGGCCAGCAAACTTGGTATTGCGCAGGAGTCGTTGCGTCGGTGGCGGCGCAGGGCCCAGGCTGATGCCGGGGAACGGCCCGGCATCACTAGTTCTGAGCATGCCGAGATCCGTAAACTCAAACGCGAGAACGCTGAATTACGCAGAGCGAACGATATTTTGAAGTCAGCGTCTGCGTTTCTTGCCGCGGAGTTCGACCGCCCCGCGACGAAATGATCGCCTATATCGATGCTCATCGCGATCAGTTCGGGGTCGAGCTCATTTGCCGCGTGTTGCGGGCAGCTATCCCCGGATTCCTCACCTCGCGGGACTATCGCGCGGCGCGGACCCGGCCACCGTCGGATCGGGAGATCCGCGATGAGCAGCTTATCGCCGACCTTCGCACGGTGCACGCGCAGAACTACTCGGTGTACGGGGTCAAGAAGATGCACCAGGCCATGAAGCGCAAGGGCTGGGTGGTAGGACGCGTGGCCTGACCCCCATCCGTTGATCCGCGAGATCTGTACCCGTGTTGTAGGGCCATCGTTGTGAGAGTCGAGGGCAGAGTGATCCTCAGGAGGTCACATGCCCCGTATGTATTCGTCGTCGGTGCGCCGGCAAATCGTTAATCGGCTGCGGTCGGGTGAACCAGTGGCTGCCGTGGCGGCCGAGACCGGGATTTGTCAGGCGACGCTGTTCCGCTGGAAACGCCAGGCACTCATCGATGCCGGAGTCATCGAGGGCACCCCGAGCGTGGAGGCCGACGAGCTGGCGGCCGCTCATAGGCGCATCGCTGCGCTGGAAGCCGAACTGGCGCTGACCCGCGACGCCTGCGAGCTGTTCGATGAACAGGCGGTGGTGCCCCCAAAACGCCGACGCGCGATCGCTGAAGGGCTGATCGCGCGAGGATATTCAGCCCGATCCTCTTGTCGGATAACCGGATTAGCACATTCACTATTGCAATATCATCGGCGTCGCCCTATCCCGGACCGTGAGGTGAGGCGGCTTATTGTTGCCGACACGATCACCGAGATCCACCGCCTTCCCGCGGCACCTACGGGCGCCGCCGAGTCCGCGCAGCGCTGCTGGCCGACTACGAAATGAACGTCAACCTCAAGCTGGTCAACTCGATCATGTCGGCACAAGGTCTGTACGGGCTACCGCGCCCGGGGCGACGAAAGCCCAATCGGATCGGCGTCGACACCCCGGTTGACCTGGTTAATCGGCGGTTCACCGCCACTGGCCCTAACGAGTTGTGGTGTACCGACATCACCGAGCATCCGGCACGCGACGGAAAGGTGTACTGCTGTGCGATCCTGGACTGCTTCTCTCGCATGATCGTGGCCCGCACCTGAGATATTGTCAAGACCTGTGGATGAGGTTGTTTCAGGCGACCTCCGTTTCGTTGGATTTGGCCGGCTCACTGGGTGTGATGTCGGTGGGTCTTTCGAGCAGTTTGCCTTTGTGGAAGACGGCGCCGGCGCGGACCAGGGCAACCAGGTGTGGTGCGTTGACCGCACGCCAGCGGGCCTGTGCGGCGTCGATCAACTTGCAGGCCATGGTCAGCCCGGCAGCTCGTGAGCCGGGGCCTTTGGTGACTTTGGTTCTCAAACGTACTGTGGCGAAGGTACTTTCGATCGGGTTAGTGGTTCTCAAATGGATCCAGTGTTCGGCTGGGTAGCGGTAGAACTCTAGGAGCACATCGGCGTTGTCGACGATTTTGGCGACTGCCTTGGGGTACTTGGCGCCGTAGTCGATTTCGAAGGCCTTGATCGCGACCTGGGCCTTGTCGATGTCCTCGGCGTTGTAGATCTCCTTGAGCGCGGCCAACGCCCCCGGATGCGCCGATTTTGGCAGTGCTGCAAGCACATTGGCCTGGACATGGAACCAGCACCGCTGCTCCCGGGTGTCGGGGAACACCTCGCGCAGCGCCTTCCAGAACCCCAGCGCGCCGTCACCGACGGCCAGCACCGGAGCGGTCATCCCGCGGCGCCGACACGACCGCAGCAGATCAGCCCACGACTCGGTCGATTCGCGGAACCCGTCGGCCAGGGCGACCAACTCCTTGCGGCCATCAGCACGCACCCCGATCATCACCAGCAAGCAGAGCTTCTCCTGCTCCAACCGAACCTTGAGGTGGATGCCGTCTACCCACAGGTAGACGAAGTCTGTGTCCGACAGATCCCGAGCGGCGAAGGTCTTGGCCTCGTCCTGCCACTGGCTGGTAAGCCGGGTGATCGTCGATGCCGACAACCCGGCGCCGGTGCCCAGGAACTGCTCCAGCGCGGGCCCGAAATCGCCGCTGGACAGCCCATGCAGGTAGAGCAGCGGCAACACCTCAGCCATCTGCGGAGACTTGCGCGCCCAGGCCGGCAGGATCGCCGAGGAAAACCGCTGCCGCTCACCGGTATCGGCGTCGACGCGCTTGTCGTTGACCCGCGGCGCCGTCACCGTGACCGCACCCGCCGCGTCAGCACTTCACGCTGATGGTGATAGCCGTTGCGCACCACCAGTCGATGGCCGTTCTCGTCGACCGACCCGGCATGGGCATCGATGTAGGCGGCGACCTCGGCGGCCAACGCCGCCGCCAGCATCTGCCGGGCACCGTCGCGGACAATCTCATCGAGCAACGACCGACCCGCACCAGCGTCCTCGTTGGACGATTCGGAGTCGTGAACTACCGTGAGCATGGGCGTACCTTCCCGAACCAGCGCGTCAACGCCGGCTCATGATCAGACCTACGTGAACTTCAGATCATCCTCGGGAAGGTGCGCCCACTTTCACGCTATCTCACCGAGGCTCATCCACAGGTTCTGATCATTGCTCCCCGCACCTTCTCCACCACCGCTGACACCGCACTGGTCAATAACGCGGTCAATATGGCGGTGAAAAACCGAACACGAAGTGGCTCAACGATTCTGCACGCTGATCACGGGACTCAGTTCACGTCGTGGAGCTTTGGGGAGAACATGCGCCGATGGGGCCTACTCGGTTCATTTGGCACCGTCGGCGACTGCTTCGATAACGCCGCCATGGAGTCGTTCTGGGCGCGGACGCAGGTCGAGTTGCTAAACACCCGCAGATGGGCCACCACCATCGAGTTGGCCGCAGCCATGGCCGATTACATCGACAACTTCTATAACGCCGAACGCCGCCACAGCTACCTCGGTAACATCAGCCCCGCAGAGTTCGAAACGCTCTGGACGTTCACCTATTCGATACCTCAACTCGCATAATCGCGGCTCGAAACGACGGGGACATATCATTATCCGGGAAGTGACGGCACCGGTCACCCCCGTCTGCAGCGAAGATGACTGGTTCCGGCCCACCGAGCGAACCAAGTAGCAAGCTCGCTAACTGATATTTCAACGGATAACGTTGCTGCACACCGGACACTTCTCCGCCTTTGAACGTCCCGACGACATGGCGCGCATCTTGGTTGAGGCGGCCCCAAGCTCACCGCAGGATCGCCGGCAAGCATCTCTGATCCCACCGGAAGGGTGAAATGGCCGAGACAATCCCCACGTCGTCAACCGCTTCGTGATCGACTCCGAGGACACGTTCGATGAATTGCAGCGGCGGGTACGAATCGCTGTTTTCCATCGGAGATTTCGCCGAACTCGCCGCCCGTGCGCGGGAACACAGAGCGGGCTTTCGGGCATCAGTTCGATGCCGCGTGGATCAGTTGGCCGCGTACGATGGCGGCGGGTAAACGCCTCGCAGGTCCCAGGCGAACCACTTGATGAAGTATTCAAGTTCGTCGCTGACGTCGTAGTCCACGTTTGGATCCATGCTGTTCCCTTCTGTCGAAGATCTCGACGGTTCAATGGTTATCGGATCGATGCGGCCATATCGCCGGACATCGCACGGAGCTGGGGTGCCCATGTAGACCAGTCGTGGTTGCCGTCGACTGGGAAGTCGAAATGACCGTTGTCGGCTCCGGTGTTTCGATAGTGTGCATAGAAGCTGCGGCTGCTGCTCTGAGCTTGATCGCAGTATCCGATCATCGCGGCCGGATCACTGCAGGTGAGCGTCTGCGGGGAGAAAACCCACAGGCGAGTGTTGTTGTTGCCCAACAAGGCGACGTGCACATCGGGGTCATGCCACTTCCATCGTCCTAGCTGCGCTGCACCCCACATCGCTTGGGTGTTCACACCGCCGAACCGTTGCATGCCCTCCGTGATCGCACCATTGAATGTGGTGTTGGACGGGATTAAGAATCCTGACATCGAGCCGGCGTACTTGAACCTGTCGGGATGAAATTCCGCCAACGTGATTGCGGCCGCGCCACCCTGAGATGCACCGACTATCGCGTGGCCACCCGGCGCTAGGCCTTTGTTGGCGGCCAGCCAGTTGGGCAGCTCATCGGCGAGAAAGGTTTCCCACTGCTTGCTACCGTCCTGTTCCCAGTTGGTGTAGAGGCTGTACGCTCCGCCGGCGGGTGCAACAACGGAAATGCCCTTGCCGGCAAGGGTGTCCATGGCACTTCCCGCGGTGACCCAGTTGCTGACGGCATCTCCGGCGTTAAAGGCATCGAGCAGAAAGACGCCATGAGGTCCCCCGCCTTGGAAGTCGACAGGGATCTCGCGGCCCATCGCTGGGGACGGCACCATGAGGTGTTCGATCGCGGGCGATGCTTTGGCCTGCGCCGCGGTCCACAGACAGAGACCCAGGGTCGCCGCCAAGCCGACGCGAAGCAACATCACAGCAGGTTTCACAGTGCCGTATCCCTTCTTCTCGACGGGAATTGACCGCGACGACGGCGCCGAGAATCCAGGAACGAATGCGGCGATCGAGGTCGGTGCGCGCGGGAGACGCTGCCGGCCAGACGTGACCCATCGGTGGCTTTCATTTCGGCTGTCCGTAGACGGCAACCACGACGCTGCGATCGAGTCGGTTGCCCGACCACACTCCGATTGCGGTATTAGCGCAGTTCGACATGATCGCGAACATGTCTGGGTTGTAATACCATTGATGGAGCACGTCGAGATTGTTGATCGCCATCGACTGGTTGATAGCAACTGTTTCAGCGGCCACGCCGTGAAATCCGGCCGCGTTAGCACGATCTTGTGGCGCCGAGCCGTCGGAGCCGATGTCACCGTCAAGACTGTGGTTGTTGAGGACATCGTCGGTGTGCCATTGGGCAGCGAGTCGCAGTTGCGGGCTGACTTTCACATCGTTGGTACAGCCGGCTTGATGCTGAAGGGTGTAGATGTTGGCTACCACACTGTTGTTGAGACGGGTGTTGTCCGCGTGAGCGGATGGGATTGGCGTTACGCATCCCACCACGACGGCCGCCGATAGCGCGAGCCTCGTACGGCCTGTTCGCAGCATGATGGACATGGTGGTTGCCGCTTTCAACGTCATGGTGCCGGTGGCTGATAATGCGCTGCAGAGTTGCGCAGCTGCCAGATCAGTTGCGGACAGAGGATGTTAACCGCGTTGGAGACAAGGTAATTGGCGGCGAACTCATCATTGGGTAGTACGTCGTTTTTCACCTCGCCCATCACTTGGGGAAATGTCTCGCCCTGCCCGACCTTGTCGCAGATGCCATGCCCGTAGCTGACTGCTTCCGACGACCCCGGGAAGTTGTAGTGTCGGCGCACCGTGACGTCGTAAGCGTATTCGATATCGGGGTCCGGGGCAGCGAGCGCCGCGGGCGCCAACCAAACGCTGGAAGCGAGTACCGATATAACCGCCGCTGCGGGTGCAGAGCTCCGAATCGTCATCGTGTCAACTCTTCTCGACTCATACGGGGGTGAATTGCGAGATCAGCCAGCGGTCGTTCACCTTGTCCAATGTGATGCGCACGCTAGACGCGGTATCGGTGGGTGGGTCACCGCCCATCATGATGGTCTGATTGACAAAGACCAAAACTGTTGCGTGGCTTGCCGTTGCCGATTGGGATGCGGCGGCGGGTACGGTCGCAATCGCTGAGATCTTCTTCTGCTTAGCACCAGGAATGACCACGTCGTGGATCAGCTTGGCATATTCCTGGCGGAAAGAGCCGGTCATGCGGTCGCCGGCTGCCGTGAGTTCCTTCTCGACCGTGTCGGGGCGATAGGACAACATCGCTATCGTGCTCTCGGTTGCGGCCTGGACTGATGTGACGGCCGCGGTCTGTGCCAAACGGGCTGAACCGTCAACCCATTTAAGGTAGGCGCCGGCAAGCGTCAAGATCAGTGCAACTCCGGCGACAGTGAGATGCGTCAACCGCCGGTTCCATGCGAATCGTCGTGTGCGCGGTTTTGGACTTTCGACCTCGGGCGCCTCTGTCGAGGTTTCGCCCGCATCGTGATCTCTGATATCGGCCTTTTCGTCAACCTCGTCCACGGGGTCTGTCTGCTCGGTGGCATGATCTGTGTCGCCAAGATCGGCTTCGCCTTCGGCGGCGGGATGAGGTGATGACTTGTCCGTCATGCTGTCGACGTAGAGCATGTCGGCCTCCAATCTGGTGAGCTTTGGGTGCGGATTAGCGACGGTCAGGGTACGAACTGAACGTCGGAGATTTTCGGGATGTCATTGACTTTGTCCACGCTGATGCGCATCCGCCACGCGCGCGGCTCTTGCTCTGGCGCACCAGCATTCGACATCTTGACCGAAACAGTCACGAGCACCTGCGCCTGATTACCGTGCTGTGATTCCACGCCAGCTTCGGTCACCCTGCCTTCTGATTTGGATTGAGCCTGTTTGACCACTTCCATGAACGGCTGAGAGCGCCTTTGGAAATCGTCATGGAAGGTTCCGGTCGACATATCCAGAATTCGCTTGATGTCGGCGTCGGCCTTTGTGTAATCGATGGTGGTCAAATTGACCACCCCTTGACGGGCCGCCTCGACCAGTTGGTTTCGCTGCTCTCGCGTTTGCCCGTCTTCGTAGGTGCGGTAACCCAGCCACCCGACGACCCCGATAAGGGCCAGCATGGCGGCCGCTATCAGCGCGACTGGGCGCGTTATCGACGAGAATCGCTTGGCAACAACACTTGTCGTGTCATCACCGTCGTCTTCTCGCACCGCGGCGTCATCGGTGGCGGGGTCGGAGATGGCCTCGGTGCCGTCGTCGTCGGCGTGGGTTTCCTCGTCGACGGGCGCTGCCTGGCCTTCGGGAGGACTCTCGTTTAGTGACTCGGCGGCGCGAGCATGCTCTGCCATGTCTTGCCTTTCGTGTTCTGGGCTAGGTCTGAGCGTGTGTACACGTGACCGTCCGGCCCGGTGTACGTGCCGGTTAGTGGGTCATATTCGACGGCCGCGATGGGTGGCGGCGCCTGCGGCATTTGCTGTGGCGCAGCAGGCGTCGTCGGTGCCTGCGCGGGCGGCGACCCGGGTGGGATCTGCGGGATGTCTTGACCCGTCATAGTGGCGTTGGGGTCGCCTTTCCAGAAGTTGCCGTCGTTAAGCGGCACGTACTGTTCGTCGCTTTCGCACATCTTCACGCTGGGTGCGCGCTTGCCCGGCCGGGTTAGGCACGGATAGTTGCGCGCCCCTCGGACGACATTCATGGAGTCCTGCGGGATGCGGCAGTACAGGTCGCCGTCGGGCCGTGGCGGGGTCTCCACCAGGTTCGGGGTGCGCTGTTGTTGCGCGGGCAGAAACCCCGTCGTGCAGGCGGGCGGCAGGTTCAGGTTGAGGTTGAAGCTGACGTAGATCCCCGGGAAGGGACGTTTGGAGTCTCGGTTGGCCAGCAAGCTGCCTTGCACATCGGCGACCAACTCCGGCAGCAGGACCAACACCTGTTCGATTGCAGGCTGATACGCGATAGCGACTTGGCCGACGCTGACCAAGTTGGCGAGCAGGACGGGCAGTGTCGGTTGCAGCCGGTCGATGAGTTGGCGGGCTTTATCAGCGGCGGCCGCGCCCTGTGTCAGCAAGCCTGCCACCGAGCTGTCGTTGGCTTGTAGCTGGTGAGTCAGGTCGGCGAGGTGGGCTGCCCAGCCGCGGATAGCGGTCGCGGTGTCGGCCTGAGATTCCAGCACCGGCTTTGACTTGTCGATCAGCGCCACCAGCGGGTCGAGATTGGCACGTGCGTCGATCGAAAGTTGGGTCGAGCCTTTGACGATCCGTGAGATGTCTGGTCCTAGGCCACCGACCGCGGCGTAGCTTTCGTCGATTGCCGTTTTGAGGTTGTCTTGAGGTATCGCTTGGATTCCGCGGCTGGCGGCGTCGAGCAGTGCGTTGATTTCAGGCGGCACGGAGGTTCGGGTGACGGGAATGACGTCGCCATTTTTGAGCGGGGCGGCGTGCCCGTTGCGGGGTAGCAGCGCGACGTACTGTTCACCGACGCCGGAGACGCTGTGGACCTGTGCGTCGAGATCCGAGGGGATGTGGACATCGGATCGCAGTGAGAGGACCGCGTCCACGCCGGCGTCGGTGATACGGACGTCGGTCACGCGGCCGACTTCGGTGCCGCGGTATGTGACATTGCCGCTCGCGTACAGGCCGCCGGAGCGGGGCAGCTGCACGGTGACCGTGTAGCGGCCCACGCCCATCATTGACGGAACCCTGATGTAGCCGAAGATCATCAGCGACGCCGCCACCGTGCTGATCACCGTGAATATGGCTAGCTGAATCTTGACCCGCTTGTCCAGCCGTTGACTTAATTGACTTCCTAGCAGTCGCATATCACGACCCCTGGTCGAAGCGGTAGGGCGCAACCAACGGATTGCCAGCGGTGTACGGGCTGGGGAGCTTGCCGATGGTGCGGCCCCATTGCATCTCCAACTCGGTCAGGTTTCCTTCCCAACGGCTTCCGGTGAATAAGCCCTCATCGAGGCGCCCGAGAGTGAGGTCGAAGATCACATCGGTGTTCAGGTAATCGCCGCGGACAAGCGTGTTTATCGTTTCTTTGGGCCACGGGAAAGTCGGCACGATGCTCAGCGAACGGGTCAGCGCAGGACCAGAATTGGCCAGCGATTCCAGCACGGGGGCAACAGCTTTGATCTCCTTAACCAAATTGTCTTTGGTGTGATAGACCGCGTCGGTGGTCAGGGCACTGAATTTTCCGAACGAGTCAGCGGCCTCCGCCAGGTTGTTACGTTCCGCGGCCAGGACCGCCAACGCGTCGGGGATGGTGCGAATCGCTTTGTCTACGACCGGCTTCTGCTCAGCGAACTGTCCGACCAGGTTGTTGAAACTGTCGGTTGCAGAGATGATGTCACCGGTCTGCGCGTTCAGGCGGCCGGTGAATTGGTCGATTTGCTCGATGAGACTGCGCAGGTCGTTTTCACGGCCGGCGAACGCAGTCGCGAATGCTGCAGTGATGTCCTGGACTTGCCCGATTCCGCCGCCGTTGAGCAACATCGACAACGCCGCCAACGTCTGGTCGGTGGTCGGGTATGCGCCGGCGTTGGCGAGCGGGATCACCGAGCCGTTGTGCAGTTTGCCCTGCGGCGCAACGTTGGTCGGGGATGCCAGCTCGACATGCAGTGACCCGAGCAGGCTGGTTTGCCCGACCTTGGCTGTGGCGTTGGCCGGCAGATCAACGTCGCCGTCAAGGCGCAATGTCACCAGCGCATGCCAGCCTTGCCGCTCGATCTTGGTGACCGTGCCGACATTGACGTCCCCGACGCGGACACGGGAGTTTTGCTCCATATAGCCGACATCGGGGAGTTGGGCCTGCACCACGTACGACCCGGGCCCCCCACCCTGGGTGCCGGGCAGCGGTAGGGAGTTCAAACCACGCCATTGGCATCCGGTGGCGGCCGCCACCAGCGCGATCATTGCACCGAATACTCTGACACGGCGGTTGATCGGTATTCCTGGGGTCATGATCCACCTCCGCCGGGAACCATCATGCCGGACAGGCCGGCCGCAGGATTGGTCGCCACGGGGCCCGGCGCGGGCGGCGGCTCGCCTTTAGGCGGCGCGGGTTCAGGCGCCGCTGGTGCCGGCGGCGGAGGCACATGGTCGGGGCGCATCCAATCTTCGGTATAGGTGAGTTCGTTGGGACGCGCGGATTCTCCTACGAACAGGTTCTCCCCCAGCGGCATGAAGTTGTATTGGCGGTTCTTGATGATGGGAGCGAGGTATTGGACGCAGAGTTTGGCAGACTGCTCGGCCCCCAATCGTGAGGCCGCTTGGACGGCGCCACAGAGGAACGAGATCGGATCTGCGAGGTTGTTGACCGCCAGAATTCCCGTGAGCGCGGCTTGCGACGGTTGATAGACGTTGGCGAAGTTCTGTGCAGCGTTGGGAAAAACGTGCAGTGCCTGCTTGATGTCATCGAGATTGTCGTGGACCGCACTTGAGATGGACGCCAGCTTGTCGGTAGTGACACCCAACGTCTCTTTGTTGTCAGCGATGAATTGCGTCGCTTGTCCCACAACGGTATTGAGGTCGTTGATCGCAGCGCCCACTGCGCCCGGGTCTGCGTCCAGCGACCCCGTCACCGACGCGAGATTGCGATTGAGTTGGGCGAGCAATGTGGAGCTGTCCTGCAGCGCTGACACGACAAGCGAGAGATTCCTGATGGTGGAGAAGGTATCGGCGCTGTGATCGCCCAGCGCTGAGAACGCTTGTGCCATCTTGACGATGGTGCCGTGAATATTGACGCCTTGCCCGCGCAAGTTGTTGGCGGCCGTATCGACGAACGCACCCAAGGTACTGACCCCGCCCGGTTCGGTGGGCTGCAACGCGGCGGTGAGCTTGCCGAGTTGCTGACGAAGGTCATCCCATTCGAGTGGTACCGCAGTGCGCGACTCCGGAATAACGGCCCCGTTGGCCATCACAGCTCCGCCGGTATAGGCGGGGGTGAGTTGAATCGCGCGCGAGGTGACCAGTTGAGGTGACACGATGGCGGCTTTGGCGTCAGCCGGCACTTTGTATTTGCCGTCGACCCAAAAAGTGATCTTCACCCGTTCGGCTTGAGGTTCGATGGACTCGATCGCACCTACAGGTACGCCGAGGATGCGGACTTCGTCGTGGGCGAACAGGCCGTTACTGTTATCGAAATAGCCGACAATGTGAGTCCGACCGAGTCGGGCAACCGTGCGTACGGCGACCACTGCGCCGCCGATCAACAGCAGCGCCGCGACCGCCGCCACGCCGATTCGTACGTATGGTGACCGCATCAACGACCTCCGCCGTCTGAGGGGGTGTCGGGCTGCCCGGGTTCGCCAGGTGCGGGGTGATAGATCCGCGTGGGCGTTGGGTCGGTGACCTGCTGACCCGGTACTTGCGCGGGGGGTCCGGGAGGTGCGCCGCCCGGCGGGGGCGCCGGTTGCGGCTCCCGGTACGGGTAGCAGCCGGGTCCGGGCAACGCGATACCTGGAACGCCGCACTGGTGGTCGTCGGGATTACCGGTGATCGCATCGGGCAGTTTGAGATTCGGAGGTCCGCCCTGGCCGGTCCGCGGGTACGGCATCGGCAATGGTGGGGTTCCGGGCTGACCGGTCTGCGGGTCGGTGCGTTGGGACGGTGACAGGGTGTGCGGGTCGAGGCCGAGATCGGAGAACGCCGCGTCGACAAACGGCTGAACCCATTGTCCCGGCAGGCTGGCGAGGTAGGCCTTGAAGAACGGGCCCGATCCCACGGTCTCGCCGAGCGCCATTGCGTATTGGTTCAGATACTTGATCGCCTCGGTCAAGCGTTCTCTGCGGTTGTCCACAATCGTCAAGACCCCGTTGAGTTTCTCCAGGGCCGGCCGCAATTGCGTTTGGTTATCGTTGATAAACTCAGACAACTGCTTGGCGAACGCCGAGAGACTGCGTGAAATCTGTTGCAGCGCCGAGCTTTGGGTTCGAAGCTGAGCCAGCAGCGCATTGCTGTTCGCAATGAGGCCAGAGATTTCGTCGGCGCGCTGTGACAGCACTGTCGTGGCTTTGTTGGCGTTGTCCAACAATCTCCGCAGTTGAGCGTCCCGTGCATCCAGGGTTTGGGAGAACCGCGCCACCCCCTGCACGGCCGTCTTGAGCTCCGGCGGGGTGTTCTCGAAGGTGTGAGCCAACGTTGACAGCGCATCGGAGACTGCGTTGGTGTTGAGTCCGCTGATGGTTGCCGAGAGGTCACCGAGAGCATCGGGTAGCTGGTAGGGCGCCCGAGTGCGTTCCAGCGGGATGGTCGACGTCAGTCTGCCGTCGCCTCGTGGTGTGATCTCGAGAACCTTGGCGCCCAGCAAGCTCTTGGTCCTGATATTCGCCTCGGTCTGGGTGCCAAGATGTATACCGCTTTCGACGTCGAATCGGACGAGGACCCGAGGCCCGTCGAGGTCGACCGCCGATACGTGCCCGACTCGGTATCCGGCCACTTGCACGGCGGCGCCGGATCGCAGGCCGCCGGCTTCGGCGAAGTACGCCGAGTAGTGCCTGTCGGTGTTGAAGAACGGGATCTTGTCGTACTGAAGTGCGACCAGGGCAATGGCGGCTGTGAGTGTAATGCCAACGGCGCCGAGGACGAATGGCTTACGTTCGGAGAAGGATCTCATTTCGGCGCGCACCGCCCGGTGTCTTGGCCGGCGACTTTGACGTAGACCGGCTGGCCGCCCTTGCCGTTCAGTTTCAGGAACAGATTGCACAGATACTCGGGGATGAAGTCTCCGTGGCTTCCCAAGCGCGCGAGCGTTTTGTAAGAGTCGGGCAGAGTGTTGAGCAGATCGTCAAAGTAATCTTTGTCGGCCATGACGATTGATGCGGCGCGATCCGTTTGTGCAACTGTGTCTTTGAACGCGGGTCGCGCCTGAGACAGCAGGTCGGCGATGGTGGCAGAAGACGAGTTGGTGTAGGCGACCGCGTTGCTGATGTCGGTCTTGTGTTCGGCGAGGGCTTTAACGAGTTCCGAAAGCGAGTCGACGGCTTTGCCGAATTGCTTGCTTTGATCGCCGAAGGAGCCCAGGACCGCATCGAGATTGGTGATCACCTGGCCGATGAGTTCGTCCCGGTCGGCCAGTGTGCTGGTGACCGCTGCCGCCTGGGCCAGGAATGATCCGATGGTCGCACCTTCGTCCTGTAACGCCGAGATCAGCTGGCCTGACAGGGCATTCACCTGCTCAGGGTTGAGTGCACGGAACAGCGGCCGGAATCCACCCAGCAAGGCGTCGAGATCCAATGCGGGCTCGGTTCGGGAGAGCCCGATAGTCCCGCCGGGCTGCATCCGCTTGAGTCCGCCTACGCCCTCCACCAGTGCCAGATACCGATCGCCGATGGGGTTCTTCCACCGGATTGCCGCCTTGGTGCCTTCGGTAAGCACGACTGAAGGGTCGGTGGAGAACTCGACGACCGCGAAGTTCTTCGGGCTGATCGAGATCTTCTTCACCTGACCGACTTCGACGCCACCGATGCGGACGAAATCACCGATAGCCAACCCACTTACGTCGGTGAACTCAGCTCTGTAGCGTTGGTCGTTTTCAAACCGAAGTTGCCCGAAGACCGCTAGCAGTCCGAAAGCGGCAACCACGCACACCACGACGAAGATGGCGAAGCTGATCGCAGCGCGTCGCAGGTTCGTGGTCACGGCTCAACTCCTTCGCTGTGATTGCTGGTCATGGTGTCGGGGCGGGGGGCGGAGCAGGAGGGACGCCCGGGTAGAGCGGCGTTCCGTCGGGGCTGTACTGGGGCGCCCCGTAGGGCGGAGCGCCGGGGTAGGCAGGCAAGGGCCCTGGTGCCGGCCCCCCGGGATAGCGGATCCGGGGTGGTTCTGGCTGTCCCTTGGTGACGGGGTAGTAGTTCGCCCAACCGGGGAACCCGATACCGGGGTTGGGGCGCAGGTCGAGCCCTGTCCCCCATCCGGTGTTGGTGACCTCGTAGCGGACCGGGAAGTTCTTGGCCACATCAGGTAGTGAGCCGCAGCCGGGTTCGCCGCCGGGTCCGCCCTTGGCGGCCACAATCGGCAGATTGCTATCGGCCTTGTACGGCTCGTCGCCGAATAGCAGGCCGACGTCCTGCACCGCGCCGCGGCCGTTGGCTCCGAGGTTTTCGTAGCCGCCATGGTCGAGAAGGAATTTCGCGCCCTGGATGGTGCAGGTGTACTCGGGGTTGTATTTGAGCAGCAGGCTTGTCGTGGGCTCCAACGCGTTGATGCCGTCAACGAAGTTGTTCCGGTTGGGACCGAGCAGATCGATTCCGCTGTTCGCGAATCCAATTGTGTTCAGCAGCAGGGCATCTAGGTCCTTAGCGTGGCTGGTGACCGTTGCGCTGGTCGTGGTCGCCGCATTCATCGTCGCAAGAATGTCCTTCGCAGCGGCACCGTAAGCGTCACTGAATCCTTTGAAGGCGCCCCAATCTGCGGCCACGGTGTCCATGCGCGGATTGATCGCCATCAGTACCTGGTTAGCGTCGGTGGTGGCTTCGCCGATGCGGTCGCCTTGGCCTCGAACGCCGTCTGCCAGCGCGGTCAGCACAGCGTTCAGTTTGGAAACGTCGACTTGGCGCAGCAGTCCCACGAGGTTGTCGAAGACAGTGTTGACCTCGGTTCCGACGTTGCGCGAGTGCAGCACTGCCCCCGCGGCCAGTTTCTTCGCGCTGGGGTGGTCGGGGTAGATCAGTTCCACGTATTTGGCGCCGAAGGCTGTTGTGGCTTTGATTTCTGCCTGCACATTGGCCGGGATATGACCGACCTGGTTTGGGAAGATGTCGAGCCTGAGGCTCGTGTTCTGTTTGCCGCCGGTGATGCCCGCGACGCGGCCGACCTCCACGCCGCGCAGCTTGACCTTCGCGCCTGATTCCATCACCAGTCCGGATCGATCCGAGGTGAGCGTGACCGGAACGTATGTACGGAAGGTCCCGGCGAATGCCCCTGAGCAGATCAGTGTGAAGCCGGCGATGGCGATGAATAGGCCGAGGGTCCACCACAATGGGTGTATCCGCGTGTGTTTTGTATTGGGCTGCATGTGATTACCCGGAGAGGTGGAAGTTGCCGGTCTGGCCGTAAACGGCCAGGGAAACGAAAAGTACGACGAATACGGCCGATATCAGGGAGGTGCGTACGGCGCGCCCGACGGCTTCGCCGACGCCCGCGGGGCCGCCGGATGCATTGAACCCGTAGTAGGTATGGACCAGCATGATCACGACCGCCATGCCGACCGCCTGTGCGAACGACCAGATGATGTCGGTTGAGTTCAAGAAGGTATTGAAGTAGTGGTCGTAGACGCCGCTCGATTGTCCGTAGACGGCGGTGGTACCGAAGCGTGCGGCCCAGAAGGCGGTCAGCACTGCGATGCAATACAGGGGAATGACGACCACGACCCCGGCCACGACGCGATTTGACGCCAAGTACGCGATCGAGCGAATGCCCATTACTTCGAGAGCGTCGATCTCTTCGTTGATCCGCATAGCCCCCAGCTGGGCAGTGGCTCCGGCGCCGATCGTGGCGGCCAGCCCCACACCGGCGATCACCGGGGCGATCAAGCGAACGTTGAAGTAGGCGGATGCGAATCCCGTCAGCGCCTCTACGCCGACGTTGGCGAATTGGTTGTAGCCCTGCACCGCCACCAGCGCGCCGGTGGACAGAGTAAGGAAGCCGACGATGACCACGGTGCCACCGATGACGGCCAGTGCCCCTGTCCCAAGACTCATTTGGGCGATGAGGCGCAGCATCTCCAGTTTGTAGCGGGTGAATGCGTCTCGCACCGAAACCAGGGTCTGAAAGTAGAACTGCCCCTGAGCGCCGATGCGGGTCAAGCCATCAATCCAGCCGCGGCCAATGCGCCGAATCTGCGGGTAGGTCTTGCTTGGGAGGTTTGTAGTCACAACGTCGCCTTGATCGCGGCAGCAGAGGCGATGATGTTGATGGCAAACAGTGCCACGAACGTGTACACCACGGTCTCGTTGACGGCGTTGCCGACGCCGGCTGGGCCGCCACCGACCGAAATGCCCTTGTAGCAGGCGATCAGCCCGGCGGCAAGGCCGAACAGTGCGGCCTTGACGAACGAGATCACGACATCTGCGCCATGAGTGAGAACCGTCAGCGAACCGACGAACGATCCGGGCGTCACGTGCTGAACGAATACTGAAAAGGCGAAACTGCCGACCAGACCGACGAGAATCACGACCGACGACAACAGAGTCGCGACGATGGTGGCCGCGAGGACTCGTGGCACAACCAAAGACTGGATCGGGTTGATGCCCATCACCCGCAGAGCGTCAAGCTCTTCGCGTATGGTGCGTGCCCCCAAGTCGGCGCACATCGCAGTTGCGCCTGCACCCGAAACGACGAGAACTGTTACGACTGGGCCGATCTGGGTGACAGTCCCGTAAGCCGCCCCGGTACCCGAATAGTCAGCCGCGCCGAACTCGATCAACAAGATGTTGAAGGTGAAAACCAACAACACAGTGAACGGGATAGCCAGCATCAGCGTCGGTAGTAGCGATACCCGCGCGACGAACCATGATTGCAGTACCAGCTCGCGCCACGCGAAAGGTTTGCGCGGCATCAACATCAAGGTATCAATGGCCATCGCGAAAAAGCCGCCCACCGCACTGACCGGCTTGCTCGTTTGGGTCGACAGATTCGCGGTCCAGGTTTCGAAGAATGTCGGATGTGCAGGTTCGCGATGCGCGCCCCCTGACAAAGCCGTGGCGCTCTCCGCTTCACCGTTGAGCGGCTCGTCTAGCATTTCCGGCAAGGCGAAAGCGATATTCACGTCCCTGCATTCTGCGCTGTCTACATACTGCCCGGCGCCACACGTCGGGTCTGGGACCGCGGGCGCGACATGCGCATATCCAAAATCCGGGGCGTCGTCCGGCGCATCCCCGAAGCGACTACTCAAGACGCTCCCCTCCCGTCCATGTGTTTCTGCCGTTCCCCCGGCACCGAGGCAGCAGTCCAGGCTCGGTCGTGACGGCGGGCAGGCTTTCTGACGTCACGCCTCTCTGACGTCACGCCTCATCGTGGCGAGCCCCTTCGGTCCTATGTGACCCGCCTCACGGCGTGAACCTTAACTTCAGAGATACTCAACTGTCAACACCGTTTGACGTGCTAGTTCTGCGCAGCAATTTATTACGAATTATGCAAATCATCGGTGCAATGACAGGGCCTGTCGCGTCACTTTCGATGGCGATGATGGCGTCGTCGGGATCGACGAGGATCGGATGCCGAGAAGGGCCCCACTCGGCATGGTAAGCGGGGCCGTGGTCGGGTGCCGGCCGGGTTGACGCGATCCCGGTTTGGGGTGACCCGAGTCCAGCCGAACCCGCTCTGCCCGTCGTCACATGTGCGGACGTTACGACGACTCGGTTGGCAGACCGGCTTGGGCTCGGTGACGGCGACGACTACGCACCCTCCCAGGGCCCGGCTGTAAGCCTCACCCTATTTACTGTAGAACAGTAAATAACAACGTGGCCCGACGGCACGGCGGGCCACATCCACTTCCGCCCGATCGGCGCACCTAGCGCGACGCTGAATGCCTTGCCTAACAGAGGGAGTCAACGTGACCGAAAGTTCGTATGCCGTCGTCGTTGGCGGCGCGTCTGGAATTGGTGCCGCGACTGCTCGGATTCTCGCGGATCACGGGCACTCGGTGATCATTGGCGATCGCAACCTATCCGCCGCCGCTGCTGTGGTGGACGAACTTCGTGGCGGCGGACATGTGGCGGCGGAGGTCGACGTCACCGATGAGAGCAGCGTCGCAACATTCTTTGACGCCGCGACACAACGCACTGAACGGTTCGAGATCGCCGTCAGCTGTCCGGGCATCACCGCATTAGGATTAGTCACCGAGTTACCAGTGGCCAAATTCCGTCGGGTCGTTGATGTTTGCTTGACCGGAGCCTTCCTGGTCATTCAGCACGCGGGCCGGCACATCGCTGATGGTGGCGCAATCATCACGCTGAGCTCACTGAATGCCCGCCAACCCGCCATCGGGATGAGCGCCTATTGTTCCGCGAAGGCGGGCCTGTCAATGCTGACCCAGGTCGCCGCGCTGGAATTGGCGCCACGCGTGCGGGTCAATGCCATCGCCCCCGGTCTGGTGCACACGCCGCTGACCTCCGGCGCCCTCGGCGTCGACGGGGTGGAAAGTGAGTACGTCGAGAACATTCCGCTCGGCCGTGCCGGCACCCCCGAGGAAATCGCTGAGGCCGTGCTGTATCTCGCTCGGGCGCAATGGATCACCGGCGAGGTCCTCGACCTCAACGGCGGCGCGCACATGATGCGCTACCCCAACGTCCATGGCCATTTTGAGCGCTCAACCCAGCACGACGGCTAGACCCACCCGGGGCAGTCGTCGCCGACTCTCGTTCGAGCGGCGGCGGCCGTTTAGGCGTGCGCGCACTCGCGCCGCGTTTGTTACTCGTTGTATCAGCTCAGACGGAACCTAACTGTTTGCACGCCATGGTGTAATACCGCTAGAGTTAGTTGCAATTCTAGCAACGACAAGCAGTGAGGGTGGCTATGAGTCGCGCCGTATGTATCGCGGGGGTCGGCATGACTCCCTTCGCCAAGCCCGGCAAGAGTGCCGATTACCAGGACATGGGCGCACAAGCCGCGCGGTCGGCGCTCGCCGACGCCGGGATCGACTACGCCGAGGTTGCGCAGGCCTACGTCGGCTACGTCTACGGCGACTCGACCTCCGGACAGGCGACGCTGTATCACCTCGGGCTTTCCGGCATCCCGGTCGTCAACGTCAATAACAACTGCTCCACCGGATCGTCGGCGCTGTGGCTGGCTAGGCAGGCGGTGGCTTCGGGGGTCGCCGAGTGTGTGCTGGCCCTCGGCTTCGAGCAGATGCGTCCCGGCGCCCTGGCCGCGGTATGGGACGATCGGCCGAGTTCGACCGGAAAGTTCGAAGAGGTCGCACTGGGTCAGCCCGGAGCAGACCCGCAGGCGCCGATGGCCGCGCAACTGTTCGGCGGCGCGGGTGTGGCACACATGGAGCGCTTCGGCACGGAACCTGAGACCTTCGGCCGCATTTCAGTGAAGGCGCGGCAGCATGCCGCGCGCAATCCGCTCGCGGTGTTCCGCGACACCGTGACCCTGGAAGAGGTGATGTCCTCACCGAGGATCTGGGGTCCGCTCACCAGATTGCAGTGCTGCCCACCGACGTGCGGAGCGGCCGCCGCGATCGTCTGCAGCGACGAGTTCGCGGCCGCGCACGGGATCGATCAGGCCGTCCATATCCGGGCCCAGTCCCTTGTCACCGATCTGCCCGGCGCTTACAACGGCGAGGACATGCGTCGCGTTGTGGGTTACGACATGTCCGCGAAGGCTGCGGCCGACGTGTACGAGGCGGCAGGCGTTGGCCCCGAAGATATTCCGGTGGTGGAACTGCACGACTGCTTCACGACCAACGAGCTCATCACCTACGAAGCACTGGGGTTGACACCTGAGGGCACCGCCGAGAAGTTCATCCTCGACGGGGACAACACCTATGGCGGACGCGTGGTGACCAACCCGTCCGGCGGGCTGCTGTCCAAGGGACACCCGCTCGGTGCGACCGGGCTGGCCCAGTGCGCCGAACTGGTCTGGCAGTTGCGTGGCCAGGCCGGCGAACGCCAGGTTGAAGGCGCCCGATTGGCGCTGCAGCACAACCTCGGTCTCGGCGGAGCCTGTGTCGTCACCCTGTATGAACGGACGTTGCGATGAGCGCCGAATCCCTCAAGGGTTACCGGTGGCCGGAGAGCACCGTCGACGTCGAACGCGGCCGCGTTGCCATGTTTGCCAAGGCAATTGGCGAAACCGATCCGATCTACTTTGATGTCGAGGCTGCGCGCGGCGCTGGCCACCCCGATCTGCTCGCTCCACCGACCTTTTTGTTCGGGCTGGATCTGGAGCATTCCGACACGCTGGGCGTCTTGGAAGCCAATGGCGTCGATGTGTCCTCTGTGCTGCACGGTGAGCAACGCTTCACCTATCACCGAGATGTGCATGCCGGTGATCAGCTCGCGCTGGCCGCCGAGTTCACCGACTACTACTCGAAACGTAATGGCGCCCTAGAGTTCCTGGTACGCCGTTCACGGCTGTCATCGGGTGGCAAACTCGTTGCCGAGATGGAAAGCGTGTCCGTCATCCGAAATGGAGCACCCTCGTGACCACCGACACCGCCGAAATCCAGGCCGGCACGCAACTTCCTCCCTTGGTCGTCGCTCCAATCTCACGCACGACGCTGGCGTTGTTCGCCGGCGCCTCGGCTGACCACAACCCGATCCATGTCGACATCGATGCGGCCAAGGCGGCCGGTTTCGACGACGTGTTCGCCCACGGCATGCTGTCGATGGCATACCTGGGCCGGCTGGTCACCTCATGGGTTCCGCAGTGCCAACTGCGCGCGCTGAGCACCCGTTTCACCGCTATCACCCCGGTTCTCGCTCAACCGACGTGCACCGGAACCGTGGTCAGCGTCGACGAGGTGGACGGTGAGAAGCGCGCCACCGTCGAGGTGAAAGTCACGCTGGCCGACGGGACGGTGACGCTCAGCGGCGAAGCCGTCGTCGCCATCGCCTGACCGGCACATACAGCCGAGCGGCACTCAACCGGTTCGGGACGAGTGAACTAAAATTTATGGTTCACTCTTCCACAACCGAGCATCCGCCGAATGGCAGTAAAGGGAGGAAAGCCGACGTGGCGCAACCCGTTCGCCAGCACGCGCGGAGTTCGGTACGCAAACTGCAGTTGGCGCAGGCTGCCGCCCGTCTGTTCACCGACCGCGGCTACCACAACGTCAGCATGGACGACGTGGCCTCGGCGGTCGGCCTCACTGGACCTGCGCTCTACCGGCACTTCCGCAAGAAGCACGACATTCTGGCCCAGGTCATCTCCGAACAGCTCGCCGCCGTCGAGGCAGTCGCGGTACGGGCGGCGGAAGCCGACCTCGAGCCGGATAAGCGCTCGGCGATGTTCATATCCGAATTGGCCGATTTGGTGTTGGACCGCGAAGAAGTGCTGCTGTGGAAGCGCGAACGGCGACAGCTCTCCGAAGCCGAGCAGGACCAGTTCCGATTGCGGCTCAACGATGTTCTGCGGCGGACCGTGCAGGCCCTCGGCCTGGGCGACGGCGGCCAGCCGAGCAGCGAAGCGGAGTTACGGGCTTGGAGCGTATTGGCGCTCTACTCCAGCGTGGGGCCCGCGCGTAGGCGGCTCGACGATGCGGCGGCCAAGCGCATCCTGCAGGCGATGGCCGACGGCGTTCTGCAGTGCGAACTCGACGGAGCCGTCACCACATCCACTCCCCCGGTCGCGATGCAGCGCCGCCCACCGGGGCGGCGCGAACGCATCCTCAGCACCGCCACCCGGCTATTCCACGCCCAGAGCTATCACGCGGTCGGCATTGAAGAGATCGCGGCCGAGTCGGACACCGCCATCGCGACCTTCTACCAATACTTCAACGGCAAGGCCGAGTTACTGCAGGCGGTGCTCAACCGGGGCGCGGAGGGTTTGCACTACGTGACCAACCACCGGCTTTCGGCCGCGAGCACACCCCAAGAAGCGATCGACATCATCGGGTGCACCCTAATCGAGCTGGCTCTCGGCCCGCACCAACCGATTCTGGCCATCCTGGCCGCCGACCTTATCTATCTGCCGGAGAAGGCACAGGAAGCCATCCGGATGAGCGAGCGAGAATACATCGACGAGTGGGTCTCCGCCGTCGTCGCGATCCGCCCCGAAGTGTCGGTACCCCACGCTCGCTTGATCGCCCAGGCATCGATCGGGCTGATCACCGACATCACCCAAACTCAAAGTATGCGCAACCGTCCGGGCATCGCCAACGAACTGCACCGCCTGGTTGCCGCGGTGCTCGCCGCCTAGCCGGCCAGAGCTCGTCCGGACCTGGTCGCGAACTCCCAGCCGTCGGCGTCATCGAGCACCTCACTCTCACCTCCGACCTCAGCTTGAGACGTGGTGGGTACCGAATGTGCGCGCGTGATAGGTCAGCGGCGCAGCGCTGACGCTGTCTACCGAATGAACCTCCCCGATTAGCACAACGTGGTCAGCCGCCTCAACGGTCTGCGCGACTGCACACGCAAACCAGCCAGGAGCGCCAGCCAGCCGCGGGACCCCGTCGGTAAGTGACCAGTCGACGTCAGCGAATTTGTCGCGGCCCTTGCGCGCAAAGCGCGACGCCAGAACCGACTGCCCCTTTCCGAGAACATTCACACCGAAGGCACCGGTTTGGCGAATGATTCTTAACAGGTCGGAGTCCCTATCGAGGCTCACGAGCAACGAGGGCGGAGACATCGACAGCGAGGCAAACGCACTCACCGTGGTGCCGTGAGCCCGGTCATCGTCCATAGCAGTAATCACTGCCACCGGCGTACACACCAACGCCATGGCATTTCTGAACGCCTCTCCGAGCGCCTCGACCGGTGCCACCGCCATGTCATGCCATCCTCACGTTCAATCGTCAGCCTACCGCCAGGGTGCATAATCACAATTAACATTTCTGTGCATCCTCGCAGCCTAAACACTGCAGTTCGAACCCGCTGCCATATCAGCTGCTCACAATGGGCTCAGAGGCCAGCACTTCCAGCACGAAATCACCGATTGTGGTGACGGCGCGCTGGGCGCGCGGCATGTATGAAGCAAACATCGTCCAGGCGTGACACACGCCGGAATAGACCGCCAGCCGCGACGGTGAGCCGCCGCGTTGCATGGCGTCATGAAGCATCTTCGCATCGTCGAGCAGCACTTCGCGGTCACTGGCCAGGATCAATGTCGGTGGTAACCGGTCAAGCCTGCCAAACACCGGGGATGCCAATGGATCTCGAGGATCATGCCCTTGCAGATAGGCGACGGCCAACGACTGCACCGAACGGCGGGAGATTGCCGCATCGGTGTCGGCGTGGGTGTCAAAGCTCTTCCCGGAGGCGGTGAAATCGGCCAGCGGCGACATCAACACCGCCCCGGCAGGCAACGGCGTCGCATGGTCGCGGGCGCGGATCAGCGACGCCACGGTGAGGCCGCCACCCGCGGAGTCCCCGGCGAGCATCCAGCGGCCACCGAAAGTTTGGGCAGCCCAGCCCATTACCGCCTCGGCATCCTGGACCGCAGCCGGGAATGGGGACTCGGGCGCAAGCCGGTAGTCGGGTACCACGACAGGGTGCCCGCTTGCGGCCGAGACGGCAGCGGCCACGCCGCGGTAACCTTTCGCCGACCCCATAACGTATCCGCCGCCATGCAGCCAAATGACCGCGGCGCTCTCGTCCACCGTCCCGACGGCGACGCGAAGCGCAGGGACACCGCCGGCGGATAGCTCCGCGATGGCAACACCCTCGGGCAGGCCCTGCGAGATCATCATCGCGTCGAGGTTCTCCCGCATCGCCGGCAGCGGGCGGCGCCCATCACCGAAGACCCGACGGAGGTCGCGGTCGGCACGTTGTAGTGCCTCGGAGTCGGCCTTCGACCAGTCCGCATCGGTCACTGACGGCGCCATCTCGACCCCTCACGCTTTCTCATATCACTCGACGTACGGAGAATTGTGACTAACTATATCCGAATTCTAACTAGTCAACCCGGTATTGACCGGCCACATTGATGAAGTTAGCCTTCACATGCGAGCTCTCGCACCTGGCGATGGCGCCGGGGGCAGAACAGACGAGGAGCGACATGCCCAAACTCTCCGACAAGATCGCTCTGGTCACCGGTGCCACCACGTTGGATCCCGGTGGACTGAACATCGGTGGTGCCGCGGCCACTGAACTGGTAGCCGAGGGCGCCCGCGTGGTGTTAGCCGACATCAACATCGAGGGCGCTTCCGCTCTCGCCGAGCAATTGAACGAGAAATACGGCCCGAACATCGCGATCGCAGTCCACACCGATCTTCGGGACGAGACGGCGATCCGGCGGTTAGTGGCCACCACGGTGTCCACCTATGGCGGTTTGAATGTGCTGTTGAACATTGCGGGTGTGTTCCCCGCCGGGGACGGTGACGTCGCCACCATGCCTATCGAGGTATGGGACGACGTGATGGCTGTCAACGTCCGCAGCGCGATGCTGACCACCAAGCATGCGCTGCCGCATCTTCGTAATGGCGGCGGGTCGATCGTGAACACCGCGTCGACGCACGCCTTCGCCGGCGACACCAGCCTCACCGGATACGGCGCCACCAAGGCCGCGTTGCTGGCGCTGACCGCATACACCGCGACCCAGTACGGGCGAGAAGGCGTGCGGTGCAACGCAATCTGCCCCGGAACCACCACCACTCCGCCGGCGCAACAGCTGCCCAAGGCGATCACCGACATCTACCGTCGCCATACCCTCGCGCCGGATCTCAACGCACCCGGTGACCTGGCCAAGGTGTATGCGTTCCTGGCCTCCGACGATTCCCGAGGCATCAACGGTGAATCCATCCGAGTCGACGGCGGCCTGCTCGCCCATCAGCCCTTTGTGCCGGACATGAACTCGCTGGGCGCTTCGACCGCCACGTCCCAGTAGGACTGGTCACTCGCCTTCCCCGCGACGGGCGGCGCCAAATCGTATGCCGCGCCAGCTAAGCTGGCCCACTCAGCTGATGCGCCATCCCTGCCTGACCGCGGCAGAATCGCTCAAGCCGGGCCTCCGTACACGCCGCCACCAGCACAGTGCCCTCGTCCAGGCTGTTCTTCGGCCACACCCCGACCTGCGTGTCGCGCAGCCCGACATGATCTTGAAATAGGCGGGGGGTAGTAGCACAAGTTCACCAGCTCGACCCCACTCATGGCCCGAGTGGGATGAATGACCACTGTTTGGGCGACGGCCGCGCAGAACGCGGCCGCCTCGGCCGCTGCCCAAGCGGTCCGACCGCCCGAGCCGATATCGGCGTCCAGATTTGCGATCCCCACCACAACTCGGCCCCGAGGCGACAATCCGCCCTCGCCCTAGAATCGTCATTTACCTTTCGCTGGACATCGCGTGGGCGAACCCTTCCGGGAGAAGGCGGTATAGCACACTCGTGCTAACTTATTTTCGCAGTACTGATAGATATTATTGGTATACAGCAACCACGCATGACTCAGCATCGCGAGCGTTTCACAGCGGCTTACTTGACGCCCGAAGTTGTCTATGTGATGCTATCGCCAGTCACTGCTGTGATTGACATCATGCGCATCAGACCAAGTGATGCGAACTTTCGAGGAGGCCCAGAGTGACGACCGGCGAGGACATTTCGGCTGTCGGTTCCGGCGCTTCGGGCGCGCATTCCCAAGAGGCGCCCGTGTTTCCGTTCAAGCGGACCTGCCCGTTCGAACCCGCGGCCGGATACGCCGAGGGTGACGGCATCCGCAGGGTGACGTTCAAGAACGTGCCGGCCTGGCTGGTCACCGAGCACCGGGACGTCAAATCCGTCCTGGCCGACCGGCGGTCGAGTGTGCAGAACATTCCCGATCCCTCGCGGGGCGATTCCGGCAGTGAGGCGCTCCCCGGATTCTTCGTCGCGATGGACCCGCCGGAACAGACCAGGCTTCGCAAGATGCTCTCGCGCGAATTCACCCCACGTCGCATGGAAGCCATGCGGCCCATCGTGGAACGCATCGCCAACAAATTGATTGACGAGATGCTCGCCCAGTCCGGACCGGCTGATCTGGTTGACGCCATCGCGCTGCCGCTGCCATCGCTAGTGATCTGTGAATTGCTGGGCGTCCCCTACGACAAGCACGACTGGTTCCAGGTCGAGACCCGCAAGGTGCTGGACTCCGATGCCACCCCCGAAGAAGTCGGCGGGGCTATCGCGGCGGTCATGCAGTACCTTGGCGAGCTCACCGCTTCCAAAATGGAAAATCCCGGCGACGACCTAATCAGCCTGCTGCTCAACCACGTTCGCGGCGGCGATCTGACGGTCACCGAGGTGGCCGGTATGGCCACCTTGCTGCTGATGGCCGGCCACGAGACGACGGGCAACATGATTTCGCTGGGTGTGTTCGCACTGCTGGAGCACCCCGACCAGCTCGAGCAGTTGAGGCAAGATCCATCGTTGCTGCCCGGGGCGGTCGAGGAGCTGCTGCGCTACCTCGACATCATCGGCAATCTGCCCCGCACGCTGACCGCCGACATGGAGATCGGCGGCCAGACCCTAGCCGAAGGTGACCTCGTCATGGTGGCCACGGATGCCGCGAACCGGGACGAAGCCGTATTCAACGAGGCCAACGCGCTCGATATCCGTCGGGATGCCCGGGGACACATCGCATTTGGTTATGGTATCCACACCTGCCTGGGAGCCCCGCTGGCGCGTGTCGAGCTGCAGGTGGTCATCGGCCTGCTGCTGGAGCGCGTCCCGAACCTCAAGGTCGCCGTTCCCGCGGAGGAGATCGAAGTCAAGAGCGACGCCAAGATCTTCGGACTCAAATCGCTGCCCCTCACCTGGTGAGGCGATAGGCCCAGGGATCAGTCGTGACCGTGCCGAATACAGATTGCCCGACCCGACCTAGCACCGTTCGGCTGGTGATGCGGGAATACGAAGCCGATGTCGTGGTGGCGCACAAGAGTGTCGTCGCCGACGGCGTCGTCACATTGCAACTCCGGGAAGTCGGCGGCCATCCCCTCCCCGAGTGGGAGCCCGGCGCACATATCGACCTCATCATGCCCGCGGGGTTGGTACGCAAGTATTCATTGTGTGGCGACCCTACCGACTCACATACCTGGCGTATCGGGGTGCTGCGCGAATCTGACGAGCGGTCACGCGGCGGATCGATCTGCGTGCACGACAACGTCGAGCAGGGCAGCAAGTTACGAATCCGCGGACCCCGCAACCATTTCCCGCTCAAGCCGGCATCCAACTACATATTTGTCGCCGGGGGTATCGGCATCACCCCGATCAGGGCGATGGTCGCTCAAGCCGAGGCGTCGCGCGCCAACTGGCGTCTGATCTACGGCGGACGCAGTATCGGCTCGATGGCCTTCCTCGACGAGCTCTCCGCCTACGGCGACCGGGTCGACGTGTGGCCCCAAGATCAACGCGGCCTGATCGATCTCGCGAGCACCATCGGTCAGCCCCAGCCGGACACGCTGGTCTACTGCTGCGGCCCGCAGCCACTCCTGACGGCCGTCGAAGAGCTGTGCGCCGGTTGGCCGACCGGCAGCCTAAACGTCGAACGGTTCAGCGCAGGCTCCGATCCCGGCCAGAACTTCGTGAACAGGCCGATCGAAGTCGAGTTGGCCCAGCAAGGTCTGACGCTGACGGTCCCCGAGGACCAGACCGTGCTCGAGGCCATCGAGGCCCAGGGCATCGCGGTGCTGTCATCGTGTCGGGCCGGTATGTGTGGCACCTGCGAAACACCGGTGCTCAGCGGTATTCCCGAACACCGCGACGACATCCTCACCTACGAGGAACAGGAACGCAACGACTGCATGATGATCTGCGTTTCCCGCTGCCGCGGAGACAGGCTGGTCCTCGACATCTGACCCCACCGATGTCGTGGACGCCCGGCGGGGCCCTCACCGAGGGCCCCGCCGGTGCCGCTTCTGCGGTCAACTCACCTGCCTGGAAAGAATCTGCCCTTACTATCTTGATGTAATCCCCAGCAATTCCGGCGTTTGACCAACATAGTTGGTGAAGTTACGATTCACATTGTGTTGGGGATCGTCGACCGCACGGTCGCCCCCAGCCCAGAAAGGGATCGGCACATGCGAATCGGCACCGTCCTAGACTTCGGAAGACCGATGTCCGTCGTGGGTGACGAGATCGCCGCATGGGAGCAAGCAGGACTTTCATCGGTCACCCTCGGAGAGGCTTACTCTTTCGACGCCGCAACGCAGCTCGCCTACCTCGCGGCACGGACCACCTCGGTCGAACTGGCAACCGGCGTCCTGCCTTTGGACACCCGCACCCCCACACTCATTGCCACCACCGCAGCCGGACTCGACTACGTCTCAGCCGGCCGGGCCCGGCTCGGACTCGGTCCTTCCGGTCCGCAGGTGGTCGAAGGCTTCCACGGCATTCCCTTCGCCGATATCCTCGGCAAGGCCCGCGAGACAATCGAGATCTGCCAATCGGTGTGGCGCCGCGAAACGCTCAAGCACGACGGCAAGCATTACCGGATCCCGCTGGACCCCAGTCACGGAACCGGACTGGGAAAACCGTTGAAGCTGATCAATCGGCCAGTGCGCGAACGTATTCCGGTATCGATCGCCTCTCTCGGACCGCGCATGGTGGAGTTGACCGCCGAGGTGGCCGACGGCTGGGAGCCGATCTTCTTCTATCCCGAGAAGCTGCAGGAGGTCTGGGGTCCGGCACTGTCGAAAGGCAACGCCAAGCGACACGCGGATCTTGGACCGCTGGAGATCATCGTGCGCACACCCCTGGCGGTCACCGAGGATGATCCCAACCCCTGGATCAACGCTGCCAAAGCTCAACTGGCCCTGTACATCGGTGGAATGGGCTCGCGCGAGCAGAACTTCTACAACCGACTGGTCAGCGCCTACGGATTCCTCGAGGAGGCCGCAGTCATCCAGGACCACTTCCTCGCCGGCCGGGCCGCCGAAGCCACCGCCGCCGTACCGGACGAGTTGGTCCGCGCCACCACGCTGATCGGCGATGCCGACCACATCCGTCAACGCCTCGCTGTGCTGCGCGATGCCGGTGTGACGTTAGTCAACGTCACACCGCTTTCAACGGACCCCACCGAACGTCTCGACGCCGTGAGAATGGTTGTCGCACTGAGCAAGGAGCTATCGTGAGCCAAGTCCTCGAACCCAGCGTCGTCATCGACGCCGACGAGCTGCGAGAGGCACTGGCAGAAGCCAACACGCCGTGCCTGATCGCCGTGCTCTACCAGCTGACAGGTGATCCCCGCTGGCTCGATGAGCCCTATCGGATCGCCCCTACCCGCGGCTTCGAAGATCTCGACGACGGCGGGCTGCCCGCCGAACGCGTCACCGAAATCCGGGAGGCCGCGCACACCGCGATCATGGACTGGTCTGCCGGAGCCCCGATCGCCCACCCCGTCCCCTCCGTGGATGAGCTGGTCAAACTGATGACAGCTGTGATGGGCGAGCCGATCTCGGAGAAGTACGCTCCGCTGGCCGCCGAGCAGTTGGGGTTCGCCCCGTTCGTCGCTCCCGATGTCTCTGATCGCTGCGCACAAACCGGCTTCTCGGTCATCGTCGTGGGGGCCGGCTTCTCCGGCCTGGCCGCTGCGGTTCACCTGAAGCGGGCTGGAATCCCGTTCCGGGTGCTCGAACGTAACGATCACGTGGGCGGAACCTGGTACGAGGCAGGCTATCCCGGTGCCCGCGTGGACGTTCCGTCCAACCTCTACTCGTACTCGTTCTTCCACCACGACTGGAGTGAGAACTTCGCCCAGCGCGACGAGATCACGCAGTACATCGACAACGTCGTCGAGCACTTCGAGCTGGCACCCCACATCGAGACCGGAATGAGTGTCGACGGCGCGGAATGGGATGCGCAGTCCGGTGAGTGGGTGGTGACCGCCACCTCTGGCGGCAGCACCCAAACCCTGCGCACTTCAGCGCTGATCACCGCGGCCGGGCTACACAACACCCCGAACATCCCGCAGTTCCAAGGTCTTTCCGAATTCACCGGCCAGGTGGTCCACTCGGCGCGCTGGACACCGGACGCCGATTACCGCGGCAAGAAAGTGGCGGTCGTCGGCGCCGGCGCCAGTGCCATGCAGGTGGTCTGCAAGATCGCCGATGACGTCGAGCACATGGTTGTCGTCCAGCCGGAACCACACTGGATCACACCGAACGAGCAGTACTTCGAGAAGCAGCCGGCAAGTCGGCATTGGCTGTTCCGCCATGTTCCGTTCTACCGGGCCTGGTTCCGGTTCCGGCTCTACTGGATCTACACCGAGCGCCACTATCCGGCGCTGCGGGTGGATCCGAAGGCCGCCGAGAAACGCAAGCTGATCAGCTCGCTCAACGATGCCTTCCGGCGGGCCTTCACCGCCTATCTGCAGGCAGAGCTCGTTGGTCGCGACGACCTCATCGAGAAGTGCACCCCGAGTTATCCACCATTTGGCAAGCGTCTGCTGATGGACAATGGTTGGTTCGCCACACTCCGGCGCCCCAACGTAGAACTGGTCGGCGAGGGCATCGATCATCTGACCGAAAAGACGCTGGTGACCCAGTCCGGCGACGAGCACGAGATCGACATGCTGATCCTGTGCACCGGATTTCAGCAGCAACGCTATCTCTACCCGATGGAGCTGCGTGGGCGTGACGGTGTCGAACTGCGCGAGTCGTGGAGCGACGACAACGCCCGGGCCTACCTGGGCATCACCACTCCGGGTTTTCCCAATCTGTTCTTCCTCTACGGTCCCAACACCAATCCCCCGGGTGGCAGTTGGCTGACCATCGCCGAAGCGCAGGTCCGGTATGTCGTGGACATGCTGACCCGGATGGTTCAGGACGATATCGCCGCGGTGGAATGCCGACCGGAGCCGTTCGAGGACTACAACAGGGAGCTGGACGCCACTAACAACGCCATGGTGTACGCGATGGACGGTGTGGCGAACTACTACCGCAACAGCACCGGACGGGTTGTCACCAATTCCCCATGGGCCGTTCCCGTTTACTTCGCCAGGACGGCGAAACCTGACCTGGCGGATTACACCATTACCCGCCGCTGATCACCACTTACGCGAGAGAAACAGGCATGTCTGAAGAAGCCTTCATCTATGAGGCGATCCGTACTCCGCGCGGCAAGCAGCGTGGCGGCGCTCTCCATGAGGTCAAGCCGATCAGTCTGGTCGTCGGCCTCATCGACGAGATCCGCTCCCGCTTCCCCGATCTGGACGAGACCCTGATCTCCGATCTGGTGTTGGGTGTGGTCTCGCCACTGGGCGATCAGGGTGCGGTGCTGGCCCGTACCGCCGTACTCGCGGCCAGGCTGCCGGACACCACCGGCGGCGTACAGCTCAACCGATTCTGCGGGTCCGGCCTGGAGGCCGTGAACACCGCGGCACAGAAGGTGCGGTCCGGCTGGGACGATCTGGTGCTGGCCGGCGGTGTGGAGTCGATGAGCCGCGTTCCGATGGGCTCTGACGGCGGAGCCTGGGCCAACGATCCAGAAACCAATTACTCGGTGTCCTTTGTGCCCCAAGGCATCGGTGCCGATCTGATCGCCACCATCGAGGGCTTCTCCCGCGAGGACGTCGACGGCTATGCGGTGCGGTCGCAGCAGCGCGCGGCGGCGGCCTGGTCCGGCGGCTACTTCGCTAAGTCGGTCGTCCCCGTCCGCGATCAGAACGGCCTGGTCATCCTCGACCACGACGAGCACATGCGTCCCGAAACCACGTTGGAGAGCCTGGCCAAGCTGAAGCCGGCCTTCACCGACATCGGCGCGATGGGCGGCTTCAATGAGGTGGCACTGCAGAAATATCACTGGATCGAGAAGATCAACCACGTCCACCACGGCGGCAACAGCTCGGGCATCGTCGACGGCGCAGCCCTTGTCTTGATCGGCAGCGAGAAAGCCGGTGCAGCACAAGGGTTGACCCCACGCGCGCGAATCGTGGCGACCGCAACCAGCGGCGCCGATGGAACCATCATGCTGACCGGCCCCACCCCGGCCACCCGCAAGGTGCTCGACCGCGCGAGCCTGACGATCGACGACATCGATCTGTTCGAGCTCAACGAGGCGTTCGCGTCGGTAGTGCTGAAGTTCCAGAAGGATCTCAACATCCCGGACGAGAAGCTCAACGTCAACGGCGGCGCCATCGCGATGGGCCACCCGCTGGGCGCCACCGGCGCCATGATCACCGGCACCATGGTCGACGAGCTCGAGCGCCGCAACGCGCGTCGCGCCCTGGTCACGCTGTGCATCGGCGGCGGCATGGGCGTGGCCACCATCATCGAGAGGGTTTAAGACCATGGCAGAGAACACCATTCAGTGGGATAAGGACGCCGACGGCATCGTCACCCTGACCCTGGACGACCCCACCGGGTCGGCCAACGTGATGAACGAGCACTACCGCGAGTCGATGCACAACGCTGTGGAACGCCTTGCCGCCGAGAAGGATTCGATCACCGGCGTGGCCATCACCAGCGCGAAGAAGACCTTCTTCGCCGGCGGTGACCTCAAGGGCCTTATCCAACTCGGCCCGGATGACGCCGCCGAGGCGTTCGAGCTCGCTGAGTCCACAAAAGCGGACTTGCGCAGGCTGGAAACCCTGGGCGTGCCGGTGGTGGCCGCCATCAACGGCGCCGCACTCGGCGGTGGCCTGGAGATCGCCCTGGCCACCCATCACCGCATCGCCGCGGATGTGCGCGGTGTGGTCATCGGCCTGCCCGAGGTCACGCTGGGCCTGCTGCCAGGTGGCGGCGGCGTGACGCGCACCGTGCGGATGTTCGGCATCCAGACAGCTTTCAACGAGATCCTGTCGCAGGGAACGAAATTCAACCCAGCCAAGGCCGCCGAAATCGGGCTGGTGGACCAGCTCGTCGGCGGCGTGGACGAACTGATTCCGGCGGCCAAGGCCTGGATCAAGGCCAACCCCGAGGCGCACACCCAGCCTTGGGATGTCAAAGGCTACACGATTCCGGGCGGCAGCCCGGCCACTCCCGGATTGGCCGCGATCCTGCCGTCGTTCCCCGCCCTGCTGCGCAAGCAGCTCAAGGGCGCGCCAATGCCGGCGCCGCGGGCCATCCTGGCGGCGGCGGTCGAGGGCGCACAGGTCGACTTCGACACCGCGTCGCGGATCGAGAGCCGTTACTTCGTGTCCCTGGTGACCGGCCAGACCTCCAAAAACATGATCCAGGCGTTTTTCCTCGATCCGCAGACGATCAATGGTGGCGGCAATCGGCCCAAGGGCATCGCCAAGCAGGACATCAAGAAGATTGGTGTGCTGGGCGCGGGCATCATGGGCGCCGGTATCGCCTACGTCTCGGCCAAGGCCGGCTATAACGTCGTGCTCAAAGACGTCACCATCGAGGCCGCCCGGAAGGGCAAGGCGTACTCCGAGAAGGTGGAAGCCAAAGCGCTGCAGCGCGGTACGACCACCGCGGAACAGTCCGCCGCGTTGCTGGCCAGGATCACCCCCACTGCCGACGTCGCCGATCTGGCCGGTGTCGACTTCGTGATCGAGGCCGTCTTCGAGGATCAAGACCTCAAGCACACGGTCTTCGGCGAGATCGAAGACATCGTCGAGCCCAACGCGCTGCTGGGCTCCAACACCTCCACCCTGCCCATCACCGGGCTGGCGACCGGTGTGAAGCGCCAAGAGGACTTCATCGGCATCCACTTCTTTTCCCCGGTCGACAAGATGCCGCTGGTGGAGATCATCAAGGGCGAGAAGACCTCTGATGAGGCGTTGGCGCGGGTGTTCGACTACACGCTTGACATCAAGAAGACCCCGATCGTCGTCAACGACAGCCGCGGCTTTTTCACCTCCCGGGTGATTCGCACCTTCGTCAACGAAGCGATGGCCTTATTGGGCGAGGGCATTGAGCCCGCGTCCATCGAACAGGCCGGCGGCCAAGCCGGCTACCCGGCCCCGCCGCTGCAGCTTCTCGACGAACTCAACCTCGAACTGCTGCAGAAGATTTCGATCGCCTCGGAGGCGGCGGCAGTGAGTGAGGGCAAGACCTACGTCCAACACCCGGGCGAACTCGTGGTCGAGAAGATGATCGAGCTGGGCCGTCCGTCGCGGCTGAAGGGCGCCGGCTTCTACGAGTACGTCGAGGGCAAGCGCGCCGGCCTCTGGTCGGGTTTGAAGGACACCTTCAATTCGGGCAGCACCTTTATACCGCTGCAGGACATGATCAATATACCGCTGCAGGACATGATCGACCGGATGCTGTTCTCCGAGGCACTGGAGACCCAGAAGTGCTTCGACGAGGGCGTGCTGACCTCGGGTGCTGATGCGAATGTCGGGTCTATCCTCGGCATCGGTTTCCCGGCCTGGACCGGTGGTGTGCACCAGTACATCGTCGGCTACGAGGGAGCCGCCGGTAGGGGCAAGGAAGGCTTCGTGGCCCGGGCCCACGAGCTGGCCGCCAAATACGGTGACCGCTTCTTGCCGCCTGCCTCGCTTTCCTAGCGCGAACAGTCGCGAAAACTTCCAATTCCACGAAATTTTGCGGGTTTTGGCTGAGGCTCCCGCTTGCCCGGGACGGCTCAATAAGGAGAAGGTCAAGAGACGGAGCGGGATTTTCCGTTCCAGAACTGCTCCCGCAGCGCCCGCTTGTCCACCTTGACCGCCGGAGTGAGCGGCAGCGCATCGACGAAGTCGACGCTGCGCGGCGCCTTGTACCGCGCGATCAGCGCACCGCAGTGCTCCCGCAGTTCCTCAGCGGTTGCCTCGGTGCCTTTCTGCAGTACGACTAGCGCGTGCACTCTCTCGCCCCACTCGGCGTCTGGCACCCCGATCACGGCGCAGGCCGCCACGCTGGGGTGTTGGGCCAGGGCATTTTCGACCTCGGCCGAATACACGTTTTCGCCACCGGAGACGATCATGTCTTTGAGTCGGTCGACGATGAACAGGTAGCCCTCATCGTCCATATAGCCACCGTCACCGGTGTGCATCCAGCCGCCGCGCAGCGCCTGCGCGGTCTCCTCGGGCCGATTCCAATAGCCGAGCATCACGTGCGGCCCGCGCGCGACCACCTCGCCGACGGTCCCCAACGGCACCTCGTTCTCATCGGGATCGACAACCTTAACCTCGGCGATCGGCACGGCCCGCCCCGCTGACCGCAGCAACGCCGGATCGTGATGATCCGCGGCGGTGAGCACCGTCGTCGTCGGCGACAGCTCCGTCATCCCGTAGGCCTGTAGCAAGGTTGTCCCAGGCAGCAACCGCATGGTGCGCTCCAGCAGCGCCTGGGAGATCGGTGAGGCGCCGTAGAGCAGGTGTTTGAGGCTGGACAGGTCGTGCTCCCGCGCCGCCGAGGAGTCGACCAGCATTTGAATCATGGTGGGAGCCAGAAACATATCGGTGATCTGGTGCCGCTCGACGGCCGCTGCCACCGCCTCCGCGGTGAACCCCGGCAGGATGACATGGGTTCCACCGATGACGTTGCGCGCGACCCAGCCGGACCCGTCGGCCAGGTGGAACATTGGCGCACTGTGCAACAGTCGCCCCCTCGGCTCCAGAAACTGTCCGGTCGCCAGCGCGCCCAGCGCGGCTGTCATGAGGTTGGCGTGGCTGAGCATCACCCCCTTTGGCGTTCCGGTGGTACCGCCGGTGTAGTAGATCGCGGCCAGATCGTTCCCGCCCCGCCGCGCGTCTTCGATCGGGTCATGTGCAGCGATGAGGTCCTCGAAGCGGTGCACCCCGGCGGGGGTGACCCGCTCGCCGGCATGAATATAGGCCTGCACGACGGGAGCCAGGTCCCGCAGTACGTCCACCATGTCCAGGTATGCATCCCCGATGATCAGCACGACGGATCCGCAATCCTGGAGAGAGAACGCGATCTCTCGCGCACTCCAGCGAGTGTTGACCGGCACGGTCACAGCGTCAGCCCACGGGACCGCCAACAGCACGTCGTGGTAGTCGTCGCAGTTCTGGGCGAGGATCGCTACCCGATCGCCGCTCTCGACTCCGAGAGCCCGGAAGGCCGCCGCCAACCGCGCGGCGCGGTCCGCACTGTCGCGCCATGTGCGCACCCGCTCGCCAAAGACGGTGGCCGGCAGATCCGGTGTCTGCTGGACAGCACGGTGCAGAGCCTGCGTAAGGTGCATGGTTAGTGCTCATTTCAGTGATGTCGGCGAGTAATTAGGCTCCTGGCCTGCATTCTAACCTCTTGACATTAGCATTAATTTCGGTATTTTTAGTCGCACCGGGCGATTCAAGACGAACCCTGATCCTGCGCCGCCGACGCCCGGAACGGCACGACTCTGTCGATGGGGATAGCTCCACATCAACCCGTGCAAGAAAGGTACGAAGATGACTGAAACGCTGACAGCGGGTACCGCACCGAGCACCACGCTGGCCGACTACCTGAAGCGGGTACGTGCCATCACTCCCTTGATCCGGGCTGAGGCCGAGAGCATGGAACGAGCACAGACGCTGAGTGACGCCGTTCGCGATGCACTCGCCGAGCAGAACCTGCACCGCATGCTGATCCCGACTGAACTCGGCGGCGGAGGTCTGCTGCCGAGCGAGGGTCTTCGGGTTTACGAAGAGCTGGCCAAGGCAGACGCGTCGACCGCATGGGCGTTCATGGCGACCTCGTGGTCGACCGCCGAGGTTCTCGGCTACCTCAAGCCCGAGGTGGCCAAAGACCTCATGAGCCGGGATGAGGACTTTCGCATCGCCGGGCAGTTGCTCCCGCGCTACCCGGCCAAGCAGGTCGACGGCGGTTTGATCGTCGAGGGCAACTTTGCCTTCGCCAGCGGTTCGGACCACGCCAGCTGGATCGGCGCCGGAGTCTTCCTCGCCGACGAGGACGGCAACCCGATCCTCGGCGAGGACGGCCAAACGCAGCCTCGGGTGGCCATGTTCCCCAAGGCCGAGGTCGACCTCAAACAGAACTGGGATGTCTGGGGCCTCGGCGCCACCGGCAGCCATGATTACCGGGTCGATAAGAAATTCGCGCCTGACGAGCACACCATCGTCACCTTCGGCGGTACGCCCTACCGGTCGGAGACGATGTACAAGTTGTCCAATGAGTTCGTCGGTCCACTGCCGCACGTTGCGGTGGCGCTCGGCATCGCCACTCGCGCACTGCAATTGCTTGCCTCCGTGGCCGTGAAGAAGTTCCGCCCCAACTACGGGGGCCCCATCGGCGAGGCCGATATCTTCAAGATCGAGTTCGCCCGAATGGAAGCGCTACTGCATGCCGTCCGGCTCGCGTTCTACGACCTCGTCGAGTCTGCCGAAGCCACTGTGGCTGAAGGCCACACCCGAACACCCGAACAGATGGCCCGGATGCGCCAGCAGTTGGCCTGGAGCCATGAGTCCGCCGATGCCATCGTCGGCTTCGCCCATCGCTGGAGCGGCAGCCAGAGCATCGGCCGTGCCAGCACGCTGGGCCGGTATGTGCGCGATATGCAGGTGGCCACCCAGCATCTACTGGTGGATCCGAAGTGGTTGGCCGATGCGGCAACCGATCTGCTGCCCATCTACGCCGAGGCCGAGTCCGACGCCTGACCTCGCCGTTAAGGGAAGGCGCCCAATTGCTTTCGTGATTGGGCGCCTTCGTCATTCGCCAACCGTCAGCGTTCGGTCATCGCCGGGTCCGCCGTCGTTGTCCGAGCCGGCGGCAGCGCCTGACGAGGCACTGGACCTCTCACCGACGTGATGACGTGCTGCGCAAAAGCAGTGCATCTGGGCAGGCGCACTGGCTCAGCGATCGAGATGCTTGATTTACCTAGAGGCCGAGGAGCGTGCGGAGGAACGATCCGGCCTCCTCGGCCGCCTGGATGCCCTCCGGAAGAATCGACGAAAACAGCGGCCACACGTGAACCATGTCTTCGTACACAGACACCGTTGCGGTGCCGCCGGCTGCGGTGATAGCGGCGGCGGCGCGTAGGGAGTCGTCAAGCAACACCTCGTTGGAACCGACCAGGAACAGCGCGGGTGGAAGGCCGCCAAGCTCGGCGAACAACGGCGAGGCGAGCGGGTCCTGTGGATCGTGGCCCTGCAGATAGGCCTCCCGCAGATTGGCGATCGAACCACGTGATACCGCAACGTCTTTGCCATCGTACAGATCGACGCTGGCGCCACTTGCGGTGAAATCAAGCAGCGGCGAGATGCACACCGCTGCCGTGGGCAGCGGCATGCACTGGTCACGCAGGACGGTCAGGGCCGCCAGCGTCAGTCCGCCGCCGGCGGAGTCACCACCGACAGCGACATTGTCCGCGCCGTAGGTTGAGAGCAGCTCGGTGAGGACAGCGCCACCGTCCTCGACCGCGGCCGGAAACTTGTTCTCCGGCGCCCGCCGGTAATCCGGCAGCACGACGGTAAGCCCGGACGCAAGCGAGAGGGCGTGGCCTAGTTCCTGGAAGCCCTTGGCACTGCCTAGGACGTACCCGCCGCCGTGGAACCAGATGAGCACCTTGTCCTGGGTGGCACCGGCAGCGGTCACGGAAAGTGTGGGAATGTCACCAGCCATGCCCTCTGCGGGTTCGACATCGGCGGGCAGAGCGAACTGCAGCAGCAGATCGTCGTAGGCCTTCCGGAGTTCGTCGACCGTGGCCGCCGCCGCGTCCGGGAAGCCGTTCACATACATCTCCTCGACGCGCGCCAACGCCTCGGTCCTCGCCATCGGATCCTCCGAGATCAACTCAACATACCGACCGGCCACATCGCCGCCCTGATCGAATGCTACATATTCACTGCTAACTTTTGGAGATTTTCCCTGCATGTTCTGCCCGATCTTGGGATCCGCTACCATAATCGAAGTTCACACATCATGTTTGAAGGGTAACAGCGATGACCTTGGTCTCCAGCGACGCTCCACGCGCAGGACAGCTCGATCGGCTGCTGAATCCCAAGGTCATCGCCGTAGTCGGGCTCAGCGATAAGTCGCCGGTGGCGGAGTGCATTGCCCCTACACTGAACAGCGCGGCCGAGGTCCACTTTGTTCACCCGACCGCCGAGACGGTTCTGGGGGTGCCCGCTTACCGCTCGATCAGTGACATCGCCGGGCCCATCGATGCCGTGCTCTCGGTGATGTCGGCTGAGCGCACCGTGGCGCTCGCCGAGGAGTGCGCGGCCCTGGACTGCGGCGGAATGGTCGTCTACGCCGCGGGATTCTCCGAACTCGGCGATGAGGGCGCGGAGTATCAGCAGCGCCTGGTCGATGCCGCGAAGCGCGGCGGTATGGCCGTGATCGGCCCGAACAGCCTGGGTTACATCAGCGTTCGGCGCAGCCTGCACCTGACCGCCTCGACCGATTACCATCCGGCGCCCGGCGGGGTGTCGATCGTGTCGCATAGCGGCGCGATGATCGGCGGGATCGCCATCGCCGCACGGGCGCGCACCGGCGTCGGGATCTCGCGCCTCATCTCGGCAGGTAACGAGGCCACCACCGATATGGCTGACTACCTCGATTTCCTTGCCACCGACGCGGATACCACCGCGATCGGTCTGGTCGTGGAGGGCATCCGTCGCCCGGCCGCGTTCTTCGCAGCCGCCCGCCGCTGCCTCGCCGCAGGCAAGCCGATCGTCGCGGTCAAGCTCGCCCGCAACGCGCGCACCCAGCAGATGGCGGCCTCCCACACTGGAGCACTGGCCGGGAACGCCTGGGCATATGACATCGCGTTCCGCCAGGTGGGAATCCAGCTGGCGTTCGACCTCGAGGAGCTGGTGGACCGGCTCGCGGTGCTCAGCCAGCTCGATCCCGCGGTGTGGAACCCGGTGCGGCGGATCGGTGTGGTCGCCGGCACCGGTGGCTTCGCCTCGCTGGCGTTCGACGTGGCCGAGGAGGAAGGCCTCACCGTGCCGCCGCTGGATAGCCTCGCCGATTGGGTCGCGTCCACCATTCCCGGGATCACGGTGCCAAATCCCCTTGACACCACCGGGTTCGGTGCGACGCACTGGACCGACATCGTCGAGCGGTATGTCGGCTCAGACGAGCTGGATGCCGTGGTTTTCGTCAACATGTGGAGCGACTCCCCGCTGTACCGCCGACTCATCGATAGTGTGGCCGCCGCTGCCCGCCGCCACCGTAAGCCGGTCGCGATCGCCGCCGGCGCCGGTGAAGTGGGAGCCTTCGCCGCCGAAGTGATCGGTGACGATGCAGCCGTCGCGCTCGGCTACGGAATCCGGGGAACCCTACGCGGCCTACACACCCTGGGCACTTTCGTACGGGACCGTCAGACGATGCGCGGCGCCGTCGAGGCACCGGCACCGATCCCCTGCCCGTCGGCCCCGGTGGCCGATGCCGGTGGCAACCGGTTCCTCCCGTTCACCGAAATCATGGCGCTGCTTGCGCGTTTCGGCGTTCCCACCGCACCTTTTGCGGTGATCGCCGGTGCGGACACCGTCCGTGACCCAACATTCCCCGGCCCGTATGCAGTCAAGCTCGCCGATGTGGCGCATCGAACCGAGCTCGACGCGGTCGCGCTGAATGTCTCGTCCGACAGCCTGGCCGATGCGGTGGCTCGGATGCGCGATGTCGCCGCGCGGCACGGTGTGGCTCCTGCGGTGGCCGTGCAGCCGATGACCGCATCCCGCGGTGAGTTGTTGATCGGGATCGACGGGCGCAGTGAGCTGGGGCCGATGGTGATGCTGGGTCTGGGTGGCGTGTTCGTCGAGGTGCTGAAGCGCGTCGGCGGCCGCCCGGCGCCACTGTCCAAGGCCGACGCCGAATCGCTCATCGAGGAGTTCCGGGACCTGCGCCTGCTGCACGGTTTCCGCGGGGCTGCACCGTGGCATCTCGATCAACTCGCCGACACCCTGGTGGGGCTGGGAAATCTCGCCGCCGCGGGCCACGACTGGATCGAATCACTGGACGTCAACCCGCTTCTGGTGACCGACGAGGGACTCGTGGCCGTGGATGCGTTGTGCATCGCGCGCGAGGGCGCCTGAGCGCACCCACACACAACGCCACGGCCGGTGCGAACCGGGCCGTGGCGTCCTTGTCGTTGGCGCTGCGGTGTTCAGAACGCCGCTTCGTCGAGCTCCATGACGAAATTGTCCACCCGCAGGGCCGCCTCGCGCTGAGCCGCGACGGTGGGCAGCACCTCACGGACGAAGAACCGCGCCGCGCCCACCTTGCCCTGATAGAAGGGGCCATCGGGCAAACCAGGATCGGAATCTAGTGCACGCAAGGCAATCTGGGCGCTGCGCAGCAGCAGCCAGGCGACCACCACATCGCCCAGCGTGTAGAGCAACCGAGTCGCATTGAGTCCGACCCGGTAGATCTGCTCGGCACTGTCCTTGGATGCGGCGAGGTCGCTCGTCATCTTCTCGACGATCGCCTGCACATCGGCCACCGCGTTGCCAAGCAATTCCCGTTCGACCGCTAGCTCGGCCGGTCCGTCCGCTGCCGCCGCCATCATCTTGATCTCACCCAGCACATGCGTCAGCGCTCGGCCCCGGTCGCGAATGACCTTGCGGAAGAACAGATCTTGAGCCTGGATCGCGGTGGTGCCTTCATACACCGTGTCGATCTTGGCATCCCGGACATACTGTTCGATCGGGTATTCGCGCAGGTAACCCGAACCACCGTAGGTCTGCAACGACTCGGTTCCCAGCACCACCCAGGACCGTTCGGAACCGTAGCCCTTGACGATCGGGAGCAGCAGATCGTTGACGGCCTCGGCGAGCGCGGTGTCCTCCCCGGCGGCGGCCTTGATCGCGATCTCGTCCTGCCAGGACGCGGTGTACAGGATCAGCGAGCGCAGCCCCTCGGCGAACGCCTTCTGGGTGAGCAGTGACCGCCGCACGTCCGGGTGGTGGGTGATCGTCACGCGCGGCCCTGCCTTGTCCGAGCTCTGCGCGAGGTCGGCGCCCTGGACCCGCTGTTTCGCGTAGTCCAGGGCATTGAGATAACCACTCGACAGGGTGGCGATGGCCTTGCTGCCGACCATCATCCGGGCATCCTCGATCACGTCGAACATCTGCGTGATGCCGTCGTGCACCTCACCGAGCAGCCAACCCCTGGCCGGTGCGTCCTCACCGAGCGTCAGCTCGCAGGTGGTGGACACGTTCAAGCCCATCTTCTTCTCGACGTTGGTCGCGTAGGCTCCGTTGCGCTCACCGGTGAGCTCGCCGGTCTCCGGATCGAAGTGGTACTTCGGCACCAGGAACAGGCTCAGTCCCTTGGTGCCGGGCCCGCCGACACCTTCGACGCCGACCGGCCGCGCCAGCACCATGTGCAGGATGTTGTCTGCCAGATCGTGTTCGCCCGCCGTGATGAACCGCTTGACCCCGTGGATGTTCCAGGTGCCGTCGTCATTGGGGACGGCGCGGGTGCGTCCGGCACCCACGTCCGAACCGGCGTCGGGCTCGGTCAACACCATCGTTGCGCCCCAACGATTGTCGATGGCGAACTGGGCGATCTTGCGGTCCCGTTCGGTGCCGTGCTTCCACACCACGCGCGCCGCCGTCGGTACGCCGACGTAGGTCCACAGCGCAGGGTTGGCTCCCTGAACGAACTCCGCCAGCGCCCAATTGAGCGAACTGGGCGCGTTGGTGCCCCCGAGCTCGGGCGGCACGCGCAGCCGCCACCATTCGGCGTCCATCCAGGTCTTGTAGGTGGCCGCGAAGGCGGGTGTCACCGTCACAGACTTCGTCGCCGCGTCATAGAGCGGCGGGTTGCGGTCCCCTTCCTCGAACGACTCGGCCAGGTCTTCACGCGCCAGCCGGTCCACCTCGCGCAGGATGAACTTCGCCGTGCCGAGGTCGACGTCCGGATACGGCTCGAGCCCGAAGATCTTGTCGCGTTCGAGCAGTTCAAAGAGGTTGAACTCGATGTCGCGCAGATTGCTCTTGTAATGGCCCATGACGCTGCCTCTCACCTTGTGTCGATCTACCTGGCGGCCGGAAACGAATCGCTGAACGTCAGCACACCCCGACGAACGAATGAGTGAATACTAAATACGGGGAGTAGAAAGATCAATAATGTTATATACAGCGTTAATCTAGACTATAGTTAATGCGCAATATGATTGGTCTGGTTGACTTGGGTTTCCAGTCGGATCGTTACGGCAACGGCGCGGGCCACCCGTTCGCAGCATGAATGCAAAACTGGGCATATGGCCCGGCCGATGGGAAAGAATGAGATGCCAAGAGCGACGGCGGCTCGTGCGGAGACCGTCAAGGCGACTCTGCACTCATCCGCGCAGGGTAGTCACCGCACGGAGCAGGTCGCCCGTGCCGCCGCCGGTCTCTTTCAGGAATTCGGCTACCAGAACGTCAGCATCGACCGGATCGGAGCGGCCGTCGGGTTGACCGGGCCCGCCGTTTATCGGCATTTCAAGGGCAAGCATGAGATCCTGGTGCACGCGCTGATGACCCAGGTTCGGCTGGCCGAGCGATTGCACAGCGTCGCAAACGACCAGGGCACCACCGCCGCGGAGAGGCTACAGCTGTTGCTCGCCGGCTTCGGGGATCTCACTGCCATCGGCAACGAGGCCACCCTGTGGCGGCGCGAACAACGTCACCTGGAACCCGCCGAGCGCGAGGTATTTCGCCGCTACTTCACCGAGAACGAGGACCGGATCGCTGCCCAGATCATCGCGATGAAACCTGAGATCGGCGAGTACGACGCAGAGCTTCTCGGGACCGTCGTGCTGGCAATGTTTTCCAACACTCCCGACATCCGCGGAACATTGTCCGCCGACCGGCTACAAGAGATCCAGACGGCGGTGGCCTGGGCTGTCATTCAATGCCCCCTACCCCACGGCGAACCCCAGCCGAAACCGGAATCGGCCTCTGCCTACCGTCAGCCGGCCGGGCGCCGGGAACGGGTCATCGACGCTGCCGCAAGGTTGTTCAACGAACGTGGCTTCTACAACGTCCACATCGACGACATCGCCAAGGCCTCGGAAATGTCGACAGCCACTTTGTATCAGCATATGGCCAGCAAGACCGAGGTGCTGCGGGCAGTCCTGATACGCGGCGTCGAAGGCCTGCTCTATGTGACCGACGATGCACTCGCCTACGCATCCACTCCCGAACAGACACTGGACGCGCTCATCGAGACCTACATCCGTCAGGCACTGGGGCCAAACGGCCGGATCATGCACATCCTCGCCGCCGATCTGTTGTATCTGCCTGAGGCCGAACAACAATCGTTGCGCAACGCGCAACGCGAATATGTGGCCGAGTGGGTCGAGGCGATCGAATCACTTTCCGATGAATTGTCCACCGCTGATGCCCGCGCACTGGCCCAGGCCGCCATCGGAGTGGTCACCGATGTGATGCAGAATCCCCGTCTTCGGCAGCGACCGATGCTCGCCGAGGAACTCAACGCGTTGGTCCGGTCGATGGTGCTGCCGCCCGGTTTGGTTCCGGGCTGACCAGTCCGCGTTGCGTATAAACGCCCAAACTTGTCGTAGTCCCAACGGCACACAGTCACCGGCAGTGCAGGCAACCACTACACGGACGATCGCTGGCCTGCCCAACAACACACAACCCCACTCGATGTGCCGCCGTGTCCTGAAGCCCCTCGATGAACGCGCGAATGGTGGTGGTACGCCCCATTTGAACCATTATCGCCACCGATGACGAACTAGCCGGGCAGGCCCAAGCGCAGTCCGGGGGAAATCTCGGCCTGGATATCAGCGGTACTGAATTCGGCCACCGCGGCGGCAATGCTCGGGTCGATTCCGTCGGCGTATGCCATGGCCAGCTTCTGGCCGATCGCCGCGCGTAGCGCCCGCAGTGCGACGAGGTCGCCGTCCTGTGGCGCACGTTCGGAAAATTCCGACGTCTGACCGAGTGCCGCAGCCAACGACTCGGTCCGCGCCGCGGCGGCTCCCAGCGGAGCCCGATCCCAGGCCGTCCGCGCTTGCAGGCTATCCAGCATCTCCACTGCGGCGAGCAATTCTCCTCGGGCGCTTTGAGATTCGACTGCCGGAAGTACCCGCTCCACCAAGGTCTCGCGGATGGCGTCGTGCACCTTGCCCAGATCGAGTGCGTAAACCGTCATCTCAGAGTCCCCATTCCCCATCACGAAGCATCTGATTGAGCCAGCCGAGGCTGTAGTAGACGCTGTGCGCCATGTTCGCATAACGAAGTTCGTGCCGATCCCCGCGCTCGAAGATGGCGACGGCCTGCAGACAACCAATAGCGGTCTTGGTCAGGGACTGCACCGCCCACCAGGTCAGGCTCTCCTGGCTCGGTCGCCAACCGGCAGCGAGGGCGTACTCGTCTAGGAAGTCGGCAACAGACAGGAGTTTGCAGGCCAGCGGCGAGCGGCCCCGCGAGGTGCGCTGGAAGAACCAGGCCAGGTCGGCCACTGGATCGCTGAAGTGTGCCGTTTCCCAGTCGAGCACACCAATGAGGCTACCGTCATCCGGATTCACTACCAGGTTACCGACCCGAAAGTCGTTGTGCACCAAAGAGACCCGGCCGGAGACCTGGTCGGCTCGATGATCCAGCCAGGCCAGGGCCAGATCGAGGATCGGGATGCGGATGCTGGCTACGTCATCGTAGGTCTTGCGCCACTTATCGTTCTCGACGCGGCCAGTGTCGCCGGGCTCGGGTGCCGGACCCAGCTCGGAAAGGTTTAACGACGCCGGCGCGGCCGCGTGCAGGGTGGCCATCTCCCTGGCCAGCCGGCGCCCTAATGCGGACCGGTCGTCGGCATTCGCGATCATTCGAGTCACGTTGTGCGGCATCGGGACAACACCGGCGAGCCGCTCCATGACGAAGAATCCACGGTTGCCCGGCTGCCCGGTGCGGTAGGCGGTGACGCCGGGCACCGGCAGCCCCAGACCTGCGGTGGCGCGCAGCAGGGCGACCTCGCGCGCTACGTCGTAGCTGCCGACGATCCCACTCACCGGTTCCCGCTTGACGGCGAAGGAGGCCGTCCTGTCACCGCCGTCCCAGGACGCGGTGATCAGATAGGTCTCCCAGGAATGGCCCTCGCTGCGCGTGTCGACATCGACCAGTGTCACGGGGCTGCCCCCGGCGACCTCGGCGCTGAGCACACTCGCGAGTTCGGCGAGGAAGTCTGTGGTCTCGCTCATCCTGTTTGTTCCCTCTCCACCGGGGTCAGACCACGGTGATCGAGCGGCCGCCGCCGTCCACCGTGACTCTTTGGCCGGTCACGTATTCGGCGTCGGCGGACACCAGGAAGGCCACCGCTCCGCCGATATCGGGGGGTGTGCAGACCCGGCCGAACGGATACGAGCTCGCAATGTCCTCGATCGCGCCGCCGCCGGTGGCGGCCCGCACAAGACGCCGACCCATATCGGTCTCGACCAGGCCGGGTGCCACGATGTTGGCCCGGATGCCGTGTACACGTTCCTCTCGCGCCAGGGTACGTACGCACATCTCCATCGCGGCTTTGGCCATCGTGTACGGGGCGGAATTCTCGGGCGCGTCGGTCACGGTGCTGCTGGAGATCATCACCACGTCGCCGCGGCCGGCCGCGCGCATACCGGGTAGCACTCGCTGAATCAGGTGGATTGGTCCGAGGGCGTGCACCTGCAACAACGACAGGAAGTCGCCGCCGGGTGTGTCGGCGACGGTCTGTCCCTTGCTCGCGGTGCCGGCATTGCTGATCAGCAGGTCAACCGGGCCGAGGTCGGCCTGGACGGCGTCCACCATCGCGTCGACGGCATCGTGGTCGTCGATCGCCGCGGCATAAGCCTTGGCCTTGCCTCCGGCGGCGACGATCTGGGAGACCACCTCGGCGGCGGCGTCGGCGTCGCGGCGGTAGTTGACCGCTACGGCGGCGCCGTCGGCGGCCAGTCGCAGCGCGATACCGCGCCCCACGCCGCGGGAACTGCCGGTCACCAATGCCACCCGCGTGTACACCCCGGACATCAACCCACGACCGCCCGTCCGATGAGGTCCTTCATGACCTCGTTCGCGCCGCCATAGATCCGCTGGATGCGCGCATCGCGCCACATCCGGGCGATCGGATATTCCTCCATATAGCCGTAACCGCCGAATAGCTGCAGCACGCGGTCCAAAACCTCCCACTGCAGCTCGGTCGCCTTGTACTTCGCGCCGGCCGCCTCGGCCGCGGTCAGCTCCCCGTCGTTAAGCGCGAGCACACAACGGTCGACGTACTCCTGAAGGACCGCAATGTCGGTATGCATCTCCGCGAGCTGCATCCGTACCGACTGTAGCTGGGCCAGCGGTGCGCCGAACGCATGGCGCTGGCGGGTGTGACCAAGACCCAAGTCCAACGCGTGCCGGGCCGAGGCCATTGCGGTCACCGCGATCGAGAGCCGCTCCCGCGGCAGGTTCGCGATTGCCGAACCGAATCCGCGTCCGGGCTCGCCGATGATATTCGACACCGGCACCCCGCAGTCGTCGAAGAACAGTTCCGCGGTGTCCTGCGCCTTGCGGCCGATCTTGTGCATAGGCTGGCCCCGCTCGAACCCGGGAGTTCCTTTCTCGACGGCGACGAGAGTGGTTCCGCGGCCGTCACGTTCACCGGTGCGCACCAGCACGATCGCCAGATCACACGTGGCGCCGCTGGTGATGAACGTCTTCTGTCCGTTGAGCACCACCTGGTCACCATCACGGCGGGCGCTGGTCTTGATGGCCGCCAGGTCGGAGCCGGCGCCGGGCTCGGTCATGCCGAGCGCCGTCACACACTCGCCGCGGGTGAAGGCCGGCAGCCATCGCTGCTGCTGTTCGGCGGTGGTCAGATCGCGCAGGTACGGCACGATGATGTCGTTCTGCATCGAAAACAGGTCACCCGCCATCCCGGACGCGACGATCTCCTCGGACATCGTCGCGTTGTAGCGGAAGTCCTCGATGCCCAGGCCACCGTATTCGGAGCCGAATTCAAAGCCCAGAAACCCTTTTTCACCGGCTGCGCGGATGAAGTCACGGTCGACGGTCCCGGCCTCCTCCCAGGCGTCGACATGCGGCACGGCCGCATGATCGATGAACGCGCGGAACGCCTTCCGAAATGCCTGATGCTCCTCGGTGTAGAGCGTTCTACGCACGCGCTTCGTCCTTCCAATACCGGTCTCGCAGCTGGCGCTTGGACAGCTTGCCGGTCGGCAGCCGGGGCATCTCGTCGATGAAGTCAAACGACTTGGGGCACTTAAACCTGGCCAGGTTCTCCAGGCAGAACTCGCGTAGCCGTTGCGCGAGTTCGGAGTTGCCGCCGTTGGAATCGGCCGGCTGGATGACGGCCTTGACCGCCTCGCCGAAATCCTCGTCGGGAACCCCGAAGACCGCCGCATCCATCACGTCGGGGTGGGTGATCAGCAGGTTCTCGATCTCCTGTGGGTAGATGTTCACCCCGCCGGAGATAATGACGAAGGCCTGCCGGTCGGTGAGGAACAGATACCCTTCCTCGTTGAGGTATCCGATATCGCCGATTCTCGACATAGTGCCGGTTGAATCCTGGGCTTCGGCAGTCTTTTCCGGGTCATTGAGGTACTCAAACGAGCTGTTGCCGCCGCGGAACCAGATCGTTCCCGGAACCCCGGGCGGCAGCTCGTTCCCGTAGTCGTCGCGGATCACGATCTCACCGAAGAACGCCTTGCCGACCGTGCCCGGGTTGGCAAGCCAATCCTCGGGGCTGCATCCACAGGTGCCGTTGGCCTCCGTCCCGCCGTAGTACTCGTAGATCACCGGGCCCCACCAGTCCAGCATGTCCTGCTTGACCTGCTGCGGGCACGGTGCGGCGCCGTGGACCACGGCCTCGAGTGAGGAATAGTCGTACTTATCGCGAATCTCTTTCGGCAGCTTGAGAATTCGGGAGAACATAGTCGGCACCACCATGGTATGGGTGACTCCGAACTCCTCGATCAGAGCCAGGAATCCCTCGGTGTCGAAACGCTCCATCACGATGTGAGTGGCGCCCAGCCGCAGACCGATAGAGACGCTGGACTGTGGCCCCGAGTGATACAGCGGCGCAGTGGACAGGAACGTCATTCCCTCGCGCATGCGGAACAGGCGCTTGCCCATCTCCTCGATGCCGAGCTGCTCCTCTGGGGGCACATCGGGCAGCTGACGCTTGACCGCCTTAGGTTTCCCGGTGGTGCCCGAGGAGTAGAACATCGGCGTGCCGAGCCGTTCGTCGTCACCAGGGGTCGACGGATACCGTTCTATGACCGCGGCGAAGTTCTCGAACGGCTGCGGTGGCGCCGTCATACCGATGATGAGCCAGTGCTCAACCTTCGGGCAGCGAGCCGGGAGTTGGCCTGCCACATCGAATTTCGCCGCGGACGTGACCATCAGTCTGGCGCCGCAGTCGTTGACGATATAGGAGGCTTCCTCGACGGAAAGGAACGAGTTGATCGGGGTGTAGTACAGCCCGCACCGTTCGGCGGCCGCCATGGTCACGATCATTTCGAGGTGATTCTCGGTGAAGATCGCGATGTGGTCGGTTCGCCGCAATCCGATAGCCCGGAAGTAGTTGGCGACGCGGTTGGCGCGTTCGTCCAGCTGCCGATAGGTGAATGTTTCGCGGCTGCCCGCCATGATCACCGCGGCACGGTCGGGATTCTCGCGAGCGTGATGTCGGGTATACATCGCTACTTGATCGGACGCAGGAATTCTGCGATGCCCCAGCCGCCCTGCCCGTTGGCGTAGCGCACCGACATCTGGCCCATGCGGGCGGCGCGGTCGGCCGTACGCTGGGTGACCGGGACGAAATGGTTGATGCTGCCGTCCAGGACCATCGTCGGCAGCCCGTCGGCGGTGATCACGCCGGCGTTGCGGCCGGAATACGTTGCCTCACCGGCATAGTCGGTGTACACCGTGTATTCGCGGATCGGGTGGAAGACCCCGTCCGGGGTGACGACCGTGCCACCGGAGACCCGTTCCCCGTTAGGCTCGAACTCGCCGTAGGCCGTGATCGCGGTCCCGTCGGCCAGCCAGGCGGCCAGCCACTCCCCCGTGTAGGACGCCCACTCCCGGGGGCCCCACGAGTGGTCCCGGAAGGAGGTGGCCTTCTCGATCTGCCAGGTCGTCGACCCCAGCCGCACCGATCCGCTGACGTGACCGAACTGCTCGTAGTGGTCGGTGGCGAACTGCGAACTGCCCGGGGTGCAGTCCCCACCCTCGGCGATCGTGAACAGCGGCACCGACGCCTCGAACGTCAGCGAGATCTCGCACTCGACCGACGGCGAGTTCTTCAGCGCCTGCCGGCCACGGTCGGCCAGCAGCGACGGCGTGCTGATCAGCGCGACGGTGTTGCGGTAGCTGACCTCCCACGTCCGGGTCGCATCCTTGGGTGCGATCTCCAGACCCTGGGTAAACCACTTGTCGTTGCTCTCGTTGGCCTCGCGACCAGCCCGCAGGGCGATCCGACCGCCGGGCAGCGTCAACTGCACGGAAGCCTCGGAATAACCCATGGTGGGCCGGTTCCCGATGCGCATCAGAGCACTGACCTCGCTGAGCGGATCCACGAAGTTGACGTAGACGCTCTCGTTGTAGTTGGCGATCCCCGCAGGATCGTGCGTGTGTTCGGCGTCCGTGCCGTACTGGCATGCGGTGAATGGTGCTGACGTTTGCATGAGTCCTCGATCCTGCGGGTCGCTCTATTGGTCAGAAATATTCGGCGGCGTGGTCGTCGAGCGCGGGGAAGACCGCAGGCCTGCGCTCCAGGAAAGACATGACCCCTTCGTGGACATCAGCCGAGCGCAGGCGGCTGGCATACACCCGAGACTCGTCCTCAGAAGCCGAACGTGGTGTCGCATGGCCCCAGCTGCGGCCAAGCAGCCTGCGCGCCAACGCGACTGAGGTCGGCGAGGTCTCAGTGACGAACACCCGGGCGTAGGCCATGGCCTCGTCCAGTACCGCCTCAGGCGCGACGACACGGGTCAGCAACCCGGCCTCGTAGGCTTCCGCGGCGTCGAACACCCGTCCACTCAGCACCCAGTCGGTGGCCCGGGTCAACCCCACCAGTCGCGGCAGGAACCAGGACGAAGCGCTCTCAGGCACCACGCCGCGCCGGGTGAACACAAATCCGAATCGCGAACGCTGCCCGGCGATCCGGACGTCGGCGGCGGCCATGATGGAGGCCCCGCCGCCAACGGCGTCTCCGTTGACAGCCGCGACGACAGGGGTCCTCATGTCGAACAGTCGCTCACTGACCCGCCCGCCCGGCTCCCGGTAACCGGTTGGGGTATGTCCTTCGCGGTCTTCTTCGAGACAGTCGATGAGCGTGTTCGGGCCGGTGAGCTCGGCGCCCACGCAGAAGTGGTCACCGGCCCCGGTCAGTACGACGGCGCGCACTGCCGGGTCGCGGTCGGCGATGTCGAGTGCCTGCCACAGGTCGCGCAACATCTGATTTCGCAAGGCATTTCGGCGCTGCGGCGCGTTGAAGCTGATAACCGCGATACCGTCGTCGAAGCGGTAGTCGATTTCTTCATACGTCGCCCGGGTCGGCTGCTGAGCGCTCATGGGGCTGTCAGGCTCCGCCGCTGCACACCAGCGTCTGGGCGGTGATGTAGCTCGACTCCGGGGCACACAGCAAATACACCGCGCCGGCGGCCTCCTCGACGCTGCCGCCGCGGCCCAGCGCGATCTGGGTGGTCACGGCCTCGTACACCTCCGGGTTCACGCCGACCTTGATCTCCCGGCCGGCCACGTCGATGGTCTTCGCCTCGGTGGTGATCGCGGTCAGCCGGGTGTTGATCACGCCGTAGGCGATGGCGTTGACCGTCACGTTGTACCGGCCCCATTCCTTGGCCAGCGTCTTGGTCATGCCGATCAGGCCGGCTTTGGCGGTGGAGTAGTTGACCTGCCCCGGGTTGCCCTGTATGCCCGAGGTGGACGAGGTGTTCACGATGGACCGCCGCGAGGCCACCCCGTTCTCGGCCTTCTCCTTCTTGGCCAGGCCGGAAATTACCGGCTGTGCAGCGCGCAGGATGCGAAACGGCGCAGTCAGGTGCACGTCGATGATGTCGTTCCACTGCTGGTCGGTCATCTTCTGGATGACGCTGTCCCAGGTGTAACCGGCGTTGTTGACGATGATGTCCAGGCCGCCGTAGGTGTCCACCGCGGTGGCGACGAAGCGCTCGGCGAAATCTTCGGCGGTGACGCTGCCGACGCATGCGGTGGCTTGACCACCCGCGGCCTCGATCTCAGCGACGACCTCCTTGGCCGGCTCGGCATCGAGATCGTTAACGACGACCCGAGCGCCTTCTGCGGCAAGCTTCTCGGCGACGGCGCGGCCGATGCCCCGCCCCGACCCTGAAACCAGTGCAACCTTACCGCCGAGTCGTCCCGTCACAACCGCATCCTCCCGCGCGTACCTTAATGTTGTTGTGAACCATAACTTCAACACACATGTCCGTCAAGGGCATGTTGAACTGGTCATATTCTAAATTGGTGAATTCTGAGTATAGCGCTAGTGGATACTTTGATCGGGTGAGCCGCCGATCGGACGGGGCATAGATCCGGCCGGCGGAGACCCGATCCCCATAGCCTGGAGACCCAATTGTTTGACCGACAACAGCGCGGCTCGCTGAATGCAGGTAGGCGGTGGCCCTGCCAGCGGCAGTCGTCGGTTCAATCGGTCAACGAAGCGTCGTGTGATGTCGCAGGACACCGTAATTCTTAATCGCAAAGATGGCCTGAATGCGCGACATTTCGGTCGGGGCGGCGGGGTCGCAAGAGCGTCGGATTCTGTGCCAGCGAGCGATGCCGGCGATTTGGCTTGCTGACTCGCCGTGGTGGAACTCGCCCCCGCCGTTGGATACTTGCATCGATGCCCGTTAGACCGTTTGCCCCACAGACACCAGTAGTTCTCCGATCCTGCCCACCAAATGTTGGCCCTGGCCCCAACGACCCGTGCCCGTGCGGCTCAGGGTTGGCGCCCACGGCCTGCCATGCCGACCTCGCCGCCGGCGGATGGGGTGTTGCCCAAGTTCGAACCGCTGCTGGCGGATTCGCGCACGGGTGTTTCTGCGCCTGGGTGCCATGCCGGCTTGACCCTCGACTGTCGGCCCCCTCAGTGACGAGCACTGGTTATCTGAAGGTGTTCTGCGGGGGGGCTGCGGGCGATGACCGCATCCGTCTGTTGGGCCTGAGCTAGGCACCAGACCAAGAGGTTGCGCTATACCCGAAGACTCCCGTATTTGGTCAGCATGCCGGACGATGATTCAAGCCTCCGGTCGGTCCGGCGGCTGCGGCGCCCGTGCGGCCTGCCGCTCCGCGAGCCAATTGCGCTCCTCTCCAGCCGTCGACATCTCGCGCCAATATGCCGCCATCACTGCTCAGGCTGGACACCGACGTGGCGCCCCATCTCGGATCAGCCGCCACAGCGCGCCACATCCCCGCCACACATAACCAGCCTGGTGCCCGCCCGCGTTTCAGCGGCCAAGAAACAGAATGGGGCAAGTTTGACACCTCCACGTCATCGCGCGCCGCGTGTCGGGCAAGCTGTACCCCCATTCGACCCGGAGGTTCGGTAGTCTGCCCCCTGACGGAGCAGACGTTGACGCAAGCTTTGGTTGCGCTGGAACCCGTGCCGCCATCGGTGCTGCACGGAATCGTCAGCGACGACTGGCGCAGACCAACCTCACTTTGACGTCGCCTACCCGCATTAGTTAGACGTTCTCGGCGTAGGCCTCGCCGACACAAAGACGGAGACAAGACCCATTCGACTCCACGTGGCCGTTTTGTGGTCCATGCCACGACCGCTGCGCCGTCTTCCGAGCGCCCTGCGCTGCGGCCGATAGCGGGGTTCGCGCGTTTCGAGGTCGGCAGGAGACGGCGGACCGGCGTCTGCCGGAAGCGCCCGCAAAAACCACCAGCGCGCCGAGCCTAACCACCCGCACAGTAAACATCTCGGTTTCCCTGGCACACCAGCCAACGTCAACCGTCCAAGCATCTTTGCGCAGGGCAGGTGACCCCTCAATTGCACCCAACTAACCAACACTTAGTACTGCTAATTTTATTGATTCCCGAGCATCACACCTCTTGCACTCAGGTCTCAGATTAATAACATTCGTCTAGACGTTTTCAAAGGTGGTCTGGTAATGGGCGTTGACAAAGTGACCTTGGAGGCACGGACGGCCTCGGAACGGGTGTGTCCGCGCTGCGGTACGTCGTTCGAAGTGCCGGGCAAGGGTCCGGGTAGACGGCCCCTGTGGTGCTCCCCGCGCTGTCGGCGACACGCCTCCGCAGAGCGCATCGCAGCCCGCAATTCCGGCGCGGCGGTGCGCGTCGTCGAGGTGCCTCGCGCGCATCGCCCCGACTCTGATGCGCGCCTAGCGCTGCCCTCCATGGACACCTTGGCGCGTCTATTCCTGAGCTCGGACTACCAGTGCAAAATCCTCCTACAGCACCTAATACACCGCTACGACGCAGGCGAGCTTGGCGACGGGTTGCGGTCCGCGATGGAGCAATTCGCGGCCTCGGTACAGCTCCACCAAGCCTTGTTGGAAGACCCGGCGTATCGGCAGGCCCGCGACGAGGTCGAGACGCTTCGCAAGCATCTACGCAGCGACGTCGAAGCGGCCAATCAGCGCGAGCGGGAACTGGCCCGTCTGCGCCGCGACGCTGAGGAATTGCACCGATTGCGAATCCGCGTGGCGGAATTGGAGTCTGTCGCGACAAGCGCCGCGTACCCACTGCACCAAGCCGGCCAGCACGAGGTCATGCTCAGCCGCCGTCAGCGCCGCGCAGCCGAACGTGCCGACCGCAAACGCGCTAATTAACTCTTCACCCCACGCTCCTGGCGGCGGTGTACGCGGAAGGAGTCCTTTTACCCGGGATGATGCACGGAATCCCGGGTGAAAGTCGTATTCTGCACCCGGTGAGCGAGCTGTTGCCCAACCTCGAGGCCCTACTGAATCAGCTGACCGGCACCACTGCCGGAACCCACGACGCTCGCACCCTGGCCGAGGCCGTCGCCGGTGCCGCCACCGACGACGACCTCGATCGCGCCCTGGATGCTGTCATCACGACCTGGCGGCAGCCGTGACCGCCCCGATCACCGGAACCGCCGGCGCCAGCGGGCCACGCCTGGTGTCACTGGAGGTCCGCGGGTTCCGCGCCTTCGGCACTGAACCCCGCACACTCGACCTCGATGCCGGCCTGGTGGTCATCCAGGCCGGCAACAGCCAGGGCAAAACCAGCCTCGCCGAAGCCATCGAATTCCTCATCAGCGGCCGCAGCAGCCGCCGCGAACTCCTCGGTGGCGCCAAGGCCGAGTACAACGACAGCCTGCGCAACGCCCATCTGGCCGACACCGACACCGACGTCTACGTCGCGGCCGTGGTGCGCGATGCCAGCGGAACCACCCACCAGGTGCGCCGCGAACTGCTGTGCGACTTTGGTCAGGGCACCGAATGCGAGAGCCGTCTGCTCATCGACGGCATCGAGGCGGACAACCTTGATGCAGTGGGCTTTTCGCTCGCCGATCCACCGGTCCGCGCCCCAGTGCTTCTGCAGCACATCCTGCGCCACGTCCTATCCACCGAACCCAAACAGCGCGTCGGCTACTTCAAGGCGCTGCTGTCACTGACCGACCTGGATTCTTTCCGCGAACGCGTGCGCGCCGCCCGAGCCCGCGTGGAAGCCGAGCGACTCGGCGCAGCATTGCAGCGCGTCGAGGCGCTCACCGCCACACCCGCAGCATCGGCCGGAGGCGCCGTTAGCGCCTTGACAAAGAAGCCACTCGACACCGACGCCGCGCGCACGGCCGTCGACAAGGCGCTGCGCGCCGCCGGCGGCGCGATTCTGGTTGACGCTGCAGGCGTCGAACCCGTCTTCGCGACCATCGACGAGCTCGCCGCAGGCCTCAGCGAAGCGCTCGACGCGCAACGTGAGCGCGCGTTCCCGCTCTCGGCGATTGCGGTAACCGAACTGCGCGACGATCAACCCGCCAGTCCAGACCTGGAGCCCTACACCACCGCCTTGGCCGAGTTCGACCAGCACACCGCCCGGCTCACCCCAATCCTCGACGCTCTCCTCGGCATCGAGGAATATGCCCAACTCGATCACACGGTGCCCTGTCCGGTGTGTGGCACGGACGACGCTTTGACCCCCAACCGGATCGACCTCCTCCGCGATCATCTGCGCCATACCCGAACCCTCGGCGACGTTGCCAAGGCCGCCGCCGAGAGCCTATCCACCGCGCGCCACCAACTCGATCAGTTCACCGCCGCGGCAACTGCGGCAACACCTCCTGTGGCGGCCTGGACCGACGATCAGACGGTCGCCGCCACCGACGCGTTGCGCAGCCTGCGGGTCGACGTCGCATTACTGACCGCGGTGCGGGCCGCTGCCGCGCATGTCGCCACAGCCGCCACAGACCTGGCCGCGGCCGTGGCGGCTGCCCGCCACGCCGTCGAAGCGACCAGCGACGCTGTGGCCGCACGCCAACCACTCCCCGACGGGATCGCCGCCCGCTACCTGGGCATCGACAGCGCAGCTCGCCGACTTCGCCAAGCCGGCGAGGACTATGCGGCACCCGCCGCGGTGTTGCGCACTGCCGTCGAAGACGCCGCCCGCGAACGCATCACGATCAGCGGGTTGACCGAACTGGCCGATCTAGTGGCAGTACGAACGGAACTGATCACCGACGTCGTCGCCGAAGCCATCCGCCAGCGCACCATCCGACGTCTCAACGCCGCCGAAAAAGCCCTCCGCGACGGCGCCGGGGCAGTCCTCGACGACCGGTTCTCCCAGATGAGCGACACCATCACCAGGTGGTGGTCCACTATCCGACCCGAAGAACTCGTCGGGTTCGGCGGCATCAAACGACGCGCAGCCGGCACCCTCTTCGTCAACCTAATCGCTGCCCTACGCGTCGATTCCACCAGCGCCCCCGTCGAACGGGAAGCCCTTGGCGTCTACAGCGATTCGCAGCTCAACGCCCTCGGCCTGTCTATCTTCCTTGCGCGCACCGAACTGCTCGGCGCCCCAGTCGTCGTCCTCGACGACCCTATTCCCGGCAGCGACGCCGGCCATCGACTGACCTTCGTCCAATACACCCTGGGCGCCCTGCTCGCAGCGGGCACGCAGGTCATCTTGACCACGTTCGACAGCAAGCTCGCCGAATGGTCCAACACCAACCACGGCGGTGCAGACTTCCTGGCCTACAAACTCGACCTCATCGACATTCGCGCTGGTACCGAGGCCACCCAGACCACCGACACCTTCGGACAGCTGATGCTCGAGGCCGAAGAAAGTCTGCACGCCCCCACAGCAAAGGGCCGCCGTTCGGCATGCAACACCATGCGCTCAGCGGCCGAACGACTCGCCAAACAAATCATCGCCACCGGCCTCACCGACGCGGGCACTCCCACCACCATCACCGATGTCGAGGCCAAAGCCACCCAACTCGGCGATCTCCTTACCCTGCTATATCCCTTTGTCGTCGAAGGTAATTCGGAGAAGGGGCAGTGGAAGACGCTGCCTAAAGTCCTCAACCCCGGCAGCCACGACGACGATGTGCCCTCCACCACCGAACTCAAAGTCATCTTCGGCAACCTCCGCCATATCAACAAGACTCACCAGAAGCACTGGCCTGGCGGACTGATCAAGTGAGCCAGCCGGGTGGCCCCGAGGGGTGATCCCCGCGTGCCGGCTCGCAGCAGATGCCCTTGATGTCACGGACGCGACGATGGTCGCCGCCGAGGCAGCCCTGACCGAGGCGGAGACCCGCTACGTCCAAGCCGCCCGCGCCGCCAACACCGTGCGCGGCTACCGCTCCGACTGGGCGGAATTCACCACCTGATGCGGCACCACCAACACCGCATCACTGCCTGCCGACCCCGCCGCCATCACCGGATACCTCACCACCCGGGCCGACCGGCGGCACCAAGGCCGGCACCATGAGCCGCCTGTCGGCCATCAAATTCGCTCACGCCGTGCGCGACCTGCCCGACCCCACCACCAACGCCCGCATCCTCGCTGTCTGGGAGG
>NZ_MVHG01000210.1 GCF_002086125.1 Mycobacterium arosiense ATCC BAA-1401 = DSM 45069
TGTACTCGGACCAGACGTTGGTAGCAGGCGTGTTGGCTTGATGTGAGGAGAACCTCCGGGTGGGGTGTGGCTTGTCTAGGTCCATTTCCCTCCGGAGGTTCTCGTGTCCCACCGTAATGCCCGCACGACGTTTCACGGCCGGCTGCTGATGGTGCGCCGGCATCAGGCCGGCTGGGCCAAGGCCCATATCGCCAGCGCGATGGGGGTATCGCGCAAGTGTGTGCACACCTGGATCAGCCGGTTCGAGGCCGATGGCGAGGCCGGACTTGATGACCGGTCTTCGCGCCCACACACGACGCCGACCCGCATTCCGCGCAGCCTAGAAAATCAGATCGTGGCCTGGCGGCGGCGCCACCGCTGCGGCCCCGAGGAAATCGGCGCGAAGCTGGGGGTGTGCCCGCGAACAGTGTCGCGCGTGTTGAACCGCCACCAAATTCCCTACTTGCGCGACTGCGATCCTATGACCGGTCAACTAATCCGTGCCTCCAAGGCCACTGCTGTTCGCTACGAACGATGCCGACCGGGCGAACTGGTTCATATGGACGTCAAGAAGCTGGGCCGCATCCCTGAGGGAGGTGGATGGCGAGCTCATGGTCGAGGACATGCCCCAGACCGAGAACGCAAGAAAGGCAATGGATTCGACTTTGTTCACTCACTCGTCGACGATCATTCCCGCCTGGCCTACTCTGAGATCTTGCCCGATGAGAAAGGCCCCACCTGCGCAGGCTTCCTACGCCGGGCAGCGCTCAACTTTCGCGCCCACGGCATCGCCACCATCGACCACGTGATGACCGACAACGCCTGGGCCTACCGCTACTCGATCCGCGATGTCTGCGCAAAACTGGGTGCCCGGCAAGTGTTCATCAAACCGCACTGCCCCTGGCAAAACGGCAAGGTGGAGCGCCTCAACCGCACCCTGCAGACCGAATGGGCCTATAAGCGCGTCTTTGCTTCCAACGCCCACCGCGCCGCAGCCCTTGCCCCCTGGCTCAAGTACTACAACACTCAACGGCGTCACAGTGCACTTGGCGGGCTCCCACCGATCAGCCGACTGACACCAATCTCATGACTCGGTACA
>NZ_MVHG01000211.1 GCF_002086125.1 Mycobacterium arosiense ATCC BAA-1401 = DSM 45069
CGCTAGGACGTGTCTCCCATATGGCGGGTCCAGATGATGCATGCGCTGAGGACGACGGCGGCGCGGTAGACAGTGGCGAGTTTGTCGTATCGGGTGGCCAGTGCTCGCCATTGTTTGAGTAGCGCGAAGGATCGCTCGACGAGATTGCGCTGCTTGTAGCGGATCTCGTCGAATGCCGGCGGTCGCCCACCACGGCGGCCGCGGCGGGTCCGCGCGGCGATCTCGTCGCTTTTCTGCGGGATGACAGCGGTGATCTTGCGGCGACGCAGCATCCGCCGTGCTGCGCCGCTGGAGTAGGCACGGTCAGCGATCAGCGCGTCGGGACGCGAACGTGGATGCCCGCCACGGCGGGGTACCACGATCTCTTCGAGCACACTGGCCAGCATCGCCTGGTCGTTGCGTTGCCCGCCGGTAACCACCACGGCCAGTGGGCGGCCGTTACCGTCGACGGCGGTGTGGATCTTGGTGGTCAACCCACCTCGAGAGCGTCCGATGCCATGACCTGCGGGTTCACACTCGGCCAGCGGCAGATTCGTGTAATTCGACCCAGCCCCCTGTGTCCTGGTCAGGACGGGTCGTGTTCGTCGCGTGTTGATGGGCCCGGTTGATCGTGGCATCCACCGACACGGTCCAGTCCAGCCGGTCCTCGGCATCGGCCATCGCCAACAACTGCATCAGCACGCGGTCCCAGGTGCCATCACCGGCATAGCGACGGTGACGTTTCCACACCGTCTGCCATGGCCCGAACTCCGATCGCGGCAGATCACGCCACGGGATCCCGGTCCGATACCGATAGATGATGCCTTCCACCACGCGTCGGTCATCACCGAAGGGATGACCCCGCCGCCCCTGGTTGGAGGGCAACAACCCCGAAATCAACTCCCACTGAGCGTCATTGAACAACCGATACCGCGAAGCCGTCGTCACACCGACAGCATCACCTCAAACCCCGTCGCCATATGGGAGACACCCCCTAG
>NZ_MVHG01000212.1 GCF_002086125.1 Mycobacterium arosiense ATCC BAA-1401 = DSM 45069
ACCCAGGTGCTTCCGCCCCCGCCACCGCCGCCGCCACCGCCGCCGCCAGAGGGCGGCGGTGCTACGGCCGCGTCGAATGGACCGCCAGATCCGCAGACCGAGGACGAACCCGCGGTGCCGCCGCTTCCGCCGGGTGCACCGGACGGTGTGGTGGGCGTGGCCCCGCACGCGACCATCATCTCGATCCGCCAGTCGTCACGAGCCTTCGAGCCGGTCAACCCGCCGCCGGGAGATCCCTACTCGGACGAGAAGGTCAAGGCCGGAACGCTGAATTCGGTTGCGCGCGCGGTGGTTCACGCCGCCAACATGGGGGCCAAGGTGATCAACATTTCGGTCACCGCGTGCCTGCCCGCGGCGGCCCCGGCCGACCAGCGAGCCCTCGGTGCGGCGCTGTGGTACGCGGCCACCGCGAAGGACGCGGTGATCGTCGCGGCCGCCGGCAATGACGGGGAAGCGGGTTGCAACAACAACCCGATGTATGACCCGCTGGACCCGTCGGATCCGCGCGACTGGCATCAGGTCAAGATCGTTTCGGCACCGTCGTGGTTCAGCGATTACGTCCTGTCGGTGGGCGCCGTCGACAGCAGCGGCGCGCCGCTCGACAAGAGCATGACCGGACCCTGGGTCGGCGTGGCCGCGCCGGGAACCCACATCATGGGCCTCTCACCACAAGGCGGCGGCCCGGTCAACGCCTACCCGCCGTCGAGACCGGGCGAGAAGAATATGCCGTTTTGGGGCACCAGTTTCTCGGCTGCCTATGTCAGCGGCGTCGCGGCGCTGGTGCGCGCGAAGTTCCCCGACCTCAGCGCGCACCAGGTGATCAACCGGATCGTGCAGTCGGCGCACAATCCGCCTGCGGGCGTGGACAATAAGGTCGGATACGGGATGGTGGACCCCGTGGCCGCCCTGACCTTCAACATCCCGCCCGGCGATCGAATGGCCCCCGGCGCGCAAAGCCGGGTCATCACCCC
>NZ_MVHG01000213.1 GCF_002086125.1 Mycobacterium arosiense ATCC BAA-1401 = DSM 45069
ACGCCAAGCATGGTCTACCGCAACGAAATCCGCCCCTGAACAGCAGAAAAGCGCCCACGAAAACACGTGGAGCGCCACGCATGTTCGAGTCACCGACGGATCCCGCCGCGTTGGTGGCTGTGATCGAATCCACGCATCGGGAGGAATCGATGCTGGTAGCCCGACGCCTGGCGGCGGTGGCGGCGTTGCTTCGGCGCCGGGTCGCCACCGCCGGGCGGCCGGAACGGGAGTACGCGGAGGTCGACGGCTTCGAGCAGACCGCCGCCGAGGTTGCCGCCGCGATGAATCTCTCGCCCGCGGGAGCTAGTTACCTGGTGTCGTACGCGGAGGCGCTCGACACCAGGCTGCCCCACGTCGCGGCCTTGCTGGCCGAAGGCCGAACGGATTGGCGCACAGTGCGATTGATCATCACCCGCACGGATCTGGTCACCGACCGGGAAATCATAACGGAGCTCGACCGATCGCTGGCCGACCGCATCGGCAACTGGCACGGCTGGTCGAGGCAGCGGATCGTCAACGCGGTCGACGCCGCCGTGCGCTCCTCCGATCCCGACGCCGCCCGTGAGCGCCGGCTGGCAGCCGAGGACGACCGCCACGTCGTAATCCGTGCGAAAGAGGACGGGATGGCGGAGATCTACGGTTCGGTCGCCGCGGCCCCGGCGGCCGCTTTCGACCGCCGGCTCTCACAGGTCGCCAAGCAGGTGTGTGCGGCCGACCCCCGGACCTTCGATCAGCGCCGGGCCGACGCGCTGGCGGCGTTGACCGAGGGCCGCGGATTGGCCTGCACCTGCGGGCAACCGGAATGCCCGGTTCGTGCGGACGCGCACGGTCGCGATGCGGACAGGTCCGGGGCGCGGGTCGTCATCAACGTGGTGGCCAGCGAACAGATGTACCGAGTCATGAGATTGGTGTCAGTCGGCTGATCGGTGGGAGCCCGCCAAGTGCACTGTGACGCCGTTGAGTGT
>NZ_MVHG01000214.1 GCF_002086125.1 Mycobacterium arosiense ATCC BAA-1401 = DSM 45069
GGGCGGCGGCCGCGGCGTTTGAGGCGGCGTTCGCGATGACGGTGCCGCCGCCGGTGATCGCGGCCAATCGTGTGCTGCTGGCGAATTTGATCGCGACCAACTTCTTCGGACAGAACACGCCGGCGATCGCGGCCACCGAGGCGCAGTACATGGAGATGTGGGCCCAGGACGCCGCCGCGATGTATGGCTACGCCGGCTCGTCGGAGGCCGCCTCGCAGCTGACCCCGTTCACGTCACCGCCCAACACGACCACCCCGGAGGCGGCGTCCGACCAGGCCGCCGCGGTCGCCAAGGCCGTCGCCGAGCCGGCGGGCAATACCGCACAGAGCACGTCGCAGCTGGCGACCCCGCAGGCGTTGTCGGCCGGTACAACTCAGGCGGTGACCCACACGACCGCGGCCACTTCGAATCCGGGGCTGGTCTCGAGCACGCTTCAGAACTTGGCGAATTCGGGGCTGCCGACCCCGACCAACAACTACCTGGGGCTGAACCCGACGTTGTACACGGTGCTGCTCAAGCAGAATACGGGGCTTGCCTATTTCTCGACTGGCATCACAAGTTTCTGGTCATCGATCGCCCAGCAGTTGGTCTCCGGTCCCGGCGGTACCACGGCGGGTGCCGGTGGTGCCTGGTTCCCGACGCCGCAGTTCGCGAGCCTGGGTCTGGGCAACCTGGGCGGTGTGGGCAATGTGAGTGCCATCTCCGCGGGCACCGGGCAGGCCGCCCGGGTCGGGATGCTCTCGGTTCCCCAGCATTGGGCGACGCTGACCTCGTCGGTCAGCCCGGCGGCACTGTCGGAGGAGGCCACCCCCATCCAGGCCGCGGCCAACGGCGGAGCGAATTCGCCGGCCAACGGCCTGCTGCGCGGCATGCCGGTCGGGTCGGTCGGCCGGCGCGGCGCGGCGGCCGGCTACGTCAACAAATACGGGTTCCGCTACAGCGTGCTGAC
>NZ_MVHG01000215.1 GCF_002086125.1 Mycobacterium arosiense ATCC BAA-1401 = DSM 45069
GTCCGTGACGTGATCGTTATTGGTTCGGGTCCTGCGGGGTATACCGCGGCGTTGTATGCGGCGCGGGCGCAGTTGGCGCCGGTGGTGTTTGAGGGGACGTCGTTTGGTGGGGCGTTGATGACGACGACCGAGGTGGAGAATTTTCCGGGTTTTCGGCAGGGGATCACGGGTCCGGAGTTGATGGATCAGATGCGCGAGCAGGCGCTGCGTTTTGGGGCGGATCTGCGGATGGAAGACGTGGAGTCGGTGTCGCTTCAGGGGCCGGTCAAGGCGGTTGTCACCGCGGAGGGGCAGACGGTGCGGGCGCGGGCGGTGATCTTGGCGATGGGGGCGGCGGCCCGGTATTTGGGGGTGCCCGGGGAGCAGGAGTTGTTGGGCCGGGGGGTGTCGTCGTGTGCGACGTGTGATGGGTTCTTTTTCAAAGATCAAGACATCGCGGTGATCGGCGGTGGGGATTCGGCGATGGAGGAGGCCACGTTTTTGACCCGGTTTGCCCGCAGTGTGACGTTGGTGCATCGGCGCGAGGAGTTTCGGGCGTCGCGGATCATGCTGGAGCGGGCGCGGGCCAACGACAAGATCACCATCGTGACCAATAAGGCGGTCGAGGCGGTCGAGGGTGAGCAGACGGTGACGGGTTTGCGGGTGCGCGACACCGTCACCGGGGAGGTGTCGACGTTGCCGGTGACCGGGGTGTTCGTGGCGATCGGGCATGATCCGCGGTCGGAGTTGGTGCGTGAGGTGCTCGAGACCGACGCCGATGGTTATGTGCTGGTGCACGGCCGCACCACGGCCACCTCGATCGATGGGGTGTTCGCCGCCGGGGACCTGGTCGATCGCACCTACCGCCAAGCCATCACCGCCGCGGGCAGCGGCTGCTCGGCGGCCATCGACGCCGAACGCTGGCTCGCCGACCACGAAGA
>NZ_MVHG01000216.1 GCF_002086125.1 Mycobacterium arosiense ATCC BAA-1401 = DSM 45069
GGCCAGCCAGGTGACAAAGCTGCGATAGGGGGCGGGTGCGGGTAGGTGCTGCCCGTAGTAGCCGGCGAAGATCTCGCCCAACAGGATGGGCAGCGACCAGCCATCCACCACGATGTGGTGATTGGTCATCACAAACCGGTGCCGGTCTTCGCCAGTGCGGATCAATGCCACCCGAAAAGCCGGTTCGTCGGCCAGCTTGCACACCGCGGCGCGTTCGGCAGCGCACACCCGGTGCACCTGCTCATCAAGATCGACGGCGTCGGATAGGTCGACGTATCGCCAACCAGGCGCGGGGTCGGCTGGGATGACCTGCACCGGCCGCTCGAACTGTCCGCAGAACCGGGCCGCCAGATGAGGGTGACGGGTGATGACCGCGTGCACCGCGTCCCGCAACCGGTAGTACTCGAGCGGGCCGGTCACCGTGAAAGCCAGTTGCACCGCGTAGATGTCATCGTTGGTGTGCGCTGTGCTGGCGTGGAAGAGCAGGCCTTCTTGTAAGGGGGTCAGGGGTAGTACGTCGGTGATTGGGTGTTGCTGGTGGAGTTGGTCGAGTTGGTGTTGGGTCAGGCGGGCGGGTGTGATGTCCGAGGGGGTCAGGCCGCCGCCTCCGGCGCGCACGTGGGCGCAGATGCCGGTGAGGGCGTCGAACCACAGCTGGGCTAGGCGGGTGGCTTGGGTGTGGTCGAGTGCCGAGGGCGCCCAGGTCCAGGTGGCGTGTAGCAGGGGGCCGGTGTCGGTGTCTTCGGTGGCGGCGTTGAGTTCGATGGTGTGGGCCAGCGGTAGGGGCACCGCGGCGGCGGCACCGGTCAGTGAGATGCCCTCGGGGCTGATCCGCCATAGCGTTTCGGATGCCTCGCCGGCTGCGGCTCCGAGTCGGCCGAGGTAGTTGAAGCCGATCACCGGGTCGGTGTGGGGCAGC
>NZ_MVHG01000217.1 GCF_002086125.1 Mycobacterium arosiense ATCC BAA-1401 = DSM 45069
ATGCTCAGGACGAGGGGTTTGGCGATTTCTCATCCTGCCGCCGAAGGACCCGTCCTCCTCACATCCCGACCATGCCGACGTCTACAACGTCATGACCCGCAACAGCTAGCTCATCCAGTCGGCGGAGCCGTCGTTCTTCTTGTATGAGCCCCCGCTGGAGTTCTTCACGACGATGGGGTCACCAGGACCGAAGTTGTCGAAGAACCACTTGGCGTTGGACGGGCTGATGTTGATGCAGCCGTGGCTGACGTCGCGCTTGCCCTGGTCGTCCACCGACCACGGCGCGCTGTGCACGTAGTCGCCCACGTTGTCGAAGCGGACCGCGTCCTCCACCGTCACCTTGTAGCCGTAGGTCGAGTTGACCGGCACGCCGTAGGTCGAGGAGTCCATCACCACCGACGCCTTCTTGTCCTGCACGTAGTAGGTGCCGTTGGGGGTTTGGTGGTTGCCCGACGTCATGCCCATCGACATCGGGAAGGTCTTCTCCACGGTGCCGTTGCGGGTGACGGTCAGCTGGTGCGTGGCGTCGTCGGCGGTGGCGATCAGCGTGTCGCCGGTCTGGAAGGTGGACACGGTGCCGCCGGCGTCGACCGTCACCGCGGTGTGGGCGGGCCAGAAGTTGATCGGCCGCCAGCGCAGCTGCGTCGGGGTCATCCAGTAGAACTTGCCCGGTACCGGCGGCACCGACGAGACGTGCACGGCGGCGATAGCCGCGTCGGCGTTCTCAACCGTGCCCGGGAAGTTGATGATGATCGGCTGGCCCACGCCCACAGTCGAGCCGCTCTTCGGGACGAACGACGGCGGCCCGAACGGCGCTGTGCCGGTGAATGGCGTGTTGTTCTGCCCGTCGGCCGGGGCCGCGGCGGGTTGCGCGCCCGGGGGAACCCACGGCGGGGGCGCCGGCGGGT
>NZ_MVHG01000218.1 GCF_002086125.1 Mycobacterium arosiense ATCC BAA-1401 = DSM 45069
GTGTGGAGGACTTGGTCTGTGCTGCTCATGGGCTACAGGGTGTCGCTGTCGATGGTGTTGTAGATGGCGTCATGGGCGAGCTGCTGGCTGCTGCGCTCAGGTAGTGCCGGGCGGCTGTAGTCCGGGCGTAGCGTGACCGGCGGTGTCGCCATAGGCGGACCGCTGTAGTAGTGGTGATGGTGGTTGATCTGCGTCAGGTGGGGGCCGGGAGCGGCGGCCTTGGCGGGAGCGCGGCGGGGATGGCGCCGGCGGCGCACACGGCGGATCTGGCGGGCGGCCACGCGGGCGGCGGGCCAGGTGAACCAGAGCGCTCCGCACAGCAGAAGGCTGTAACCGAGCGCGGCGTCTTCGGGGGCGCCGAAGAAGTGGACGGCGGCGCCGGTGAGCAGCACCGCGGCGATCAGGGCGCGTATCACGGTGAACCTCCGGGCGAAGTTGTGGTGATGTGGTGGGCTGCGGCGTCGCGGGTCAGCTCGGGGTTGTAGGTGATCAAGGTGTGGAGTCGGGGGCCGGCGGACAGGGCGGCGGCGATGTGGAGCGCGTTGGTGGTGTGCCCCGGGGCGGGGGCGAGCTCGATCGCGACGTCGAGGAGCCGGTCGGTGACTGCGACGAGGTCCAGGCCGGCCAGGACGTGGTGGGCGTGCTCGGCGGCGTCGGGGTGAAGAGTGGCCACGGTGCGCATGACGTCGGCGCGGCTGAGGGCGCACGTGAACCAGGTGGTGTCGGTGCGCGAGCGCAGGTAGTCGGCGAGGGCCGGGGACTCAGGCGTCGTGGTGATGAGTTTCATGATGGCGGTGGGATCCAGGTAGATCACGGCGGCGGGGACTGGGGGCTGTAGCGGCGGTGCGGGTGGTCAAGGATCTGGGCCGGGGTGAGGCGGGCGGGCGTGACTTCCTT
>NZ_MVHG01000219.1 GCF_002086125.1 Mycobacterium arosiense ATCC BAA-1401 = DSM 45069
TGGGCAAGGCCGCCGCCTCGGCCGCGGGCCCGGGTACGCAATCAGCACTGTCGAATGTGCCCAGCATGCTGCAGAGCCTCGCCGCCGGGTCGTCCAACCCGCTGTCGCCGATCAGCCCGGGAGGCATCTTCAGCAGTGACGGCGGCTCCGGACTCAACACATTCGCCGAGAACGTCGGAAACTGGGCCTTGGTCCTCAGCGGACCGTTGTTCACCGCATCCGGTATCACGCCCATCCTGGGTGGCCTGTACGGGCTCGCGGTCCCGACGGCCGCGGCTGTGGCCGACGATGTGACTCCTGCGGATGCGGGTCTTGGCACGCTGGTGAATTCGCGCAGCGCCGGGGCGGGTGCGGTGTCGGCGGGCGTGGGTACGGCGGCCACCGTTGGTGAGTTGTCGGTGCCACAGTCCTGGGGCTCCTCCCCTGCGATTCGGTTGGCCAGCAGCGCAACTCCGTTGCCGGTCGCCGGCCCGGGTACGGTGCCCCAGGTCGAGGGGGCGGCACCGTTCTTCGGCGGCATTCCCCCGGTGGGCAGCCTGGTCAACGCCCCCCGGGAGGAACAGACACGCGTCCGATCGGGCCCGGCACAGAAAGTCGTACCGCCGTTGCCCGGAGAACCGGACGTGGCCGAGCGCCCACCCGTCCCCACCGGCCAACCTCGCCCGGCCCGCCGGCATGTGTCGAGTGGGTTGAGCGAAAGCGAGCGCGAGGAACTCGCAAAGCTGCGTAAGGAACTCGCCGAGCTGTCGACCGAACGAGATGCCGCGGCACGCCTGATCAAGGAAGCGATGTTATGAGTGGCCTGATGGATTTTGCGGTCCTACCGCCCGAGGTGAATTCGGGTCGGATGTATGCGGGTGCGGGGTCGGGTCCGTTGGTG
>NZ_MVHG01000022.1 GCF_002086125.1 Mycobacterium arosiense ATCC BAA-1401 = DSM 45069
ATGCGGTGGCGCTGACGTTTGAGGACCGGTCGTGGACGTATCGGGAACTCGACGAGGCGGCCAACCGGTTAGCGCACCTGCTGATTGAGCGCGGCGCGGGCCCGGGTGAGTTTGTCGCGCTGCTGTTTTCGCGGTGTGCTGAGGCGATCGTGGCGATCCTGGCGGTGCTCAAGTCCGGGGCGGCGTATCTGCCGATCGACCCCGCGCTGCCGACCGCGCGGGTGCAGTTCATGCTGACCGACGCCGCGCCGATGGCCGCGGTCACCACCGCCGAGCTGGCTGACAAGTTCGATGGCTTTGAGCTGATGGTCATCGACGTGGCCGACCCGGCGCTGGCGGCCCAGCCGAGCACCCCGCCGCCCGCGCCGGCGCCCACCGATCTGGCGCACGTCATCTACACCTCGGGCACCACCGGGGTGCCCAAAGGCGTGGCGGTCAGCCAACATAACGTCGCGCAGCTGTTCGATGACCTGCGGCTCGGTTTCGCCTTGTCGGCCGAACAGGTGTGGACCCAGTTCCACTCCTATGCGTTCGATTTCTCGGTGTGGGAGATCTGGGGTGCGCTGCTGCATGGCGGGCGCCTGGTGGTGGTGCCCGGCGCGGTGGCCCGCTCGCCCGAGGAGTTCCACGCCCTGCTGGTGTGCGAGGGCGTCACGGTGTTGACCCAGACTCCCTCGGCGGTGGGGCTGTTGCCCACCGACGGCCTGGACGGGACGGCGTTGGTGATCGGCGCCGAGCCCTGCCCGCCGGAGCTGGTCGACCGCTGGGCGCCCGACCGGGTGATGGTCAACGTGTACGGCCCCACCGAAACCACCATGTGGGCGTGCAAGAGTGCGCCGCTGGCGGCTGGGTCGGGATTCCCGCCGATCGGCTCACCGGTCACCCGTGCCGCCTTCTTCGTGCTCGACGAGTGGCTGCGCCCGGTGCCCGCCGGCGTGGTGGGCGAGCTGTATCTGGCCGGCGAAGGCGTCGGCGTCGGGTACTGGCGCCGCCCCGGGCTGACCGCAGCGCGGTTCATGGCTTGCCCGTTCGGCGAACCCGGCACCCGCATGTACCGCACCGGCGACCTGGTGTGCTGGGGCCCCGACGGGCAGTTGCGCTATCTGGGCCGCGCCGACGAGCAGGTCAAGATTCGCGGGTACCGGATCGAGCTCGGCGAAATCCAGGCGGCGCTCGCCGCGCTCGACGGGGTGGAGCAGGCGGTCGTCGTCGCCCGTGAGGACCGCCCCGGTGACAAGCGCCTGGTCGGTTATGTCACCGGCTCGGCGGACCCGGGCAAGGCACGCGCCGCGCTGGCCGAGCGGTTGCCGGGCTACATGGTCCCGGCCGCGGTGGTGGTGCTCGAATCGCTGCCGTTGACGGTCAACGGCAAACTCGATACCCGCGCGCTGCCCGCCCCGGACTATCGCAACGCCGATAACTATCGCCCGCCGAGCACCGCGGTCGAAGAGATCCTGGCCGGTATCTACGCCCAAGTCCTGGGGCTGTCCCGGGTCGGGGTCGACGACTCCTTCTTCGACCTAGGCGGCGATTCGCTCTCGGCGATGCGGGTGATCACCGCGATCAACACCAGCCTCGATATCCACCTTCCGGTGCGCGCCTTATTCGAGGCGCCCACCGTCGCGCGGCTGGCGCCGCGCATCGCCCGGAGCGCGGCCGGCCTGCAGCCGCTGATCGCCGGCGACCGGCCCCCGGTGGTCCCATTGTCGTTCGCGCAGAACCGGTTGTGGTTCATCGACCAATTCCAGGGCCCCTCACCGCTGTACAACATGGCGGCGGCGCTGCGGCTGCGCGGACGGCTCGACGCCGGGGCCCTGGGCGCGGCGCTGACGGACGTGGTGAGCCGCCACGAAAGCCTGCGCACCCTGTTCCCGGCGCACGAGGGAACGCCCCAACAGCTGGTGGTGCCCGTCGAGCGCGCCGACATCGGCTGGGACGTCATCGACGCCACTGCATACTCGGCGGACCAGCTGGACGACGCCATCAAATCGGCGACGCGCCATGCGTTCGACCTGGCTTCCGAAATCCCAATCCGCGCAAAGCTTTTCGCGGTCGCCGAGGACGAGCATGTCCTGGTGATCGTGGTGCATCACATCGCCGCGGACGGGTTGTCGCTCACGCCGCTGGGCGCCGACCTGAGTGTGGCCTACACCAGCCGGTCTGCCGGTCGGGCCCCCGGCTGGGCCGAATTGCCGGTGCAGTACGTCGATTACACGCTCTGGCAGCGTGCCCAGTTCGGCGACCTCGACGACAATTCCAGCCGCATCGGCAGCCAGCTGGCGTACTGGGAGGAAGCCCTGGCGGGAATGCCCGAGCGGCTGCAGCTGCCCACCGACCGGCCCTACCCGCCGGTGGCCGATCAGCGCGGCGACAGCGTGGTCGTCGACTGGCCAGCGGAGTTGCAGGAGCAGGTCCGCCGGCTGGCCCGCGAGCACAACGCGACCAGTTTCATGGTGGTGCAGGCCGCCCTGGCCGTGCTGCTGTCCAAGATCGGCGCGAGTTCCAATGTGGCCGTTGGCTTTCCGATCGCGGGACGGCGCGATCCCGCCCTCGACCAGTTAGTCGGCTTCTTCGTCAACACCTTGGTGCTGCGGATCGACCTGGCCGGTGACCCGAGCTTCACCGAACTGCTGGAGCGCGTGCAGGCGCGCAGCCTGGCGGCGTTCGAGCACCAAGACGTGCCGTTCGAGGTGCTGGTGGAGCGGGTGAATCCGGCCCGGAGCCTGACGCATCACCCGCTGGTGCAGGTGATGCTGGCCTGGCAGAACTTCGCCGGGCACGACGACCCCGCCGCCGGCCTGGCGCTGGGCGACCTCGAGGTCACGTCCATACCGGTGGAGGACCAGTCGGCCCGCATGGATTTAGTGTTCTCCCTGGCCGAGCGGTGGAGCCCGGCCGGTGAGGCGGCCGGGATCGGCGGGCGGGTGGAATTCCGCACCGACGTGTTCGACGCGGCCACGATCGAGACGCTGATCGCGCGGCTGCAGCGGGTGCTGACCGCGATGACCGCCGATCCCACGCACCCGGTGTCGTCGGTGGACCTGCTCGACGAGGCCGAGCACGCCCGCCTGGAAGAGCTGGGAAACGCAGCAATTTTGACCGGGCCGGGCGCCGCACCGGTGTCGGTGCCCGAACTGTTCGCCGCGCAGGTCGCCGCGGCGCCGACGGCCGTGGCGCTGGTGTGCGACGGCCTGTCGGTGACGTACCGCGAGCTAGACGAGGCGTCGAACCGGTTGGCGCATCACCTGGCGGCGCAGGGCGCCGGCCCGGGACAGACTGTCGCGCTGCTGTTTTCGCGGTCGGCCGAGGCGATCGCCGCCATCCTCGCGGTGCTCAAGACCGGGGCGGCCTACCTGCCCATCGATCCGTCGTCGCCCGACACCCGGATCGGGTTCATGCTCGGCGACGCCAAGCCGGTCGCCGCGATCACCACCGCCGACCTGGCCGGGCGGTTCGACGGACACGGCGTGACCGTCATCGACGTCAACGATCGGCGCATCGACGCCCTGCCCGAAACGAGTCTTCCGCTGCCCGGGCCCGACGGCGTCGCCTACCTGATCTACACGTCGGGCACCACCGGTGTCCCCAAAGGCGTTGCCATCACCCACCGCAACGTGACCCAGCTGCTGGGCTCGCTGGATGCCGGCCTGCCGGCCGCGGGCGTGTGGTCGCAATGCCACTCGCTGGCGTTCGACGTCTCGGTGTGGGAGATCTTCGGCGCGCTGCTGCGCGGCGGCCGGCTGGTCGTGGTGCCCGAATCGGTGGCACGGTCACCGCAGGACCTGCACGACGTCCTGGTCGCCCAGCACGTCAGCGTGTTGACCCAGACGCCGTCGGCGGTGGCGATGCTCTCGCCCGAGGGCCTCGAATCGGTGTCGCTGGTCATGGCGGGGGAGGCCTGCCCGGGCGAGGTGGTGGACCAATGGGCGCCCGGACGGGTGATGGTCAACGCCTACGGCCCGACCGAGACCACCATGTGCGTGACCATCAGCGCGCCCCTGGCGCCCGGGTCGGCGGCCGAGGGGCCGGTACCGATCGGGTCCCCGGTGCCCGGGGCGACGCTGTTCGTGCTCGACGATTCGCTGCGGCCGGTGCCGCCCGGCGTGGTCGGCGAGCTCTACGTCGCCGGATCCGGCGTGGCAGTGGGATATGTCGGCCGCCCCGGGCTGACCGCGTCGCGGTTCGTCGCCTGCCCGTTCGGCGGAACCGGGACGCGCATGTATCGCACCGGCGACCTGGTGCGCTGGGGTCCCGACGGGCAACTGCGGTGCTTCGGCCGCGCCGACGAGCAGGTCAAGGTTCGCGGCTACCGCATCGAGCTCGGCGAAATCCAGTCCGCGCTGGCCGGATTCGACGGCGTCGAGCAGGCCGTGGTGATCGCCCGCGAAGACCGCCCGGGTGATAAGCGCCTGGTCGGCTACATCACCGGCAGCGCCGACGCCGCTTCGGTGCGCGGCGCGCTGGCCGAACGGCTGCCCGCCTACATGGTCCCCGCCGCGGTGATGGCGCTCGAGGCGCTTCCGTTGACCCGCAACGGCAAACTGGACACCCGCGCCCTGCCGGCGCCCGAATACACCGCGGGCGAGTACCGCGCCCCAGAGACTCCCACCGAGGAGATTTTGGCCGGCATCTACGCCGAGATCCTGGGCGCCGAACGCGTCGGCATCGACGACTCCTTCTTCGATCTCGGCGGCGACAGCATCTCCGCCATGCGCCTGATCGCCGCGATCAACGCGAGCCTGGACGCCGACCTCGCCGTGCGGGTCGTGTTCGAGGCGCCCACCATCGCTGCGCTGGCACCCCGGCTCGGCGAGGGCGGCAGCGGGCTGGAGCCGTTGCGGGCCGGTGAGCGGCCCGCCGTCGTCCCGTTGTCGTTTGCGCAGAACCGGCTGTGGTTCCTCGATCAATTGCAGGGGCCCTCACCGGTTTACAACATGGCGGCCGCGCTGCGACTCGACGGCGCGCTTGACGCCGATGCGCTCGGCGCGGCGCTGGGCGACGTGGTGGCCCGCCACGAGAGCCTGCGCACCCTGTTCGCCGACCCCGAGGGAATGCCGCAGCAGGTGGTCATCCCGGCGGGTCAGGCCGATTTCGGCTGGGAGGTTGTCGACGCCGGGGCCTGGTCGGCGAGCCAGCTGGAGGAGGCGATCGGCGCCACCGCGCGCTACACGTTCGATCTGTCCTCCCAAATCCCGTTGTGCGCAGAGCTTTTCCGGCTCAGCGACTACCAGCACGTCCTGGTCGCCGTGGTGCACCACATCGCCGCCGACGGCATGTCCATCGCCCCGCTGGTGCGCGACCTCGGGGTGGCGTACACGAGCCGGGCCGCCGGCCGCGCCCCCGACTGGGCGCCGCTGCCGGTGCAGTACGTCGATTACACGCTGTGGCAGCGCGCTCAGTTCGGCGATCTCGACGACGGCAACAGCCGCATCGCCGCGCAGCTGGCCTACTGGGAAGACGCGCTGGCCGGGATGCCCGAACGGGTGCAGCTGCCCACCGACCGGCCCTACCCGCTGGTGGCCGACCAGCGCGGTGCCACCGTCGAAATCGATTGGCCCACGGAGCTGCAGCAGCGTGTCGGGGAGGTGGCTCGCCGCCACCAGGCCACCAGCTTTATGGTGCTGCAGACCGCGCTGACGGTGCTGCTGTCCAAGATCGGCGCGAATCCCGATGTGGCGGTGGGCTTTCCGATCGCCGGGCGGCGCGATCCGGCGCTCGACGAGCTGGTGGGGTTCTTCGTCAACACCCTGGTGCTGCGGGTCGATGTGGCCGGTGACCCCAGCTTCGCCGACGTGCTGTCCCAGGTGCGCCAGCGCAGCCTGGCCGCCTACGAGCACCAGGACGTGCCGTTCGAGGTGCTGGTTGAGCGGCTCAACCCGACCCGAAGCCTGACCCATCACCCCCTCGTCCAGGTGATGCTGGCCTGGCAGAACTTCGCCGGGCAGGACGCCGGCCCCGCCGCCGGGCTCGCCCTGGGCGACGTCGAGGTCACCCCGATTCCGGTGGACACCCAAACCGCCCGGATGGACCTGACCTTCTCGCTGGGCGAACGCTGGAACGAAGGCGGTGAACCCGCCGGCATCGGCGGAACCGTCGAATTCCGCACCGACGTGTTCGACGAGGACAGCATCCGGGCGCTGATCGACCGGCTGCAGCGAGTGCTGCTCGCGATGACCGCCGATCCCGCGCGCGCGTTGTCGTCGGTTGATCTGCTCGACAACATCGAACACGCCCGGCTGGACGCGTTCGGCAACCGCGCCGCGCTGAGCGGATCGGCGGCCGAAGCCGGTTCCATCCCCGCGCTGTTCGCCGCGCAGGTGGCCCGCACCCCGGACGCCGTGGCGCTGGTCTGCGACGGCCGCTCGCTGACCTACCGCGAACTGGACGAGGCGTCGAACCGGTTGGCGCACCTGCTGACCGGCCATGGCGCCGGTCCCGGACAGACTGTGGCCCTGCTGTTTTCGCGCTCGGCCGAGGCGATCGTGTCGATCCTGGCGGTGCTCAAGTCCGGCGCGGCCTACCTGCCGATCGACCCGGCGCTGCCCGAGGCGCGGATCGGGTTCGTGCTCACCGACGCGGCCCCGGTCGCCGCGATGACCACCGCCGCCCTGGCCGACCGGCTCGGTGGCCACGGCGTCAACGTCATCGATGTCAACGATCCCGCCGTCGACACCCGGCCCGCCACCGCGTTGCCGGCGCCGGCACCGGAGCACCTCGCTTACCTGATCTACACCTCGGGAACCACCGGTGTCCCCAAAGGCGTTGCCGTCACCCATCGCAACGTCACCCAGCTGCTGGCCGCCGAGGACTCGGGACTGCCGCGTTCGGGCGTGTGGTCGCAATGGCATTCGCTCGCGTTCGACGTCTCGGTGTGGGAGATCTTCGGCGCGTTGCTGCAGGGCGGCCGGCTCGTCGTGGTGCCCGAATCGGTGGCGCGCTCGCCGGAAGACCTGCACGCACTGCTGGTGGCCGAACGGGTCAGCGTGCTCAGCCAAACCCCGTCCGCGGCGGGCGCACTTTCACCGCAGGGATTGGAGTCGGTCACGTTGGTGGTGGCCGGCGAGGCCTGCCCGTCCGAACTGGTCGACCGCTGGGCGCCGGGACGCGCGATGATCAACGCCTACGGCCCGACCGAGGCCACGGTGTACGCGGCCGTCAGCGCACCGCTGGAGCCCGGCTCGCCCGGCGTGGTGCCGATCGGTTCCCCGGTGCCGGGCGCGGCGTCGTTCGTGCTCGACGAGTGGCTGCGGCCCGTACCGCCGGGCGTGATCGGCGAGCTGTACCTGGCCGGCGCGGGCGTGGCTTGCGGCTACTGGCAGCGGCCCGGCTTGACCGCGTCGCGCTTCGTGGCCTGCCCGTTCGGCGGGCCCGGATCGCGCATGTACCGTACCGGCGACCTGGTGCGCTGGCGCTCGGATGGCCAGCTGGACTATTTGGGTCGCGCCGACGAGCAGGTCAAGATCCGCGGCTACCGCATCGAACTCGGCGAGGTGCGCGCGGCGCTGGCCTGGGTGGACGGCGTCGAGCAGGCGGTCGTGGTGGCGCGCGAGGATCGGCCCGGCGACAAGCGGCTGGTCGGCTATGTCACCGGCACCGCCGACCCGGCCGCCGTGCGCGCTGCGCTGGCCGAGCGGTTGCCGGGCTACATGATCCCGACGGCCGTGGTGGTGATGCAGGCGCTGCCGCTCACCCCCAACGGCAAGCTCGACACCCGCGCCCTGCCGGCGCCGGAATACTCCGACGCCGACCGGTATCGCGCCCCCGACAACGCAATCGAAGAGATCCTGGCCGGAATCTACGCGCAGGTGCTCGGCCTCGAACGCGTCGGCGTCGACGACTCGTTCTTCGACCTTGGCGGCGACAGCATCTCGTCGATGCAGGTGGTGACGCGGGCGCGCGCGGCCGGCCTGGTGTGCAGGACGCGCGACATCTTCGTCGAGCAGACGGTGGCCCGGCTGGCGCGGGTGGCCGAAGTCCTCGACGCCGCAACCGCAGTGGCCGATGAGGGACTCGGGCCGGTCGAGGCCACCCCGATCATCCGCTGGCTGCAGGACGTCCAGAACGCCGGCGGTGACGTCGCCGCGTTCAACCAGACCATGCTGGTGCAGGCCCCCGCCGCGGTCACCGAGCCCGACGTCGTCACGGTGCTGCAGGTCCTGCTGGATCGCCACGCCATGCTGCGGCTGCGCGTCGACAACGACGCCGCCACCGGCTGGTCCCTGACGGTGCCCGAGCCCGGCTCGGTGGACGCCCGCGCGTGCCTGCACGCGGTGGACGAACTGTCCGACGCGGCGGTCGTCGAGGCGCGGTCGCGGCTGAACCCGGCCGCCGGGGTGATGCTGCGCGCGGTGTGGGCCAGCGCCACCCGTCAACTGGTGGTGATCGTTCATCACCTGGCCGTCGACGGCGTGTCATGGCGAATCCTGTTGCAGGACCTGAACATCGCCTGGGCCCAGCACCACGGCGGGCAGCCCGTGGCGCTGCCGGCCGTGGGCACCTCCTTCGCCCGGTGGTCGTCGCAGCTGGCCGAGCATGCGCACCACCCGGACGTGGTGAAGCTGGCCGACGCCTGGAAGCGGGTGGCGGCCACGCCGCCGGCGCTGCCCGCGGTGCGCCCCGACGTCGACACCTTCGCCACGGCCGGCCACCTCTCGATGGAGCTGGACGCCGAGACCACCGGCATGCTGCTCGGGGACGTGCCCGCGGCGTTCCACGCCGGCGTGCAAGACATTCTGCTGATCGCGTTCGCGCTGGCCTGCGCCGAATTCTCGGGCGGGCGCGGCGCGCCGATCGGCATTGACGTCGAAGGCCACGGGCGCCACGAGGAACTGGGCCGCGACGTCGACCTGTCGCACACGGTGGGCTGGTTCACCACCAAATACCCGGTATCCCTTGCGGTGCAAGGCATTTCATGGGCGCAGGTGGCCACCGGCGCCGACCCGCTGGGCGCGGTGCTCAAGGACGCCAAGGAGCAGCTGCGGGCCCTGCCCGACCCGCTGAGTTACGGGCTGCTGCGCTACCTGAACCCCGACGTCGACCTCGACGCACCCGAGCCGCCGATCGGCTTCAACTACCTGGGACGCCAGGGTGGCGTAGCAACCGGAAGAGCCGAGCTCACCGACGACATGTGGCGGCCCGACCCGAACGGCCGGACGGTCACCCGGGCGGCGACCGCCATACCGATGCCGCTGATGCACACCGTCGAGTTGAACGCGGTCACCGTCGATTCCGCGGCCGGACCGCAGCTGCACGCCAACTGGACCTGGGCGCCCTCGGCGCTGGGCGACGAGCAGATCACCAGGCTGGGCCGGTTGTGGTTCGAGGCCCTGGCCGGCATCTGCGCGCACGTGCGCTCCGGTGGCGGCGGCCTGACACCGTCCGACATCGCGCCGGCCCGGCTCAGCCAGCCGCAGATCGATCAGCTTGCGCGCCAACACAATATCGCCGACGTGTTGGCGCTGACCCCGGTCCAGCAGGGACTGCTCTTCCACGCCAACACCGCGCAGACGAGCGAGGACCTATACGCGGGCCAGCTGGACATCAGCATCGCCGGCCCGCTCGACCCCGACCGGCTGCGCGACGCCGTGCAGACGATGATCGGTCGGCATCCCAACCTGGTGGCCCGTTTCTGCGACGACTACGACGAGCCCGTCCAGATCATCCCGGCCGACCCCGTGGCGGCCTGGCAGTACGTCGAGTTGGACGGCGACTCCGACGCCGACGCCCAGATCCGGCGGCTGTGCGCGGCCGAGCGCGCCGCGGTCTGCGGTGATCTCGCCGACCAACCCGCCTTCCGGGTGGCGCTGCTGCGCACCGCATTCGAGCGCTACCGGCTGGTGCTGACCAACCACCACATCGTGCTCGACGGCTGGTCGATGCCGATCCTGTTGGGCGAGATCTTCGCCGGCTACTACGGCCAGCGCCTCCCGGCGGCGGCGCCCTACCGCGGGTTCGTCGACTGGCTGGCCGCGCGCGACGTCGACGCCGCCCGCGCCGCGTGGGCCGAGGTGTTCGCCGGCTTCGACAGCCCGACCCTGGTCGGCCCGCAGGACCGGGCCGAGCTCGGGCGCCAAAGCGTGGAGTCGTTCGCGCTGCCGGCCGAGCTCAGCCAGGCCGTCACCGACCTGGCCCGCTCCTGCCACACCACCGTCAACACGGTGCTGCAGGCCGCGTTCGCGCGGCTATTGTGCGCCCTGACCGGCCAAAGCGATGTCGTGTTCGGCACCACCGTGTCGGGCCGGCCCGCGGAGGTCGCGGGCGCGGAAAACATGGTCGGCCTGCTCATCAACACGGTGCCGGTGCGGGCGAACATCACCGCCACCACTACGACCGCCGAGCTGCTCGACCAATTGCAGGGCGCATACAACCACACGCTGGACCACCAGCACCTGGCGCTCAACGAGATCCACCGCATCACCGGCCAGGACCAGCTTTTCGACACGCTGTTCGCCTACGAGAACTATCCGATCGACGCCAGCGCATTGTCGGCCGACCACGAGCTGGCCGTCACCGACATCACCACCCGGGAATCCACCCACTACCCGCTGACCATGCAGGCCCAGCCCGGACGGGAGCTGCGCCTGCAGGTCGAATACGACACCGACGTCTTCGACGCGGCACGCATCGCGGCGCTGATCGAACGGCTGCAGCGGGTGCTGGTCGTGATGACCAGCGACCCGGCGCGGCGCCTGTCGTCGATCGACCTGCTCGACCCCGCCGAACACGACCGGCTGGACGGCTGGGCCGACCGTGCGGTGCTCACCCGGCCGGCCACGCCGACGTCGATCCCGGCGCTGTTCGCCGCGCAGGCCGCGCGCAGCCCCCGGGCCGCGGCGGTGACCTTCGAGGGCCGGTCCATGAGCTACCGAGAACTCGACGAGAAGTCGAACCGGTTGGCGCACTTGCTGACTGACCGCGGCGTAGGGCCGGGCGCGTCCGTGGCCCTGCTGTTCGGCCGCTCGGCCGACGCGATCGTGGCCATCCTGGCGGTGCTCAAAACCGGCGCCGCCTACCTGCCGATCGACCCCGCGCTGCCGGCGGCCCGCATCGACTTCATGCTCACCGACACCGCGCCGATGGCCGCGATCACCGTCGCCGCGCTGGCGGACAAGCTGGGTGGCCACGACCTGCCCGTCATCGACATCAACGATCGCGCCGTAGCCCGCCAGCCCCGCACCGCCCTCCCGGCACCGGCGCCCGAACACGTCGCCCACATCATCTACACCTCGGGCACCACCGGGGCGCCCAAGGGCGTGGCCGTCAGCCATCACCACGTGACCCGGATGTTCGAGGCGCGGGCCGTCGGCGTCGAGCTGTCCGCAGAGCAGGTGTGGACCCAGTTCCACTCGTACGCCTTCGACTATTCGGTGTGGGAGATCTGGGGCGCGCTGCTGCACGGCGGGCGGCTGGTGGTGGTCCCCGATTCGGTGGCCCGCTCACCCATGGATTTCCACGCTTTGCTGGTCGCAGAGAAGGTAACCGTGTTGAGCCAGACCCCGTCGGCCGTGCGGATGCTGTCGCCGCAGGGCCTTCAGGACGCGGCCCTGGTGATCGGCGCCGAGCCGTGCCCGCCCGAGCTGGTGGACCGCTGGGCGCTGGGCCGAACGATGGTCAACGTGTACGGCCCGACCGAGGCCACGATCTTCTCGTCGATGAGCGCGCCGTTGACGCCCGGATCGGGCGCGCCCCCGATCGGCTCGTCGGTGCCCGGCACGGCGCTGTTCGTCCTGGACGGCTGGCTGCGCCCGGTGACGGCCGGGGTGGTCGGCGAGCTCTATGTCGCCGGTCGCGGCGTCGGATACGGGTACGTGCGCCGGGCCGGGCTGACCGCGACCCGGTTCGTGGCCTGCCCCTTCGGTGAACCCGGTGCGCGCATGTACCGCAGCGGCGACCTGGTCCGCTGGGGCCCGGACGGGCAGCTGCAGTACTTCGGTCGCGCCGACGAGCAGGTCAAGATCCGCGGCTACCGCATCGAACTCGGCGAGGTGCGCTCGGCGCTGGCCGCACTGGACGGCGTCGATCAGGCGGTCGTCATCGCGCGCGAGGACCGGCCCGGTGACAAGCGCCTCGTCGGCTACATCACCGGCGCCGCGGATCCCGCCGAGGCCCGCGCGCAGCTGGCCGAGCGGCTGCCGGCCTACATGGTCCCGGTGGCGGTGGTGGTGCTCGACGCGCTGCCGATGACCCTCAACGGCAAGCTCGACATCCGCGCCCTGCCGGCACCGGAATACTCCGCGGCCGGATATCGCTCGCCAACCACACCCACCGAGGAGATCCTGGCCGGCATCTACGCCCACGTCCTCGGAGTCGAGCGCGTCGGCGTCGACGACTCCTTCTTCGACCTGGGCGGCGACAGCATCTCGGCGATGCGGGTGATCGCGGCGGTCAACAGCGCCATGGACGTCGGCGTCCCGGTGCGCGTCATCTTCGAATCGCCCACCGTCGCCCAGCTGGCGCCGCGCATCGGCGAGGACACCGGCCGGCTCGACCCGCTGGTGGCGGGCGAGCGTCCCGCCGTGGTCCCGCTGTCCTTCGCGCAGAGCCGGCTGTGGTTCCTCGACCAGCTGCAGGGACCGTCCCCGGTCTACAACATGGCGGCGGCGATGCGGATGCATGGACGCCTCGACGTCCCGGCGTTGCGGACGGCGCTGGCCGACGTGGTGGCCCGCCACGAGAGTCTGCGCACGGTATTCGCCGTGACCGGGGAAACACCCCAGCAGGTCGTGATCCCGGTCGAGCAAGCCGACCTGGGCTGGCGGACCGTGAACGCCCACAGCTGGTCGGCGAGCCGGCTGCGCGAGGCGATCGACGCCGCGGCCCGCGAAACATTCGACCTCGCCGGCCAGATCCCGTTGCGCGCATCCCTGTTCCGCGTCGCCGACGACGAATACGTGCTGGTGGCCGTGGTGCACCACATCGCCGCGGACGGCTGGTCGCTGCGGCCGCTGGTGCGTGACCTGAGCGTGGCGTACGCCAGCCGCTGCGCCGGGCGGGCCCCCGACTGGGAGCCGCTGGCGGTGCAGTACGTCGACTACACGCTGTGGCAGCGCGCCCAATTCGGCGAACTGACCGACAGCGGCAGCCGCATCGCCGCGCAGCTGGCCTACTGGCAGGACGCGTTAGCCGGCATCCCGGAGCGGTTGCAGCTGCCCACCGACCGGCCCTACCCGCAGATCGCCGATCAGCGCGGGGCGGCCGTCGCGGTCGACTGGCCGGCCGACCTGCAGCAGCAGGTCGCCGGGCTGGCCCGTGAGTACAACTCGACCAGCTTCATGGTGGTGCAGGCCGCGCTGGCCGTGCTGCTGTCGAAGATCAGCGCCAGCACCGACGTGGCGGTCGGCTTCCCGATCGCCGGCCGGCGCGACCCCGCGCTCGACGACCTGGTCGGGTTCTTCGTCAACACCCTGGTGCTGCGGGTCGACCTGGCCGGCGACCCGAGCTTCACCGAGCTGCTGGCCCGGGTCCGCACCCGCAGCCTGGAGGCCTTCGAACACCAGGACGTGCCGTTCGAGGTGCTGGTCGAGCGCGTCAACCCGACCCGAAGCCTGACGCACCACCCGCTGGTGCAGGTGATGCTGGCCTGGCAGAACTTCGCCGGGCAGGACAGCGACCCCAGCGCCGCGCTGACCCTGGGCGACGTGCAGGTGACCTCCATTCCGCTGGACACCCAGGTCGCCCGCATGGACCTGGTGTTCTCCCTGGCCGAACGCTGGGGCGAGGACAACGCGCCCGCCGGGATCGGCGGGCGGGTGGAGTTCCGCACCGACGTGTTCGACGCGGCCACCATCGAGACGCTGATCGCGCGCTTGCAGCGGGTCCTAGAGGCGGTGACGGCCGATCCCACCCGCGCGCTGTCGACGGTGGACCTGCTGGACCGGCGCGAACACGCCCGCCTGGACGCCCTGGGCAACCGCGCGGTGCTGACCGCACCCGCGACCACCGACGCCTCGATCCCGGCGCTGTTCGCCGCGCAGGCGGAGCGCACCCCGGACGCGTTGGCGCTGCGCTGCGACGGCCGCTCGTGGACCTATCGCGAGCTGGACGAGGCCGCCAACCGGCTGGCCCACCGGCTCACCGGCTTCGGCGTCGGCCGCGGTGAGCGGGTGGCGCTGCTGTTCGGCCGGTCGGGCGAGGCGATCGTGGCGATCCTGGCGGTGCTCAAGACCGGGGCGGCCTACCTGCCGATCGACCCGGGGCTGCCGGCGGAGCGAATCGGATTCATGCTCGCCGACGCCGCACCCATGGTCGCGATCACCACCGCCGAGCTGGCCGAGCGGCTGTACGGCCAGCACGTCGCCGTCATCGACGTCGGTGACATCGGGGACCCGGCCGTGCACACCCAGCCGTCGACCCCCTTGCCGACGCCGAGCGCCGACGACATCGCCTACCTGATCTACACCTCGGGGACTACGGGTGTCCCGAAAGGCGTTGCGGTCACGCACGGCAACGTCGCCGGGCTCTTGGCGTCCGGTGATTCCGGCCTGCCGCGCGAGGGCGTCTGGTCGCAATGGCACTCGCTGGCCTTCGACGTCTCGGTGTGGGAGATCTTCGGCGCGCTGCTGCAGGGCGGCCGCCTGGTGGTGATCCCCGACTCGGTGGTTCGGTCGCCGGACGACTTCCACGCGTTGCTGGTCGCCGAACAGGTCAGCGTGATCAGCCAGACCCCCTCGGCGGCGGACATGCTGTCGCCCGAGGGGCTGGACTCCGCGGCGCTGGTGGTGGCCGGCGAGGCCTGCCCGACCGAGCTGGTCGACCGGTGGGCGCCGGGACGCGCGATGATCAACGCCTACGGCCCCACCGAGGCGACGGTGTATGCCGCGGTCAGCGCCCCGCTCCAAGCCGGATCGCCTGTCGTGCCCATCGGTTCCCCGGTGCCGGCGGCCGGGCTGTCCGTGCTCGACGAATCCCTGCGGCCGGTGCTGCCCGGCGTCATCGGCGAGCTGTACGTCGCCGGTGGCGGCGTCGCCGTCGGCTACTGGCGCCGCGCCGAGCTGACCGCGTCGCGCTTCGTGGCCTGCCCGTTCGGGGCGCCCGGATCGCGCATGTACCGCACCGGCGACCTGGTCCGCTGGGGCGCCGACGGCCAGCTGCAATACCTGGGTCGCGCCGACGAGCAGGTCAAGATCCGCGGTTACCGCATCGAACTCGGCGAGGTGCGCTCGGCGCTGGCCGCACTGGACGGCGTGGAGCAGGCCGCGGTGATCGCGCGCGAGGACCGGCCGGGAGACAAGCGCCTGGTCGGTTACGTCACCGGGGGAGCGGACCCGATCGAGGTGCGCGCGCGGGCGGCCGATCGCCTGCCGGCGTACATGGTCCCGGCGGCCGTCGTGGCGCTCGAGGCGCTGCCGCTGACGCCGAACGGCAAGCTCGACGTCCGGGCCCTGCCCTCACCCGAATACCGCGACGTCGAGACCTATCGCGCCCCGGGCACGCCGGTCGAGGAGGCCTTGGCCGGTATCTACGCCCAGGTCCTGGGCGTCGACCGGGTCGGCGTCGACGATTCCTTCTTCGACCTCGGTGGGGACAGCATCTCCTCGATGCAGGTGGTGACCCGCGCCCGGGCCGCCGGCCTGGCGCTGCGCACCCGCGATATCTTCACCGAGCAGACCGTCGCGCGGCTGGCCCGGGTGGCCGGTGTCGCCGACGCCGAGCACGGCGTCCTCGACGAGGGCGTCGGCGAGGTCGCCGCCACACCGATCATCCGCTGGCTGCGCAGCGTGCACGGTCCGGTCGATCAGTTCAACCAGACGATGGTCCTACAGGCGCCCGCCGGTGTCACCGAGGCCGACGTGGTGGCGGTATTGCAGGCCCTGCTCGACAGGCACGCCATGCTGCGGCTGCGCGTCGACGGCGCGGACCAGGGAGCCGGCGAATGGTCGCTGCAGGTGCCCGAGCCGGGGTCGGTCGATGCCGCCCAGCGGGTGCACGCCGTCGACGAGCTGTCGGACGCGGCGATCATCGATGCGCGGTCGCGGTTGAACCCGGCCGCCGGGGTGATGCTCAGCGCGCTGTGGGTGACCTCCACGCGTCAGCTGGTGCTGATCATCCACCACCTGGCCGTCGACGGCGTCTCCTGGCGGGTGCTGCTGGAGGACCTCAACATCGCCTGGGGCCAGCATCACCACGGCCAGCCCGTCGCGCTGCCCGCCGGCGGCACCTCGTTCGCCCGATGGGCCACGCTGCTGGCCGAGCACGCGCAGTCACCGGGCGTTGTCCAGCACGCAGAGGCCTGGCGGCAAATAGCCTCGACCCCGTCCGCCCTGCCGGCGGTGCGGCCCGGGGTCGACACCTACCAGAACGCCGAGACCATGTCGGTGACGCTGGACGCGACGACCACCCGCACGCTGCTCGGCGAGGCGCCGGCGGCATTCCACGCCGGCGTCAACGACATCCTGCTGATCGGGTTCGCCCTGGCCTGGGCCGAGTTCCTGGGTGGCGATCTTGCCGACGGCGCCGCCATCGGCATCGACGTCGAAGGCCACGGCCGCCACGAGGAACTGGCCGCCGGTGTGGATTTGTCGCGCACCGTGGGGTGGTTCACCACCAAGTACCCGGTGGCTTTGGGCGTCGCGGGGCGGGTCGGCGGGCTGTCCTGGTCGCAGGTCACCTCCGGCGCGCCGATCTTGGGCGCGCTGGTCAAGGACGCCAAGGAGCAACTGCGCGCGCTGCCGGATCCGCTCACCTACGGGTTGCTGCGCTACCTGAACAGTGAGGTGGACCTGGACGGCGCCGATCCGACGATCGGGTTCAACTACCTGGGCCGGCTGGGCGGCGCGGCGGCCGAGCTTTCCGACGAGCTATGGCGAATCAGCCCGGACGGGTCGTCGGCCACCGCCGTCAGCACCGCGGTGCCGATGCCGCTGATGCACACCGTCGGCCTGAACGCCGGCACCATGGACACCGCGGACGGCCCGCAGCTGCACGCCAACTGGACCTGGGCGCGCTCGGCGCTGGACCGCGATCAGGTCACCCGCCTGAGCCAATTGTGGTTCGAGGCCCTGGCCGGCATCTGCGCGCACGTGCGCCACGGCGGCGGCGGCCTGACCCCGTCGGACATCCTGCCCGCGCGACTGGACCAGCAGCAGATCGAGCAGCTCGAGCGGCGCCAGCGGATCGCCGACGTGCTGCCGCTCACCCCCCTGCAGGAGGGGCTGCTCTTCCACGCGGGCTCCAGGCGGGACGACGAAGACCACCTGTACGTGGTGCAGCTGGACCTCGCCCTGACCGGCCCGCTCGACGCGGACCGGCTGCGCGATGCCATGCACACCGTGGTCAGCCGCCATCCGCACCTGGTGGCCCGCTTCTGCGACCAGTTCGACGAGCCGGTGCAGATCATCCCGGCCAATCCGGCGCTGGCCTGGCGCTACCTCGAGATCAGGCCCAACGGCAGCGAGCCCGAAGAGCAGATCCGCCGGCTGTGCGCGGCCGAGCGCGCCGCGGTCTACGACCTTGCCGATCAACCGGCGGTCCGCGCCGCGCTGATCGGCACGGGCGACGACCGGCACCGGCTGGTGCTCACCATCCACCACATCGTGCTCGACGGCTGGTCGGTGCCGATCCTGCTGAACGAAACATTCGCCTGCTATACCGGCCAGCGGCTGCCGGCGCCGGCGCCGTACCGCCGGTTCGTCTCCTGGCTGGCCGAGCGCGACCTCGGCGCCGCCCGGGCGGCGTGGCGCGAGGTGCTGGACGGCTTCGACACCCCGACGCTGGTCGGGCCGCCGCAGCAGCGGGAATCCGGTGGCCGCGGCCTGCGGTCGTTCGCGCTGTCCGAGGGCACCACCCGGGCCCTGGGCGAACTGGCCCGCGCCGGCCACACCACCGTCAGCACCGTGCTGCAGGCCGGGTGGGCGCAGCTGCTGGCCTGGCTGACCGGACAGCACGATGTCGCCTTCGGCACCACGGTGTCGGGCCGGCCCGCGGAGGTCGTCGGCGCAGAATCGATGGTGGGTCTGATGATCAACACCGTGCCGGTGCGCGCCCGCATGACGGCGGCGACCACCACGGCCGAGCTGCTCGACCACATGCAGCGCGCCCACGCCGACACGCTCGATCACCAGCACCTGGCGCTGAGCGAGATCCACCGGATCACCGGGCACGAGCGGCTCTTCGACACCCTGTTCGCCTACGAGAACTATCCGCTGGACACCTCGGCGTTCAGCGTCGACCACGAACTGGCGATCGCCGACGTCAACATGTTCGAGCGCAACCACTACCCGCTGACGATGCAGGCCGCGATGTCCGGCCAGGAAATCGGCCTGCGGGTGGAGTACGACACCGGCGTCCTCGACACGCAGACCATCGACGCGCTGCGCGACCGGCTGGAGCGGGTGCTGCTCGCGATGGCCGCCGACCCGAACCGGCCGCTCTCGTCGGTGGACCTGCTCGGCGCGCCGGAGCGCACCCGCCTGGACGAGATCGGCAACCGGTCGGCACTGGCCCGGCCGCGGTTCGCGCTGCCGTCGATTCCCGCGCTGTTCGACGCGCAGGTCGCGGATCGGCCCGACGCCGCGGCGATCAGCTGGGGTGACACGTCGATGACCTATCGCGAACTCGACGAGGCCGCCAACCGGCTGGCGCGCATGCTCGCCGAGCAGGGCGCGGGACCCCGAAAGTCTGTCGCGCTGCTGTTCTCGCGGTCGGCGCAGGCGATCGTGGCCATCCTGGCGGTGCTCAAGACGGGAGCGGCGTATCTGCCGATCGACCCGGCGGCGCCGGGCACCCGGATCCGCTTCATGCTCGAGGACGCAGCGCCGGTCGCCGCCGTCACCACTGCGGGCCTGCGGTCGCGGCTGAATGGCAGCCACCTGACGGTCATCGATATCGAGGACCCCCGGATCGAGGACCAGTCGGCCACGCCGCTACCGCCAGTCGCGGCCGACGGCATCGCCTACGTCATCTACACGTCGGGCACCACCGGTGTCCCCAAGGGCGTGGCGATCACCCACCGCAACGTGACCCAGCTGCTGGTATCCCTCGATGCGGGCCTGCCGCGGGTGGGCGTGTGGACGCAGAGCCACTCGTACGCCTTCGACGTGTCGGTCTGGGAGATCTTCGGCGCGCTGCTGCGCGGCGGCCGACTGGTCGTTGTGCCCGAGTCGGTGGTCCGCTCGCCGAAGGACTTCCACGCCCTGCTCGTCGACGCGGAGGTCACCGTGCTGACTCAGACCCCGTCGGCGGCGGCGATGCTGTCGCCGCAGGGGCTGGAGTCGGTGGCGCTGGCGGTGGTGGGTGAGGCCTGCCCGGCCGAGGTGGTGGATCGGTGGGCGCCAGGTCGGGTGATGGTCAACGCGTACGGCCCGACCGAGACCACGATGTGTGTGGCGATCAGCGCCCCGCTCACGCGGGGATCCGGGACACCGCCGATCGGTCTGCCGGTGGACGGCGCGGCCCTGTTCGTGCTCGACCCGTGGTTGCGACCGGTGCCCGAGGGGGTCGTCGGCGAGCTGTATGCGGCCGGCGACGGGGTGGCCGCCGGGTATGTGGGCCGGTCCGGGCTGACGGCGTCGCGGTTCGTGGCCTGCCCGTTCGGGACACCCGGGGCGCGCATGTACCGCACCGGGGACCTCGTCTGCTGGGGCCCCGACGGCCAGCTGCGCTACCTGGGCCGCGCCGACGAGCAGGTCAAGATCCGCGGCTACCGCATCGAGCTCGGCGAGGTCCAGGCCGCGCTGGCCGCCCTGGACGATGTCGAGCGGGCCGTGGTGATCGCCCGCGAGGACCAGCCGGGCGTCAAGCGGCTGGCGGGCTACATCACCGGAACGGCCGACCCGAACGAGGCGCGCGCCGCGCTGGCCGAGCGGTTGCCGGTCTACATGGTGCCGGCCGCGGTGGTGGCCCTCGACGCGCTCCCGTTGACCCCCAACGGCAAACTCGACGTCCGCGCTCTGCCGGCGGCGCAGTACTCCGGCAGCGGATACCGGGCCCCGTCCACCGCCACCGAACAGGCCGTCGCCGACAGCTACGCCCAGGTGCTCGGCGTGGAGCGGGTGGGCGTCGACGACTCCTTCTTCGACCTGGGCGGCGACAGCATCTCGGCGATGCGCGTGGTGGCCGCGATCAATGCCAGCCTGGGCGTCGAACTGGCGGTACGCGCCTTGTTCGACGCGCCCACCGTCAGGGCTTTGAGCCAGCGGCTGCAGACCGCGGCGACCGACGGCGACGACGTCGTCCCGGTGCAGACCCTTCGCGAGGGTTCCGGGGTGCCGTTGTTCTGCATCCACCCGGCCGGCGGGGTGAGCTGGCCGTACCAGGTGCTCGGCACGTACCTGGACCGCCCGATCTTCGGCATCCAGCAAATCCCACCGGCCGACGGATCCGTGCCGCGGTCCGTTCGCGAATTGGCCGAGGTGTACGCCGACCGGATTCAAGACGTCCATCCCGACGGGCCCTACCACCTCCTGGGCTGGTCATTCGGCGGGATCGTCGCCCACGAGATCGCGATCGAGCTGCAGCGCCGCGGGCGCGCGGTCGGGCGCCTGATCCTGCTCGACGCGCAACCCAGCATCGACGACGGGATCGCCCTGCCGGAGCACGCCCTGGGCGAGCAGCAGGTGCTCGACGACGTCCTGCGGGCCTACAACATCAGCGTCGACGCGCAAACCGGGCCACCCACCGACGAGCAGCTGGCCGCACTGCTGCGCGAATCGGGGGTGCCCGACATGTCGCGGCACCGATGGCTCGTCGACCTGCTGGCCGCCAACCTCAACGACAACATCGAGCTCTACCGGCTACACGAGCCCCGGCTGTTCGACGGTGACATCTGCGTGTTCTCCGCCGTGCGGGACCAAAGCGATCGCAGTTCCGTGCTGGCCCGATCCTGGGAGCCCCACGCCTCGGGTGACGTCCTCACATACGCGGTGGACTGCACGCACAGCGAGATGCTGTCCGCCGATTCGGTCGAAAGGTACGGGCAACAACTCGGACAGCTGCTGCGCGCGGAACTGCGCCGCGAACTGGCCCCGCACGAGCGGTTCGCCACGGCGGCCGGCGACGACGAGGCGCCCCCCAAGTCATGACCGGTCTCGTCGCTCCGTCGCGACGGTGCATCCAGTTCACATCTGCGTCGATCACGGTGATCACGACGGGTCGGCCGCGGCCGTAGGTGGCCCGTTGCAGCGCTTGTCGCGGAGCACACGCGCGCTGCGCTCCCGGCGACGGTAGGGTCGAAGACGTGTGCGGAGTCACCGGGGAGGTCCGACTCGACGGGCAGGCGCCCGATGTAGCGACGGTCTCAGCGATGGCCGCGGTGCTGGGACCACGGGGCCCGGACGCGAGCGGCGCCTGGTCGCAGGGCCGGGTCGCGCTCGGCCATCGTCGCCTGAAAATCATCGACCTGACCGAAGCCGGCGCGCAGCCGATGGTGGACTCGGAGCTGGGCCTGTCGTTGGCCTGGAACGGCTGCATCTACAACTACAAGGAGTTGCGCCGAGAGCTCAGCGGGTACGGTTACCGCTTCTTCTCGCACAGCGACACCGAAGTGTTGATCAAGGCCTACCACCGGTGGGGCGATGACTTCGTCAGCCATCTGTTCGGCATGTTCGCCTTCGCCGTCGTCGAACGTGACAGCGGGCGGGTGCTGCTCGGGCGCGACCGGCTGGGCATCAAGCCGCTGTACCTGACCGAGGACGCTCACCGGGTCCGGTTCGCGTCGACGTTGCCGGCCCTGCTGGCCGGCGGTGGGGTGGACACCCGGATCGACCCGGTCGCCCTGCACCACTACCTGAGCTTCCACTCGGTGGTGCCCGCGCCGAACACGATCCTGCGCGGCGTCCGCAAGGTGCCGCCCGCCTCGCTGGTCGCCATCGAGCCCGACGGCAGGCGCACCGTCACGACCTACTGGGCGCCCGACTTCACCCGGCACGCCGACCGCGCGGATTGGTCCGAGCGCGACTGGGAAGACGCCGTGCTGTCCACGCTGCGATTGGCGGTCGAACGCCGCCTGGTCGCCGACGTGCCGGTCGGTTGCCTGCTGTCCGGCGGCGTTGACTCGAGCCTGATCGTCGGTCTGCTGGCCGAGGCCGGCCAGCACGGGTTGTCGACCTTCTCCATCGGCTTCGAGTCCGCGGGCGGCGTCAAGGGCGACGAATTCCAGTACTCCGACATCGTCGCCCAGCGCTTCGAGACCGACCATCACCAGATCCGCATCGAGACCGATCGGATGCTGCCCGCGCTGGACGGGGCGATCGGCGCGATGAGCGAGCCGATGGTCAGCCACGACTGCGTCGCCTTCTATCTGCTCAGCCAAGAAGTGGCGCGGCACGTGAAAGTCGTGCAGTCCGGCCAGGGCGCCGACGAGGTGTTCGCCGGCTACCACTGGTATCCGCCGATGGGCGATCCGGCCGCCGCCACGCTGGACGGCGCCGTCGCCCAGTACCGCGGCGCCTTCTTCGACCGCGACGCGGCCGGCGTGCGGGCGCTGATCGGATCGGGCGCCGCCGCGCCCGGCGACCCCAGCCTGCGGTTCGTCACCGAGCACTTCGCGCAGGCCGGCGCCGAAACCGGGATCGACCGCGCGCTGCGGCTCGACACGACGGTGATGCTGATCGACGATCCGGTGAAGCGGGTGGACAACATGACGATGGCGTGGGGGCTGGAGGGCCGGGTTCCGTTCCTCGACCACGAGTTGGTCGAGCTGGCCGCGACCTGCCCGCCGGAGCTCAAGATCGCCCACGAAGGCAAGGGCGTGCTGAAACAGGCTGCGCGGCGGGTGATTCCGTCGGAGGTCATCGACCGCCCCAAGGGCTACTTCCCGGTCCCGGCGCTGACTCACCTCGAGGGCCCCTACCTCGACATGGTCCGCGACGCTCTCTACGCGCCCACCGCCAAGGAACGCGGCCTGTTCAACACCGACGCGGTCGACGCGCTGCTGGCCAACCCCAACGGCAAGCTGACCCCGCTGCGCGGCAACGAGCTCTGGCAGATCGCGCTGCTCGAGCTGTGGCTGCAGCGCCACGGTGTCACCGGCCCGGTCGCATGACCACGGTCGATCCGTCCGGCAGCGACCACACCGAGGCGATCACCCTCGGTCTGCACGACGCGTCGCCGCCGGAGCTGGTGGATGCGATGGCCAAGGATGTCGAGCTCGAATTGGGTTGGGGCCGGCTGATTTTCGGGCAGACCTTCGCCAATTCCCAGGAGCTGGTCGAGGCCCTGCGCCGTGAGGGGCCCGGCCGGCGCGACATCTGCATCTACGCCCGCGAATCGCACGTGGTGGTCGCCGAGGCGCCCACCGAGCTCTTCATCGACCCCAGCCACACCTACCGGCTGCGTTTCACGCCGCAGACCAAAAACCTCGCGCCGGCGCCGCTGGGGGTGACGGTGCGCACGCTCAACGACCCGATCGACGCCGACGCTATGAACCGCGTCTACGTGCGCTGCGGCATGGTCCCCGCCGGGGTCGACGTGATCTGGCACAACCACCTGAACGTGCCGGCGGTGAAGTACCTGCTCGCGGTGCGGGACGAGGACGGCGCGGTGGTCGGCACCGTGACCGGCGTCGATCACCAGGTGTTGTTCGACGACCCGGAGGAAGGGTCGAGTTTGTGGACCCTGGCGGTCGATCCGGCGGCCGGGCTGCCCGGCGTCGGCGGCGCCCTCACCAAGGCGCTCGCCGAGCACTTCCGCAGCGCCGGCCGCGCCTACATGGATCTGTCGGTGGCGCACGACAACGCCGCCGCCATCGGCCTGTACGAGAAGCTGGGTTTCCGCCGCGTGCCGGTGCTGGCGATCAAGCGCAAGAACGCGATCAACGAGCCGCTGTTCAGCCCGCCGCCCGAGACGATCGACGACCTCAACCCCTATGCCCGGATCATCGCCGACGAGGCGCTGCGCCGGGGGATCTGGGTCGAGGTGCTCGACGCCGAGACCGGCGAGATGCGCCTGACCCACGGCGGCCGCAGCGTCATCACCCGTGAGTCGCTGTCCGAGTACACCTCGGCGGTGGCGATGTGCCGGTGTGACGACAAGCGGTTGACGCGGCGCCTGGTCTCCGAGGCCGGCATCACCGTGCCGCGGGCGCGGCTGGCCACCTTCGACGAGAGCGATTTCGCCTTCCTCAAGGAGGTCGGCGAGGTCGTCGTCAAACCGACGCGCGGCGAGCAGGGCAAAGGCATCACCGTCGGGGTGGTGCCGGACAACGGCCCCGACGACCTCAGCTCCGCCCTGGCGCGGGCCCGCCAGCAGTACCCGGACGTGCTGATCGAACAGCGGGTCTCCGGCGACGACCTTCGGCTGGTGGTGATCGACGGCCGCGTGGTGGCCGCCGCGCTGCGGATGCCGCCCGAGATCATCGGCACGGGGGAGCACAGCGTGCGGGACCTGATCGCGGCCGAAAGCCGGCGGCGCTCGGCGGCCACCGGCGGCGAGTCCCGCATCCCGCTCGACGACCTCACCGAGTCGACCGTCGCCGAGGCCGGGTGGACGCTCGACGACGTGCTGCCGCAGGGGACTCGGCTGCGGGTTCGCCGCACCGCCAACCTGCATCAGGGCGGCACCATCCACGACGTCACCGCCCAGGTGAACAGCGAACTGTGCCGCGTGGCGGTGACGGCCGCCGAGGCGATCGGCATCCCGGTGACCGGCATCGACCTCTTGGTGCCCGACGTCACCGGCGCCGAGTACGCGTTCATCGAAGCCAACGAGCGCCCGGGCCTGGCCAACCACGAGCCCCAGCCCACCGCCGCGGCCTTCATCGACTTCCTCTTCCCCGGGCACCCCGGCCAGCCGCAGGCCTGGACCCCCGAGGAGTCCCGCTTCGATCGCGGCTGACGCCGCCGTTTCCATAGCGCGAGCAGGGCTAGCGATGGGCGCGGGTGGGTAATTCTCTCGTCAACCCAGAACGGAGACCGCATGAGTGCGAGCGCGCAAACCAAAACCATCTCCACCCACGTGCCGGCGCGGCTGGACCGGTTGCCGTGGTCGCGGTTCCACTGGCGCGTGGTCGTCGGGCTGGGCGGGGTGTGGGTGCTCGACGGGCTCGAGGTCACCATGGTGGGCAACGTGTCGGCCCGGCTCCTGGAGCCGGGCAGCGGCATCGCGCTCAACCCCGCGCAGATCGGCATGGCGGCCGCGATCTACATCGCCGGCGCGTGTTCGGGCGCGCTGTTCTTCGGCCACCTGACCGACCGCTTCGGCCGGCGGAACCTGTTCATCCTCACCCTCGCAATCTATTTGGTGGCCACCGTCGCGACCGCGTTCGCGTTCGCCCCGTGGTACTTCTTTTTGACCCGCTTCTTCACCGGCTCGGGCATCGGGGGCGAATATGCCGCCATCAACTCGGCCATCGACGAGCTGATCCCGGCGCGGGTGCGCGGCCGGGTCGACCTGGTGATCAACGGAACCTACTGGCTGGGTTCGGCCGCCGGCGCGGGCGGCGCGCTGATCCTGTTGAACACGTCGAATTTTCCGCCCAGTATCGGATGGCGGCTCGCCTTCGGAATCGGCGCCATCCTCGGCATTTTCGTGCTGCTGGTGCGGCGCAATGTCCCGGAGAGCCCGCGGTGGCTGTTCATCCACGGCCGCGAGGACGAGGCGGAGCAGATCGTCGGCGACATCGAGGAGGCCGTCCAGCGCGAGACCGGCCAACCGCTGCCCGAACCGCAGGGCAAGGCGCTGCGGATCCGTCAGCGCACCGCGATTTCGTTCCGGGAGATCGCCGCCGTGGCGTTCAAGCTCTATCCGCGGCGCGCGATCCTCGGGCTCGCGCTGTTCATAGGGCAGGCCTTCCTCTACAACGGCGTCACGTTCAACCTCGGGACGCTACTCAGCCAGTTCTACGACGTGCCCTCGGGCATGGTGCCGGTGTTCTTCGTGCTGTGGGCCCTCAGCAATTTCGCCGGCCCGCTGGTGCTCGGGCACCTGTTTGACACCGTCGGCCGCAAACCGATGATCACGCTGACCTACATCGGTTCCGCGGTCGCGGTGGTGGCGCTGGCGGTGGTGTTTCTCACCGGGGCCGGCGGCGTCTGGGCCTTCATCGCCTTGCTGATCGCCGCGTTCTTCCTGGCCTCGGCGGGCGCCAGCGCGGCCTACCTGACCGTCAGCGAGATCTTCCCGATGGAGACCAGGGCGCTGGCGATCGCCTTCTTTTACGCGATGGGCACCGCGATCGGCGGTATCACCGGGCCATTGCTGTTCGGCCAGCTGATCAACTCGGGCGTGCGCGCCGAGGTCGTTTGGTCATTCCTCATCGGGGCGGCCGTGATGGCGTCCGCGGGCCTGGTCGAATTGTGGCTCGGCATCGCCGCCGAGCGGCGCCCACTCGAAGAGCTGGCGCTGCCGTTGACCGTGGAAGATGCTGAGCGACAAGAAGATGCGGAGCCGGCGGCGGACTGAGACCGGCCGCACGCGGGCCAGCACGGGATCAACGGTTGTCCTCGTCGCCGGTGGTGCGTTCGGTGAGCCCTTCTCGGGCCAGCGCCCGGACGAATCCGTACGCCTGCATCCCGGCCGGGCCCGGATTGTCGAAGATCCATCGGTTGATCTTTTCCAGCGCGTTGGCCAGGTCGTCGCGCTTGACCCGCACCAGGTAGGTCTTTCGGTCGTCGTCGGGGTCCTCGAGGGAATCGGCGACCGCGACCGGATTTTTGAACGCATAGGCGATCCCGTGCACCGCATCGTGATTCAGGGCCCAGTGAATCTCGCTGGGGCGCAGCCGATTCACCGCCAGATTGCGGTAGTCACGGTCGTCGTCTGAACTGCTCACCTGGCCGGTGGTCCTTTTCTGTGTGCATCGAGAACATGGATAGCGATCAATTGACGGGAGGGTCACGCGAAGCGATTCGCGCAGCGTTCACACCGGGCATTTTCATCATAGGAACAGGCGCCGTTGGCTGCATGCCGAGCGCTTACGGTCACCCCGGCGAACGTTGCCGGGCTCAGCGCCGATATTTCGCAGATCTCGGTGACGGCATCGGCCTGCACCAGCTCGTCGAGCAGCGTCGGTCCGCCCTCGCACAGGATGCGGTGCATGCCGTGTTCCCGCAGGATTGCGACCGCGCGGGCGACGTCGACGGAGTCTTCCCCGCGACCAGGAGGTGTTGGCGGTCGTCGCCGGGGTCGAACCGCTCCGCGGTCCGCGCCCAGGTCACCAGGATCGGTGGCTGGTCCGGATTGCTGAGCAGCCGCGCGGGTAGCTCGCCGCTGCGGCTCACCACGGCGACCGGCGGCGGTTCGGCCCGCCTTCGTGATGCCGCCGCGCCCGCGCCGCATCGCTGAGCGCCACCGGGCCGTAGTTTTCGGCGCGGGCGGTGCCGGCGCCGACCAGCACGACGTCGGCGAGGCCGGGCAGGATTCGCAACAGCCGCTGTCGGTGGGGCACGACAGCGGACCGGCGCGCCCGCCGAACGCCGCGGCGCCGTCGGCGCTGAAGATCATGTTGGCGCGCGCCCCGTCCGGGGGATCGGCGTAGAAGGGCGCGAGCTCGATGATGCTGGGGACGGCGCTGACCCGGGGCGACTCGGCCATCCCGCTCAGTTTGCCCCGTGCGGCCACCGGGGAATCGCGATGCCGCGATTTGCCCGGCGGCGGATGTCCGCCCGGATGCCGGGCGCGCCCGGCTATCGGATGCGATTCCCCCTGCGCCGCAACACCTTCGGGGCGATGAAACGCCGAATCAGATAGGCGCCGGCGCCAACGCCCAGCACCGCCACCCCGGAGACCACCGACCACGGCGGCATCGCCATGGCCAGCATCACGCAGCCGCACAGCCCGAGCACCGGGATTGCCCGGGGCGGGCGGCCCTCATCGGCGCCGAGCGTGAAGGCGCAGGCGTTGGCGACGGCGTAGTAGATCAGGACGGCGAATGAGGAGAATCCGATGGCGTCGCGAAGGTCGGCGGTGGCGGCCAGGATCGCCACGACGACACCGATCAGCAATTCCGCGCGGTGCGGGACGCCGAACCGGGGGTGCACCGCGGCCAGCGCGTGCGGCAGGTGATGGTCTCGTGCCATCGCGAACGTGGTGCGCGAGACGCCGAGGATCAGCGCCAGCAGCGAGCCCAGCGCCGCGATCACCGCCGCCGCCTGGACGACGGGAACCAGCCAGCCCGTTCCCGCCGCGCGGGCCGTCTCGGCCAGCGGGGCGGCGGACTTCGCGAGCCCGCTCGGCCCGAGCACACCCAGCGCGGCGACCGCGACCAGCGCGTAGACGGCCAGCGTGATGGCCAGCGCCAGCGGGATCGCGCGCGGAATGGTGCGCGCCGCGTCGCGCACCTCTTCACCGAGGGTGGCGATGCGCGCATAGCCGGCAAAGGCGAAGAACAGCAGGCCGGCGGCTTGCACCACTCCGCCCCAGGTTGCCCCGCCCAGGCGCAGCTGCTCAGGGCGGGCCACCCCGGAAGTGAACGCGGCGGCGATCACGGCGGCCAGCACGGCCAGCACCACCGCGACGATGATGCGGGTCAACAGGGCCGACTTCCGCACTCCGGCGTAATTGACCGCCGTCAGCGCCACCACCGTCGCGACGGCCACCGTGTGCGCCTGCGCCGGCCAGGCATAGAGGCCGATGGTCAGGGCCATCGCCGCGCACGACGCGGTCTTGCCGGTGACAAATCCCCAGCCGGCCAGGTATCCCCAGAAGTCCCCCAAGCGTTTTCGGCCGTAGAGATAGGTGCCGCCCGAGGCGGGGTAGCGCGCCGCCAGCCGCGCGGAGGACGTGGCATTGCAGTAGGCCACCACCGCCGCCAAGGCCAGGCCCAGCAGCAGTCCCGAGCCGGCGGCGCGCGCCGCGGGGCCCAGCGCCGCGAAGATCCCGGCACCGATCATCGACCCCAGCCCGATCACCACCGCGTCGAAAACGCCGAGGCTGCGCCGCAATTCGTCGTCGCCTGCCGGGGTGTGCATCATGCGAATCAACGTCACAACGCCGCGAGCCGGGGAAGAACGTCGGTGGCCAGCAGCTCGAAGTTTTCCGCCAGGCTGCCGATGTTCGTCGGCGCCCGCACGTACACCCGGGAGATGCCGAGTTCGGTGTAGCGGCCCAGCTCGTCGACGATCTGGGCCGGCGAACCACAGAACGCGGTGCCGTCGAACGTCTGCGACGCGAAGTTGTCGGGATCGATCGCGGCCGTCGCGCTTTCGCGGGTGTGCCCGACGCCGACGAGTGCGGTCATCGAGAAGACGATGCCGGCGGGGTCGCGGCCGATCTGCTCGGCCGCGGCGCGGACCAGTTCGATCTGGCGGGCGGGGGATTGGAGCTCGCCCTTGTGGTGGCGTCCCGGCGCGCGACGGCGACTTGTCTGCAGGTTGAACTCGTCGGCGAACCGCGCCGCCAAGGCGGGCGTGCGCTTGGTGCCGGTACCGCCGAGAATAATTGGCGGACGCGGCTTTTGCCGCGGCTTGGGCAACGCCGGCGCGTCGCGCAGCTGGAAACACCGGCCGGCGAAGGAATAGCTCTGTCCGTTGGGGGTCTGCCACAGGCCGGTGATGAGCTCCAGCGCCTCGCCCAGCCGATCGAAGCGCTCCCCGGCGGGCGGGAACGGAATCCCGTAGGCCGCGTGTTCCGGCTCGAAATAACCTGCGCCAAGACCGAATTCGATGCGGCCCTCGCTCATCTCGTCCACCTGGGCCACCACGATCGCCAGTGGACCGGGGTGACGGAAGGTCACCGGGGTCACCAGCGATCCGAGTTTGATGCGCGCGGTTTCGCGCGCCAGCCCGGCCAATGTCGTCCACGCGTCCGTCGGACCGGCCCCGCCGTCACCGGCGAAGGGGTGATAGTGATCGGACAGAAAAAATCCGGCGTAGCCGAATTCTTCGGCCAGCCGCGCGGAATCGGCCAGCTCACGGTAGGTCGCCCCGTTGCTGGGATCGGTGAAGACCCGGCATTGCATCGCAGTCGCTCCTTATCTCAGCGGGTTGTTCCGGCGCACCCCGCGATACATACCCCAGCGCACGATCCACGGCATCACCACCCGCTCGACAGACCAGGATGGTAAGCGGAAGGCATGGCCGGTGGGCAGGAAGACCTCCAGCCCGTTGGGCTGTATACCCACCAGCGAACCCCACCGCCGCGTCGGCGCCCGGTAGGTGCGTAACGGCCGGCCGGCGAAGTCGGCGAGGACGTTGCGGGCCACCAGGGCATCGCCGCGGTTTCGGGCCGAGCTGCGCAACGGATCGGTCGCCGCGACGTCGCCGACCGCGAACACGCCCCGGTGGCCCGGCACCCGCAGTTGCGGGGTGACGCGCACGAACCCGCGGTCATCGAGCAGTTCGGCCGGCAGCCAATCGGTGTTGGGCCGCACCCGCCCGATCGCCCACAGCACGGCGTCGGCACAGGCCGGGGGCTGCCCGGTGCTCCAGTGGACCGGTTCGCTGGTCAATTTGTCACCCGCGAAACCTTCGGTCACCACCGCGCGATGTCCCGGATGGACGCCGACGCCCGAGTCGGTCAGTCGGCGGCGGATCCGCTGCCAGGTCCGCGGATGGTGCCCCGCCAGGGCGGACTCGCCGGGGAAGTACAGGTCGATCCGCTTGTCCGGCCACGTGGTTGCCATGTTGAGGGCGCTGCTGACCGCCGCCGCGCCGCCGCCCACCACGGCCACCGACCCGGCGGCGGCCAGCCGGTCGTGCGCGGCGCGCAGTCCCACGCCGATTTCGGCCGCCGACTGCAGGGTCGGCTGGCGCCAGAAGCCGTTGCTGACTCCGGTCGAGATCACCAGCGCGTCGTACGCCTCGGTAATGCCGGCGCCGTCTTCGGTTCGGGCGGTGACGGTTTGGGTGGCCAGGTCGACGCCGGTCAGGGTTGCCTGCACCGTTCGGACGGCGTCGAGACGGCGGAACCGGTCGAATGGAATCCAGTAGTCGCGGGCCCAATCGTGTGGTCGTGAGAGCCGAACGCCGAGCTCCTGGCCGCTCACCAGCGCGGGTTTGGCCGAGATGCCGACGACGTCGGCGCGCCGGGACAGCCGGATCGCCGCGAGGACGCCGACGTCCCCGAGCCCGGCGACGATCACACGCTTTCGGTTCATGCCGTTATCCTGCCCTGCGTACATTGCGAACGAGCCGTTGACCGATCCGACGGGAGGGGACGCGCCAGGTGGTCGTCTCGCGCAGCGCCGGAGGCTCGGAGCGGCTGGGGGAGTGCGCGGCGCATCCGCGGGTGAGCGCCGCGCTGCGCAGCGCGGCGCGTGCGTCGGCGCCTCGACCCGCTGCGGCCCGGCGCGCGGCCAAGGATTTCGAGAGTGTATTGATTTTGGCGGTCATCGCCGAGATCCGGTGGTCGTTCACCCGGCCGCGCACCTGGTTGATGGGTGTGGTGGCCAACGTGGTCTTCGCGGCCGGCTGGCTGCTGGTGCAGCCGCTGACGCCGGTGGGTCGTCACCCCGACTGGGTGATCCTGGTGGGCACCTACTTTTCCTCGTGGGTACTCGCCGATGTCACCACCACCAACTGCCTGGGCGCCGACCATCACCGCATCGTTCGGGGTTTGGCCGCTCGCGTGCCCTTCTGGCGGATCCTGTTGATCAAGAACCTCGCCCTGCTCGCGATCGTCGGGTTGCCCACCCTGGCCGCCGCGGTCGCGTTGACGCTGTGGCGGGAATCGCCCGCGCGGCTGGGCATTACGATCCCCACCGTCGCGGTGCCCATCGTCTCCTGGCTGGGCGTCGGCAATCTCATCTCGGTGCTGTACCCGGTCCGCGTCGAGCCGCTGCTGCGTCGCTGGCGCCAGCGCGGCGATCTGCGCCGCACCCGTAGCTGGGTGTTGGCGCTGACGCTGCCCTATGCGCTGTACTACGTGGCCGACCCGATGGACGGCGTGGAGCACCGCGTGTTGTGGCAGCAGCTGCCCGCGCTGATCTGGCCGGTGTTCGGGCGTGACACCAAGAGCTTCGTCCACCTCGGCGTCGCCATGAGCGTGTGGCTCGCCGGCAGCGTCGCCGCGGTGTATTGGGTGCGCCGGCGCGGATTGCAGCTCCGCTAGGACACCTGGGGCTTGATGTCTTCGATGACCCACTGCGCGTAGTCGAGGTACTCGTCCACGCCGCTCACGGCGGGGACGGGCACCGCGGTCACGGTCACGCCCTGCTCGGCGAGCCAGTTCAACCGGTCGACGATCTGTCCGGCGCTCATGCCCGGGCGGTCGCCCGCGCGGCGGGCCATGTGTCCCTCGCCGACCCGGTTGGTGCCCAGCCCGTGCATCACGTCGAATTCCCGTTCGTCGTAGCAGGGTTGCGACTTGATGTAGTCGAGTCTTTCGGCGATCTGCTCCGGTTGGGTGAGAAAGGGCCACCACCCGGAGCCGAAGGTGGCCGCCCGGCGCAGCGCGGCGTCGGCGTCGCCGCCGATCCAGATCGGAAGATGCGGCTTTTGAACGGGTTTCGGCTCGAAGGCGATGTCGGCGAACGACACATACCGGCCCTCGAACCGGGGTGCGTCGCTGGTCCACAGTTCGATGATGGCGGCCAGATACTCGTCGGCGATGCGGCCCCGTTCGCCGAAGGGCACTGAGAGCAGTTCGAACTCGCGGGCCAGCCAACCCACGCCGAACGTCACCATCATCCGGCCCTCACTCATCCAGTCCGCCGTGGACAAGGCCTTGGCCAGCACGATGGGGTGCTGCAGCGGCAAGATGGTGACGCAGGAATTGATGGTCAACCGCTCGGTGGCACCGGCGATGAAGGCCTGCGCGGTCGTGGAGTGCAGATAGTGCGGCCCGGACAACTCGACATGGTCGGCGGGGATGACCAGATGCTCGGGCACCGCGATCATGTCGTAACCCCACCGGTCGGCGCATTGCATCATGCGGCGTTGGTCTGCGCCGGTGACGGCGGCTTCCCAGGGCTGCGTAATCGCTTTGAGGCGCAGCAGGTGCGGAAGGGGGAAGGCGAATTTCACGGGCGTCCCAGCCAGCGGTCCATGGCATCCAATCTAAGGGTGATGTTGTTAGCCTTGCGGGATGGACTCCGAAACGGACCCTGCCGGCCAAAAGCTGACCAACGCGGCGTTGGCCGCCACCAGCTGGGCGCTGCTGGGAATGATGTCCTACGAAGAAGAGGTTTCGGGCTATGACCTCAAGAAGTGGATCGACTGGAGCGTCGATCTCTACTACTGGAGCCCGTCCTACAGTCAGATCTATACCGAGCTCAAGAAGCTGGAATCGCTGGGACTGGTGACGTCGCGCGTCGAACGCGACGAGGGCACCCGCAGTCGCCGGCTCTACAAGATCACCCCGGCCGGCATGGACGCCGTCACCGAGTGGGCCAAACACGCGCCGGTGGACCCTCCGGTGCTCAAACACAGTGTGCTGCTGCGGGTTACGTTCGGGCACCTCAATAACCCGGGCCGGCTCAAGGAATTACTGCAGGAGCATGTGGCATACACCGAAGCCAGGCATCGCAAGGCCGTCGAGGACGCCGAGGGAGCCGAGGCGGAACCCGCATGGGCGTACTCGGTGCTCGCGCTGCGCTGGGCGGCCAAGTACTACGCCGCCGAGCGTGAGTTCGCGCTGGAGATGATCAAGGAGATCGACGAGGCCGACGCCATCCTGCAGAGCGCCGCGAAGGGTGGCTTTGGCAAACCTCGCCCCACGCCCGGTTACTGGCGGGAGGTCGAAAAGCAGGTTCAGGCGAAGCGCGAAGCGGATTAGTACTGTCGGTGGCGGCCGGTTTCGCGAGCCACCGGCCCCGGGGGATCGCTACCCGGGTTAATTATGGATATCGAAATCGCATAACGAAATCACTTGCTTCCCTGTGGTTTCAGGAGTCTCTGGTCGACAAATCTTGTCGGTGGCCTCCGATAGTTTCGGGGCATGAGTTCGGGTGGCATCATCGATCGGGATGCGATCACCGCGGCCTTTGATGCGCTCGCTGCCGCGCTCGAGCGTGTAGCGGACCTGAGTTTCGATGCGCTGACCCCCCGAGAATGCCTGGCGCTGTTGGAGCGCTCCGAAAAGGCGCGCCGACAGCTGCCGGTCGCCGAACACAAGCTGATCAACCACGTTGCGCGACAGGCCACCCCAGCAGAACTCGGCGGCACGCTGTCCCACGCCCTGGCCGAACGGACCTTGATCACCCGCGCCGAGGCCGCGCGCCGCATCCGCGAAGCCAACGACCTGGGACCACGGCAAGGGCTGACCGGCGAACCATTGGCGCCCGCGCTCGCGGGCACCGCCGCGGCGCAGCGCGCGGGACAGCTCGGGGCCGGCCACGTCGCCGTCATCCGCCGGTTCTGCCACCAGCTGCCCGGCTGGATCGACCAACTCACCCGCGAGCGCGCCGAAGCCGATCTGGCCAAGCAGGGCAGTCGGTACCGTCCCGAACAACTGGCGGCGCTGGCCGACACCCTGGCCGATTGCCTCAACCCCGACGGCACCTACCGCGACGAGGACCGGGCCCGCCGCCGCGGGCTGACGCTGGGCAACCAGCAATCCGACGGCATGTCGGCACTGCGCGGGTGGCTCACCCCCGAACTGCGCGCCACCTTAGAAGCCGTGCTGGCCAAGCTGGCGGCCCCAGGCATGTGCAACCCGTTCGACGAGACGCCGTGCATCGACGGCACCCCCACCCAGGAGGCCATCGAGGCCGACCCGCGATCGGCCGCCCAGCGCAACCACGACGGCCTCAATGCCGCGCTACGCGCGCTGCTGGCCTCCGGAAAGTTGGGTCAGCACAACGGCTTGCCGGCCTCCATCGTTGTCACCACCACGTTGGCAGAACTGGAAGCCGCCGCCGGACGCGGCCTCACCGGCGGCGGCACCATGCTTCCGATGGGGGACGTGATCCGCCTGGCCCGCCACGCCCGCCATTACCTGGCCATCTTCGACAAAGGCAAGGCGCTGGCCCTGTATCACACAAAACGACTCGCCAACCCAGGACAGCGAATTGTGTTGTACGCCAAGGACCGCGGCTGTTCGGCCCCCGGCTGCACCGTGTCCGGCTACTACTGCGAGGTACACCACGTCACGGACTACGCCACCTGTCACAGCACCGACATCAACGATTTGACCTTCGCCTGCGGACCCCATCACCGCCTCCTGCAACCGGGAGGCTGGACCACCCGCAAGAACGCCAAGGGTGACACCGAATGGATCCCGCCCCCGCACCTGGACCGGGGCCAGCCCCGAGTCAACGTTTTCCATCACCCCGAGAAACTGCTCCGCGATGGAGACGACGAAGACCACAGTCCGGGCGCGGGGCATGATACGTCGTAGATCACCGCTAGTTCCGGTGGCGGCGACCCGCTTCGCCAGGCGCCGCCGCGTTGTCGCCCGCCGCCTGCTGCGCCGCGATGTAACCGTACACAAGTCCCTGCGCGATCGTTGCGCCCGCGCCCGGGTACGTCGTGCCGAATGCGTTGGCGGCGGTGTTGCCGATCGCGTACAGCCCGGCGATCGGGCCGCCGTCTTCGCGCAGCACCCGTGCCCGATCGTCGGCCTTCAGCCCACCGCAGGTGCCCAGGTCGGACAGCACCATCTTCACCGCGTAGAACGGGCCGTTGACCACCGGGCGCAGGTTGGGGTTCGGCTTGACGGTTGGATCCCCGTAGTAGCGATCGTAGGCGCTGCGACCGCGACCGAAGTCGGGATCCTCGCCGGCAGAGGCGTTTTGGTTGAAGCGGGTCATCGTCGCAAAGAACTCCGACACCTCAACACCCATCCGGGCGCCCAGGTCGGTGAGGTTGTCTGCGCGTACCGCGACGCCGGCGTCGTACCACGCCTGCGGGATGCGCATCCGCGGGAACAGCTCGGCGCCAAAAACGTAACTGTTGCGGTACTGCTGGTCGAAGACGATCCACATCGCCTCCACCGGGCTGCCCGAGCGCTCCAGCTCCAGCAATCGCTGCCCGAACGACATGTAGTCCGTCGCTTCGTTAGCGAACCGGCGCCCATGCTGATCCACGATCAGGCACCCCGGCAGTGATCGCTCGGCCAGCATCACCGCCGGCGCCTTGCCGGGCAGCGGCGCGATGGCGGGGAACCACCACGCCTGATCCATCAGGTCGATGCCGGCGCCGACCTCCTGGCCCGCGCGGATCCCGTCGCCGATATTGGAGGATGAGCCGAGACTGAGGTTGGCACCCAACGATTTCGACTGAAATTTCCAGCGCATGTCCATGCTGTGGTCGAAACCGCCGGTGGCCAGCACCACGCCGCGCCGCGCGGTGATCGTGACCTCGCGGCCGCCGTGCTCGACGACGGCGCCGGCCACACGGTCGCCATCGCAAGTGAGGCGCATCAGTGTCGCGTCGGTCCACACCGGAATGCCGGCGCGCAGCACCCCGGTGAACAGCCCGGCCATCAGGCCCTGACCGCCCGCGGCGTAGCGCCGGCCCAGCATGCGCCCGCCCACGCCCTGCGCCAGCCGCTTGGCGTAGACGGGAATTCCCTTGCGCGGCATGCGGGCCACCAGGTTCATCCACCGGTAGTCGGCGCCCGTCGTCGGCATCGGGACGGTGACCTCCATCAGGCCGGGCTCCAGCCGGGTGCGGTATTCGCCGAGCAGTGCGGTGTCGAAGGGGCGGCATTCGCAGGTGCGGCCGGCGGCGCTGCCGCCGGAGACCTCGGGGTGGTAGTCGGAGTAGTCGCGGGCCCAGAACAGCCGCAGCGGCGTCGTCCGGCGCAGCATGTCCATCGTCGGGGGCACGTTCGCCACGAACGCCGCCGACCGTTGCGCGGGCGCCGACCCCGCGACGACCGAGTCCAGGTACGTACCGGCGCTCTCCGCGGTGTCACCGGCGTGCGCTTCGGCCAGCACCGGACTGGCCGGCAGCCACAGTGCGCCGCCCGACCGCGCGGTCGAACCCCCCACGTACGACGATTTCTCCACGATCAGCACCGACAGGCCCAATTCGTGGGCCGCCAGTGCCGCGGCCATGCCGGTGCCGGAGCCGACGACGAGCAGGTCGACGGCGGTGTCGGCGACCAGAAGTCCGGCGGGAATCGTCGCGATGTGCGTCGTCACGCCGGCAACGGTAGGCCGACATGTCGCAAGGCCAGACGAGCCGTCCTGATGAGTGGAACAAGGGGGTCCCGCGGCCCGCTTCGGGGGAGTTAAATCAGTCTCATGACGTCGCAGACCGAGGCCGACGAAATTCGGTTGATCGAAGCGCAGGCAGCGCCGACGCGGTTCGCCCGCGGCTGGCACTGCCTGGGACTGACCAGGGATTTCGGTGACGGCAAGCCCCACGCGATCAACGCCTTCGGGCAGAAACTCGTCGTCTTCCGCAGCGGTGACGGCAAGATCAACGTGCTCGACGGTTACTGCCGGCACATGGGCGGGGACCTGTCGCAGGGCCAGGTCAAGGGCAACGAGATCGCCTGCCCGTTCCACGACTGGCGCTGGGGCGGCGACGGCCGCTGCAAGCAGGTGCCCTACAGCCGGCGCGCCCCCAAACTGGCCCGCACCCAAGCGTGGACCACGCTGGAGCAGGACGGCATGTTGTTCGTGTGGAACGATCCGGAGCGCAGACCGCCGCCACCGGAGGTGACGATCCCGCGAATCGAGGGCGCCACCAGCGACGAGTGGACCGACTGGCATTGGTACACCACCGTTGTGCAGAGCAATTGCCGCGAAATCATCGACAACGTCGTCGATATGGCGCATTTCTTCTACATTCACGGTTCGTTGCCGACCTACTTCAAGAACATCTTCGAGGGCCATGTGGCCACGCAATACATGAACGGTGGAAGCCGGCCCGACATGGGCGGCAGCGTCGGCTCGCAGATGCTGGGGACGACGTCCGTGGCGTCCTACTACGGCCCCTCGTTCATGATCGACGACCTGACCTATCACTACGAGCACGGCGACGCCAACACCATCCTCATCAACTGCCACTATCCGATAGACACGAATTCCTTTGTGCTGCAATACGGCATCATCGTGAAAAAATCGGATGCGCTGCCCGACGATCAGGCCATGCAGACCGCGATCACCCTTGGGGATTACGTCAAACTCGGGTTCGAGCAGGACGTCGAGATCTGGCGGCACAAGGCCCGCATCGACAACCCGCTGCTCGTGGAAGAGGACGGTCCGGTCTACCAGCTGCGGCGCTGGTATCAGCAATTCTATGTTGACGCCGCCGACGTACAGCCAGATATGGTGGATCGCTTCGAATTCGAGCTCGACACCACCCGGCCCTACGAGGCGTGGATGAAAGAGGTCGAGGCGAATATGGCGATCCAGGCGGCCGCTTCGGTGTGATGGTACTGAACTCGTCTGTCCGGGAAGACAACCGTCTCGACGAAATGCCGATGGCGCCGATAGTGTGCCGCAATTGCGCTGCGCAAGTATTGGTCCGCAAGAGCAGCTGGAACCAGACCAGTGTGCAGTGGAACGCCGAGGCGACAGCCCGGTGCGCCGAGCGCGCCGACGCGGAGCGGGTCTCAGCGCATGCCGACCGTGGCGTGTTCCTGGCGTGCGCAGCGCTTAACGAGTCGATAACCGCCGCCGTGCGACGCGGTGACCTGCCTCTCGTCGACGAGATAGCAAGCACACCAACGCTTTAGAAGCTCGGGCTGGCTTGAGATTCATCCACCGCGACGTATTCCCGTGGGACGTATTCCCGCGGAGTGATGAAGCGGAGTGATGAATACGCCCTCGGCTTCTACCGTGACACCGTCGACGTTACCGAGATGGCCGACCGCATAGGTCTTGTTGCCGTCGATCCGCTCCAGCCGGGCCTCGGCTCGCAATGCGCCCAACCGCGTGGGGCGCAGGTAGCGCACGGTGATGGTGCCGGTGTAAGCCGGTTTGCCCGGCTGATGTGCCGTCGCGCCCAGAAGATGGTCCAGGATCAGCGCGCACATGCCGCCGTGCACATGACCGGGCGGTCCCTCATAGCCGGCTCCGAGGTGCACATCGGCGTGCACGCCGCCCGCCGCGTCTCGCTGGACGATCAGTGGCGGAGCGATCGGGTTGTGCACCCCGATGGCCACATTGCCCGCGACGACATTCTTGCCGTCGGCGGTCGTGCGCACACCGAACGAACCGGGCATGAGTCGCGTACTCAGCAGCTCGACGGCTTGGTCGACCAGAGCCAGGGCGTTCGCCACGGCGGCTCCATCGGCCTCACTGCGAATCGTGACGTCGATGAGTCGTCGCACCGACTGCGTCAGCCGTTCGCGGAGCGTATCAGTCATGCCAGCTGGAAGGCACTGATCGGCGCTTCGTCAGGGTAAGCCGAAGGTCCGCCGATGTCGTAAGCGGAGTTGAGCGCGTTGATGAACGCGGGATCGTGCAAAGGCTCAGCGGGTATATCGAGTTTGATCCCCTTGGCCTTGACATCGTCGACCATGATGTCGATCGCCTTCTCGATCGTCAGATCGTCGGAGCCGTCCATGTTCTTCTTCAGCTCGTCGAAGTCGGAGAACACCTCGGCCGACCAGTGCACCAGGAATCGGAGCTCGTCGGTGTGGTGGCGGGCGATCACGTCGTCACCGCTTTTGAGCAGCCAGTGGTCGCGATCCGTAGGGTCGCCGGCGAACACGGTGTCGAAAGTCAAACCTGCCGGAATCTGCTGCGCCAGTGGGCCGTTGGCTTCGCCGCGGTGCACCATCATCTCGTTCTGCACCACGACGCCGCGGTTGTAAATCGGCGGCAGGACTCGCTTAGGCGCTTTGAGGGGCCCGTCTGGCCAGTAGGTGAATCCGCTACCGGTGTCGAGGGAGAACCAGGTGATTACCTGCGCCATCTTGATCAGGTAGTCGCAGAATAGGCCGGACTTGCCCATCACACTGGTAAGCCAGGTTGGCGCGTTCTCATGCCGCACCCCGCGGAAGCTCGGCGAATCCAGGTGTCCCGGATCGCGGTTCGCACACGGCCCGTTGATGTTGAAAAGCATCAGCTGCGGCTTGGCATATTCAGCGTTCCAGTAGCTCTTGGCCATCGCGATGAATTGCGCGTTGTAGAAGCAGTCGTGCAATTGCGGGTAGAGCGTTGCGCCGTAATTGGCCAGGTAGCCGCGGAAGGTCGGCGTGAGGAACAGGTCGAGCGATGGGGTGAATCCGTCAGGGAACAGGCCACTCATCGTCGCTATCAGTTCCTCGGCGGAGGCGAAGTGCTGTGCGATGATCAGGCGCCACGGGCCGTAGGTGCGCACTACGTCGAGGAGACGCTCCCGCTGGTCGTCGGTGTAGACGTTGTCGATTTCGAGGGGTGGGGCGGCCGGGCGCAACACATCCGAAAGCTCCATCCGGCGCTCGTCGGTGAGCATCAGCTGTCTCCTTTGCAGTTCAAGATTGGTTGATTGTGCGCAACGTCACCGCGACGCGGGAGATGGCTGTCCGGTCATCGGGACGTCAAACCGAAGCGGATGGGCAAACTTGGCTCGCAGCAACGCCCCGACCTCCGCGATGGCCAGCCTGCCCCGTGCGGTGGCATCGGTACGCATCAGAAAGCCGTGGTACATACCCGGATAACGCGTGAGGGTGGTCTGCACGCCGGCGTCGCGCAGCCGCTCCGCGTAGCGCTCACCCCAGTCCCGGATTGGGTCACAGCCGGCGGTGACCACGATCGCCGGCGGCAGGCCGGACAAGTCGGTGGCGTACGCCGGAACCAGGTAGGGGTCACTGGGCGGTCCCGCGTCTCCGTCCACCAGCACGTGCATGTAGTCGATGTCATCGCGAGCGAGCATCGGCGCGTCGGCCAGCAAGGCGATTGACGGCACGGACATGTCGCGGTCCAAGCCGGGATACAGCAGCACCTGAGCGCAGATCGGCGGGCCGCCGCGGTCGCGAGCGGCCAAAGCGACCGCCGCCGCCAGCGAGCCGCCGGCGCTGTCGCCGACGACCGCGAGCCGGTCGACGTCGACGCCCAATTCACCGGCGTTTCGCGCCACCCATTCGGTGGCGGTGTAGGCATCGTCGAACTGCGCGGGCGGCGGTGACTCCGGGGCCAGCCGGTAGTCCACGGCCACGACGGCCGCCGACGAGGCCGAGGCCAGCTCACGCGCCAGCGGCTCGAAGGAGTGGTTGGAGCCCATCACCAGTCCGCCGCCGTGCAGATAGACGAGCATGGGACCGCCGGTGTCGACGGTGGGGCGATACATCCGGACTGCAATCATTCCACCGGGACCGGGAATGGTGGTCTCGGTGACGGCGGCCATTTCGGGCATCGCCTCGGGCAGGGGAGCGGATTCCAGGCCGGCGCGGACCACGGCCAGCCCGCGTTGCCGCATCGCCGCCAGCGGGGCGAATGAGGCGACACGCGCCGCCGCGTCGGGATCCAATGCGGGCGTCACCATGTCATGGCTTTGCCGCGTCGAATCGACTTCCGTTGCGCAGCGTCGGGTTATGTTGTGCCGCAAGCGCGTCAGCGCGCTCGACCATCGCAGTGGCCACCGACTCGGGGTGGGTGTGCAGGTAGAAGCGTCCCTCGGTAGCCCGCTCGAACAACAGCCCGGCGGCGTCCAGCGGATCCATGGCGGCGGCCTTGAGGTCCAGCATGGTCGAGCGCTGCGCCTCGGCGGCCACTTGGCCGGACCCGCCGGCTTCGACTCCGCCGGCTGACTCGAAGATGTTGGACGATACCGGTCCGGGAAGCACGGCCTGCACGTGAATGTGATGACCGTGCCCGGTCGATTCGACCTCCAGGTATAAACATTCGGTCAATGCCAGCACCGCATGCTTGCTGACGATGTAGGGAGCTTGCAACGGAATTGCCACCACAGCCCCGACCGACGCGATGTTCCAGACCCACGCCTGCTCGTCGGTGGCCATCATCTTGGGCAGGAAAGCGCGCACACCGTAAAAGACGCCGCTGACGTTGATGTCGATGATGCGCTGCCAGTTGGCCACCGGTGTGTCCCATAGGTAGCCGAACTGTTCGATGCCGGCGTTGTTGATCAGCAGGCGTACCGGGCCGATGTCCCGGTACACCCGCTCGGCAAGGTCCTGCACAGCGTCGGGATCGCGCACGTCGCAGCAGACATCGACTATTGATCCGCCCGCCGCCCGCAGTTCGTCGGCGACCGACGCCGCCGCCGCTCGATCGATGTCGGCCAGCACCACGGTCATGCCCAGCCCGCTGGCGTGGCGCGCCAGGCCGGCGCCGAGGCCGGAGCCGGCTCCGGTGATGATGGCGACCCCGCCGGTGAATGGATCGGGGGCGTTCACGAACCGGTACTGCTGCCGGCGGTCAGATCTGTCAGCAGCACCGAGTTGGTGGCGTCGAGGATCACCTCCATGTCGGTGAACTGCAACCCATTGGCGCCCCGTCTGACGCCGACGTTGACGACACCGCTGGACACCGCGAACGGTACGAAGTTGGCGATCTGGTTGACGAAAATATAGAACCGCGCGTGGGTGATGTCACCGTCGATGCCGGTGCGGTGCACGTTGGTGGCGTGGTGCCGCAACGGATATGGGCTCTGCTCGCGGTGCTCGGACAGCCATTCGATCACCGCGTCACGACCGTTGAGCTTCGGCGACATCAATTCCTCGAAAGGGCTTGCACCGGAATCGCTTCGGGTCAGGTCGTGCACATCCTCGGCATAACTGGCCGCCAGCTCGTCGTAGCGGGCCTCGTCGTAGTGGTACCAGAAGGACGCGATGAACTCCTGCAATTCCGGCAGCGTGACGTCGTTGCTCATGGCGTCAGTCAACTCCGGTATGGCCTTGCCAACACCGCCGATGCCCGGTCAGTGGAACACTCGTTGCTCGCTCCGGCGGTGTCACCCGGTGATCGGCCATGCGCTGGTTTGGGCAGGGGTTGATTCGGGTTCAACCGAACGTGTGCTGTTCGACACTGAATCACTCCCGCAGCAGACGTTTGAGCAGTTTTCCGCTGGGGTTCTTCGGGAGCGCATCCACGAAGAAGACGCGTTTGGGTGTCTTGAAGCCGGCCAGGTGCGCCCGGCAGTGGGAGAACAGTTCCTGCTCGGTGAGGGTGACGCCGTCGCGGGGGACCACGGCGGCCACGGCCGCCTCCACCCACACCGGGTGTGGCAGGCCGAACACCGCAACTTCCTGAACACCGTTGTGCCGGTAGATGATTTCTTCGACCTCCCTGCTGGCCACGTTTTCGCCACCGGTCTTGATCATGTCCTTCTTGCGGTCCACCACGTGCAGCAGTCCGTGGTCGTCGTGGTAGCCCAGGTCGCCGGAGTGGAACCAGCCGCCTCGGAAGGCTTCCGCGCTGCGTTGCGGGTCGTTCAGGTAGCCCGGTGTCAAATGTGGGCTGCGGTGGGCGATCTCGCCGAGCACGCCGGCGGCGACGGGGTTGTTGTCGTCGTCGAGTATGGCCGTTTCGACGTTGATCACCGGTCGTCCGGCCGAACCGGCGTGCGCGTCCTGCTCGTCGGGCCCCAGCGCGGAGGCCAGTGGCGCCATCTCGGTCTGGCCGTAGAAGTTCCACAGTCGGAGGTTGGGGAGCCTTTCGCGGATCTCGTGCAGGATTTCCGTGGGCATTGCCGAGGCGCCGTAATAGCCCTTGCGCAGGCTGGACAGGTCGACTTCGTCGAACACCGGCGAGCGCAGCAGCGAGATCCACACCGTCGGGGGAGCGAAATAGTTGGTGACGCGGCGGCGCTCGATGGTGCGCAGCACCGTTTCCGGGTCGGGCCGCGGCAGGATGATGCTGGTGGCGCCGAGGTAGATGTCGGTGGCCAGGAAGTTGTCCAGCTGTGCGCAATGATACAGCGGGAGCGAGTGGATCTCGACGTCGTCGGGTGACATGTCGCCGGCGACGATCGTGCTGACGTACTGCCACATCAGGCTGCGGCTGGTGTGGATGGCGGCCTTGGGACGGGATTCGGTGCCGCTGGTGTACATCAGCCGCACGGGCTGGTCGTCGTCGATGTGCGGCCTCGGGACCGGTGTGTCGGTGGTCAGCCACTGGGCGAAGTCCGCCCACCCGGTCACGCCCTGGTGTCCCGTCGGCACCAGGGCGCCCTTGCTCCTGACCACGCCGCCTCGCCGAATCGCCTCCTCGGCGGTCGGCGTCAGGTCCGCTTCGACGACGATGCCGCCGACCTGGCTGTGATCGAGGATGTAGGCGATTTCCTCGGCGGTCAGCATGAAGTTGATCGGGACCAACACCACTCCCGCGCGCGCGGTCGCGAACGCCAGCACGGCGTACTGCCAGCAGTTGCGTGACAAGAGGCCTAAGCGGCTGCCGGGTCCAAAACCGCTGTCGTGCAACGCCGCCGCGGCCCGGTCCACCAGACCGTCGAATTCGGCAAAGGTCAGCACGACTTCGTCGTCGATGATCGCGATCTTGTGCGGGTGCCGGCGGGCCGATCGCCGGGGAATATCGCCGAGCCCGTGGCTACGTGCCCGCTCGATCATGGCGTCGAGGTCATCGGACTGCATGCGGTCACGGTAAGCGCCAACGCACATCAGCGCGTCGTTCGCGTCCCGCTGAGTAGACAACGCCCTGCCCATGGCCGCAAATCGCCCCAATACTCGTTGGCATGAGCACTGGCGTCCCCATCACGACTGAAACCGCCGGGTGGGCGGGCGCGGATCCCGCACACGTCGACGAATTGCGGGACAACCTGCGTCATGCGGACCCCGGGGTGCTGGTCGCCGTCCTGGCGCAATTGACCGGCGATCCGGCCGTGGCTGACCGGTTCGCGCCGCGAATCACCTACATGCCGGATCCACCGGAACAGGCCGGCGCCACCGACCCGGCGACGGCCGCGCAGCTCATCGAGGAGATCGTTGCTGCGCTGCGGGAGCCGCGCCGGGCGGACGCGGTGCCCGCCGACGACCTCGACCTGTTCACTCGTGTCGCTCCCGTTGCGCTCGGGGGAGAGGTCGGTCCCGAATATCTCCAGTTACTGCTCGAGCAAGGCGGATTCCAGCCTTCGCAACCGGTGCTGCCCCGCGGCGCGAAGCTTCCCACGGACTTTCGGGTTGTCATCATCGGCGCGGGCATCGCCGGAATCACCGCCGCGCTCGCGTGTGCGGAGGCCGGCGTCGACTACCAGATCATCGAGCGAAACGACGAGGTCGGCGGAACGTGGTACACCACCACGTATCCCGGCATCGGGGTGGACACGCCGTCGGCGTACTACTCGCTGTCACGCGAGATCAACGGCGATTGGTCGAGCTACTACCCGCAGGGTGCGGAGTACCAGGCCTACCTGGTGTCGGTGGCGGACAAGAACAATCTGCGCAGGCGCACGCGGTTCAGCACCGAGGTACAGGCGTTGTGGTGGGAGGAGCAGCGCCGGCAGTGGCAGATTCACTCGGTCGCCCCGGACGGAACGCGCGACGTCAGTTACGCGAATGTGGTGATTCCGGCCGCCGGATATCTCAACCGGCCGCGTTGGCCGGATCTTCCTGGCCGAGAAACGTTCTCGGGCATTTCGATCCATTCCGCGCGGTGGGATCGGAATTTGGACCTCACGGGCAAGAGGGTCGCGATCATCGGAGCCGGCTGCACCGCGGTCCAGATCGTCGACGCGTGCGTGGACCAGGTCGCGCACTTGACCGTGTTCCAACGCCAGCCGCACTGGGTCGCGCCGCGACGGCGGGCGTCCGACGACGTTCCCGCCTACCGGCGGTGGTTGGGCGTCCGGCTGCCGTACTACGCCAATTGGGTTCGGCTCAAGTCTTATTGGGGGACGTCGGACAACAACTACCCGGTGATCCTGCATGACCAGGATTGGGCGGCCGAGCATCTGTCGATTTCGCCCGCCAACGACGTGCTGCTGCAGATGTGCCTCGATTACATCGATCGCGTGTTCGGCCGGGGCAGCGAGCTCGCGCGCAAGGTCACGCCCGACTTCGCTCCCTATGGCAAGCGGATCATCCGCGATCCCGGCGGCTACTACGCGGCGCTGGCCCGCGAGCATGTGGACGTCGAGGCCAGTGAGCCGGCCCTGGTCAACGAGGCCGGAATCGTGACGCAGGACGGCAGGCAGATCGACCTCGACGTCATCGTCTACGCGACCGGCTATTACCTGGATTTCCTTTCCACCGTGGATATTCGGGGCCGTGACGGCAAGAAATTGGCCGAGGAATGGGGCGAGGCCCCCCGGGCCTACCGTGGCGGGATGGTCCCGGGATTCCCGAACCTGTTCATTTCTTCGGCCCCCAATTACAGCCCGGGTCACGGCGCGGGGCACAACTTCGGTGTGGAAGTGATGGTGCACTACGTGATGGAATGCCTGCAGTTGATGGCGCTGCGCAAGGCCGCCACCCTGGAGGTGACGCAGCGAGCCTATGCGGACTATGTCGACCGCATCGATGCCGCCATGGAAGGCACCGTATGGCGTCACACGCCATCGGCGCACACCTACTATCGCTCGGGCGGCCGGATCGTGATCTCGTTTCCATACCGGCTGGTTGACTTTTGGCGCGACCATCGCGCCCCGGTCGAAGGGGATCTCGAGCTTCGATGAGGGACGGGTTACTCTGCGGCAAAACGGCTTTGGTTACCGGTAGCAGCCGCGGTATCGGCCGTGCCATTGCGCAGCGACTCGCGGCCGAAGGCGCCACGGTGGCGGTCACCGCACGCTCGCAAGCACTTTCGTTGTCGATGCGGGCCGGAACGACCACGGCCCTGCCCGGCACCATCGGCGAAACGGTGGGGCTGATCGAGGCCGCCGGGGGCTCGGCGTTCGGTATTGCCAGCGACCTGGAGGATGCACAGCAACGCGACGGCTTGGTCGATGCGGTGCTGGACCGCACGGGACGCATCGACATCCTGATCAACAATGCCGGTTTCGCCGACTACTCGTTGGTCGAGGACATGAGTCTGGAAACGTTCGACCGCACCGTGGAGCACTACCTGCGGGTTCCGTTTGTGCTGACGAAATCTGCTGTGCCGTATATGCGTAACCACGGAGCGGGCTGGATCGTCAACATCGGTTCCGTCACGGGCGTGGCTCCGGTCCGGCCGTACCGGGAATACAACAAGACATCCGGCGACGTGATCTACGCGTCCCTGAAAGCCGCCCTGCACCGGTTCACCCAGGGTGTGGCCGCCGAGCTGCTGGACGCGAACATCGCCGTGAATTGCGTGGGCCCGTCGACCGCGGTCCGCACACCCGGTGCGGCGCAATTGATCCCGGACTCTTTCCCGACCGAACCCGTGGAGTATCTAGCCGAGACCGTGCTGGCGATGTGCCATTTGCCCGCCGCGAAGCGCACCGGCCTGGTCGCGTTCAGCCTGCACTATCCGTGGTCGCAGCAACTACCGGTGCATAGTCTGGATGGCGCAAAAGTATTGCCACCTTTGGCGCCCCCGGCGACCGCCAATCCGAATATCCTGCCCGCAGGCGTCTAGATCAGAGCCGGTTCGGCGATGGGGCAGAAGCTGTGGCATACCCGGTCACGGACGATCACGTCGGTGGTTTCCGGGTCGAACCAGCGGTCCACCACCGCCCAGTGGACAGGGTGCATCAGGTAGGCCCCCATCAGCGCCTCGATGTCGGCGAACTCCTGCTCGAACACGTGTGTCCACGGGGAGCTTCCGGCCGCCGCGGACACCCGGCTCAGCTGCCATGCACGGATCGTCGGTAGATAGCGCGGCATCGAAGACAGCTCGCGCTCGAACCGGGCGAGGGTGGCATCGGGCGTGTCTGGCTGCACGCGCAGCAACAGCGCCCGGTAGACCGTGCCGGGCTCCTCGCCGCGGCGGGTGGGTGCGCCCCCGTAGTCGACGCCGTTGACACGACTCACCGCGGGATCAGCCAGCACGGCAGCGAGAACGTCTGTTGCGCAGCAGCATTGGCCCTCGGTTGCGAACCGCAGATGCACTAGGATGTCACCTCCGTTGCGCGAGCCGGGCAGCGTCGGTTGCACCACCGAGCGCAGCGGCGTCGTCGCACGGGCAGCGGTGCGTAGCGCCTCGAGAATCCGGTCGCGATTGCCCTCGGCGACGTCGATCAGTCGCGTGAGGTTATACATCGCACAGCCCGTCGACGTCGTCGGCCCTCGCGGCGAAGGACCGGGACCTCTCGGTGACCAATTCGTCGATCCGTGACCACCATTCGCCCAGCGTCGAATCCGGTCGGCCTTTCCACGTCATCTCCCACCATGCCCGGGCACTGGGCAGGGTCCAGGTGGCCGTGATGACGTTGGCGTCGTCGTCGAACCAGATTGGCGGGCTCACCAGGATGTCTCGCAGCGTCATCCCCCGTGCCCGCGCGCCGGGGACGTAGTCGGCGAGGTAGGCGTCGACGAATCGGCGAGCACACCCGGGCCGGGTCACCACCCGGTCGATCACGAAGATTTCGCCGTCGGCCATGAGCCGACCGTATGACACCCGGGGGACGCAGCGGCGTCGGCTCCCGACTACCGGGAACATCCCGTTGGCCGGCTGCGGGTGCGACGCGGGGACGTGCCGGATTCGCGACCAGCATCGTGACCAGCATCGTGACCAGCATCGTGACCAGCATCGTGACCAGCATTGTGACCAGCATTGTGGCGGGGCAGATCCGTTGCGTGGCGGCGCCCTATCGCCGCAACAGCTCGATGACCGCAGCGATCTGCGGGTCGAGACTCACGCGTACTGCAGGGCGGGTCGCTGCGTCGACGCCGGATGCTGCGGCCGCATGGGCAGCAATGGTCGCAGTGGCTGCAAGGTCGGAGCGACGCGTTGCGGGCCGTCCTCGGCGTGCCGCCAGATGGCCATCGCGGTCATCCGGACCGGGGCGATCAATCGCTGGTCGAACGCCATCCGGTTGATCGGACCGCACACCGACACCCCCGCGACGGCTTCGCCCGGGTTGCCGATGGGCGCTGCCACGCAACCGAACCCGGGCAGCGACTCCTCGCGTTCGAAGGCGACGCCGTGCGCGCGCACCCGGGACAGTTCCGCGGCCAGCTGCGAGCCGCTCGCGATCGAGTACTTGGTGCTGCGGACGCGCAGGTCCACCGGGGCATCCTCATCGCGGTCGGCCAGCATCGCCTTGCCGACTGCGGTGCAGTGCGCGGGCTGGCGACCGCCGACCCGGGTGGGTATGGGCGCCAGCGGTGAATCGCCGACCTTGTCGAGGTAGACCACATCGGGTCCATCCAGGACCGCCAGATGCACGACGAGCCCTGTCGCGCGGTGCAATTCACCCAGCAACGGCCCGGCCGCCCGCACCAGTCGGTCCTGGTGCACGGCGAGCGAGCCCAACTCGACCAGGCGCATGCCCAGTTCGTAGTCGCGGCCGCTGCGGCGCAGCCAGCGCAGCTGCACCAGGCGTTCGAGCATCCGGTGCGCCGACGAACGTGGCAGTCCGGTGCGCCGGACGATCTGGGCCAGCGTCAGGCGCCCGGGACCGTCGAACGCGTCCAGGACGAGCGAGATGCGGTCGATGACGGCGGTGGGGGTTTCGGCGGGCGCTGACACTGAGCCTCCTGGCTGGCATATTCCTATTAGGAATATAGTTCTAGCACACCGGTGTGGCCGCTGTCACACGACGCGCGAGAATCGCGAGCGTAAGCCCACTGCGAAAATCCAGGGCGAAAATCGCAGTGTGCTTACGCTCGCGAGCGGGAGGCGGCCGACCGCCCGGCGCGACGCCCGTAGAAGCTGCCGTCACCCAGCGAGACGCCGCTGGCATAGCCCCAGGCGGCCAGCCCGGCGGTGCACCGGCCGGCGGCGAACAGGCTCGGGATGGGCGCGCCGCTGACATGCAGCACCTCGGCGTCCAGCGTGGTGGCCAGCCCGCCCAGGGTGAAACCGCCGGTGTTCTCCCGCAAATCGATCGCGCCGACGGGGGAGCCGATCGGCTTGATCCACTCCGGCTTCTTGTGCAGCAGCGGATCCTCGCCGCGCGCGGCGGCCTCGTTGTAGGCGGCCACGGTCGCTTGCAGCGACCCCCGCGGCAGCCCCATCTCGCGTTCCAGGTCGGCGACGGTGTCGGCCACCCAGGTCGCCGGGCGCAGCATCAGCTTCGGCGACCACGAGGCCATCGCCTCCTGCTGGGCGTCGTCGTCGATGATCAGATAGGCGACGTTGTCCTGCTGGTAGAGCGTGAGCTGGCCGATTCGGCCCGGGTAGGTGTCCTCGGCGACGTAGCGCTGGCCTCGCCCGTTGACCAGGATTCCGCGCACCAGCTGCTGGGGATCGATGAAGATCGCGACCTCGGTGGCGTCCATGTGCGCCAGGTCGGCGCCCAGCGCCTGCGCCATCCGGATCGCCTGCCCGTCGTGCTGCTCGATGGACGCGGCCGGCCGCCCGGCGATCCGCGGGGCGTAGCGCGCCACCATCGCGTCGTTGTAGGCGAAGCTGCCCGTCGCGAGCACCACGCCGCTGCGCGCCCGGATGCTCATCTCGGTGCCGTACCGGCGGGCGCGGACGCCGACCACCCGGCCGTCGGATTCGACGATCAGCCGCTGCACCCGCACGTCGTAGAGCGCCCGGGCGCCCGCGGCCGTGGCGGTTTCGACGAGGGGCTTCATCAGCATGTAGCCGGCGCTGGCCTCGCCCTGCTTCTTGTTCTGCATCTGCGGCACGTGCCCGCGCGGGGCGGGATCCGCGATGGTGTTGAACGGGAAGGAATTCTCGCCGCCGCTGTACATCAGCCCCTGATCGCCCATCGGCTCCCAGCCGGGCTCGGAGAAGAACTCCGCCTTGAACGGCACGCCGCAGCCGACCAGCCACTCGAAGTGGGCGACGCTGCCGGCGCAGTAGTCGGCGATCCGGCTCTGGTCGGCGCCGGGGCCCATCGCGACGTTCAGGAACGCCGCCATGTTGTCGACGGAATCGGTGAAACCGCAAGCCTTTTGGATCGGGGTGCCACCGCCGAGATAGATGAAGCCGCCGGCCATCGACGCCGCCCCGCCCCACGAGCCGGTGCGCTCGAGCACCAGGACGTCGGCGCCGGACCGCGCCGCCTCCACCGCCGCCGCCGCACCTGCGACGCCGTAGCCGGCGATGACGACGTCGGCCTCCTGATCCCACGAGGCGATCGAGGACGCCGGGACCGGCGTCACGTCCGAGTCGGGCGTCACAGCCGCATGGCCGCGGGCATTTCGCCGACCCACTGGTGGCCCCAATAGCTGTCGGCGGTGATTTCCTCTGCGGTGTAATAGGTTTCGTCGACTCGCATTCCGTCGGTGCCGAATTCGATGTCCCAGTCGCCCGGTGCCCGGACGTAGAACGAGACCATCTTGTCGTTGGTGTGCCGCCCCAGCGTGGACGACAGCTGGAAACCCTCGGCGTTCACCCGATCCAGCGCCTGGCCGACGGCGTCCAGGCTGTCGACCTCCACCATAATGTGCACCAGGCGCGGGTCGCGCTGATGCGCGGCGGGCACGATCGCCAGGCTATGGTGGCGCTCGTTGATGCCCAGAAACCGAACCCGCACCGGGCCAAACTCTTTCGGCAGCGGCACCCGGAACGCCCCGCGCGAACGGAAGCCCAGTATCTCGGTGTAGAAGTCGAACAGCCCGCCCGGATCCATGGCGGGCACGACGACGTGGCCCATGCCCTGATCGCCGGTGACGAATCGCGCGCCGAACGGCGTGACCACCGGGCTGTGGTCGAGCACCGCGCCGTGAAACACCTCGAGTGTGGTGCCGGCCGGGTCCTCGAAGGTGATCACCTCTTCCACGCGGCGCGCCTCGGCCTCGCCGGTGGACAGCTGCTTGTAGGCCACGCCGGCGGCGTCCAGGGTGGTCTGCACTCGCTGCAGGGCCGGGTGGTCGCGCACCTCCCAGCCGACGGTCAGCACCCGGTCGGACTCACCGGGCACCACGATCAGCCGGGCCGCCCGCTCGTCCATCCGCAGATACAGCGCCGACGGGTCGGGGCCCGTGCCCTCGGCGAACCCGAGCACGCCGAAGGCGAACTGCCGCCAGCGGTCGATGTCGGTGGTCGAAATGGTGATGTAGCCAAGGCTTTTCAGGTCGCTCATCGGTGCTCCTAAATCAGGGCCCGCAGCGGACCCTCGGGCGGGTCGATACCCAGCGAACTCAGCGCCGACGCGTGGTAGGTGGTGCCCGGCATGTGGATGGCGTGCAGCTGGCCGACGTGCACGTCGCGCCAGTACCGTTGCAGCGGCTTGTCCATGCGGGCCGCGTTGCCGCCCGAGCGGGCGAAGATCTCGTCGACCGCCGCCACCGCGCGCCATACCGCGCGGATCTGGGTGCGGCGTCCGGCCGCGCGGTCGGCGAACGACACCTCCTTGCCGGCCGCGACCATGTCGTAGATGCGGTCGGCGTTGGCCAGCAACTCCTGGCGGGCGGCGTTGATGTCGGCGGCCGCCTCGCCGATGGCGTGCATGACGTAGGGGTCGTCCTTGATCGCGGTCCCGGTGGCGCCGACGCGCTCGCGCTGATAATCCAGATGCGCGGCGAGCGCGCCCTCGGCGATGCCGATGGTGGCCGCGGAGATGCCCAGCGGGAACATCGTCGACCACGGCATCAGGTAGAGCGGTTCGGTCATGCCGGCCTCGCGCTGGGCGGTGCCGTCCATCACCTTCGTCGCGTCCATGGTCCGGTAGGACGGCACGAACGCATCCTTGACGATGACGTCCTTGGAGCCGGTCCCGCGCAGCCCCACCACGTTCCACGAGTCCTCGACGATCTCGTAGTCCTTGCGCGGCAGGATCATGTGCAGCATCTGCGGCGGCATGATCGGAATGCCCTTGTCGTCGCCTAGCATGGCGCCCAGGATGATCCAGTCGCAGTGGTCGGTGCCCGAGCTGAACTGCCAGCGGCCGTTGAAGATGTACCCGCCGTCGACGGGTTTGGCCACGCCCTGCGGCGCGTACGGGGAGGCCATCCAGGTGTCGACGTCGTCGGCCCAGATTTCGGCGGCGACTCTCGGGTCGGCGTAGGCCAATTGATAGGGGTGCACGCCGACGACGCCGACGATCCAGCCGGCCGCCGGATCCAGTGCCGCGGTGGCCATCGTCGTCTCCGCGAACTCGCGCGGGTGCACCTCGAAGCCCTGGTACTGCTTGGCCTGCAGCAGCCGGATCAATCCGGCGCCCTTCATCAGCTTGACGGTGTCGTCGGTGAGCCGGCCAATCCTTTCGGCTTCGGCGGCTTGGTCGCGCAACTGGTCGGCCATGGCCACTACCCGGTCGAGTACCCGGTCGGTCATATCGTTGTCCTTACGTGTGTGGGCTCAGTAATGGTCTACCGCAGTCGGCGCCCGTCCCAAAGGAAATCCCGATCAGCGGACGCCGAGACGTCAATTTGCGACGTGAACGTCCCTTCCGACAGGAGTGGGTCACGCCGATCCCCGCGTCCGGCAGCGCCTCGGCCAGCTTTTGTCCAGGGGGCCAGCCCCGTGGCTGGGAAAACTGGCCGCAAGCGTCCGGTGACCGGGAGGCCACGCGGTCCGCGCCGGCCAAGGACCTACGGTGACTCCCTGTGAAGGATCCCGGGCCGCAGTCCATGGACGTCGTCGTGGTCGGCGCGGGCTTCGCCGGCCTGTATGCGCTGCACAAGCTGCGCGGCCAGGGCCTGTCGGTGCTGGTGCTGGAAGCCGCGCCCGAACTCGGGGGCACCTGGTATCACAACCGCTATCCGGGCGCGCGCTGCGACGTCGAGAGCGTCGATTATTGCTACTCGTTCTCCGGCGAACTACAGCAGGAATGGAACTGGACCGAGCGGTACGCCACCCAGGCCGAGATCCTGGCGTACCTGAACTGGGTCGCCGACAAGCTCGACCTGCGCCGCGATATCGCGTTACGCACCCGCGTGGCTTCGGTGCACCTCGATGAGGCGACGGTGCGTTGGACCGTCACCACCGATGAGGGACAACGCTTTTCGGCGCGGTTCGTCGTGATGGCGACTGGCCCGCTGTCGGCCGCGCTTACGCCGAATTTCCCCGGCCTGGACACCTTTGCCGGCGACATACACCACACCGCGCGGTGGCCGCACCGGCCCGTAGACTTCACCGGCAAACGGGTGGCCGTTATCGGCACCGGATCTTCTGGCATTCAATCGATTCCCATCATCGCCGAGTCCGCCGCCCACCTCTACGTCTTCCAGCGCACCCCCAATTACAGCGTCCCGGCCGGCAACCGGCCTTTGTCCGTCGCCGAGCTCGACGAGATCAAGGCGGGTTACGCGCAGCGGCGTGCGCTGTCGTGGCGCAGCGGTGGTGGCTCGCCGCACAAAACCGCCCCCAGGCCGACGATGCAGTTCACCGCCGAGGAGCGCCGCGCGGCGTTCGAAACGCGGTGGCAGCAAGGTGGCGTGCTGTTTTCCAAGACATTCCCGGACCAGATGACCGACCTGGAGGCCAACGAAGAGGCCCGCAAGTTCTACGAGGAGAAGGTCCGGGCCGTCATCGACGATCCGGCCGTCGCCGACCTGCTGATTCCCACCGACCACCCGATCGGCACCAAACGAATCTGCACTGACAGCAAGTACTTTCAAACCTTCAACCGGGCGAACGTGTCGCTGATCAGCCTCCGGGCCACCCCGATTGAATCCGTCGATGCGACCGGGATCAACACCATTGGGATCGATGCACCCAAAGCCCACTACGACGTCGACATGATCGTCCTGGCAACGGGTTTCGACGCGATGACGGGGGCGTTGGGAAAGATCGACATCGTCGGCCGGCGCGGCACCGCCCTGCGGGACGATTGGGCGCACGGTCCGCGCACGTATCTGGGGCTGGGCGTCGACGGATTCCCCAACCTGTTCTTGGTCTCCGGGCCCGGGGCACCCGCCGTGCTGGCGAACATGGTGCTGCACGCCGAGGCCCAGGTGAACTGGATCGCCGAGGCTATCGCCTTCCTCGACCGGCACGGCTACGCAGCGCTGGAAGCGACCGTGGACAGCGTGGACGGGTGGGGCGCCGAATGCGCCCGCCGGGCCGAGGCGACACTGTTCACCAAGGCGAACTCCTGGTACATGGGCGCCAACGTGCCGGGCAAGCCGCGCGGCTTCATGCTGTACACCGGCGGCTTCGCGACATACAACGACATCTGCGCTGAGGTGGCCGGCGCCGGCTACCGCGGCTTCGATCTAATCGAACGATGACGGGATTGCTGGGCAAGGTTGTGGTTGTCACCGGTGCCGCGAAGGGGACGGGACGGGTGCACTGTGAGCGGTTCGCCGATGAGGGCGCCGACGTGATCGCGCTCGACGCGCCCGCGGCGGCCGACGAGTTGCGCGATACGGCAAGGGGAGTCGAGGCCCGGGGCCGCCGGTGCGCGACCGGCCTGGCCGACGTCAGCGAGCTCGAAGCGATGACGGCCGCCGTCGATACCGGCGTGGCCGAGTTGGGCCGGCTCGACGTCGTCGTCGCCAACGCCGGAGTCCACCTGCCGGGCGCACCGTCGTGGGAGTTAGATCCCCAGGTCTGGCAGCGCACGCTCGACATCAACCTCACCGGCGTGTGGCATACCGTCCGGGTGAGCGTGCCGCACATGGTTGATCCCGGCGGCTCGGTCGTCATCATCAGCTCCACCAGCGGTCTGCGCGGCCTGCCCAACACCGCGCACTACACCGCCAGCAAGCACGCGGTGGTGGGATTCGCGCGCACGCTCGCGAACGAGCTCGGGCCGCGCGGCATCCGGGTCAACACCGTGCACCCCGGGCCGGTTGCCACCCCAATGGTGCTCAACGAGGCCACCTTTCGGCGGCTCCGGCCGGACCTGGACAACCCGACGGCGGCCGACGCGGCCGAGGTGCTGCAGGCGCGCAACCTGCTGCCGGTGCCATGGGTCGAGCCCGTCGACATCGCCAACGCCGTTCTGTTCCTGGCTTCGGACGCGGCCCGCTACATCACCGGCACGCAGCTGGTGGTCGACGCCGGCCTGACGCAGAAGACGACATGAGCACGACGCGCGACCGCCACTGGCTAGTCGCGCGAAAGGAATGCCAGGACGGTGCTTTCGAACGCCGCCTTGGCCTCGATCATGGCCCAATGCCCGGAGTTGGGGAAGATGTGCAGCTCCGCGTTGGGGATGGTGCGCATCGGGATCAGCGCCATGTCCGGCGGGCTCACCCTGTCGTCGCGACCCCAGGTCAGCAGCGTCGGCGCGGTGAGCTTGTGCATCGTCGCCCACGGCAGCGGCCGATCGGAGGCGTTCAGCGCGGCGTTCATCCCGGCGAACGCCGCCTTGCCGTACATGCGTCGCGCCGCGGCCAGGGTGTCCGCGTCGGTGGCCAGCTGCCAGCGTTCCTCGATCAGCTCGTCGGTGACCAGCGCCTGGTCGTAGACCATCGACTTGAGCCAGTCGACCAGTCGCTGCCGTGTCGGGTCCTCGACGAATTCCTGCAGCAGCCGAATCCCTTCGCTGGGACTGGGACTGAAGATGTTAATGCCGATCCCGCCGATGGTCACCAGCCGACCCACCCGGTCCGGATTCTGTGTCGCGAAGTTGATGCCGACGCCACCGCCCATCGAGTTGCCGACGATGTGCACCCTGTCGACGCCGAGCTTGTCCAGGAACGGCGCCACCGTGCCGAAGGCGGTCACCATCGGATGGCCACCGAAATCGTCGCTGACCCCGAAACCGGGGAACTCCAGGATCAGGCAGCGAAACCGCTCGGCAAAGGCGGGCAGCACCCCGCGGAAGTTGCGCCAGCCGGTGACACCGGGGCCGGAGCCGTGCAGAAACAGCAGCGGCGGGCCCGAATGAGATCCGCCGGTGTCGTAGTAGCGCAAAGCGCCCTTTTCAGTGCTGATTTCGCGAGTGCTGATTTCGCGCAAGTCCTGCGCCGCCACGCTCGTCGGTTCAGAAGTGTCTGCCACGGATGTCACCCTGCCATGCCGCGGCGGCGAGAATGGACGGGGTTCCGCTGACCGGGCAGATCAGATTCGGTGCTCGCCCGGTCCGCCGCAATTGAGCAGCTCTTTGAGCGCGGCGGGAAACGCATCGGCGAGGTCCCAGAGGTCGGAAACGAGGTCCGGGCAGGAGACCATGCCGACGCCCAGCCGGCCGTTGAGCGACAGAACGGTGATGTTCAGCGCGGCTCCGGCGATGATCGGGCCGAGCGGATACATCGCGTCGAGCCGGCAGCCCAAAAAGTAGAGCTGTTCTTGCGGGCCGGCGACGTTCGACATCACCAGGTTGTGCGGCGGGTTGGCGGGAAGGGGCAGGCGCGGCAGCAGTTTTCGGGCGGCGCCGAACACTGTCTGCCCGGCCACCTGCGTCCAGTCGTGCAGCAGGGTCGGGCCCAGCGCCGCGGAGTGGTCCTTCGCCGCGGCGTTTCCGGCGGCGATATTGGCGAGCCGTTCCACGGGATCGTCGAGGTGGGTTTCGAGGCGGCACAGCATCCAGGTCATCTGGTTGCGGCCCGTGCGGGGGGATCTGTCGCGAACGGACACCGGCACGCTCGCGACCAGGGGGACGCCGGGCAGCGCGTCGCGGTCCCGGAGGTACTGCCGTAACGCGCCCGCGCACAGCGCCGTCACCACGTCGTTGACGGTCACCTTGAATCGGCGTTTGACGGTTTTGACGTCCTCGAGGTCCACGCTGGTCAGGGCGACGTTGCGGCGGCGGGTGAACGACCCGTTGAACGCCGTCGGCGGGGCCGCGAACGGGGCCGCCATCGTCGGACCGCCGCCCCGGGCGCGCAGCACCGTCTCCGCCACGGTCAGCGCCGTGGCCGGCAGGACTCTGGCCAGCCGCCACGGCCGCAACGCCGCCCCGATCAGGCCGCTCGCGGCGATCTGTAGCGGATTCGCCCTACCCACGCGCTCGGCCGGTGCCGGTGGCGGCGCGTCGGGCGCGGTGCTGCACACCTGCGCGAGCAGGTGAGCACCGCCCACGCCGTCGACCACCGCGTGGTGGACCTTGACGACGACGGACAGCGCGTCCGTGCCGTGCAAACCTTCGATGACCCACATCTCCCACAGCGGCCGGTCGCGATCGAGCGCCAGGCCGGCGATGTGGCCGCAGATGTCCGCTAATTCCTTGGGACCTCCCGGCGACGGCAGGGCCACGCGGTGAAGGTGGCGAGCCAGGTCGAACCCGTCGTCGTCGACCCACACCGGATGGTCGAGGTTCAGTTCGCTGTCGGCCAGCTTGAGGCGGAATTCGGGCGCCGCGTCAAGGCGCTCCCACAGCGCCGCACGGAAGCGATCGAAGGTGTAGCCGCGCGGCATCGTCGACGGATCCAATTCCAGCACGCAGCAAACGTTCAAAGGCTGCGTCGGCGATTCCAGGTGCAGAAAGAACGCGTCCAATCCGCTGAGTCGTTGCATTAGCTGCTCGTCTCGTCTGTGCGGCCATGACCGCTGGTCACTTGACCGGTGGTCGTCTGGGAGCTGCTTCAAGGGCACTCGATCGGGAGACCGCAATCTTTGGGTGTGTGACTTTTATCTGTAACCGCCAAGGGGCGTTCGGCAAACATTTTGTCAAGGCAGTTAACGAAATCTCACACCGCGATCCGGTCATGAGCGTGAAAACCCCAGGCGAACAACAGGTCTTGTGGGTCCGACGATCGCGGTGCCCGCTAGGGCCGACGGGCCATCGCGGAGTGGGGCGCCGCCCAGTCGGTCGAGACCTTGCGGTGTTTGATCAGCCAGGCGCCGCCGTCGGGAACCAGGACGTCGCGGTACCGGCCGTAGTGGTCCAGACCGATATGGGTGACCACGGTGAAGTAGGAGTCGACCCGGGCCCGGTCGGGTGTCACCTCGGTGAACAAGACGTTCGCGACGTTATGGCGCACAATCGGTTTGACGTCTGCGTCGACGGCGACCCTTCCGGTGACGCCGCCCAGGAAGGTCGCGATCGCCGACCGCCCGTGCAATGGCTCGAAACCCCGGATCTCTAGCACGCCGTCGGCGCAGAACGTCGCCGCGAGATCGTCGAGCAGGCCGGCATCGCCGGACCAGTTGTAGCGCGCCAAGGTGTCCCGGATCCGCTCGCGGGCGACCAGTTCCCACATCTGCACCGTCACCACTCCTTGCCCCGCCGACCTGTTGAGTGAACAGGGTAGGCGTATTGCCTGGGATCACCGCGGCAAGGCGGACGATGCGATCAATCATGCTGATTAGCAACGGTTTTCGAGGCGCGACGCGGTCGTGGTACGCGTCCCGCCCCGAAACCCGCGCTAACGGCCGGCCGCGGCTGTGGCGAAGGCTACTCGCCGGCAACGTTTCGAAAATCCGCCAGTCGGCAATAGAGGAGGCGATTGCACGACACGGGCGCGTGCTCGCCATGGAGGGAGAAGGCATGTCGGACAAGAGTGGTCCCGCGGAGGCCGTCGAGGGCATCGTCGAGGGCGTCAAGGGCAAGGTCAAGGAAGTCGCCGGCGCGGTCGCCGGCCGCGACAACCTGATGCGTGAAGGCCAGGCCCAGCAGGACAAGGCCGACGCCCAGCGGGAGGCGGCCCAGAAGGAGGCCGAGGCCGAAAGCGCCCGCAAGGCCGCCGACATCAACGAGGCTCGGCAAAAAGCCGAACAGTAGCGGCGTTTGAGGGTGGCCCGGTCACAGGCGTGGCCGGGCCATCGCTTTGGTCCGCCCGGGAAAACTACGACGACGTGTGGAGCCGCGGACACCTGTGCCCCAAGGGCACGTCGCTTGCGGCCCTGCACGACGATCCGGACCGCATCGGCCAACCGATGATCAAGGTCGACGGCCAGTGGCGGGAAGTCAGCTGGGACGCGGCGTTTCGCCGTTGCACCGAGCTGCTGACCCCGGTGATCGAGAAGTACGGCATCGGCGCGGTCACCGCCTACACCGGCAACCCGCTGGCGCACTCGTTCTCGCTGGCCCGCTATGCCGGCGTGCTGATGGGGATGTCCGGCATGCCGGTCACGTATTCGCCCGGGACGGTCGACCAGTGGCCGAAGAACCTGTCGTCGTATCTGATGTACGGCCTGTGGTGGAACTTCCCGGCCCCCGACATCGAACGCACCGACCTGCTGGTGATCATGGGCGCCAACCCGGCGGCGTCGCAGGGGTCACTGCTGGCCGCGCCCAATGTGATGGGTCTGATCGAGGGTATCCGCAAGCGCGGCAAGGTCATCGTGATCGACCCGGTGCGCACCCTGACCGCGGCGCGCGCCGACGAGTGGCTTCCCATCGTGCCGGGAACCGACGCAGCACTGTTACTGGCCGTCGCGCACACCCTCTTCGATGAGGGACTGATCAACCCCGGGCCCCATGTCGACGGCGTCGACACCATGCGGGCCGCCGTCGCGGACTGGCCACCGGAGCGGGTCAGTGCCGTCACGGGCATCGACGAGGACCGCATCCGCAGGCTGGCCCGTGAACTCGCGGGCACCGAAAGGTCGGTCGTCTACGGCCGAATCGGCCTGTGCAACCAGGAATTCGGCAGCCCGTCGAGATCACGGACTCCATCAAGCCCGGCGTCGTCTCGATGCCGCACGGCTGGGGGCACGGCAAGCCGGGCACCCGCATGTCGGTGGCCAACGGCTCACCGGGCGCGAACACCAATGTGCTGTCCCCGCCGACGTTCGTCGACGAGCCCTCCGGCAACGGGGTGCTCAACGGCATCTTGGTCACGATCATCGACGAGCAGGCCAGGTTCTCACCGGAGTGATCACGGGTCGATGGGCCGATTGGTCCACTGGCGGTCGGGGCGGAGCGCCGAGCGGAACCATCCGCCGGCCGCGCCGGTGCCGCCGTCGGTGGGGATGGTGTGACCGGTGACGAACGCCGAGAGGTCCGAGGCCAAAAACAGGATCGCCCGGGCCTGGTCCTCGGGCAGGCCCATCCGCCCGATCGGCACCCACTGCGGCCACCGCGCCTGCTCCTCGGCCGAAAGCCATTGCGAGTAGGGCACTTGCAGGGACTCAGTGACGTCGGGTGCGATCGCGTTGACCCGCACCCCGTCGTTGCCCACCTGAACGGCGAGGCTGCGGGTGAACGCGATGACGGCGGCCTTGAAAGCGGCGTAAACGGGATCCTCCGGATAGCCCCGCAGCCCTTCGACCGACGAGACGTTCACGATCGCACCGGCGCGCCGCCGCACCATGGCCGGCAGGAACGCATGGGTGACCAGGAAGACGTGGTGCAGGTTGATCCGGTAAAGGTCGTCCCACAGCTGCGGGTCGGTCTCGGCGAAGCTCCCGGGGTGGCGCAGCCAGTGGCCCACGTTGTTGATCAGGACATCGACCCGGCCGAACCGATCGAGCACCGTCCGGGATAACCGGATGACCTGGTCGGGGTCACGGACGTCGGTTCCGAGCGCCACGGCCGAGCCGCCGGATTCGGTGATCGAGGCGGCCGTCGCCGCGGCGAGGTCGGCGTCGACGTCCGCGATGACCACGTCCGCGGCGTGTTCGGCGAACAACCGCGCGGTCGCCGCGCCGATACCCGCCGCGCCGCCCGTGACGACGGCCACCCGGTCGGCCAGCAACGGACCGGGGCGCTTCACGTGTGTCATCGGTCATATCTTCGAGCACGCGATGGGCCAGGCAACAGCCGGTCGGGCCGGATCGAGCCCGCGCGGGAACCACGAAGGATTTGCACCGGTGTTACCCATCTCAGCGCATAGCAAACGTGACGTAGCCAACAATGATCGTCCGTTCCTTTCCCATTAACCTCGCGTTGCGGCGGGTATCCGCGCTCCACTTAGGAGGTTGAAGCCCAATGCTGAGTACAACCGAAACGGCCCCCATACTGCCGAGCGTGGCGATGACGCGGCGCGTGCATCATCGCCACAGCCGGCAGTCGGTTGCCGTGGGGCTGGCCAGCCGCCTGATCGTCAAAAACACCGTCCGCGCCTGGGCGATGACGCCCAACCTGCGCTGGCCGTTCGAGTACGTCGACGGCGTCGCGGGGCTGGTACCACAAATCGGGTCCGGCGCGAAGATCGACTCGGTTCGGCTGGACCACTGTGCCGCCGAATGGGTCCGCGCTCCCGGCGTGTCGGGGGAGCGGGCGATCCTGTACCTGCACGGTGGCGCGTTTCTCACCTGCGGCCTCAACACGCATCGCTCGATGGTGGCTCGCTTGTCGAAGGCTGCCGACGCCGCCGTCCTGACCGTCGCCTACCGGAAACTGCCCAACCACCAGATCACCGATGCCATCGATGACGCAATCAGCGGCCTGCGCTGGCTGCAGGATCGTGGCTTCGACGGCGACCAGATCGTGGTGGCCGTCGACTCGGCCGGCGGCTACCTGGCGTTCATGACCACCCTGTTGGCCATCAGCGACGACATCATGGAGCCGGCCGGCGTGGCGACCATCTCGCCGTTCACCGACGCGGACCCGGTGCGAAAGCTCAAGCACCACAACACACGCAAATGCTCTATGTTCACCCGGCGCGCGTTCTCCAAGTTCGCGCAATACCTCAGCAAGGCACAGGTTTTGGAAGGCCGGGGCGACAACACGGTTGCCTCGCCGGTGGACGCCGACCTGTCCTCGATGCCGCCGGTCACCATTCACGCCAGCTCGGACGAGTTGTTGCTGGCCGACGCCGAATTGATGGCCAAACGCCTGGAAGCCAGCGGGGTCCACTGCGATCTGCACCTGTGGGAAGGGCAGATTCACGACTTCCCGATAGCGGCCGACATCTTGCCCGAGGGCCGGCGCGCTCTGAAATACATCGGGCATTTCGTCAAGGACGTCACCGCCGCCCGCGGCAAGATTCCGAGCGTACGCAGCCTGCGCAACGCCGCGGTTGCGGGTTGAAACCTGCGAAAGTCATTGCAGTGCAAGCTATCGCTGCCTGTCCGTGGCCGTTCGCTTCGGTGGATCCGCGCGCTTGCGGCGCGGTCAAGTCGCCCGGGAGCGCGCGCGAAACGGTACCCCGCGACGAACCGGGCGGATAAGTCCCGCCGCTGCCGTTACAGTTGGTCCTGATGAGCCCACCAGCCCCGCCTGCGCTGACCGTGCGGTACGAGGGCGCCGAGCGCACCTTCGCGCCGGGCAGCGATGTCGTGATCGGTCGAGACTTGCGCGCCGACGTCCGCGTCGCCCACCCTCTGATCTCCCGCAACCACCTGATCGTGCGGTATGACCAGGGCCGATGGATCGCCATCGACAATGGCAGCCTCAACGGCCTTTACGTGCACAACCGCCGCGTCCCGGTCGTCGATGTCCAGGACGGGCTGCGGGTCAACGTCGGCAATCCGGACGGCCCGGCGCTGGCCTTTGAGGTGGGTCGCCATCAGGGTTCGGCCGGACGGCCTCCGCCGACCACGTCGATACCTATCGTCAGCGACCCCAGCGAACCGTCGGCGCGGGCGCCGCAGAGCCAGCCGCTCGGCACGCACGGCCCGGGCCACCCCCAGCAGCCGGCGTCGGCGTCGTTCCGCCACCCCGTCCATCCGCCCACCCCCGCGCAGCCGCGATACCCGTCGAGCGCGCCGCCCAGCGGGTCCCAGCCCGCGCCGCAGATCTACCGGTCACCGGCGACGCACGCGGCGCCGCCGACCACCGCGCAGCCGCCCCCGACGGGCCGGATCGGCGGCGACTCGTCGATCCTCGCGACGTCGATGATGAAAATCCTGCGGCCGGGCAAGGCCGGGCCGGACGTGCCGGGCGCGGTCAAGATCGGGCGCGCCAACGACAACGACATCGTCATCCCCGAGGTCCTGGCCTCGCGCCACCACGCCACCCTGGTTCCGACGGCCTCCGGCACCGAGATCCAGGACAACCGCAGCATCAACGGCACCTTCGTCAACGGCGTGCGGGTCGACTCGGCCGTGCTGCACGACGGCGACGTGGTCACCATCGGCAACATCGACCTGGTCTTCCACGGCGGCAACCTGGCCCGCCGGGATCAGGCCGCGACCGAGACGCGCGGCGGCGGCCTCGATGTGCGCGGCGTGACCTGGACGATCGAGAACACCAAGACGCTGCTGGACAACATCTCGCTGACCGCCCTGCCCGGCACGTTGACGGCCGTCATCGGGCCGTCCGGCGCCGGCAAGTCGACCTTCGCCCGCTTGGTCGCCGGGTACACGCACCCGACGACGGGGACCGTGTCGTTCGAGGGGCACAACATCCACGCCGAGTACGCCTCGCTGCGCAGCAGGATCGGGATGGTGCCCCAGGACGACGTGGTGCACGGCCAGCTGACCGTGCAGCAGGCGCTGATGTACGCCGCGGAGCTGCGGCTGCCGCCGGACACAACGAAGGACGACCGCGCCCAGGTGGTGGCCCGGGTACTCGAAGAACTCGAGATGACCCGGCACCTGCACACCCGGGTGGACAAGCTGTCCGGCGGTCAGCGCAAGCGCGCGTCGGTGGCTCTCGAGTTGCTCACCGGGCCGTCGCTGCTGATACTCGACGAGCCGACCTCCGGCCTGGACCCCGCGCTGGACCGGCAGGTGATGACCATGCTGCGGCAGCTGGCCGACGCCGGGCGCGTCGTCCTGGTGGTCACCCACTCCCTGACCTACCTGGACGTCTGCGACCAGGTGTTGCTGCTCGCCCCCGGCGGCAAGACGGCGTTCTGCGGGCCGCCCAGCCAGATTGGTGCCGCCATGGGCACTACCAACTGGGCCGACATCTTCAGCACGGTCGCAAACGACCCCGACGGTTCCCGCGCGCGCTACCTGGCCCGCAC
>NZ_MVHG01000220.1 GCF_002086125.1 Mycobacterium arosiense ATCC BAA-1401 = DSM 45069
GGTCAAGTCCAGGGACGTGGTGTACGGGGTCGTCTTGTGATTCTTCGAGATGATGGTTCAAGCGGTCAGTGCCGCAGGGGTGTCCTCCTGTTCTGCTGATGGGGTTTGGTCGGCACGGGATTTGCTGAGGACTTCCAGGCCGAGGTAGCGGCGGGATTCGGCCCATTCGTCGTGTTGTTCGGCGAGCACCGCCCCGACGAGGCGAATCAGGGCGCCTCGGTCGGGGAAGATGCCGACAACGTCGGTGCGTCGGCGGATCTCTTTGTTGAGTCGTTCCTGCGGATTGTTCGACCAGATCTGGCGCCATATCTGCTTGGGAAAGGCGGTGAACGCCAGGAGGTCGGCTCGGGCGTCCTCGAGATGTTCGGCGACCTTGGGAAGCTTGTCGGCCAGTGCATCGATAACTCGATCGTATTGTGCGGCAACCGAATCAGCGTCAGGCTGGTCAAACACCGAGTGCAGCACCGTACGTACCCAGGGCCATGATGTCTTCGGTGTGACAGCCATCAGGTTGGTCGTGTAGTGGGTTCGACACCGCTGCCAGGACGCTCCAGGCAAGGTAGCGCCGATCGCCGCCACCAGCCCGGCATGGGCATCGGAAGTCACCAATTTCACCCCGGCCAGTCCGCGGGCGGTCAGCGAGCGCAGGAAGGTCAGCCAGCCGGCCCCGTCTTCGGCGGTGGTGACGTCGATGCCCAGGATTTCGCGGTAGCCCTCGGCGTTGACACCGACCGCGATCAGGGCGTGCACGTTGACCACCCGCCCACCTTCACGCACCTTGAGCACCATGGCGTCAGCGGC
>NZ_MVHG01000221.1 GCF_002086125.1 Mycobacterium arosiense ATCC BAA-1401 = DSM 45069
CGCTCGGCATGCCTGCGCGACCTGTTGTTAAACAACACTGACCACCTTGTCAATCCTCACTGCATCTCGACAACAACAACAACAGCAGTGGTTAATGCTGCTTTTCGGACTGCACCCCCACCCCACGCCTGTGCCGGGTGGGGTTTTAACACTGCCGGCGGCCCGGCTGGATGCTTAACGGGTGGTTGAGCATCGCCACCGTTGGTGGCCGTAGGCGTGAGGACACACCGCAGCGTTAGTAACTGAAAAACGCTGCCCTCGTCGGAAAAACTGTGCCCCTGTTCAGAGTCGGTTGATGGGTGACATTTCTATGCCGGTTGATCCTTGACACTCTGTGTGTGGTTTAGGTCCCGGCGCTGGTGCGTAGGGCCCGTTTGTTTCGTACCTCGCCGGTACTGGTGCGCGCGGCGGTTTTGACGAGTTCGTCGCCGATGAAAAACCGCAGCAGCTCGCCGTCGACGTGGACGTCGCAGCGAGCGCCGGCATGGTGGCGTCCGATGCAGACTTGTTGCCAGGACACGCACACGATGCCGTTGGAACACACCCGGCGGCTGACCCAATCATCACCGCTGCGATCAGCCACCGGTAAAGCCACCGTCGGCGACGCTGGGGCCGCCGGGGTGAACCGCTGGGCAGGGGTGTCCATGTCCAGCGACTGATGCGGGCGGGCGCTGTTGTAGTAAGCCACCCACTCATCGAGAGCCTGCTGGGCTGCCTTCAGGTTCGCGAACGATGATGTGCTGCTGAGGAATTCCGAGCGCATGCTGCTGTGGAAC
>NZ_MVHG01000222.1 GCF_002086125.1 Mycobacterium arosiense ATCC BAA-1401 = DSM 45069
TGGCCTGACCCCGGTTGGTTGATCCACGGCTTGTGAGAGTCTTGCAGCCCACGATGTGGGCAGGAAGGCTCGACAAGATCATGGCGACAAGGAAAAGGCACAGCCCCGAACAGATCGTGCGGAAGCTGATGGCCGCCGATCGGCTGCTGGCCGAGGGCAAGGACACCGCAGCGGTCTGCCGCGAGCTGGGTGTCTCTGAAGCGACCTATCACCGGTGGCGTAACCAGTTCGGCGGATTGAAGGCCGAGGACGCCAAACGACTCAAAGACCTCGAGCGCGAAAACGCCACCCTCAAGCGGTTGTTGGCTGATGCGGAGTTGGAGAAAGTCGCCCTCAAGGAGATCGCGAAGGGAAACTTCTAGGCCCGGAACGCCGGCGGGCAGCCGTTCGTCACCTGCAGCGTGTGCTGGGGGTCAGCGAACGGTTCGCCTGCCGCGTCACCGGGCAACACCGCGCCACCCAACGCCACGAATCTGTCGCGACCACCCCAGACGATCCTGATGCCTCGTTGCGGGCCTGGCTTCGCCGCTACGCCAAGGACCATCCACGACGCGGGTTTCGGCCCGCATATCACGACGCTCGCGCGGAAGGCTGGACGGTCAATCACAAGAAGGTGCAACGCCTGTGGCGTGAGGAAGGGCTTCGAGTGCCGCAGCGGCGACGGCGTAAACGCCACGGCAGCTCCACCGCGCCATTGACCGTAATCGCCGACGCGCCCAACCGAGTATGGGCGGCGGACTTC
>NZ_MVHG01000223.1 GCF_002086125.1 Mycobacterium arosiense ATCC BAA-1401 = DSM 45069
GAGTTGTTGATGGCGTACTCGTAGTTGCCGGGGCGGGGTTTGCCGGCCACGACGTCCAGGTCGATCTCGGGGTCGAGGTTTTCCAGGTTGAGCGTGGGCGGGACGACCTGGTCGCGCAGGGCGAGCACGGTCAGGATGGATTCGACCGCGCCGACGGCGCCCACCGAGTGGCCCAGGGCGGCCTTGGGGGCGTAGACGGCGGCGTTGCCACCGTGTGCGCCCAGGGCGTTATTGATCGCCTTGCTCTCGGCGACGTCGCCGACGGAGGTGCCGGTGGCGTGGGCGTTGACGTGCCCGATGTCGGAAGGACTCAGCCCGGCGAGCTGGATCGCCCGGCTCATGGCGTGTCCGGCGCGTAGGCCGTTGGGGTCCGGGGCGACCATGTGGTAGCCGTCGGAGGTGATGCTGGCGCCCATGATGCGGGCCAAGATGTTGGCGCCGCGGGCTTTGGCGTGCTCTTCGGTTTCGATGACCATCAGCGCGCCGGCCTCGCCGAACACGAAGCCGGTGCGGTCGCGGTCGAACGGGCGGCAGGCCCCCACCGGGTCGTCGTTCTTGGTCGACATCACGATGCGCATCTGGGCGAACGCCGCGATCGCGACCGCCTCGATCCTGACCTCGACGCCACCGCAGATGGCGACGTCGGCCTCGCCGAAGACGATGTTGCGCCAGGCCTGCGCGATCCCCTCGGACCCGGACGCGCACGCCGACACCGGCGTGATCACCCCGGCC
>NZ_MVHG01000224.1 GCF_002086125.1 Mycobacterium arosiense ATCC BAA-1401 = DSM 45069
GGACGACGACCAACTCCGCCAGATCGCCGACGAACTCAACGACCGCCCACGATTGTGCCTCAAAGACAACACACCGAACGAGCTTCTGCAACGATGGGAACGTCGATACCAACTTCACTGATTCGCAACGATGACCGGAATCCGCCCCGGATCGACCGGGCGCGATTGCCAGGCGGCGATCTCCTCGACAACCACGTCGGTGACCCGCGAAATCGTGGCCGCCGAAACCGTGGCGCCATAGACCTCGCCGAGGTGCTCGGTGATATCGCGCGTGGACATGCCCCGGGCATACAGCGACAAGATCATGTCCTCGACCTGGCCCAGGCGGCGTTTGCGCTTGGGCACGATCACCGGGCTGCCCATAGCCCAGGTGATCAGCGATTTCGACGTCCAAAGCGCGTTCGAGCACCGCCTTGGTCATTTGCGCCAGCAACCCATCGGGGCCATCAATCGGGGTACCGGACGCTTCGGCGTCGGCCAATAAGGCATCGACCGCCGCCGCCGGCAACAACTCAGCCAGCTTGGCGGCAGCATCATCTCTGGGCGAATCCGATTGCGGCAATGGAACTCTCGTGTCCGGTGGTCAGCCACCACCATTCAGGCCGAACCCCTCATACAGTCAATAAGATGTCGGCGGCGCCTGAAAACTGACCCCGGCGCGGCATCCGAATTTTGACCCCCTGGTCCGGTGGCCTGGCTCTAGTC
>NZ_MVHG01000225.1 GCF_002086125.1 Mycobacterium arosiense ATCC BAA-1401 = DSM 45069
CCGGGTTCGAAGGTCACCTACAACGGGGTGGAGATCGGCCGGGTGGGCTCGATCGCGGAGACGGTGCGTGACGGCAGGCCGGCGGCGAAGTTCACCCTCGAGGTGTATCCGCGATACCTGAAGCTGATTCCGTCGAACGTCAACGCCGACATCAAGGCGACGACGGTGTTCGGCGGCAAGTACGTCTCGCTGACCACCCCGGCCCACCCGTCGCCGCAGAAGATCTCGACGCGCACGGTGATCGATGCGCGGTCGGTGACCACCGAGATCAACACGTTGTTTCAGACGATCACCTCGATCGCGCAGAAGGTGGATCCGGTCAAGTTGAATCTGACGCTGAGCGCGGCGGCGCAGTCGCTGTCGGGTTTGGGGGAGAAGTTCGGCCAGTCGGTGATCAACGCCAACATCGTGCTCGATGATGTGAACCCGCGGTTGCCGCAGGCGCGCAAGGACATTCAGGGGTTGGCGGCGCTGGGTGATACGTATGCGAACGCGGCGCCGGATCTGTTCGACTTCTTGAACAACGCGGTGATCACCGCGCGCACCATCAACGCCCAGCAGAAGGATTTGGATCAGGCGTTGTTGTCGGCGGCCGGGTTCGGCAACACCGGCGCCGAGCTGTTCAACAAGGGCGGGCCGTATCTGGCCCGCGGGGCCGCCGACCTGGTGCCGACCGCCCAGCTGCTGGA
>NZ_MVHG01000226.1 GCF_002086125.1 Mycobacterium arosiense ATCC BAA-1401 = DSM 45069
CAGCCCACTACGCTGCCACCTGTACCCACCAATGAACGACTCTCCTTCGCCGTGGACCAGTTCACGGGGTCCGGTCACGACAACTCCATCGGTGCCCCGCGCTGCCAGCGTTTCCACTTACGCGAACGCCGGTCCCGCACCGCCGGATCGATCATGCCCGCCCGCACCAGGGCCCGAGAGACCGCCGACTCCGAGGGCACCGGCGCCACCCGGCGTTTGGCCCACTCGAACACCAACCGCCGCGGCCGCCCGATACGGCCGCAATCGCCGCAACCTCAGCAAGACCGCCTCCACCGCCGCCGGCATCTGATGCGGACACGACACCGGCCGGTGCGACCGATCCACCAGCCCCTCAAGGTCCTGAGACTCATAGCGGCAAACACGAGTGCAGCGTCTGACGCGACACCCCAACCTTCGAAGCGACCTGCGAAATCGACAATCCGTCGCTGATCACCGCTAACACGGCCTGATACCGCTGCTCGGCCACGCTCAACTCCTTCATCTGAAGGAGTGTCAAGGATCAACCGAAGTAGGTGTAACGCAACTCCAACAACCTGGCTTCCACCTCGGCGCCGATCTGATGCGGACAACTCATCGGTCGAGGTTGCGTCCGCCAAGGTGGTGTACGAGTCGGGGACCGATTTGGTGACCGGCGTGTCGTAGCCGAGTGATTGAAGGT
>NZ_MVHG01000227.1 GCF_002086125.1 Mycobacterium arosiense ATCC BAA-1401 = DSM 45069
TGCTCATCGGCACGCCCCAGATACTGCAACTGCCCATCACGACCCCAACGCACCAAATCCCCGCTGCGATACATCCGCGACCCCGGCCCGCCGAACGGGCACGCCACGAAGCGCGACCCGGTCAACCCTGGCCGGCCCAGATACCCGACGCCCACCCCGCGCCCGGCCAGATACAGTTCGCCGACCACCCCGGCGGGCACCGGCCGCAACCATCCGTCCAACACAGCAAAGGCCGCCCACGCGACCGGCGCACCGATGGGCACCACCCCGGCACCCACCGACAGCGGAGCGCTGATCGCCACGCACATCGTCGTCTCGGTGGGGCCATAGGCGTTGACCATCACCCGTCCCGGCGCCCAGCGGTCCACCACCTCGGGCGAGCCGGCCTCACCGACGATCACCACCGCCGTCGTCTCCAACCCCTGCGGGGAAAGCATCGCCAACGCCGACGGGGTCTGGGTCAGCACGCTGACCCGCTCGGCGACCAGCAACTGATGAAACTCGTCCGGCGAGCCGGCCACCGGTTCGGGCACCACCACCAGGCGCCCACCGCGCAGCAGCGGACCGAAGATTTCCCACACCGAGACGTCAAAGGCCAGCGAGTGGGCGTGGGTCCATACGCCCGGCGCGGGCAGCCCGGCGTCCAGTGAACCCAGCAGCTGGACCAC
>NZ_MVHG01000228.1 GCF_002086125.1 Mycobacterium arosiense ATCC BAA-1401 = DSM 45069
CTAGGCGGCTCAAAGACCTTGAGCGTGAAAACGCCACCCTGAAGCGGTTGTTGGCTGATGCGGAGTTGGAGAAAGTCGCGCTCAAGGAGATCGCCAAGGGAAACTTCTAGGCCCGGAACGTCGGCGGGCAGCCGTTCGTCACCTTCAGCGCGTGCTGGGGGTCAGCGAACGGTTCGCCTGCCGCGTCGCCGGGCAACACCGCGCCACCCAACGTCATGAGCCTGTCGCGGCAACCCCGGATGATCCTGATGCGGCGTTGCGGAACTGGCTTCGCCAGTACGCCAAGGACCATCCGCGGCGTGGGTTCCGACCGGCGTATCACGACGCCCGTGCCGAAGGTTGGGCAGTCAATCACAAGAAGGTGCAACGCCTGTGGCGCGAGGAAGGGCTTCGAGTGCCGCAGCGCCGACGGCGCAAACGCCACGGCAGCTCCACCGCACCATCGACCGTAATCGCCGATGCGCCCAACCGGGTGTGGGCGGTGGACTTCCAGTTCGACGTCACCACCGATGGGCGTCCGATCAAGATCGTCTCCATCGTCGACGAACACACCCGCGAATGCCTTGGTGGGATGGTCGAGCGCAGTATCACCGGCGAGCACCTGATCGCCGAGCTCGACCGTCTGGCCGGCCAGCG
>NZ_MVHG01000229.1 GCF_002086125.1 Mycobacterium arosiense ATCC BAA-1401 = DSM 45069
TTTGTGCTCGACGGGTGGTTGCGGCCGGTGCCGGCTGGGGTGGTTGGTGAGTTGTATGTGGCTGGTGCCGGGGTGGGGGTCGGGTATTGGCGGCGTCCTGGGTTGTCGGCGTCGCGGTTTGTGGCTTGCCCGTTCGGCGAGCCGGGTATGCGGATGTATCGCACCGGGGATCTGGTGTATTGGGGTTTTGATGGGCAGCTGCGGTATGTGGGCCGCGCTGATGAGCAGGTCAAGATCCGCGGGTATCGGATCGAGCTGGGCGAGATTCAGGCCGCGCTGGGCGGCGTTGATGGTGTGGTGCAGGCGGCGGTCGTTGCTCGTGCCGATGGTGCTGGTGATACCCGGCTGGTTGGTTATGTGACCGGCACCGTTGATCCGGCCGCGGTGCGCGCTGCGGTGGCTGAGCGGTTGCCGGGCTACATGGTCCCGGCCGCGGTGGTGGTGCTCGAATCGCTGCCGTTGACGGTCAACGGCAAACTCGATACCCGCGCGCTGCCCGCCCCGGACTATCGCAACGCCGATAACTATCGCCCGCCGAGCACCGCGGTCGAAGAGATCCTGGCCGGTATCTACGCCCAAGTCCTGGGGCTGTCCCGGGTCGGGGTCGACGACTCCTTCTTCGACCTAGGCGG
>NZ_MVHG01000023.1 GCF_002086125.1 Mycobacterium arosiense ATCC BAA-1401 = DSM 45069
GCCAACTGCGCCCGCGCCGCATACAACGCCGCGGTATACCCCGCAGGACCCGAACCAATAACGATCACGTCACGGACAGTGTCGGCAGTCATGGAAACCTTTCAGGCGATCGTCTCTGGACCTGTGTAAACGCCAGCGTAAGCACGGCTGTTCCCGGGTGCGTCGCACCAGCCATGGCACCACACTAGGGGCGGGGGACCTGGGTGTTGGCCAGTAACCCGGTATCGGCCGCGCTGCAGTTCGGCGAGACCGCAAACACGGCAAGAACGTGGGGACTGTCGCCAGGGATCACCAGAACGATGCCCGGGCGCGCGTTGATCTCGACCGGTCGCGCACCCAGGACCTGCGTGGATGCCGGATAGCCGAGGCCGGTGAGGCAAGAGGCGCGCCGCGCCGGGTCGCCGAGCTCGCCGTAATTCGGACTGCGGTCGAGCAGGCCCAGAATCTCGTTTTGGGAAAGCGGGATCTCCATCGGCGGGGTTGACAGCGTGATGTGCTGGACGTCGCCGGGGGCTTCCGGGGCGGGTTCGGGTGCGTGCAGGAGCGCGCTGGTTCCCAAGCCGATCGCGGCCAGTACCGCGCACAGGCCGGCGGCCGCTGCGATGGTGCGGGCCGGGCGGATGTGTGGGCGGGCGGTGTGCGCGGCGGGTGCGGCCGGATGCCCGGGTGTGGGATCCGCCGACCGCAGCGCCGCGGAAACCCGGCGAACCACCGCAGGCGGAGGGTCGGGTGCCGAGCCGGGGTCGGCGCCGACGGCGGCGACGTCGCGGCGGACCTGGTTCAGGGCATCCAGCACGCCCGCGGCATGCGGATCGGCGCGGATGTGCCGGCGGACGCGGGCCGCGGCCGCGTCGTCGAGGATTCCGGCCTGTAGGTCGGCGAGGAGTTCGACACTCAGCGGCGGATCTGATCCCGCATTGCGGTGATCCGCCGCATCGTTGTCCGCCACATCCATCGGACCCAGTGTCCGTCATGCCCGCACCGATGGCCACGCGTGACCCGGCGGGGCGACCGCCGGGGGGATGGTCAGGCCTGGCCCGTAACGGTGTCCGGCACGGCGTTGAGGTAACCGAGCAGTTCGGCGAGCCGGACCCGTCCGCGCGCACAGCGGCTCTTGACCGTGCCTTCGGCGACGCCGAGCAGCCGGGCGGTGTCGGCCACCGAATAGCCCTGCATGTCGACGGCCACCACCGCGGCCCGTTGCTCGACGGGAAGCCGCATCAGCGCGCGCTGCACGGCCATCGTGGTTTCAACCTGGGCCGTGCGATCGGCCACCGGATAGATGTCTTCCAGCGGGACCGTCGGGTGCGCTTTGGTGCGGCGCAGCCGGTCCAGACAGGCGTTGACGACGATGCGGTGCAGCCAGCTGCCGACGGCGGCGTCGTGCCGGAACGCGCCCGCGCCGCGGTGCGCCGAGAGCATGGCGTCTTGCAGCGCGTCTTCCGCGTCTTCGGGGGTGCGAGTGGTCAGCCGGGCGAGCCGGTGCAGGTGTCGCTGGTGACGTCCGAACAGCTCGCTGAAGGCGTACCGGTCGCCGGCCACATGGGCTGCCAGCAGCTCGGCGTCACTGCGCTCACGCTTGGCGTTTCTCCCGAAGCCCACGGCCGGACAGTAACCAATCGCGTATGGCCCGGCACTTCACTCGGATGGGCTGATGTGAGTGGACGAAAAGCGGCGCGACTAGGACGCGGCCTGGACCGTGATCTCCGAAAAGCCCGCTTGGCTCTTGCCGCTGGTGGTTCCGAGGGTCGAGATCCACACCAGCAGATTTGACGTCGGCGAGCCGGCCCGGACCGGGATCACGTTGTGGCCGGGTTTGAGCGTGAAGGTCGGGGCCAAGACGGTCGTATCGTTGAGGCTGGACGGCGACGACGAGGACGCCGCGCGGATCTCGACCTTGGTCCCGCTACTAGGCGTATCGATGGTCACCTGGCCGACCACGGTGGGGCTCGGCAGCTGCAGGATCAGCCCTTCGCCCTGCTTGAAGCTGGGGAAGGGAACGGCGTCGGTATAGACCTCGGTCGCCCAGGCCGTCGAGGGATCGCCGTCGATGGCCTGTCCGGCCGTCCCGGCATTGTCGGCGTCGCCGTCGGGGGAGAAGACGGTCGCTTTGGTCGGTTTGACGACGCTGCCCGCGGCTGCGGGCGGAGTGCTCGACGACGCGGTCGCGGACGACGACGATGGGTTGTTCAGGCCGAGCTCATCCTTGTTGAGGCCGCCACCGACATCGCCGAAGATCTTGCTCACGATCGACGCCAGCACCAGCAGAGCCACCACGATGACGGCGAGGCCGGCCCCGACCCCGATGAGCACGTTGCGCCGCCGCCGGGCGAAGGTCGCCTGCTCCTGACCGGGTGGTATCAAAGCCGCCGACGGCGAAGGTGAATCGTCGATCGGGCCGAGCACTTCGGTGCGGTCGGCGACCGCGGTGGCCTGCTGGAGCAGGTTCAAAAGCGTTGAGGCGCTGCGTATTCCGCCGTCCTCCTGCACCGCTCGGACGGCGACGGCGGAGATCTGGAAGGGGATGTCGCGGTCTAAGGACATGGGCTCGACGGGGTTGCCGGCCGAGTCGCGTTCGGCGGGTGCGAGGCCGCTGCGCACGCCGGTTTCCAGCAGGGGCCACCGATTGACCAGCAGGGCGTAGAGCGCCGCGCCGATGCCGCGGATGTCGTCCTGCGGATTGGCGTCGGGCATGGTCGCCGGGTAGGCCAGCACCACGTCGCCTTCGATGCTGACCCGCACCCGGTTGGGATGGTCGATCGACAGCGCGACGCCGGCGCGGTGGGCCGCGTCGGCGGCGGCGGCCAGCGACTGCATGGCCCGCACGGCGCCGACCGGCGACGGTGCGGTGTCGGCCACCTCCTGCAACGAACCGCCCCGAATCCACTCGGAAACCACCAGGCCGCCCGAGCCGGTGTGCACCACGTCGAGGACCCGGGCGATGCCGGGTTTGTCGATGCGGCTGAGCCGCAGGGTGCGCGACAAGATCTCCTGAAGGACTTCGTCGGGCAGGGCGCCGTCCGGGTCGACGAACGTCAGCGCCACCTGGCGATCGAGGGCGGTGTCCAGCGCCTGCCAGAACTGCAGCGGCGGGGCGCCGCCGTGGAACACCAGCAGCCGATACCGCCCACCGGCGATCCGAGCCCCGGGGACCAGGTGCACGTCGTCGCCCGCGGCGTCCGCCGAACGTTCGCGCGGCGGTTCGAACGGGGCGTGCGCGCGCCGGGCGTCACCGCGGGCATTGCCGTTGGCCTGTTCGGCCGGGCGCGGGGTGGACCGCGGCGGCCCCTCGGCGGGGATGTCCGGTTGGAAGTCGTCAGCGAGCGGCCGCGGCGTACCTGAACCCGCGCCGGATCCAGCGCTGGAGGCTGCGCTTTCCATCGGGCGGTCGGTCACCTCCGGTCCTTTCGCTTGCCGGGCTAGGTTTGCCCGCTCCGGAGGCCTGCGCCGGATCGGCTCCTGGACCGCATGTACTTCAGGCGGGGACGAATTCCTCTGCTCAGGGTACGTGACCGGGCGCCGGTGAGACGATCGATCTTTTGCACTGGGGGTGCCGGGGCGCGGTCCGCGGCCCGTGATGCGGTAACGCAGGGCGTCCAGCGCCGCCCGCGCCTCGGGGACCTGCGCGCGCAGCATGACCGCGGCGGTGATCGGCAGCATGATGAGCCCCAGCACGAACAGGCGAAGCAGGGAACCGGCGCCGCCCCCGTGAGCGGTGAGCCGATCCAGCCCGAGCAGCCGGTCGACCACGTGGGCTATCAATCCGGCCAGCATGGACGCGGTGAGCGTCACCAGGACCGTCCGGACTTCGCCGACACCGATCAGGTGGCCGCCGGCGGGTAGCAGGGCGCGGCGCAGCAGCAGGTAGCCGATGATCGCGCCGGCCAGAAAGCCGACGCCGTTGGCCAGTCCCAGAAAACCGGCCACCAGCTTGGGGTCGTCGGTGAGGTGCGGCGCCCCCACCGAACCCACGATCTTGACGGCCGTGATCACGAGGATGATGACGATCGGAGTCCACGGCTGTTCGCGTGCGTAGAACACCCGCAGCTGCAGGAGTACCAGCCCGTAAGGGATCAGCGTGAAGGCCGACAGGGCGATCGCGGCACCCAGGTACCCGGCGTCGACGTCCCCGAAATGGCCGTAGGCGAACAGGGCGCTGCCCATCGCGGGACCGCCGACGGTCATGAACGCCACGATCGGGATCAGCGTGATCAGCGTGAGTCGGGTGGCCAGCGACAGGTCGCCGAGCACGGCCTTGGTGTCGTCGGCGGCGGCATTGCGGCTCAGCCGCGGCATCACCACGGTCAGCACCGTCACGCCGATCATCCCGTACGGCAGCATCAGCACCAGCCAGGTGTAGTTGTAGATCGCGGGGCCCGACGCCGCCGCCGTGCTGGCGATCTGGTTGCCCACCACCAGGCCGAGTTGGCTGATCAGCACGTAGAGCACCATCGCGGCGGCCATGGTGCCAAAACGCTTGAGGCGCTGGTCGATTCCCCACAGCGGGCGCACGTCGACGCGCTGGCGGCGCAGTGCCACCAGCAGCAGCCCGGTCTGGGCGAACACGCCCAGCGTGGTGCCCACGGCCAGCACTAGCAGCTTGGCGTTGCCCATGCGGACGGGATCGACCGACAGCTCACCGGGAACCAGCACGTAGATCGCCAGGGTGATCAGCGCGACGACGTTGTTGAGGACCGGCGCCCACGCCGTGGGCCCAAATACGTTGCGGGTGTTCAGGATTGCCATGAACACCGACGTCAGCCCGTAGGCAAGCACCTGGGGCAGGAGCAGGTAGGCGAACGCGATGGTCAGCGGCTCGTTGACTTGCGGTGCGCGGCCCAGCATCAGTCGCACCAACAGCGGGGCGGCCGCCCCCGACAGCGCGGTGGCGGCGATCAGCAGCGCCGTCGTCAGGGTGACCAGGTGGCGCACGAACGCCGCGCCGCCGTCGGGATCGCTCTGCTCCGCGCGGGCCAGCACCGGGACGAAGATCGCGGTGAAGGTCGCCTCCAGCACCAGGGCGGCCACCAGGTTGGGCAGCTGATTGGCCACCGAGAACGCGCTGGACAGCGGCGCGCCCAGGATCGCGGCCAGCAGCACCACGCGGGCGAAGCCGGTGAGCCGGCTGATCAAGGTGGCGAACGCCATGGCCCACGACCGCGATACCAACGCGGAGTCCGACAGCTCGGGGCGGCGCCGGTCGATCTCGGCCGCGACGGGCGGCAGCGGGCCGGTCGGCGGTGAGCCCGACACCCGGGAATGCCGGGTCGGCTCGGGCAGGCGGTGGTGGGGCTGGGCCTGCCGGTAGGCGGGGGTCATACTCGATGCTCTTCTTCGACGTGCTCCTGATCCACCCCTCTGTCGGGGTCGTCGCGCGCTTCGCGGGCTCCGGCGGCGTGCCGGGCGCCAGGTGGATCGGGGCGGTCCAGGTCGGCGCGGTCGGGCTGGCCGCGGAAGCGGTGCCAGAGTCGCCGGCCGGCCAGCAGAACGAGCACCGCGGCCGCGGACAGCGTGATGGCGAACAGGACCTTGCCGTAGGCGTTCGAATGCACCGACAACCGCACCGGTTCGCCCAACCGCAAACCGTCCGGGGTCCGCAGGGTCGCGTCAACGGCGACGCGTTGGGTGAAGTTGACTTCCACGGGAATGCGTAGCGGCAGGTAGCCCGGGGGCAATTCAATCTGACCGATGTCGGTGACGTTCATGCCCGGCGGCGCGTCGACATGCAGCCGCACCCGGATCGGAACGGCCAGGCCGTTGTGCAGCGCCAGCGGTAGCGGGCTGTGCTCGGTGGCCAGGGTGTAGGAGCCGCCGGGGTTGACGATCGTCACCGCGCCGAACAGGTCGTTGATCGTTTTGCCGACCACCGCCAGGCGTTGCTGAGCCAACCCGTTGCGGGTGTCGGGCGATTCGGATTGGCTCAGCGCGCGCAGCATGTCTTCGCGCAGCGGCGCGGTGTACTGGACGCCGGTAAGACCGGTGCGGTCGTCGGCCATCAGCGATGACGTCAGTCCCCACAGGCGGCCGACCTGGCTGGCGATGCCGGCGGTGACGTCGTCGCCGAACTGGCCGTGCCGGGAGCTGTCGGTGCCGACCCGTTCCTTGGAATCGTCAGGGGCCTGAACGGCCTGGTTCGCCTCGGCGATGACGGCCGGCAGGGGGCGCGGCACCGCCAGTCCGGACCGGATGGTGGTGGTCAGGGCGGTCAAGATGACCTGGGCGTCGTCGGCTTGCAGATTCCATGTGGTCGGTGGGACCAGGATCTGGGTGCGCGGGTCGTCATGCCGGAGGGCGTGCCAGAAGATCGAGCCCAATGCGTCCTGGCGGCGCGCGGCCACCGAGTCGTGGCCCAGCCGGACGGTCAGGGACGAGTCGAGGTATGTCGGTGCCGCGGGGGCGATGCCCGCGCCGGCAAGGGCGGCGCCGACGGCGGGGTCGAACGGCGCGACCGCGACCTGGGGGGTCAACCGCCGGGGTGCGGTGTCGACGCCCGTCGCGGTGTCACCCTGCGCCTCGTTGGCCGACAAGTCGGCCGCGGCGATCGCCACCGTGTTGTCCTCGCCGCTGAGCAGCTTGACCGCTCGGTCGGTCAGCGGACCGTCGGGCACCAGCGTGGCGCCGCGGGTGGAGGAGACGTCCAGAATTTTGTCGATGATGCCGTTGGCGCTCGTGGTGGCGATGGCGCTGAGGCCGGGATCGTTGACGCGTTGCACGGCGTCCAAATCGGCTTGCGCGTAGGGGAGCGGAGCCACGCAGGTCCGGTGCGCCAACGCGCGCAGGCGGTTCAGCCATTCGGTCGCGGTCGCTTGCCCGGCGCCGGGGTGGGTAGGGGTGCCCGGCAGCTGAGCGGGTCCGTCGGGGGAGTTGGACACGACGTAGCCCGCGGTCATCGCGTTGACGGTGACCAGCAGATCCGGGTCGATCGCCAAGCACAGCGCGCGGCCGACGGCGCCGTCGGGGTCGACGTCGTGACTGGTGGCGACCTCGGCCGAGGCCAGCAGGATGTCGAGCCGGCCGCCGCTGGCCAACGAGGTGGCCAGGTCGTCGTCGACCAACCGCACCGGGATGGTCCCGCCCGGGACCCCGAGGGCCAGCCTGGGTCGGTCGGCCAGCGGCCACAGCATGGTCATCGAGACCGGTTTGGAGGTATCAGGCGCGACGGCGGAACTGATGTCGTCGGCGCGATCGGGCGGCACGCCCACCACGGGAAGCAGGAAGCGCGCATTGTCCAGGCGCGCGGGGGCACCGTAGTCGGGCGTGCCATTGACGTTGACGAGAACCGGGTAGATGCCGGGCTTTTCCACCCCCAGCGACGGCTTGGTCAGCGCCCGCAGCGGCGCCGACAGGGTGAACCCGACTTCTTGCCCGCGTTGCAGTTCGGGCGCCACGGTGAGGAAATCGGCGGCGGCCTGGTAGCCGTCAGTGTCGCCGTCCAGGGTGGTGCGCAGGCCCGCCGAGGCGGTGACGGCACCCGCGTGCTCGAGCCGAACCATCACGTCGCGGACCGGACGGTCGCCGATGTTGGTCACCGTGCCGCTGACCGTCACGACGGGTGGACTGGTCGTGGTGACCACGTCCGGGGTGACTTGGTCGATGCGGACTCGAACAAACGGCGTCACCCCCGGCTCGCCCGCGGCCGCACGCGGAATCACCGGCCCGGTGAGCGCCGCGAGTCCGGCCACGATGGCGAGCACGGCGGCGAGGCGCGCCAGGCCGGCCCAACGCAGATGCGGAGGTGTCACGGCCCCGGTCCGTGGCCGTTCTTCCGGCCCGCGGCGGGGTGGCCCGCATGCCGTGTCCGCGAATGTGTCTGCTGGCGGCGCCGCGGCGAGCTGGGTGGCAGCGGTGGAAGCGAGGCCGGACCGTCGCTTTGCAACTTGTCGATCAGCTCGTCGGCCACTCGGGCCAGGCGGCGTTCGTCGGCGTAGGCCAGCCGGGAGGGCAGTTCGCCCATCGGCACCCACGCCACCTCGGCGACTTCGAGATCCTCGTCCGACAGCTCGCCGCCGGAGAACCGCATTAAGTAGTGGTGCACGGTCTTGTGCACGCGACGGCCGTCGGTGACGAACCAATAGTCGATGCGGCCCAGCGCGGCCAGCACGCTGCCCCGGATGCCGGTCTCTTCGGCGACCTCTCTGATTGCGGTCTGCTCGGCGGTCTCACCGAGTTCGATGTGCCCTTTGGGCAGCGACCAGAGCATCCGACCGCGCCGGTCGGTGCGCCCGATCAGGGCGGCGACCTGTGACTCCCGCGGGCCGTCCAGACCGTCGATGACCAGACCCCCGGCGGAGGTTTCGTGGACGGTGCGCAACTGGTCTGGTCCGCGGCCGGATGCCCGCGATCGGCGCGACTTGGTGGCCGTCGAGTCCCCGGACGCTTGACCGATCGTTTGGTTCTCGGACGAACTCGCGGCGCCACGGCCACGGCGCCGCCCCCGGCGCCGACGTGGTTTGCCTTGTTCGCCGTCCGACACCCAAGCGATAGTAGCTGGCACGGCATATTCTCCCGGAGATACTCGCCGCGGGATGAGTGGGCGAGGTCACAACGGAATACGTCTCGTCAGAGCGGTCCCATGGCGTGAGCGATAGCCCATACCGCACCGAAGGTAAGCAGTGAGAGCGGGCCGGACAGGCTGCCGATGAGCATTCCGCGCCCGATCTGGCCCGTCGGTCCTCGCGCTTGCGTGATCAGAGCCGCGATCGCCATGTAAACCAAAACGACGGGAAGTACAAAAACGATCGAGTACGGCATGAGAGCCAAGTGGCGAACTCGACCACGAAGACATGTAACACCGCCACCCAAAAGCGACCGGGCCATAGCCCGATTTCGATGCCGGGATTACCGATGCATCGGCCATCGCAGGACCTTTCAGCGCAATACCAAGTAAGCGTAAACAATCCCACCGACTAGCATTGTCACGGCAGATCCCGCAATGCTAAGTGCAAGGCCGCGATTGCGCGGTGACGACGACCGCATCAGGGCCGCCGTGAGCATGAAAGACACCAGCGCGGTGATAACGGCGGCGACGAGCATCCAACTGCGTTCGCTGTGTCCGTGTGCTGTCGCAAATGGCCCCTTGCCTAACGCCGAAATCGTGGCGAGGAGCACTCCCAGGACGATCTGCACGACAAACGGTGCGGACAACGTCGCCGTGCGCCATGCGCTGGCGTCCAAGTCGCGGACGCGGGGGAAAGACGGCGTCTCTCGTTGCTTTCAGTTATTCGCGGTCACGCGGAAACCGCCGTGCCGGTGGGCAGGGGAGGGATCGCAGGTAAGTCGGTCACCGGGCCAACGGCTTTGCTTACGTATCGGAGATGCACCGCGCCTTCCCGCCGCTCACCCTTCGTGTCGCACGTAACGCTACTGACGCTCGGTGCCGGGTCAATTCACCTCGATGTCGTGCGAGGCTCCTCACAGGGGCTTTTCGTCTCCACCCGACTAGGCTGATCGAACGTGCCTGACGCCGCCCGGGATGCCGACCTGCTGACCGCCGCCGCGGTCGCGCTCAATCGGCATGCGCCCATGTTGGCCGAGCTCGGCTCCGCGTTCGACGCCGCGGGCCACGAGCTCTACCTCGTCGGCGGCTCGGTGCGGGACGCCTTGCTGGGCAGGTTGAGCCCCGACCTGGATTTCACCACCGACGCCCGCCCCGAGCAGGTGCAGCAAACCCTGCGCCGGTGGGCCGACAACCTGTGGGACACCGGTATCGAATTCGGCACCGTCGGCATCGGCAAGGGCGACCATCGGTTGGAGATCACTACGTTTCGTGCCGACACCTACGACCAGGTGTCCCGGAATCCAGAGGTGCGCTTCGGCGATCGGCTCGAGGACGATCTGGTACGTCGCGATTTCACGGCCAACGCGATGGCCGTGCGCATCACGCCGGACGGGCCCGGCGAATTCCTGGATCCGCTCGGCGGTTTGGCGGCGCTGCGCTCGCGGACTTTGGACACCCCCGCCGCGCCGGAGGTGTCGTTCGGGGACGACCCGTTGCGGATGCTGCGCGCGGCGCGTTTCGTCTCGCAACTCGGCTTCGGCGTTGCGCCGCGTGTCCGCGCGGCGATCGAACAGATGGCCCCGCAGTTGTCCCGGATCAGCGCCGAACGGGTGGCCGCTGAGCTGGACAAACTGGTGCTCGGCGAGGACCCGACGGCCGGCGTCGATCTGTTGGTGCAAACCGGCATGGGCGAGGTGGTGCTGCCCGAGGTCGGCGGCATGCAGATGGCCATCGACGAACACCACCAACATAAGGACGTCTATCAACACTCGCTGACGGTGCTGCGCCAGGCGATCGCCCTGGAAGACGACGGCCCGGACCTGGTGCTGCGCTGGGCCGCCCTGCTGCACGACATCGGTAAGCCGGCCACTCGGCGCCACGAGCCCAACGGCGGCGTGAGCTTTCATCACCACGAGGTGGTCGGCGCCAAGATGGTGCGAAAACGGTTGCGGGCGTTGAAGTATCCCAAGCAGATGGTCGAGGACATCTCGCAACTGGTGTACCTGCATCTGCGGTTTCACGGCTACGGCGACGGCAAGTGGACCGATTCGGCGGTGCGCCGCTACGTCACCGATGCCGGTCCGCTGCTGCCTCGGCTGCACAAACTGGTGCGAGCCGACTGCACGACCCGCAACAAGCGTCGGGCCGCGCGGTTGCAGGCCAGCTATGACCGGCTCGAGGCGCGGATCGCCGAGCTGGCCGCCCAGGAGGATCTGGCGCGGGTGCGTCCCGATTTGGACGGCAACCAGATCATGGAGCTGCTCGGCATCCCGGCCGGTCCCCAGGTCGGCGAGGCCTGGCGGTTTTTGAAGGAGCTCCGGCTCGAACGCGGACCGTTGGACCACGACGAGGCGACCGCAGAGTTGTTGGCGTGGTGGAAGTCTCGAGGGAACGAGTAGCGGCATCCACGCGTCCGAATACGCATGGATTACTGTCTTGCTGGCGATAACGGCGCCGCCTTCTGGCACGGGCAACCCGATCTCGACCTGGACCACGACGGTCGCTTCGAATCGATCGGACTGGATTTCGACCACGACGGGTTGCGCGACGACGCGCTCGCGGATCTCGACGGCGACGGCATCGTTGATCACGCTGTGTTAGATCTCGACAACGACGGCACCCCCGAGGCGTACTTCACCGACGACGGATCCGGGACGTGGGCGGTGGCTATGGACCGCGGGGGCCAACTGCGCTGGTTCGGCCTCGACGGCGTCGAGCACACCGGTGGCCCGATGGTCGACTTCGACGGCCATGGCCGCACCGATGCTCGCCTCGTCGACACCGACGGTGACGGGCTGGCCGACCGGGTGCTGCGCTCTGACGACGGCGGCGTCACCGGTTATGTCGACACCGACGGCGACGGCAAATGGAATGTCCGGCTGACCGATTCGGACGGCGACGGCCTCGCCGACGGCGCGAGCTCGCTCTGAGGATGGTGCTGACCTAGCGACGGCGCGATGCTACTGCGCCACTTGAGCATTCCGTTCCTCGTCGCCGAAGCCGGCGGAGATCCCTGGTCGATTAACGACAGCCTGCAAGCCGGTCGCCCCGGGCAGGTCTCGTCGCTGGCGCGGGCTTTTCGTGACGCCGGAGCGAGCACGGCCGAGGCGGTCGTCGCCTTCGAGGCCGCCCGGCGTCGTTTCGAGGCCGCGTGGGATCACCGGAACGGAGAGCACTCGATCAATGATGCCGCGGAGGTGCGGCGGGTCACCCGGTCATTGGGTCTGCAGACCGAACAATTGCCTCGCATCGCAGTCGAATTGGAGAGCGTCGCCGCGGCGCTGGCCGAAGCACAGCGTGCCGCTGCGAGATACCTGGGCGCGCTGGAGTGCGACCTCGAAGACATCGACGACGAGATGTGTGACGCATTGGCGGACGGTGACGCTTGCGGTGCCGACTATTTGCGCACGGACGCGATAGGTGAGGTTGCGGCGATTGCGTTGCAGCTGAGCCGCATTCGCGGCGGGTATTCGAGCATGTTGGAGGCTGCGCTGACGGCCCTGCGAGCAGACGGAGCCGATCCCCTCGAAATCCAGGGTGTCGACGAGCTAGCTATTCCGCCGCCGGACAGCAGCCCAGAGAGCGTCAAGCGATGGTGGGATGCGCTGAGCGGGAGTCAACGACAGCTACTGATCGACCAACATCCGCAGTCGTTGGGCAACCTCAACGGCGTCCCGGCCGACGTGCGCGATTCGGTGAACCAGTCCGCGATGAAAGATGACCTGCGCAGGGTCGAAGACGTCGCCCGCCAGCGGGGGATGGATCCGACGACGCTCCGCGACACCGCGCTGCGCAATTGGGACACCGATGTGTTCACCAACCCCGACGGCTATGGGCTGTGCGTAACCGATGTCACGCGCTACCAGAACGCGGTCAAGACCAATGAGTTTCTCGAGCGCGACAAAAGCTCCGATGCCCCACGCGGGCTGCCGATCATGCTGTGGGCGTATGACCCGCTGGCGTTCAGCGGCAAGGGCAGGGCCGCGATCGCGATCGGCAATCCGGACAAATCCCGCAATACGGCCGTCATGGTCCCGGGCACTAACAGCAGCGTGCGGGGAGGGTGGATGTCCGACGGCACCGACGACGCCATCAATCTCTACGAACAGGCCGCCGGAGCCGACCCGAGCCACCCGACGGCGGTGCTGGCCTGGATGGGTTATGACGCACCCGAATTCGGTCAACCGCATTGGCAACAGGCCATCGCCGACCCGGCCGAATTGGAACAGGTCGGCACGCCCTGGCGGGCGAGGCAGGCGGGTGCGCTGCTGGCCGCCGATGTCAACGGCCTGGTGGTCACCCACGATGGGTTGGCCCCAACCCATGTCACCGTGCTCGGGCATTCCTACGGTTCCACGGCAGTGGCCGACGCCTTCGCCCACAGCGGTATGCGCGCAAACGATGCGGTGCTAACCGGTTGCCCGGGAACAGATTTGGCGGACAGGGCCGCGGACTTTCATCTCGAGGGCGGCAGGTTGTATGTGGGTGCCGCTTCGACCGATGCGATCAGCTGGATCGGTGAGGCGGGCAGCGGCCTCCCGAACGGACTGAACGAGGCGCTGGGGGGGCCGGTGGGACCGTTGGCCGGACTGGGCACCGACCCGGCGCATGCGGGGTTCGGGGCGGTGCGCTTCCGTGCCGAAGTCGCCGGCTCACATAGCGTCATGCCATGGTTCACCGACCACTCGCACTACTACGACGTGGGGAGCGAAGCGCTGCACAACATGACAGCTATCGTGACCGGGCACGGCGACGGGTTGGCGAGGGAAGGGATGCTCGCGGCCGAGCGGGCCGCAGCGCGGATAGCCGTTCCTCTTCAGGTGCACACACCCTTGGGCACGGTGTCGTTACCGCATCTTGGCATCCAGCTGCCGGTAACCGTCGACCCGGAATGGGACCGGCCGGCGCGTTCGGTCACCAACGGGCATGCGTTTTAGCGGGCGATTGCGGCGCCGGCACGGGTGAATTGACCGCTTCGGAACAGGATTTTAGCCTGATCAAAAGGGCTACGAGCGCCCAAGACCGTGAGCACGCCCCACTGCTGCAGACCACGAAGGAGTGCCGATGTTCGTCGATACGGATCTGTTGCACTCGGGAGGCGATCAGTCGCATCGCGCCGGTGGGCACGCTCAAGACGGCGCGGATCAGTTGGCGGGCGGAACCGTCGAATCGGGAATGTTCGGTGACTTCGCCGCCGCCGCCGCGTTTCACAGTGCGGTCGCCGCCGCGCACGGTCAACATGTGAAAACGCTGCAGAGCCACAGTGAAACACTCACGAGTGTCGGCACGAAGGCGCACCACGCGGCCAAAGGGTTCACCAACATGGACAACCGCAACGCCGCCGACATGAAGGCTCTCCGGCCTAATGATGGTCCCTCAACGTCGAACATCTGAGGAACGGGCGTGACGGAGGGACCCGCCCTCGCATCCGGGTGTGGGGCCGCATGCCGGTCTGCCGTAAGGCAGTGGGCGCCGCGGTATTCCGCGCCGCAGGCGCCGCGTTCACGGATGTCGCCAGCAATCGCTCTGGGGGCGGCTGTTCTGGCTTTGGTTTCGACGGTCGTGGCGGTTGTTGCGCTGGTGATGGCTACGTCGTCGCGGTCGCCGGATTCGAGTAATACATCCGCCTCGGCCGTATCTACCTACAGCGCCGCCGAACTGTCTGCGGCACACCAGAAGCTGTGTGGTGCTGACAAGCTGGCGGCTTGCCCCGGTCAGCAATGTATGTGGCAGCTAAACTTGCGACGGTTAAGGAAGAGCGCTGCATCAGTCCAATCGCGGGGATCTAAGTGCGGAACATGACACCGACGAAGGTATGTATGACGTTGATCCGCCGGCGTGGGGTAATACGTACAACGATGGCGGGTCGAAAGATTAGGGCGACACGGCGGTGCCATGCAGCGCAGTAAATTGCTGCTATCCCCTCGGCTGCTTCACTATTGAAGGCCTAGAACACGGGCTCGGAATGCTACACACACAAGGCTGCGGACTGCAGGAGGACAAATGGTGGGAGATCTGCCATCGAGCCATCGTGAGGGGCAAGCCGGCCCGCCACCCTCGGGAATTTGGCCGCCACCGCATTCCCCACAATCAGCATCTCGTCCGCGCCCATGGTTGGCAGTTGCGGTAGCTCTCACTGGAGCAGTAGCCGTCGCTGCGTTAGTCGTGGCACTAACGCGGCCGACGGCATCGCACCCGCCAGCCACCGGCGCTGCGACGCCCACCCACACGCCGGCGGAGACCGCCGCAGCGCAACAGCAACTATGCGACATGTACAAGTTGGCGGCTCAGTCTGTTCAGGTCGACACCGCCGGTACCGACAAAGCGCTGGCCCGCATCGCGACAACGAATGGTGCTCTAATGCTCGACATTGGGGCGAGTAATCCGGCTCTCGATGCAAACCACCGCAACACGGCACGCGCTTTAGAGGCCGCTTACCTCACAGTCACCGCGAAGAGTAGCTACGGCGTCGCAACCGAAGCTGAGTTTCAGTCGGCACTTGACGATGTCATCGCAAAGGATACCGCGATGAAAAAGGTCTGCGGTGGCGGTTGACCTTCCACCTGGCAAGTGGTCATTCGCGCTCGTTGGTGCGTGGTGGCCAGGACCCTCGACGGCTTTACGAGCCGGCGCCCAACATTGGAGCGAAGCCTGTGCAGCGCAGCAGCTTCAGTCACAAAACTTGCGTGCTCAGTGGACAGCCTTTGCTGCAAATAATAAGGGGCATACGGCAGACGATCTCATAACCAGATTCCAGCAAGGGGAGAAGCTTCATCTAGACCTTGCCGAAAAGTACCAGACAAAGGCGTCAGCGTTTAATTCGGGCGCCGACGCCATCGACTATCTGCGCAGTCGCTTGTCAAATATTGCGGATGCGGGCAACAAAGAGATCGATGACACCCTCGCTTCGAAGAAGCCGCTTCCTGAGAAGTTAGCGGAGGTACAAGCTGTCCAAGCGCGCTGCAACGCCGACGCCGCAAACGCCAGTCGCGATGCGCTCGACAAAATGATGGCGGCCACGCAAAAGATCCTCGATGCTGAAGGAACTGGTGGCAACGCCCGGACTTGGGCGCAAGCGAACGGTTTTAACGTCGGTGACGCTTCTCCACCCAGTCCCATCACAAAAGAAGATTTGACCAAGGCTGCTTTCAGCCCCGGGGGACGTTCTGGCAACGGCCCGGGGAGTCCCCCTGATGCCCCACCGTCGGGTTCGACGCAGGCGTTTAATCCTGGGGGACGTGGCGGGCCAGGCGACTCTCATGCCACCGGCGCGAACGGAAGGCCCTCGCCAGCGATCAGCCCAGCGGCGTTTGATAACCACGGACCGCTGCCAGGAGTGCAACCAGCAGCGCCGACGGGTCCCACCGTCACCGGCGGTGGCGGACCCATATCGCCAGGGATGCCCGGCGTACACGGTGGCGGGATGCCAGTGTCTCCGATGGGTCTAGGCCAAGGCGGCCAGCCCGGGTTGGCCCAGGCCTTCACGTCCGGTTTGGCGAGTGGCCAAGCGACGGGTCCTGGCGGGCAAGCGTTTACGGCCGGGCCGCTACAAGCGATGGAGGCCGGGGGACCTCAAACTCCTCAGGCGATACCGGCGGGGACGCCGACTGTACCGAGCGCGGGACCGATCATACCCATGGGTACGCCGGTCGACGCGCCTCCAGCCGCGGCCCCCGCGCCGGTAACCACCGGGGGAGGCACCCCAGTTGCACCGGTAATGACCGGCCCGTCGTGGTCGTCGTCCGCGCCGACCGTCGGTGGCGGATCTTCCATCCCCTCGGGACCGCTGCCCGCCTATGGCTCCGACCTGCGTCCGCCGGTAGTGGCGCCCCCATCCGTACCGGCCGTACCGGCGGGTCCCGCGTCGGGTGCGCCGGTGGCCTCTTCGCCGGCATCGTCCCCGGCCGCGGGCGGACCACTGGTCTCCCCAGTGGAACGAACGGCTTCCGGGGCGGCGGCGGGTCAAGCTGGCGCGGGTTCGTCGGCTATGGCTGGCGCGTCGGCGGCCTCTGCGGCTACTGGCGCGACCGCCGGTGCCGTGTCAGCGCGGACGGCCGAACAACAGCGGTTGCAGCGGCTCGTCGATGCTGTAGCCCGCCAAGAGCCGCGGCTGTCGTGGGCCGCGGGATTGCGCGACGACGGCACCACGACGCTGCTGGTCACCGACCTCGCCGGCGGATGGATTCCGCCGCATGTGCGGTTGCCCGCCCACGTGACCCTGCTTGAGCCGTCGGCACGACGGCACGACGCCAACGTGGTGGATCTGCTCGGTGCCATCACGGTCGCGGCCGCCCATCACGCCAACACGTATGTCGCCGAACCGGGTCCCGACGAACCCGCGCTCAACGGTGATCGTCCCGCCCGCTCGGCCGCGCCCGATGTCGACGAGTTCGGGCCCACCCTGGTCGATGCCGTGCGACGCCGGGACGGGCTGCCGCGTATCGCCCAAGCCATCGCGGCACCTGCGGTGCGAAAGACCGGCGTCTTGGACAGCGAAACCGAGAAGTTGCGCGAATGTACCGCTGACATTCAGCACACGGTGCTGAATGCGTATCCCAATCACGACCCCTCGGCTGTGGGGGATTGGATGCTTTTGGCGGCTATCGAGGCGCTGATCGACGGGCATGAGTACCTCGCGAATTATCACCTGGCATGGTTTGAGGCGATCAGCCACAGGCGTGGTTCGTAAGTGCCCGCAGTTGTTGGGTGAATAGCGCTACCGACGGTTTATGCCAAACTTGTCGTACTAGCGCTCGAGTGGGGTGGAGGTGAGTTGTGAATCAGCCGATCCGTCACGATTTGCCAACTACTACCGGATTAACCACCGGAATGCCGTTTCCGCCCCCGCAGCCAGCTCCCGGTCACCCACCCGGCGCATCGCCCGTGGACGGTGCTGGCGGCGCACTAACCGGAGCCGGCAACGCCGGCGTCCCCAAAGACGCAGCCGATGCAGCCGCCGCCGACGCTGACCGGCGCGCCCACGCAGCCGACGCCGCGGCAAAATTCCCGGCCAACGAGGCGAACAGCCAGCAGGACATGCAGATGATCCAGCAGATGCTGCAGGGCGCGACGGGTGCGGTCGGGGGTGCGGTCGGCGGCGTCATGGGACCGCTGACGCAGCTGCCGCAGCAGGCGATGCAGGCCGGCCAGAGCGCCCTTCAGCCGTTGCTGAGCGCAGTGCAAGGCGGCGCCCACGGCGCCGGGCTCGTTAACGACGCCCAGCTGGTCGACAGCGTCGGCAGCGGAGGTGGTGCCGCCGGACTGAGCGGCGGTTCCGGCGGCGGTGGCGCCGGGCTGGGCGGTGGTGGCACAACCCCGGCCAGTTCCTTGGGTCCCCCACCAGTGCCGACGTCGTCCCCGCCCACCACGCCCGCGGCCGCCAAAGCCACGATGATGCCGCCGACCGGTGGCATGCCCGCCATGCCCGGCCAATCCGGCATGACCGGTATGCCGATGATGCCGCCGGGCGCCATGGGCGCCGGCGGCGAAGCCGGCAAGAAAGACACCCCGGTCGAAAAGCGGATCACGGCCCCGGGTGTGCCCAACGGCCAGCCGATCAAGGGCCGCTTGACGGTCCCGCCGAACGCCCCGGGCAACAAATCCGGCGAGGCCAAACCGACCGTCGTCACCAATAGGCCCAACCGTCGGATCGTCATCATGCCGTCCGACGATGAGCCAAAGGAATAGCCCACCAACCCACCAGCCCACGGAAAGGTGAGTGGCCGGGCATTTCGCGCGGCAGTAGGGTTCCCTAGGTAATCGCGGCCGGCCGAGCCCAGTGTGCGGGTCATATTGGGTTGCCCGTTGTTGACAGCAGAACTGTCGATGCGGGCATGCTATTGGCACGTCTGCAGCGACCGCGGAATACGCGGCCAGGAGGGTGTGGGAGTACTAGCGCGAGTGTCCGGTGAGGATGCGGCGCCGCGAAGGCGCACAGGTGGGTTAGGGCGGGAACGCCGGTGACCGATCCCCTGAAAGTGCAAGCAGTCACGGCGTTGTCTCGCGCCCACAACCTCTATGCGGGCCCCGCCATGAGCGGCGGCGTCGGCGACGCGCCGGCGCAGACGCGGGCACACGTCGAGGCGATGAAGCATCACATCGGACTGCCCGCCGCGGCGGTCGCGCGGTCTAGCGCCGCGACAATGCACTTGGCTCGGCTGGCCGATGCCGATCGGTCGCTGGGGCAGATCATCGCCGCGGCGCGAGCCGATCACGCGTACGGCCGTGCGGCGACAAGGGCCAACCTCGACGCCGCCTTGACCGACACCACGCCGGCGGCCGATACGCCAATGGGCCGCCGCGAGGCGGTCGCCCGGATGGCGGCCCGGCTGCGTACCCAGCACCGGCATGTCGCCGGATCCCGGCGGCGGGCAAGGCTCCTCGCGCGCAGGCTGCGACGCTTGCACTACCTACGGGAGCGGTCTATGCACAGCAACCAAGGCAGCGGACGCGCGGCGGTGTTGGCGGCTATTCGTAAAGCGTTGGACGTCAAGGGTATTCACGACCCCGCGGCGCGGGCTCGCTGGGAACGCGGGATGGACCTGGTGGCCCGCCGCGAGTCCAACTACGACGCGAACGCGGTCAACGGCTGGGATTTCAATGCGGCGCGGGGCACGCCGAGCAAGGGTGCCTGGCAGTTCATCGCCCCGACGTTCGCGGCCTATCACCAGCCGGGCACCTCGCGCGATATCCACAATCTGGTGGCGCAGGCATGCGCGTTCATCAACTATGCGACGGGCCGCTACGGCGTCGCCGTCGACGCGTCGAATCTGGCCGATCGGATCCAGCAGGCCGATCCGCACCGAGCGCCCAAGGGGTATTGAGCATGCCGCTGAGTTTGTCTAACCGCGACCAGAACTCCGGGCACCTGTTCTACAACCGGCGGCTGCGCGCGGCCACCACCCGCTTCTCGGTGCGCATGAAGCACGACGACCGCAAGCAGACCGCCGCGTTGGTCTTGTCGGTACTGCTGGTGGCCATCGCCTCGGGCTGGATGCTGCTGCTCAACGTTTTGAAACCCACTGGCATCGTGGGGGACTCGGCAATCATCGGCGACCGCGATTCCGGGGCGCTGTACGCCCGGATCGACGGCCGGCTCTATCCGGTGCTCAATTTGACCTCGGCGCGGCTGGCGACGGGAACCGCGAACCAGCCGACGTGGGTTAAACCCGCTGAGATAGCCAAGTATCCGACCGGGCCGCTGGTCGGCATCCCGGGAGCGCCGGCGGCGATGCCGGTCCATCGCGGCGCGACATCGGCCTGGGCGGTGTGCGACACGGCAGGACGCCCACGCAGCCCGGAACGGCCGGTCGTGACCTCGATCGCCGGCCCACTCGACGGCTTCGACCGCGCGACCCCGCTGAGCGAGGACGCCGGGGTGCTAGTCACGTTCGAGGGCAACACGTTCGTGATCTGGGGCGGCAAGCGCTCCCAGATCGATCCGTCCAACAGGGCGATCACGCTGAGCCTGGGACTCGACCCGGGAGTAACGCTGCCGGTAGAGATTTCGCGGGCCCTCTATGACGCGCTGCCGGCGACCGAACCGCTCGGCGTCCCCGCGGTACCCCTGGCCGGCACCCCGTCGACGTGGGTCTCGGGCTCACAGGTCGGCGCGGTGTTGCAGGCGCAAACCGCCAGCGGCGGCAAGCAGTTCTACGTCCTGCTGCCCGACGGTGTCCAAAAAATCACCAGTTTTGTCGCCGACCTGTTGCGCAGCGCCAACTCCTACGGGTCGACGGCGCCTCGCGTGGTCGCACCCGACGTGTTGGTCAACATCCCCGAGGTGAACTCGCTGGCGGTGGACTACTACCCGACCAAGCGCCTGAATTTCATTGATACCACGGCCGATCCGACCACCTGCGTGGGCTGGGCGAAGGGCTCGACGGACCCGCAGGCGCGCGTCGTGGTCTACAACGGGCGCGGGCTTCCCACGCCGTCGTACCTCGACAACCGCATCGTGCACCTGGTGCGCGATGACAGCGACCCGGCGTCGGTGGTCGCCAACCAGGTGCTGGTGCTGCCGGGCGCGGCGAACTTCGTGACATCCACCAGCGGCGTGGTCACCTCCGACTCCCGGGAATCGCTGTTCTGGGTGTCCGACAACGGGGTGCGATTCGGCATCGCCAACGACGACACGACCTTGCGCGCGCTGGGGCTTGATTCGGGGTCGGCGGTGCAGGCGCCCTGGCCGCTGCTGCGGACCTTCGCGGCGGGCCCGGCATTGTCAAGGGAGGCAGCGCTTGTGGCGCGGGACACCGTGCCGGCGCTTGGCAGGGTGGCTGTGGTGACGACATCGGCGAAGCCGGGAGGCTAGGAATGTCCAAGAAAGCGTTCCCCATCAACCGGGTCAAGATCGAGCCGCCGAAACCGGTTCGGGTAGCGCCCAGCGCGCCGATCGCGCTGCCGGAGCGCGAGCCGCGCAACATCTGGGTGATGATCGGCGTCCCGGCGCTGATCGTGGCGCTCATCGGCACCATCGTCATGCTCTACGTCTCCGGCGTGCGCAGCCTGACCACCGGCTTCTTCCCGCTGATGGGCATCGGCGCGTTCAGCATGCTCGCGTTCTCCGGTCGCTTCGGCCGCGCCCGCAAAATCACCTGGGGCGAAATGGAAAAGGGCCGTCGCCGCTATCTCCGCGACCTCGACGGCAACCGCGACGAGATCCAGAACGCGGTGTGCGCGCAGCGCGAATGGCAGAACTCCGTGCACTCCGACCCTCGTGGGTTGGGCGCCATCATCGGCGGCCCGCGGATGTGGGAACGCGGCCGCGGCGACACGGACTTCCTCGAGGTGCGGCTCGGCACCGGCGTGCAGCACGCACCGGACTCGGTGCTCTCGGTGACGTGGCCCGACATCGCCTCCGATGAGGAGCTCGAACCCGTGACGGGCCAGGCGTTGCGCGATTTCATCTTGGAGCAGCGCAAGATTCGCGACATCGCCAAGGTGGTCAACCTGCGATCGGCACCCGGCTTCAGCTTCGTCGGCGACGACCTGGACCGGTTGCGCTCGCTGATGCGGTCGGTGCTGTGCTCGCTGGCGGTGTTCCACAACCCGCGCGACGTTAAGTTGTTGGTGGTGACCCGTAATCCCGAAGCGTGGTCATGGATCGTGTGGCTGCCGCACAACCTGCACGACGAACTGTTCGATGCGTGCGGTTTCCGGCGCCTGGTCTTCGCCACGCCCGAGGAGCTCGAGGAGACCCTGGCCGCCGAACTGCACATGAAGGGCAAGCGCGGTGCGTGGACGCCGCTGGCCGCGGCCAGCCCCACCGCGATGGGCTCGACGCTGGAAACCGGCGCCGACACGGTGGACCTCGGGCCGCACCTGGTGATCGTCGACGACAACACCGGCAGCCCCGACGCGTGGGAGAGCGTGGTCGGACAGGTCGGCAAGGCGGGAATCACGTTGCTGCGTATCGCCTCCCGGGTCGGGACCGGCGTGGGCTTCGGCGACGACCAGGTGTTCGACCTCAGCGAACGCCACAGCTCGCCCAGCGGCTCGCTGAACGGCAAAGTGGCGTTGCACCGCAACGGCTCTGACGCCGACGGCGAAGACGACCGCCCGGCCCCGCTGCTCCGGGTGCGTAACAAGTTCTTCGCCCACGCCGACCAGCTTTCGGTGCACCGCGCCTATCGGTACGCGCGGGCGATGGCCCGGTGGTCGCCGACCAGCCGCAGCGAGATCGCCGACTCAGTCAGCGGCGCAACGGAATTGCTGCGCGCCCTGGGAATCAGCGACCCTCGAGAGTTGGACGTCGACCGGTTGTGGGCCGAGCGGCGAGGCCGCGGCGACGAGCGTTGGTGCGAGGTCCCGGTGGGCGCCAAACCCAACGGCGAGCTACAGAACATCATCATCCGCGCCAAGGACTTCGGCGGTTTCGGCTTTCACTCCGTGGTGATCGGGACCAGTGGCTCGGGTAAGTCGGAGTTCTTCCTGTCGTTGGTGTACGGCATCGCGCTGACCCACTCCCCGGAAACGTTCAACGTCATCTTCGTCGACATGAAGTTCGAGTCGGCGGCCCAGGACATCCTGGGTATCCCGCATGTGGTGGCCGCTCTGTCGAACCTGGGCAAGGACGAACGGCACCTGGCCGAGCGCATGCGCAGGGTGATCGATGGTGAGATCAAGCAGCGCTATGAGCTGTTCACCTCGGTGGGCGCGCGTGACGCCAACGACTACGAAGAGATCCGACTCGCCGGTCGCGACCTGCCGCCCGTCCCGGTGCTGCTGGTCATCGTCGACGAATACCTGGAACTGTTCGCCAACCATGAGAAGTGGATCAACCTCATCATCCACATCGGTCAGGAGGGCCGCGGCGCCAACGTCTTCTTCATGCTGGGTGGGCAGCGCCTGGACCTGTCCTCGCTGCAAAAGGTGAAGTCCAACATCGCATTCCGCATCGCGCTGCGCGCCGAGTCCGGCGACGACAGTCGCGAGGTGATCGGCAGCGACGCCGCCTACCACCTGCCGTCGAAGGAAAACGGCTTCGGTCTGCTGAAGGTGGGGCCGCGCGACCTCGAACCGTTCCGCTGTTTCTACCTCTCCGCGCCGTTCGTGGTGCCCAAGGCCAAGGAAGTCGCCAAAACCGTCGACATGACGCTGACCAAGCCGCGGTTGTACAACTGGCAATACCAGCCGCTGGACGCCTCGGACGCCACCGCCTTGAAGGCGGCCGCCGCCGTCGACGCCGAGCCCGACGAATTCCTCTACTACGACGACGGTTTCAAGCGCAAGAAGATCGTCGACGTGCTGCGCGAGTCGCTGCACGAGGTCCCGCACCGCTCGCCGCGCCGGCCCTGGCTGGAGCCGCTGGAGGAGCCCGAGTCGATCGACGCCCTGGTGGCCGGATACCGGGGCAGACCGTGGCACGTCGACTACGGGCGTAACGCGGGCCTGATGTTCCCGGTGGGCGTCATGGACATCCCCGAGGAATCCAAGCAGATCGTGCATGCGGTGGATGCGTTGCGCAGCAACGTGATCGTGGTCGGGGCCAAGCAGCGCGGCAAGACCACCACCTTGATGACGTTGATGTGCTCGGCCGCGACGATGTACACCCCGGCGCGCGTGACGTTCTTCTGCATCGGTGGGGCGACGCTCGCCCAGGCCGCCTCGCTGCCCCACGTCACCGACATCGTGTCGCCGAAGGACGCCGAGGGCATCGAGCGGATCTTGAGCAGCATGGACGCCTTGATCGATGCCCGCGAGGATTCGTTCCGGCGGCTCAAGATCGACCTCGACGGTTTCCGCGAACGCCGGTTCGCGCCGGGCAGCGACGGCCTGGGTGGCACCGACGCCAACGACCCGTTCGGCGATGTCTTCGTGGTGGTTGACGACTACGACGACCTGTACTCGAAAGACACGGTGCTCGGTGATCGCATCATCTCGCTGAGCAGCCGCGGCCCCGAATACGGCGTGCACGTGATGTGCAGCGCCGGCGGCTGGATCCATGGGCAGCGGCAGAGCCTGCTGCAAAACGCCACGGCGCGAATCCAATTGCGGCTCGCCGACCCCAGCGAGAGCCAGATGGGACACTCGTCGCTCGAATCGCGGGACGCGGCCCGACGCACGCTGAACCGGCCCGGCTTCGGCCTCACCGACAGCTTGCACGAACTGCGGGTCGGCGTGCCGGCGCTGACCGATCCGGCCACCGGCGCGATCGTGAGCATCGTCGACGTCGGGGCCCGCATCGCGGAGGTCGCCGGGGTCACCAAGCATGCCACCCTGCAGCGACTCCCGCAGCGGGTGGCGCTGCAGGCGATCCTGGACTACGAGGCGGCGCAACCCAGCGGCGACGACCTTTCGATCGCGTTCGCCATCGGCGAGCGTCACGAACTGGGGCCGGTGCCGATCAAGTTGCGCGAAAGCCCCGGCCTGATGATCCTGGGACGGCAAGGGTGCGGAAAGACGTTGTCGCTGGTCGCCATTGGCGAGGCGATCATGAGCCGCTTCACCCCCGACGAAGCGCAGCTCACGCTGATCGACCCGAAGACCGCGCCGCACGGCCTGCGCGATCTGCATGGCCCGGGGTACGTGCGCGCGTACGCCTATGACCAGGACGAGATCGACGAGGTGATCACCGCCTTGGCGCAGCAGGTCCTGCTGCCCCGGCTGCCACCGAAAGGCCTCAGCCAGGAGGAGCTGCGTGAACTCAAGCCGTGGGAAGGGCCGCGGCACTTCGTGCTCATCGACGACATCCAGGACCTGCGCCCGGATCAGAGCTACCCGCCCAAACCGCCGGTGGGAGCCGCGCTGTGGAAGCTGATGGAACGCGCCCGGCAGATCGGCCTGCACGTCTTCACCACCCGCAACAGCGCGAACTGGGCGACACTGCAAATGGATCCGTGGATGCGATTCCAGAACTCGGCGAAAGTGGCTCAGCTGTACATGGACAACGACCCGCAGAACCGGATCAACCGAAACGTGCGCGCCCAGACCCTGCCCCCGGGGCGCGGGCTGCTGGTGAGCGTCGACGGCGACGTCGAAGGCGTGCTCGTCGGTCTTCCGTCCTCGGTCATACCGCCGCAGCAGTAACCAGGTGCGGCTCTGGCGCTTTTACGCTCGGCGCGACGACGCGGCGGGGGAGCGGGCTCGGCCACCAGAACCACCGCCCCAACAGCGCCACGATGGACGGCACGATGAACGCCCGCACCACCAAAGTGTCCAGCAACAGCCCGACCGCGACGGTGGTGCCGATCTGGGCGACGCTGAGCACGCTGCTCGTCAACAGAGCGAGCATGGTCAAACCGAAGATGATGCCGGCTACGGTGACCACCCCGCCGGTGCCGCCGAACGCCCGGATGATCCCGGTCTTGAGGCCCGCCGCCGCCTCCTGTTTAATCCGCAGCGCGAGCAACAGGTTGTAATCCGCGCCGACGGCGATCAGCGCGATGAACGCGAAAGGCGCTACGGCCCAGTGCAAGTCCTGACGCAGCAGGTGCTGCCAGATCAGCACGCTGGCGCCCACGGCCGAGGCGTAGGAAGTGACTACGGTCCCGACGACGATCAGCCCCGCCACCGGGCTGCGCAGCATCGCCGTGACGATCAAGAAGATGAGAACCAGCGCGGCGCCCGCCAGCAGGGTGGCGTCGCTGGCGACGAAGCGCTGCAGATCGGCGGTTACCGGGCCCACGCCGGCCAGGTCGACCTCGGTTGGGGCCAGCGTCCCCTCCTTGGTGGCCTCCGCGATGGCGGTGCGCACCTGGGCGGCCCGCTTGGCGCCGTCGGCCCCCCACTCCGAACCGTCGCCATAGACCAAAAAGTATGCGGCGCGGCCGTTTTCGGAGATGAGGTGGCGCAGGGCGGTGGTGTACCGGGGGTCGGTCAACGCGCGCTGCGGCAGGTAAAAGTCCCCCGCGGCGCTGCCCTGAAATTGCGTGGCGATCTCGTTTAGGTAGTCGGTCAGCTGATGCAGCTGAGGTCCGAGCGTGTCCGACAGAGTCAGCAGGTCATGCGTGGCCGAACGGGCCTGTCCCAAAGCGCCTTTCATCGACGTCATGCTCTGGGGCAGGGTGGCCATCGCGGTGGCGGCGGTTTTCGATCCGCTGGTGAGCTTTGCGGCACCGGAGCCCAGCCGCGTGGACGTCTGCACCAGGCTGTCGACGGGCTGTAGCACCCGGTCCACCGTCGAGCAGATCGGGTTGGCCGCGCAGTCGGGGGTCCGCCCGACGAAGTCCCGCAACGGGTCGAGGTAGCCCGACACCGTCGTGACGTTGCGTTGCAGGCCGTCCATGCCGGCACGCATGTCTTCGGCGGCGCCGGACATGTCCGCCAATCCGGCACTGCCGCCGCGCAGGCCGTTGCCCAACCCGTCGACGGCACGCTGGGTCTGCGCCAGCGCACTGTCCAGTTCGGAAACACGTCTGAGGCCCTGAGTCAGCGAATCCACCGTGTCCCCGAACTGGCGGCCGAGCACACCGGCCTGATAGCTCAGCGTCGCCTGTTCGGGAACCTTGCCGTCGGGGCGGCTGGCGGACTGCACCGCGCGCACCCCCGGCACGGCCATGATGTGACGCGTGATTCGCTCGATGGCGATCAGGCCGGCGGGGTTGCGCAGGTCGTGATCGGCCTGGATCGCGACAACGTCGGGCAACAGCGAATTGGCCGCGAAATGCCCGTTCGCGCTGGCATAGCCGTGATTGGAGTCGGTGGACGACGGCGTGGCGGCCGGTTCGTCGAAGCCGACCCGCATCCCGGCCAACGGCAGCGCGACCAGCAGGCACAGGCCCAGCGCGGTGACCAGGATGGGCCCGGGCCAGCGCGCCACGGACGTCCCGACCCGGCGCCACCGCCGCGCGGTGGTGGACGGCCGCGGTTCGAGATACCCACGGCGTATCGCCAGGCTCATCAGCGCGGGCGTCACGGTCAGCGCTGCGACCATGGTCGCCAGAATGCCGATGGAGCAGGGTAACCCGGCGCTGCGGAACGAACCGACCTTGGCGAACACCAGGCATGCCAGTGCCACCGACACCGTCAATGCCGATCCGATCACCACTGGCGCGATGGAACGGTAGGCCTGCGTCAAGGCCTGGCCTGGGGCCATACCGTGGCGGCGGCCTTCGTGATAGCGGCCGACCAAGAAGATCGCGTAGTCGGTGCCTGCACCAAGGGTCATGGCCGCCATCAATGCCACCGAAAACAGCGACACCTCAACGACATTGGACTGGCCGAGGGCGGCGACGACGGCGCGCGCCAAAGCCAGGGCGAGCCCTACCGAGATCAATGGGATCGCCGCCGCGACCGATGATCGATACACCACGAGCAGTAACAGCAGGATGAGCCCTATGGTGGCCGCGGTGATGCCGAGCATCTGCCGATCAATCGCGGAGAATTCGTCGACGATCGTGGCCCCGGGACCGGTGACATGGACTTCCAGGCCCGGCGGCGGCGCGAGTTTGTGGATGGTGCCGCGCACGGCGTCCACCGAATCGCGCGCCTGCGCGGTGCCCAGCATTCCGGCGAGCCGCACCATCACGCTGACCGCCTTGCCGTCCGAACTCTGTGCGCCGGCGGCCGTGGCGGGCTGCGACCACAGGTCGGTCACCGCATACACGTGGCGTCGATCCGAACCCAGCGATGTCGTCAACGCGTCGTAGAAGTGCCGATCCTGCGGCGTCAGCCGCCGATCACGTTCCAGCACAACGTAAACGAAGTTGTTGCTGGGCGTCTGGTTGAACAACTGGGCGACCCGGGCGGCCGCCGCGGCGCTCGGCGCGCCGGGCGGCATGAAGGACCGGGCATGGGTGTCGACGACGCGCTCCAGTTGCGGGACAGCGAGATTGGCCGCCGCGGCCGCCAGGACCCAGAGCCCGACGATCACGACCGCGTACCGCGACGTCAGGCGCGCAAGGCTGCCCATTCGGTCATGCAACGGTCTGCCGATCGCTGGTGGGCCCGCCGAACAGACCCACGGCCACATGCTCACCGCGAGTAAGGGACCGCACCCGCAGCGACCGGCGGGTGCCGATCTCGACCAGCGCGTGCAATCCGGGCTCGGCGGCTTTGAGATCGGCACGCACCTGCTCGGCCGACGCACCCTCGTGGGCGGCCTGATCCAGCTTGGCAACCAGCATGGTGATCCATCGCTGGCCGAGCGACAGCATCAAGCCCTCCTCGTCGCCGAAGAGTTCGGACACCTTGGATGATTCGTCCATCAACGCAAGTGCCGCCTCGGGGTCCGTCTCGGCGGCTTTGATTACCTGGGCCATGAAGGCCATGCGGTCGTGCAGCAGTGTCCATGTCATGACTCGACGCTAGGAAAGCGACCGGATGTCGCGCGTCGTGCCGAAGTGCAGTCTTTGCCTCCTACCGCGGGCGGAGACGGGTGCCGCCCGCAGGAGGATGTGGCGAAGCGGTGAGCTCTTTTAGGATTGGACGATGTTGCGCGCCGCAGCTTATCACCTGCGGGAACTGCTTCGCCGACGAAGCGAGCTGATTCCCGTCGGTATCACCTGGGCGTCACTGATCTCTGTCGATGTCGCCCTGGTGCTCGGCGGCGTGATCGGCACGCTGCAACGGCCCGTCTCCGACCTGCCCGTGGCGCTGACGGCGTTCGCCATAGCGTTGTCGCCCTCGTTGGCGTTCTTGGCTTTCAACATGAAGATGACGCCGGGGCCGTTGTGGGCCACCTGGTCGGCGTCCACCGCGTTGATGCTGTTTGGTACGTCGACGCCCATTCACGCCGATTTCGGCCCGGCGTTGTTAATCCTGATGGTCTTGGTCGTCGCGACCTTGGCGTCGGTTGGGGCCGGACTTCTGGCGGCCGGCTCGGCGGGGGCACTATTGGTCACCGCGGCCGCGCTGCACCGCCTCGACACGGTGGGGCTGTACCTCGGTTTCATCGCGGTGGGCTGGCTGCTCGGCTACCTGATGCGCACCCAGCGGTTGTTGTTGGCCGAGCAGATCGAGGCGCAGGACATGCTGGCCGAGCACGCCGCCGCGGACGAGCGGCGGCGCATCGCACGAGAAGTGCACGATGTCATCGCCCATTCGCTCAGCATCACCTTGTTGCATGTCACCGGGGCGCGGCGGGCGCTGCAGCAGGACCGCGACGTCGACGACGCCGTCGGCGCGCTGGAACAGGCCGAGCGTCTCGGCCGCCAAGCAATGGCCGACATCCGTCGCACCGTCGGGTTACTCGACAACTGGCCGACCAAGGCCGCGCAAACCGCGCCCGAACCCGGTATCGACGACGTCGCGGTCCTCGTCGAAAGCTTCCAACGGGCCGGTCTGGCCGTCGCGCTGTGTATTGAAGGACCCACCGATCACGTCTCGGCCGCGGTGGGCCACGCGCTGTATCGCATCACCCAGGAATCTCTGGCCAACATCGCCAAGCATGCACCCGAGTCGAAAGCCGGTGTGGTGCTCGATATTTCGCCGGTATCGGCGAGGCTCACCGTCACCAACCTGTTGCCCGTGGCGGTGGCGGCCGCCCACTCCGCCGAGGGGCGCGGGGTGCGCGGCATGCGCCAGCGTGTCGAGCTGCTCGGCGGGGCCATCGATGTCGGGCCGACCCGGGACGGCTGGTCGGTGTGCGCCGAAATCCCGCTGCAGGAAGGCGATACCGCCTGGAGGCCCTGGTGGTGCAAGGCGTGATCGACGCGGCACCCGAGATCGCGGTGCTGCTCGTCGACGATCAGGACCTGGTGCGATCGGGCCTGCGCCGGATCCTGCGCCGCAAGGACGGTTTCGTCATCGTCGCCGAATGCGCCGACGGAGACGAGGTGCCCGCCGCGGTGGCCGAGCACTGGCCCGACGTCGTCGTGATGGACCTGCGGATGCGCCGCATCGACGGCATCGAGGCGACGCGCAGGCTGGGTGGCAGGCCGCCGGTGCTGGCGCTGACCACCTTCAACGAGGACGAGCTGCTATCAGGGGCGCTGCGTGCCGGTGCGGCCGGCTTTGTGCTCAAGGACTCGTCTGCCGAGGAGTTGATCCGCGCGGTGCGGGCCGTCGCCCGGGGCGACAGCTATCTGGACCCCGCGGTGACCTCGCGCGTCCTGACCACGTACCGGAAGGCCGCTCCGGGACCGCGTGGCACGGCGATCGCCGAGCTGACCACCCGCGAGCTCGACGTGCTGACATTGATCGGACAGGGCCTGTCCAACGCGGAGATCGCCGATCAACTGTGCATTTCGGGCGTCACGGTCAAGAGCCACATCGGGCGGATATTCGGAAAGCTCGATCTGCGCGACCGTGCCGCCGCGATCGTCTACGCCTACGACAACGGCATCGTCGCCCCGCGCTGAAGACCTACAAGGGCGCCGATTGCTCGGCCAGGTTCAGTAGCACGTAGGCCATGCACACGAGGAAGTTGATCACCACCATGACCAGGCCCGCGAACATCAGCGACCGGGCACCGCGTTGCTTGAGCCGCTTGTAGCGCGCCGCCCGCAGTTCGCGGTCGAGCCGGATCGCGATCAACGCGAAGTTCACGTTCACCAGTTCGTGGGCGGCCAGCGGCGCGCCCTCCAGCATTTGGCGCAACCGTTCGGGTGCCGTTCGAACACCTACCCGCTCGAAACTGTGACACAGACGTAGCGCCTGCCGTCGGCGGAGCGTTTCATATGGCAGCCGAAGCCGCCGCGCAAGTTGCCCTCGTTCGTCCCCCCAGGGGTAAGACGGGGTCATCACAAGCGGGATTCTAAATCGCCCGGCGCCACTTTCGCGCTTTGAACACGGATCGTGTTGCGAGAGATCACTTGGCCGTACCGACGATCATTTGCTGGGACGCCGGGAGCTCGAGATAGCGCTCCAGGTTGCGATGCATGTTGATCACGCGGCGTTCCTCGCTGGACAGCACCAAGTGAGTGAAGCCGGGTTGGTGCATGCCGCGCTGCAAGCCGGGCAGCACCGCGATGTCTTGCGTGAGCACCACCCCGGGCTCGGCCGACTCGGCGGCCATGCGGACATCCGTCGGCCTGGTGCGCGGCGCGCCCGGCGGCATTCGCGTCATCAAGAACATGACCAACTCACCCTTGTCGGGGGACGGCTCGGCGGCGGGCCGCGAGCACATCACGGTCAGGTGGTCGGCGTTGGCCAGAAGCGTCATGTTGGGAAACACGTTGTATTGGTGCAATCGGGTCAATCGGTCGGTGTCAGCCCAGTTGAGATCCACGCCGCGGGTTGCGGCGAATGCCCGGGTTCGGTCGGCGATCAGGTCGGCGACCGTCTGGCCGGGCCGGCGTTCGGCGGTGGGGAAGGGGGTGTTTTCGGCCGCACCCATCAGCGCCCCCTGCGTATAGACGTAGGCGTTCCACACCTCTTCGTCGCTCAGCGTGCCGTCAAAGCGTGGGCTCTGCACACCGTAGGGCTGATCCGATTTTCCGGTGTGACCCCAAATCCGTTGTGGCGCATGAATATCATCGACGCAGCGCAGGAGTTCGGGATGCAGGGCCTGGATGTGGTAGGTCTCGCTGTATCCGTCGGCGATCGTCTTCCAGTTGGCGTCGACCTCGACGGTGAGGGTGGCGTAGCAGTGGAAATCTTCCAGGTGGCACCAAGCGATGTCGTCGGGCACCGCCTCCAGGTACTCGGTGAGCGACACGGCGCCCGGGTCGAGGTTGACGAACACGAGCCCCGCCCAGGTGTCGACCCGCGCCGGTAGCAGCGGAAAGTCGGACATGCGCAGCGCGCCGAAGCCCTTGCGGTTGGGCACCCGTTTGAGCGCGCCGGCCAGGTCCCACGTCCAGCCGTGATAGCCGCATTTGAGTTCGTGCAGGCCCGACCCTGTTCCCGTGCACAGCGAGTTGCCGCGGTGCCGGCAGACGTTCTGGAACGCCCGGAGCACCCCGTCGTCGTCGCGGACGATCAGCACCCCATAGGGGCCGCAGCGGTATTCGAAATAGTCGCCCGCCTCGGCGACATGGTCGACCATGCAGGCGAGCTGCCATACCCTCGGCCACATCCGCTGCGCCTCGAGCGCGGCGAAGGCGGGGGAGTAGTAGCGCTCGGCGGGCACCAGCGTCGGGCGATCCGGCGGGGTGCCAATGGCATCCTCGTCCCGGGTGCGGGCCGGATTGCCGGCGGGCGCGTTCACGCGTGGAGCCTTAACGCGCTCCGCGCACCAGGCGGCCGGGGCGCGCCCCGGTATCGACGTCGTTGCGCCGGGTCATCGTCCCGCTGACGATGGTCGCGGCATAACCGCTGGCCCCCTGCAGGATTCGGCTGCCGCCGGCGGGCAGGTCGAACGCCATCGCCGCCGGATGCAGCGTCAGCGCGTCCATGTCGATGACGTTGATGTCGGCCTTCTTGCCCGGTTCGATCGTGCCGCGGTCGGTGAGGCCGAACAGGTGCGCGGTGTCGCGCGATTGCTTGCGGATGACGTATTCCAGCGACAGCTTCTCGCCGCGGTGCCGGTCCCGTGCCCAGTGCGTGAGCAGGAACGTGGGATAGGAAGCGTCACAGATCATCCCGCAGTGGGCGCCGCCGTCGGAGAGTCCAAGCACCCCGGCCGGGTGCAGCATCATCTCGCGGATCGCGTCGTGATTGCCGTCGGCGTAGTTGAACAGCGGCAGCATCAGCATGTTGGTCGCGTTCGACTCCAGCATCAGGTCGTACAGGGTGGACAACGGGTCCTCGCCGCGGGCCTCGGCGATGGCCGCGACGGTGCGGTCCGGGGTGGGCTCGTAGTCCGGCGGATCGCCGAGCGCGTACAGCCGCCCCAGCGAGTGCTGCACCAAAGCGAACATCCCGTCGAACAACAGGGTGGGGTCGGGGGGCAGGTCGTCCTCGGACAGGATCGCCGCCTTCAGGGCGGGGTCGGCCAGCCGCCGCGCGAGCTCGTCGCGGCCGCATTCGGCCTTCAGCCGGCGATAGGTGGGTCGGTGACTGAACCCGTGATGGCCTTGGAAACCGATCATCATGCCGAAGGGACGCGCCGCGATCTGCGGGTAGAGGCGGGCGCCCGCGGCGTGCGCGTCCGCGGACAGGTCCAGCATCTCCCGCCACAGCTTCGGATCGGCGTCCACCTGGATCAGCGCGAAGGAGACCGGCCGGTCAATCTCGCTGCTCAGCCGCCGCATCCAATCCAATTCCTTTTTTGGGCCGATGATGTCCTCGCCCGCAGCGCCCTGCGGGGCCAACTCGAACACCGCCTGGCCGCCGGCCGCCATCGCGCGGCCGAGGCCGAACAGCTCTTCCTCGGCGGCGAACGTGCCGGGCACCGGCTCACCGTCCATGGCGCGGTGGCCCATCGTGCGCGACGTGGAAAAGCCGAGTGCCCCAGCCTCGATCGCCTCGCGAACCAGCCGGCTCATCGCCTCGATGTCCTCGGGGGTGGCCGGTTCGTTGCGGGCGCCCCGCTCGCCCATCGCGTAGGCGCGGACGGCGCCGTGTGCGACCTGGCTGCCGACGTCGACGGCGAACTTCTGCTTGCCGACCGCGTCGAGGTACTCCGGGTAGGTCTCCCAGCCCCAGGTGATGCCCTCGGTCAGCGCGGTGCCAGGGATGTCCTCGACGCCCTCCATCAGCTCGATCAGCCACTGCTCGGTGCCGGGCCGCACGGGCGCGAAGCCGACACCGCAGTTTCCGGTCACGATCGTGGTCACGCCGTGGCCGCTGGACGGCTCCAGCAGGCTGTCCCAGCTGACCTGGCCGTCGTAATGGGTGTGGATGTCCACGAAGCCCGGTGCCACCACATGCCCTGTCGCGTCGATGGTTTCGGCCGCCTCACCGGCCAGCGCGGGGCCGTCGGCGGAGCGGCGGACGACGTCGACGATCTTGCCGTCCTTGATGCCGATGTCGGCGGGATAGCGTTGTGCGCCCGTGCCGTCGACGACCGTGCCACCGATGATCTTCAGGTCGAACATGAGACTCCCCTTCGCCGCGTCGCGGGCTGTCCCTGGCAGGCTGAGCGCGAGGCGCACAGGATTTCGCTACGGTAGGTAGCGTAACCCTTGGCGCGACGAAGGCAATAGCCCTGGCCGAATTGGCCCGGCGTTATAGGACGCCCGTCCGGACGGCCAAAAGATGGCGGTCATCTGCCTCATCGGCGCGATGCTCGTAAAGGACGGCCACAGTGACGAGCGCGGGTGGGCTGATCAAGCGTCGCAGGCGGGGTTGGTGACGTCGTTCCACGTCAGCGTGACGCGAGTGCCCTGCGGCGTCCGGTCGATGACCACGTCGTCGGCGAGCACCTCCATCAGCGGGATGCCACGGCCGCGCATCTGCTGCTGGCGCTGCACCGCCACTTTCCGTCGCCAACGGCCGCGATCGTCGACGGTCACCGCGAGGATGTCTGCATTCGCGTCGTAGGCTGCCCGCACGTCGACCGTGCCGCGCTCGACGGCGTCGACGTAGGCGAATTCCGCGGCGTTGGCGATCGCCTCGTTCACCGCCAGCAGCAGATCGCTGAACCGGTCGTCGTCAAGGGAAAAATGCCGTTCGAGCCACACCGCGAATTCGGCGCGGGTCCGGGCGGCGCTGCGCGCGTCGGCGGCGACACGCGTCCGTACAATATCGGCCATCGATGCTCGACGCGTTCTGCGGCTGGTCAGCGCGTCTCATCGTCCCCAATTGCGGTTTCACCCTGCCGGCGCTCACTCACTCGCGAGGCCGCTCAGCGCTCCGTCCAAGCTGCTGTAGAGCGAGAGCACGCTGTCGATACCCATGAGTTTGATCGGCCTGCTGGTGGCCGAGCCGTCGGCGACCACCGCGAATTGCGTCGGCGGCTCGAGCTCGGCCTGCGCGGTCACCAGGACGGTCATCCCGGCCGACGCCAGGAATCCGACTTTGGACAGGTCGACAATCAGTGCCGCGGGCTTGGTCGCCAGGGCGGTCTGAATGGCATCGGCCAGCAGCGGCGAGCTGAGCATGTCGACTTCGCCGGAGACGGTGAGCACGACCGCCTGATCTACCTGGTGTTTGCCCACTTCAAAAGCGGTTGGATCGACTAAACCGCCGGATTGTTCGCCCATGGTCTACCACTCACATTCGGTCCCTTGCGGGACGCCGCTAGCTTTCAAACAGCCACTGCCGCACCGGGGGCTGTTTGCTCAACCCCGCGGAACACGCTCGCCTACGGAGGAGACGCACTCCATCGATCTGCGCTGGTAAGGCAGATTCAGCTACAAGTGTTTAGTCAATGGTAGGCCACGCAGCGTAGCACGCTCAAAACGCTGAACGCTTTCGGGCGCCGCGCCGTAGTCCGGATGTGCGTGACGGCCAGCCTCGAAGTTGCACGGCGCACCGGCCCGTGCGTGAATTGCTCCCACCTGCTTCGTTCTCAGCCCGTGCGGCGTGGCCTGCACAAATGGGAAGGACGGTCGGCCGTGGAGCCCGGTGATGGCGGCGACGAGAAACACAAGGGCGAGCAGCCCGGCGAAGACCCGCCGACGGCGCCGCATTCCCATCCGCTGAACCGGCGGCGCGCGCTGCTCGGCCTGGGCGCGGTGGCCTGCGCCGCCGCGGTCGACGTGGGCGCCTTCGCCTATGCCGGTGCCTGGCTCCGGCCCGGAGCGCTGACTCCGCCCCGGTTCACCGATCGCTTCGAGCGCGTCTACGGCCGTCACGACGGGTTCCGGCGAAATCACGCCAAAGGGCTGAGCGCTACCGGAACATTTGTCAGCACCGGGGCGGCCGCGGCGATCTGTCGGGCCGCGGTGTTCGGACGCGGAAGCGTTCCCCTGATCGGCCGGTTCTCGCTGTCCGGGGGGCTGCCCGCCCAGCCCGACAAACCCGACACCGTCCGCGGTCTGGGGCTGCTGTTCGACGGGCCCGCAGGACAGCAGTGGCGCACCGCCATGATCAACCTCCCGGTCTTTCCGGACAGCACCCCGCAGGGCTTTTACGATCGCTTGCTGGCGTCCAAGCCGCTTCCCGGCACGGGCAAGCCCGACCCGCAGCAGGTGGCCGCGTTCCTGCAACGGCATCCCGAGACCGCCGCGGCCATGCGGATCATCAAGCAGGCGCCGCCGAGCGCGGGATTCGCCGACAGCGCCTTCCATGCGCTGAACGCCTTCCGGCTTACCAACGGTGCCGGCACGACGGTGCCGGTGCGCTGGTCCGCGATCCCCCAGCAGGGCGCCGACCTGGCGGCCTCACCCGCCGGGCCGCCGGCCAAGGACTACCTGTTCGACGCCCTCATCCGCGCGTTGGCGCGCACCCCGCTCACCTGGCGGCTGGTGCTCACCGTCGGCGAGCCGGGGGATCCGACCAACGACGCCACCAAACCGTGGCCGCCGGGACGGCGCACCATCGACGCCGGCACCATCACCATCTCCGCGGTCCAGACCGAGGACGCCGGCAACGCGCGCGACATCAACTTCGACCCACTGGTGCTGCCCGACGGCATCACCGCCTCCGACGATCCGCTGCTCGCGGCCCGATCGGCGGTGTACGCCCAATCATTCCGTCGCCGCGCCGAGGAGCCCAAAACCCCCAGCGCGGTCGGCGTCGAAGCGGTCCTCCCATGACCGGGGCGACCGTCGCGCCGCGGTTCACCCTGCCGTCGCGCGTCCTGCACTGGCTGATGGCCCCGATGGTCATCGCGCAATTGCTCGTCGGGGTGACCATGGTCGCCGCCCTGAGCGTGTATCCGCTACTACTGGCCATCCATCGGCCGCTGGGCCTGTTGATCCTGGCCTTCGCCCTGGTCCGGCTGGTGAACCGGCTCAGGCACCGGCCGCCGCCGTTCCTGGCCACCATGAGCAAAACCGAACGCCGCATCGCGACGTGGTCGGAGTACCTGCTCTACGCCCTGCTGCTCGTGCAGCCCCTGACCGGGTGGGCCATGCTGTCGGCGGCGCGCTTCCCAATCACCCTGCTCGGGCCGCTTGCGCTGCCCGGCATCGCACCGCACAACGTCGACGTCTTCGCGGTACTCCGGGAGTGCCACAACGCTGTCGCGCTGCTGCTCTTCCTCGCGTTTACCGCCCACATGACGGCGGTACTCTTCCACACGCTCGTCATGCGCGATCGGCTCCTCGACCGCATGGCGCTGTGGCGCACCAAGCCGCCGCCCTGCAGCCAGACAGAGGTCGAGACCAACATCGCAGTCTGACGACCTGCCTACTCGGGCCAAAAGTGGCCGAATATGATCGGCTCGATTCGGACTTGAGCGCGCGCGACCACCGGCCGCGGGCGCTGTGCCCATGAAGGCCACGAGGAACTGGGAGAGTTCAATGTCGAACCAACAGCAAGCGGACCGGATGACGTCGGGCAAGGGATTCATCGCGGCACTGGACCAGAGCGGCGGTTCGACGCCCAAAGCGCTGCGCCTCTATGGCATCCAGGACGACGCGTACTCCTCCGACACGGAGATGTTCGACCTCATTCACCAGATGCGCTCGCGGATCATCACGTCCCCGGCGTTCACCGGTGACCGTGTGCTGGCCGCGATCCTGTTCGAGCAGACCATGGACCGCGAAATCGCCGGCAAGCCGTCGACCACCTACCTGTGGGAGACCAAGGGCGTGGTGCCGATCCTCAAGATCGACAAGGGCCTGGCGGACGCGTCCGACGACGTTCAGCTGATGAAGCCGATCCCGGGCCTCGACGAACTGCTGGACCGGGCCGCCGGCCTAGGTGTCTTCGGGACCAAGGAGCGGTCGGTGATCGGCGGCGCCAACGCCGAGGGCATCGCCGCCGTGGTCGCCCAGCAGTTCGAGCTGGCCCACCAGGTGCTCTCGCACGGCCTGGTGCCCATCATCGAACCCGAAGTCACCATCTCGATCTCGGACAAGGCCGCGGCCGAAACCATCTTGCGCGACGAGATCACCAAACAACTCGAGAACGTGCCCGAGGGTCAGCGCGTGATGCTCAAGCTGAGCCTGCCCACCGAGGTCAACTTCTACCGCCCCCTGATCGAGCACCCGAAGGTGATGCGGGTGGTCGCCCTGTCCGGTGGCTACTCCCGCGAGGAAGCCAACGACCTGCTGGCCAAGAACACCGGCCTGATCGCCAGCTTCAGCCGAGCGCTCACCGAGGGGTTGACCGTCGACCAGTCCGACGAGCAGTTCAACGCCACCCTGGACAAGGCGATCCAGTCCATCTACGACGCTTCGGTGGCCGGCTGAACTAGTAGCGGTGCCGGCCCATGCGCGTGGGCCCGGAGTCGCCGTCGTCAGAGACCAACGCGGGCACCATCTCGCTGGTCACCAAACCCTCGTCTCGGGTCACTTCGTCGACGATGGCGAAGGCTTCGGCGATGTTGGCCGGGGTATCGATCACGACGGTGACGACGGGCACCCGCCGGGTCAGCGAGAACAGTCCGTCGCCGTGGGGCGGGTGGTCGCCATGAAAGCCCCAAACGCCGCGCAGCACGGTCGCACCGTCAACGGTCCTGGCTCGGCGCAGCCGCTGGACGATCGCACGGTGTATCGGCACGCCCTCGTGGTGCGCCGACTCCGAGGTATAGATCGTCAGCTGCTGAAACAGCGGCAGGCCGCGCTCGTCGACGCCGGGCAGGGCGTGCGGTCGCTCCAGAGCGTGGCCGTCGCGCTTGCACACCTGGACCCGTTCGATAGTGAACAGCGGCCTGCGCAGTAGTTCGCCGAGTTCCGGTAGCACCCGACCGATGCGCTCGCCGGACCCGACGACCACGATCATCATCGGCACGTCGGCGTTGCGGCCAAAGAAGTTCGCGCGCTGGCGCTTTCCGTGTGCGACCCCGTCCACCCCGAGCAAGACCGTGGCGCCGGCCAGGCCGCGCCGGTGCATCAAATCGCACAGGGCGATGTAGGCGGGCGAGCCGTTGACGCGCTGCTTTCGGCCGACGTAGATCGTCAACTTGACGGCGTCGTGCAGGTCTTCTTCGGGCAGTCGCGGCGACCCGATGCCATCGTGCAGCAGCCGAGCACGCTCCAGGGTGACCAGGCCTCGCTGCTTGACGCTCAGCACCGGGTCGAGCAAGGTCTCGATCTTCGCCCGTGTGTCGACCGCGATGATCGCCACGGGCGGGTCCTCGGACAACGTCAGGGACTGGTCGGTACGCAAGTAGTGGCCGGTGCCGAACCCCCCGATGCCGCGCAGCAGGACGCCGCAAGCGATCCGGTGCCGCGCATACAAGCCGAGCAACACATCGGAGACGAAGCTGTCCCCGGTGCGCCTCCGCTCGGCCAGATAGGTGGTGAGCTTCAGGCAATCGTCGTCCATCGCCGCTCCCGTCGCCCTGGCGCCGAGCCTACCGGTTGCAGACGTCAAGCGCCGCAGCGGTGTTCGGTGCGGCGTACCTCAGCGCAGCTGTTCGGTCGGGACGCTGTAGCGGTCCTGGTAAGCGCCCACTCGTTCACGCACCTCGGCGGCGTGCAGCCTCTCACAGTTGTGGTTGCGAATTGGCCACGCCGACAGGGCCATCCGACGCCCCTGCACGCGACGGTCAGCCCGCGGTGAGCGCTGCCACGATGAGCCGGGTGGTGCGCTCGGCTCGCCGGCGCGAGTAGGGCTGGGCGCCGGACAGGATCGGATACACCACCCCGCCGACGATTGCGTCCGCGGCCGACTCGGCGATGGTCTCGTTGATGCCGTCGGCCATGAGCCGGGTCCGCACGCTGTCGTGAAGGGGCGCGCTGAATCCGGCGTGCAGCTTGACGGCGGTGTCCTCGTGCTCCATGCAGGCTACGGTCAGCGTGCGCAGCATGGCCGAACCGCGCGGCGTCGTCAGGCTGGCGAACAACTTGCCAACCCAGCCCACCAGGTCGGCGGCCAGGTTGCCGCTGTGGTTCACCGACGCGAGCAGCTTGTCGGCGTCTTCGAGCATGACGTCGGCGACGAGCGCGGGGCGAGTGGGCCACCATCGGTAGATGGTCTGCTTGCCCACGCCGGCGCGCGCGGCGACCGCCTCGATGGTAAGCCCGTCGAAGCCGCGCTCGAGCAGCAGTTCCCGCGTGGCCGTGACGATCGCCGTGCGAGACTTCTCGCTGCGTCTCCGAGGCGAGCCCGCCGGTGCGTTCGCCGCGCCGAGATCGGTTGGCATCTGGTGGTCCTCGCTTCTGCGAACTCCGATCGAAAGCCCTTCGCCGGGGATCGGGCGCGCTTTACATATCCCGATTCGCCCCGGTAGGCTGCCACAAGACGAGACGGTCCGTCTTGTAGCGAAAGGATAGCAGTCGGTGCGGCCAACGCCAGTTATCTCTCGGCCGTCCTCGTGAGTCTGGGACTGAGTCCGGAGCAGCAGGAGCTCAGCGACGCCGTCGGACAATTCGCCGCCCGGCATGCGCCGATCGCCGCCACGCGCGGCAGCTTCGACGACCTCGCGGCGGGCAGCGTGCCCGGATGGTGGGATGCTCTGGTCGCCAACGGGTTCCACGCCGTGCATCTGCCCGAAGCCCTCGGCGGCCAAGGTGGAGAACTGATCGACGCCGCATGCGTTCTGGAATCGGCGGGCATCGCGCTGCTCCCCGGTCCGCTGCTGCCGACCGTCTGCGCCGGAGCCGCGGCACTGCTCGCCGATCCGACGCCGGGCGCGCAATCATTCCTCCGGGAGCTGGCGACGGGCGCCACCGCGACGATCGTGCTGCCCGAAGACGGCTTTTCGGCGCGACGCGACGGCGGCGACTGGCGGATCAGCGGCGCGTCAAACATCACCCTGGGGGTGTGCGCGGCGCGTACGATCCTGCTCGGTGCCCCTACCGATGACGGCGACGTCGTCTGGGCGCTGGTGGACACCGAAACCCCCACGGCCACGGTCGAACCCGTATCCGGCACCGACCTCGTCGCCGACGCCGGCATCCTCCGGCTCGACGACCACCGCGTCACCGATACCGAGGCGCTCACCGGCCTCGACCCCGAGCGCGCCCGCTGTGTGGTGGTGGGTCTCGTCGCCAGCATGACCGCCGGCATCGTTGCGTGGTGCCTGCAGGCCGTCACCGCGCACCTACGCGTCCGCGAGCAGTTCGGCAAGGTGATCGGCACCTTCCAGGCCCTGCAGCACAACGCGGCAATGCTGTTGGTCAGCAGCGAATTGGCCACCGCGGCTGCGTGGGACGCGGTCCGCGCTGTCGACGAATCACTCGATCAGCACCGGATCGCCGCGGCCGGGGCGGCCGTGATTGCGATCTCGCCCACCCCGGACCTGGTGCTCGACGCGCTGACGATGCTCGGCGCCATCGGTTTCACCTGGGAACACGACGTGCACCTGTACTGGCGGCGGGCCATCAGTCTGGCGGGATCGATAGGCCCGGCTAACCGCTGGGCGCGACGGCTGGGGGAGCTCACGTGCACCCAGACGCGCGACATGTCGGTGAATCTCGGCGACGCGGAGGCCGAATTCCGTTCCTGGGTGGCCGAAACACTGGATGCGGCCCTGCAATTGAGCAACGACAAACCCGCACCGCACGGCGACTACGCGGACCAGGCATCGGGTCCGCAGCGCACGTTGATCGCCGAGGCCGGTCTGATCGCGCCGCACTGGCCGGCGCCGTGGGGCGTGGATGCGGGCCCGTTGAAGCAGCTCATCATCGACGAGGAGTTCGCCAAGCGACCCGGGCTGGTTCGGCCGTCGCTGAACATCGCCGAGTGGATTCTGCCCTCCGTGCTGGCCGCCGCGCCAAAAGAGCTGCAGGAGAAGCTGATTCCACCGACCCAACGCGGCGACATTCATTGGTGCCAGCTGTTCAGCGAGCCGGGAGCCGGTTCCGACCTCGCGTCGCTGGCCACCCGGGCCACCAAGGTCGACGGCGGCTGGCGGATCAACGGCCACAAGATTTGGACGTCGCTGGCCCAATACGCCGACCTGGGCGCGCTACTCGCACGCACCGACCCCGAAGCCGGCAAGCACCGCGGCATCGGTTATTTCATCCTCGATATGCGTTCCCCCGGGGTCGAGATCCAGCCGATCAAGACGGCCACCGGGCAGGCACACTTCAACGAGGTGTTCCTCAACGACGTCTTTGTCCCCGACGAGATGCTGCTGGGTGGTCCGACCGACGGTTGGAGCCTCGCGATCGCCACGATGGCCGAAGAGCGCACGGCGATCGGCGGATACGTCAAATTCGACCGGGCCGTCGCGCTGCGCCGGCTCGCCGCGAAACCCGGCCCCGATCGTGACGACGTGTTGCGCGAACTCGGCGAGTTGGACGCCTACACCAACGCGATCAGGGCGCTCGGGGTGCGCGAAACCATTCGGCTACTCGACGGCCAGGCGTCCGGCCCGGCGTCCAGCATCGCCAAGGTTGCGATGAATGTGCTGCTGCGACGCACCTTCCAGGCCACGCTGCAGCTCACCGGGCAGGTCGCAATGGTCGACGACCCCGGCGCTGCGGTGGTGGAACCCTACTTGCACCTGCCCGCCGAGCTGATCGGCGGTGGCACGAGGGAGATCCAGCTGAACATCATCGCGCAGATGATCCTCGGACTGCCCCGAAAGTAGGACACGGCATGGGATTACGCGGAGAAGCCGCGATCGTCGGATACGTCGAGCTGCCGCCCGAGCGGCTCAATAAGGCCTCGCCCGCGCCGTTCGTCCTCGAACAGTGGGCGGAGCTGAGCGCCGCCGCGCTCGAGGATGCCGGCCTGCCGGGAGATGTCGTCAACGGCATCGTCGCGTCACACCTGGCCGAGTCGGAGATCTTCGTCCCCTCCACCATCGCCGAATACCTGGGCGTGGGCGCGAGATTCGCCGAGCATGTGGATCTGGGCGGGGCCAGCGCCGCGGCCATGGTGTGGCGCGCGGCGGCGGCCATCGAGCTGGGGATCTGCGACGCGGTCCTGTGCGCGCTGCCCGCCCGCTACATCACGCCCTCATCCAAGAAGAAGCCCCGGCCCATGGTCGACGCCATGTTCTTCGGCTCGTCGAGCAACCAATACGGCTCGCCCCAAGCCGAATTCGAGATCCCCTACGGCAACCTCGGCCAGAACGGACCGTACGGCCAGGTGGCTCAGCGCTACGCCGCGGTCTACGGCTACGACGAGCGCGCGATGGCCAAGATCGTCGTCGACCAGCGGGTCAACGCCAATCACACCGACGGCGCGATCTGGAAAGACAAGCCGCTGACCGTCGACGACGTGCTCGCCAGCCCGGTCATCGCCGACCCGCTGCACATGCTCGAGATCGTCATGCCCTGCGTCGGGGGCGCCGCGGTCGTCGTCGCCAGCGCGGACGTCGCCAAGCGGTCACGCAATCGCCCGGTGTGGATCAAGGGATTCGGCGAACACGTCCCGTTCAAGACTCCGACATATGCAGAGGATCTGCTGCACACCCCGATCGCCGCCGCGGCCGAGACCGCATTCGCCATGATCGGTCTGAGCCGCGAACAGATGGACATGGTGTCGATCTATGACTGCTACACCATCACCGTGCTGCTCTCCCTGGAAGATGCCGGCTTCTGCGAGAAGGGTAAGGGCATGGAATTCGTCGCCAACCATGACCTGACCTTCCGCGGCGACTTTCCGCTCAACACCGCGGGCGGGCAATTGGGCTTCGGCCAAGCGGGTTTGGCCGGCGGAATGCACCATGTCTGCGACGCCACCCGCCAGATCATGGGTCGCGCGGGTGCCGCGCAGGTCCGCGACTGCAACCGGGCGTTCGTGTCCGGCAACGGGGGCATCTTGTCCGAGCAGACGACGCTGATCCTGCAAGGGGACTGACCGATGAAATTCGAACGACCCATGCCCGTCAAAACGCCTACCAGCGCGCCGTTTTGGGACGCGCTCGGCGAACATCGCATCGTCATTCAGTATTCGCCGTCGTTACAGGCCTACGTGTTCTACCCACGGGTGCGCGCGCCGCGCACCCTGGCCGACGACCTGGAATGGCGCGAGATCTCCGGACTGGGGACGCTCTACTCCTACACCGTCGCCCACCGGCCGGTCAGCCCGCATTTCGCCGACGCCGTCCCCCAGCTGCTCGCCATCGTCGAATGGGATGAGGGCCCACGGTTTTCCACCGAGATGATCAACGTCGACCCGGCCCGCCTCCAGATCGGGATGCGGGTGAAGCCCGTGTTCTGCGACTACCCGGAACACGAGGTCACGCTGCTGCGCTACGAGCCTGCCGACTGAGCTACGTCGACGACCGCACCACCAGGTGGGCGATGTCGGTCAGCTCCGGCGACGGCGGGGCGGGGTGCCCCAGCCGCTCGAATACGGCGGCGAGGGCGGCGTCGGCGACCGCGCACGGATCGAATTGCACGGTGGTCAGTTGCGGAGTGCTCACCATGCCCATCGGGCTGGCGTCGACGCCCATCACCGCTAAGTCCCCGGGACAGCGCAGCCGTGCTTGGTGGATACCGTAGAGGACCAGGCAGGCGATCTCGTCGCTCTGGGCGCACACCGCGGTCACCCCGTCGCCCACCCAGCGGGTGACGACATCGGCGGCGTTGTCCAGGGTGACCTCGTCGCTGCGCACCGGCGGCAGGTCGCGCAGTTGTGCCGCCCGTGAAACACCCTCGAACCAGTAGTCACCCAGCGGTCGCCACCGGGCAATCCCGGTGTAGGCGAACGCAATTCGCCGATGACCACGCTCGACCAGGTGCTCGACACGCATCTCACCGACCGACAGGTGCGGGTTTTTGAGCGCGGGCAATGTCCCGATCTCGATATGGGGGATGCCCGCCTTCGCCACCGCTTGACGGGGCGCCGCACTCAGCGGGAAAAGGCTGGTGATCGCGACCGGGTCGAGATTTTCGATCGCGTCGACCACATGCTGGTCGTCGTCGGTCTCGAAGATCTGTACCTGAAGAAGACCCTCGCGCGCCAGTGCGGTGGTCATGTGGCTGCCGGCCTGCATTGGCATCTCGCCCACGGCCACGTGCGGAACCACGTAGAGCACCACACCGCTTTTACCGCGCGCCAGGTTGCGCGCGGCGAGGTTGGGCCGATACCCCAGCAGTTTGGCCGCGCGGTACACCGCATCACGGGTTTCCGCTGAGATACGCCGGCCCTGGGCGTTGTTCAGCACGTAACTGACCGTGGCGGTCGACACGCTGGCCAACCGGGCGACATCGGCGGTGGTCGGACGCGCAGCTTTGTTGTTGCTCAACTTCGCACCTTCCCGGCCGGTCATGCCCCATCGTGGCACGCGACGGCGGCGCGCATCGCGCCATACCGCGCGGAAGGTGAGCCGGCGGCGCCATGCTATGGACTAATAGTCGCTCTTTGAAGAGCAGCGGCGTGGACCCGCTGGCGGTGACGCGGCGCCGCCGCATGACTGGTTGCCGGCCGAACAGACACAATTCGGGTCGTGGGCGCCACGGGCCGCAACCACGCGCTCGGTTGACACTGTGACTCACACCATTGTCTACTAGTCGCTGACGGTGTGATCGAGGTGGGCGGCATGCTTAAAGACGATCTGATTCTGATCAGCGTGGACGATCACATCGCCGAGCCCGCCGACATGTTCGAAGCCCACGTACCGACCGCCTATAAGGACAGAGCGCCGCGGGTGGTTCTCGAGCCCGACGGCATCCAGCAGTGGTACTACGGCGAGATCCGCGGGCGCAACATGGGCCTGAACGCCGTCGCGGGAAAACCGCGCGAGATGTACAACATCGACGCCTCACGTTACGACGAGATGCGGCCGGGCTGCTTCAACGTGGACGAGCGGGTGCGGGACATGAACGCCGGCGGACAGCTCGCGGGACTGAACTTTCCGAACTTCACCGGCTTCTCCGGCCAGGTCCTCAACCAGGGCCCCGACCGCGACACGAACCTGGTGATGATCAAGGCCTATAACGACTGGCACGTCGACGAATGGTGCGGGGCATATCCGGGCCGGTTCATCCCATGCGGCATCCTGCCGTTGTTCGACGTGACCGAGGCCGCCAAGGAAGTCGGGCGCCTCGCCGCCAAGGGCTGCCACGCCGTCACATTCTCGGAGAACCCAGAAGCGTTGCAGATGCCCAGCATTCACACCAAATACTGGTATCCGCTGTTCGAGGCCGTCTGCGAACACAACACCGTGCTGTGCACCCATGTGGGGTCCGCGTCACGATCGCCCCAGGTGTCCACGGACGCCCCGCCCAGCGTGCAGATGACCGCCTCGTCGATGATGAGCATGTTCACCTTCACCGAGCTCATCTGGGCGCAGTTCTGGGCCGACTTCCCGCAACTGAAGTTTTCGCTGACCGAGGGCGACGTCGGCTGGATTCCGTACTTCCTCTGGCGGGCCGAACACGTCTACAACCGTCACTCGGGTTGGACGCTGGCGAGCTTCCCGCCCGGTTACGACGGACCCACCGATGTATTCAAGCGGCACTTCTACACCTGCTTCATCAGCGACAAAGTGGGCGTGCAGATCATGAACTGGTTCAACGAGGACATGCTGTGCTGGGAATCCGACTTCCCGCATTCCGACAGCAACTGGCCCTTCGCCCCGGAAGACATCATCGCCACCATGGGTCACCTCGACGACACGGTCATCGACAAGATCACCCACGAGAACGCCATGGCCGCCTACTCGTTCGACCCGTTCCGGTACATCCCGAAAGACCATGCGCGGGCGGGCTATTTGCGCACGCAGGCCACCGACGTCGACGTGGTCACCCATGTCGGCCGCCAAGCCAGCCAGCGCGACCGCGACGCATGGACGCGGATGACCCAGTTCGCGCTGCAGGCCCAGGCCTCGGCGCAGGCGCCGGTGACGGCCGAGGCCACCGGCATCGCGGGCCGCGCCACCACACTGGGCAATTGAGCGTGCGGGCCGAGGCGCCGTTCGCGGACTGGCGCGTGCTGGAGCTGAGCAACGGACTGGCGGCCTCCTACTGCGGCAAGATGTTCGCCGACGCCGGCGCAGACGTGGTGAAAATCGAGCCGCCGCAGGGAGATTCGCTGCGCCGATGGTCGGCCGGCGGACCGCCCGGCGCGTTGTTCGACTATCTGGCCGCGGGCAAGAAGTCGGTAATCGATCACGGCCAGCCCGCGATCACCGCGCTACTGGCCGGCGCCGACCTCGTGATCACCGACCTCACCGGCGGACGGACACTCGACGACATCACCGCCCACACCGCCGCAGCGGCCGTGGTGGTGGCGGTGACGCCGTTCGGCACCACCGGCCCCTACGTCGAAAACCAGGTTGCCGCCAACGAATTCATCCTGCAGGCGTTGTGCGGATCGATCGCCGGTCGCGGCTGGCCCGACGACGAGCCGGTGCAGGCGGGCGGTCGGCTCGGCGAGTGGCTGGCGGGCACGTTCGCGGCGGCCGCGGCCGCGGCAACGGCCCGGCATGCGGCCCGAAGCGGACGCGGACAGGTCATCGATGTCTCGACCTACGAGGCCATGGTGATCGCCATGGGTGGGCTGTCCGCCATGTCGGCCAGCGTGCTGGGCGCCGATTCGCTGCTGCACGAACGGAGTTTGGAGCTGCCGTCGATCGTCCCGACCGCCGACGGAATGGTCGGCTTCTGCACCATCACCGCGCAGCAGTTCTCCGACTTCCTGGTGATGATCGATCGCGCCGAACTGGTCGACGATGCCGACCTGGCGTCGTTCGCCGGCCGGGTCGAGCGCCGCGACGAGTTCCTGCGCATGGTCACCGAATGGACCGGGCGCCGGACCACCCAGGAGATCGTCGATCTCGCGGTGGCATTCCGGATTCCGGTCGCCCCCATCGCGACACCCGAAACCCTCTCCGAGATCGAACACTTCTGCCAACGCGGCGTGTTCGTCGAGTCGCCGACCGGGGTGCTGTCGCCGCGGGTGCCGTATCGCAGCGACGCGATGGCGACCCGGGCGCCCGGGGAACCACCGCGACTCGGCGCCGACAACGGGCGGGTCCGGTGGCCGGTGCGACCCCAACCGCCCCGCAGCGCCGACCCCGACGCGCTGCCGTTGTCCGACCTCCGGGTCACCGACTTCACCGCGTTCTGGGCGGGCCCGGTCGCCACCCAGCTGCTGGGCGCCCTGGGCGCGGACGTGATCAAGGTCGAGGGTGTGCGCCGGCCCGACGGCATGCGGTTCTCGGCCGGGCGCCCACCGGACTGGGACCAATGGTGGGAATGGGGCCCGGTCTTTTTGTGCAGCAACAACAACAAGCGGGGCGTCAGCATCGAACTCGGCACCGGCACCGGGCGAGAGCTCGCGCTCGAGCTCATCGCCGCCAGCGATCTGGTCGTCGAGAACTTTTCACCCCGGGTGATGGCGAACTTCGGCCTGGAATGGGACGCGGTGCGGGCCGCCAATCCGCGGGCGATCTTTGTCCGCATGCCCGCGTTCGGGCTCGATGGTCCGTGGCGCGATCGCGTCGGCTTCGCGCAGACGATGGAGCAGGCCACCGGCATGGCATGGATGACCGGGCACGCCGATGGCCCGCCGGTGATCCCGCGGGGTGTGTGCGATCCGATCGCCGGGTTGCACGCCGCCTTCGCCGCCGTCGCGGCGCTGGCGATCCGCGACCGCCGGGGCACCGGAATGCAGGTGGAGGCGACCATGGTCGAGGCCGCGCTCAACGCGTCGGCCGAAATGCTGGTCGAATACTCCCGCAACGGAATCGCGATGCACCGGAACGGAAATCGAGGCCCCGGCGCCAGCCCGCAGGGCGTCTACCGGTGCCGCGGTGATGACGACTGGGTCGCGCTCGCCGCGCTCGACGACACCTCCCGGGCCTCGTTGGCCGGCCTGCTGGGCCAGCCCGGGCTCGAGCATGCCGACTGGGCCGAGCGCGCCGACGACATCGACAAGCTGATCTCCGCTTGGGCCGCAGGACATTCGGTCTTCGAGGCGGTCGCCGCGCTGCGTGCGGCGGGGGTGGCCGCCGCGCCTGTCACGCCGGCGGCGGCGCTGCTGGCCGATCCGCAGCTGCAGGCCCGCGGCTTCTGGGAAACCGTCGACCATCCCGTCGCCGGATCGTTCGAGTGCACCGGAATGCCGTTCGCGTTCCTCGGCGCGCCGCGGCGCTGGATCCGGCGGGTACCGCCGCGCTACGGGCAGCACACCGGCGAGGTGCTGACCGACCTGCTGGGGCGAAGCGAGCAGGACCTGGATGCATTGCGGCGGTCGGGAACCATCAGCGCGCGGCCGGCGGGTTTGTGACATGGCGGTCAGCCTGTGCGTGCCGCCCCGCGCCGGTGAACTCTGTGCGCCGGTGCGCTTCTTGGTGCGCAAGGATTCCGTCGTGATGGAGCTGACCGCTCGCCACCGCATCACCGGCGTCGAATGGGATGACGACGAGCGCGCGGTCGCGATGGTCGTCGAGATCACCGACCCGCAGACGGCGCGTCCGGTGGACGTGCGAATCGATGTCGTGGAACCGGGTGGCGCCCCGGGCCCGGACAACCGCGACGCGCGCACCACGACGATCGGCACCATCATCCGCGACGGGCGACCATACGAGGTCCGCGGCACCTACCTGGGTGTGGTCGCGGACGAAAACTGAAGGGCTGTAAGGGAATGGAAGATCGGTGACGGGGGGCAAGCGCACCGCCGCGATCGTCGGAGTGCACAACACCCGGCAAGGGCGACGGCTGGACGGCGAAACCTCACGCGGATTGGCGATCAAGGCGATCCTCGGCGCGCTCGACGATGCCGGCCTGACCCTCGACGATGTCGATGGCATCAGCGCCAGCCCGCAGTCGACCTCGTTGATCTACGACCTGCGCATCGGCCCGGCCTGGCAGGGCCTGGCATTCGGGGTCGGCATGATCACCGAGGCGGTCACCGCCATCGAGCACGGCATGGCCGAGGTGGTGGTCCTGGTCGCGGCCCAGGCCGGCGAATACCGGGACCACGAGTCCACGGCGCCCTGGACCCGGCCCGAAAACGAATTCGTCGCCCCCTGGGGCATGTTCACCACCGCCGAGTTCGCGCTCATCGCGCGGCGCCACATGCATGCCTACGGCACCACGCGCGAACAACTTTCGTTGGTGGCGGCGACCATCCGCAACAACGGCTCACGCAATCCAGAAGCCGTCTACTACGACCGTGGGCCGTTCAGCCCGGACGACATCCCCGCGTCGCGACCCATCGCCGACCCGTTTCACCTCCTCGATTGCGCCACCACCTCCGAGGGAGGGTGTGCGCTCGTCGTGGCCAACGTCGCTGCCGTCGACGTTGCGAGCCGGCCCATCTACGTGCTGGGCAGCGGAGCGGACTTTCACGGCCCGTCGTATCAGCACCCACCCGCGTACGATCTGGCCGGGCGGCGCGCAGACCACGTCAACGGTGTGGTGGGCCGGCGGGCGGCCGAGTGCGCATTCCGACACGCCGGCTTGCGCCGCGGCGACGTCGACGTGCTGGAACTCTACGACCCGTTCTCCTTCGAAATCATCCGTCAGCTCGAGGCTTTCGGTTTTTGCGGCGACGGTGAGGGTGGTCCCTTCGTGGCCGACGGCCACATCGCCATTGACGGCAGCCACCCGATCACCACCGACGGCGGAACCATGTCGTTCAGCCATGCCGGCGCCAATCCGCAGATGATGCAGCGGGCGGTCCGCGCCGTGCAGCAGCTGCGCGGACAGGCCGGCGATCTTCAGGTGCCCGATGCACACGTCGCGCTTTGTAGCAACGGGGGAGCGGGGGCGCTGTTCACGACCGTGCTGATTCTGGGAGACCAACCACGATGACCTCCGATCCGTTGCGGCCCCAAGCCGGGCCCGTCCCGCACGCCAGCAGCCACGTCAGCCGCCCGTTCTGGGAGGGCTGCCGATCCCACGAGCTGCGCTACCAGCGTTGCGCTGCTTGCGGATCGGCGAACTTCCCGCCGACCGAACACTGCCGCCAATGCCTTTCCGATGACATCACCTGGCAGCACAGCAGCGGCCGCGGCGAGATCTACAGCTGGACGGTCGTATACCGGTCCGTGACACCGGAATTCGAGCCGCCCTATGCGCCGGCGATCGTCACCTTGGACGAGGGTTATCAGATGCTGACCAACGTCGTCGGCGTGCCACCGGAGGAGCTAGACGTCGGCATGCGAGTACGGGTGCAGTTCCACGCCACCGGGCCCGACGTGACCCTCCCGTACTTCACCGGCGCGGAAACCGGCAGTTCGTGAGCCCGAGAACCACTAACGGCCTGCCGGTCACCGCCTACCTGGTGTTAGGGGTGCTGGCGGCCAACGACGAGCAACTCACCGCCGGCGAGATCAAGATGCGTGCCGAACTGTCGGTCGGGCACTTCTATTGGTCGCCGTCGGTCAGTCACGTCCGGCGCGAACTGACCCGCCTGTTGCAGCGGGACATGGTCAGCGAGATCGGCGCGCAATCCGGCAAACGCGCCATCACCTTGTACGAGACCACCGATGCCGGACGCGACGCGCTGCGCCGCTGGGTCCAGCACTTCCCGGGCCCCGACCGCGTGGTCGTCAAACACCCCGTCATCCTCCGCACGTGGTTGGCGCGCGGCCAGGATCCCGAACACGTCCTCGACACCTTGGACCGGCATCTGGAAGCGACCCGCGCCCGGTTGGACGAGGCGCTGTGGTCGCGGCGGCGGTCGGCCGAACTCGGCATCACCGAGGACCCCGAGCAGCGGTACTCCTTCGCCGTTTTGGACTACGCCATCCGCGGGCTGTACGCGGAGATCTCCAACATCACCCAGCTGCGCGACGAGATTGCCAGCGGCACAACGCGAGACCCGGCTAAACGGGTGCGACGGCCGAAGGGTCAGATCCGGCGCCGGGTACCGAGGAGCCCGTCGTAGTTGATGGTGGCGACCCGCCGCGCCCGGCTCCGCCGCGCTTGCGATCGCCGCTAGTTGATGGTGGCGACCCGCCGCGCCCGGCTCCGCCCGAACGATCGCCACTGACCGTGTAGGCCGTGCCCCGTGGTTCGCGCTCCCACAGCACTTCGCCGGGCCCGACGTTCGTTCCCTGAGCGATCAACCGGCGCTTGAGCACCTTGTGCGTCGCGGTGCTGGGCAGGTCGGCCGCGATCCGGACGTAGCGTGGGCGGGCCTTGGGGGACAGGTCGGGCTGCGCGTCCAGGAACGCTTCTAAATCATCGGCGGTCAGGGCCTGGCCGTCGTTGAGGACCATCGCGGCCATCACCTGATCGCCGACGTGGCCGTCGGCCACGGCGTAGACCGCGACCCGGCTGATCGCGCTGTGGCGCAACAGGATTCGCTCGATCGGCGCCCCCGCCAGATTCTCGCCGTCCACCCGCATCCAGTCGGCGGTGCGGCCGGCCAGATAGATCCAGCCGTCGGCGTCCCGGTAGGCCAGGTCACCGGACCAGTACATGCCGTGGCGCATGCGTTCGGCGTTGGCGTCCGGGTCGTTGTAGTAGCCGGTGAAGAAACCCGAACCCGCGGTGTTGACCAACTCGCCCACCGCCTCGTCGGCGTTGACCAGCGCGCCGTCGGCGTCGAACCGGGCGACCGCACACTCGGTGACGGTGTCGCTGTTGTACACCGCCACCCCGTCGGCGCCCCGGCCGATCGAGCCCTTGGGGGTGCCGGGCTCGCGGATGATGATGACGGCATTCTCGGTGGACCCGAAGCCGTCCTCGACCTGCACACCGAACCGGCGGCCGAATTCCTCGATGTCCTTGTCGTTGGCCTCGTTGCCGAACGCCACCCGCAGCGGATTGTCGGCATCGTCCTCACGTTCGGCGGTCGCCAGGATGTAGGCCAGCGGCTTCCCGACGTAGTTCATGTAGGTGGCGCCGTAGCGGCGGACGTCCTCGAGGAAACTGCTCGCCGAGAATTTCGCGGGCACGATCGCCGCACCGGAACACACCGCGGGCGCCCAGCCCGCGACGACCGCGTTGGAGTGGAACAGCGGCATCGACACGTAACAGGTGTCTTGTTCGGTGAGGTTGAATCGGTCGGCCAGGCTGAGACCGGCGACGGTGGCCATGAAGTGGGATACCTGGACAGCCTTGGGGTTTCCGCTCGTGCCCGAGGTGAAGATCATCATGAAGGCGTCCATCGCGGTGACCTGCCGATGCGGTGTCAGGTCGCCCGCGCCGTCGACGAATTCGGCCCATTGCGGTGTCGAGGTGTCGAGGATCTGCGTGCCGGCGAGGTCCAGGCCATCCAGCAGTGGCCGATGTTCGGCATCGGTCACCACGAACTGGCAGTCGCAACGACGCACATCGGCGGCCAGTGCCTCACCGCGCCGGGTGTCGTTCAGGCCGCACAGCACGTAGCCGCCAAGCCCGGCCGCCGCCATCTGGCTCAGCATCTCGGGCGTGTTTCCCAGCAAGGCGCCGACGTGCACGGGCCGTAGCGGATCGGCGGCGGCCAGCAGCGCGGCGGCCCGCGCCGCGGCGCCCGCTAGGTACTGATGCCAAGTCCATTGCGCGTCATGGTATTTCACCGCGATCGACGAATCGGACCGGCGCTTGTTCAGTAGCGCTTGAATCGTGTCGTCAGCCATCGGCCGGATCCACCTTCGCTTAGCCATCCTACGAGACGAGACGGTCCGTCTTATAGTACCGGGCGGCCCGGCCGGGTACGGGGCCTGCCGTCGCCACCAATTCTGTTGTGCAGTTGTCATGCTTATTTCGCTCAGGATTCCCCCATCGGGGCCCGCGTGTATCGCCGCCCCGTTCGCCCCGAGCGGTCATCATTGCCCCATGCTGTTTGAGCTACACAGGTCGCTGTTGCTGTTACGCAACCGAGCGAGTGAACTTCGGCGCGGAATCGCGCAGTCGCGATTGGCGGGCTTATCCGGCCGGCGGCACCAGGCCGGACCGCAACCTTCGAAGGGCGACGCCCAAAGTTGATGCGTGACGGCGCTATCCGCCCACCATCATCAGCCCGCCATCCACCGCCAGCAGCTGCCCGGTGATGAACCTTGCGCCTGGGCCGGCCAGGAAAACCAGCATCGGACCGACGTCGCGGGCGGGCTCGCCCAGCGTGCCGCCGAGCGGGATCATCATCTTCATCTGCTGGTCGATCAGGGCCGCGGCGTCCGGGCCGAGGAAATCGCGGAGCCGGTCGGCGCCCGGCGTCTGGACCGCGGGGGCAAGGGCATTGACGGTGATGTTGTCGGCGGCCCAAGCTTTGGCGGCCGATCGCGTCCATGCCTGCACCGCGCCCTTTGTTGCGGCGTAGACGGCCGAGATGGGGCTGCCCATCACGGCTTCCGACGACCCGAAGTTGATGATCCGGCCGCCTTTGGGGTCTTGGTCCTTCATCACCGCGTAGGCGGCCTGGTTGGTGAGGATGGTCGCCTTGATGTTGGTGTCCAACAGAAACGTGATGTCGTCGGCGTCGATGTAGCCGGGAACTCCCGCCTGCCACAGCCCCGCGGCGTTGACCAGCACGTCGAGGCCACCGAGGCGTAGCGCCGCCTCGCGGGCCAGCGCCGAGACGGCCTCTGCCTGGCGCACGTCGCACTGCAACCAATCGGCCGCCAGGCCGTCCGGCGGTGGCGTCTGGTGATAGGTCGCGGCGACCTTCGCTCCCGCCGCCGCGAGCACCTCGACGGCGGCCGCGCCGATACCGGTGGCACCCCCGGTGACCAGGATCCGCCGGCCGCTCAGGGGAGACGTCGCGTCTGACACGTCCACGACGCTACCGCGAGCGTCGAGGCACCGAACCGTTACGTGCGCACGGCGATCGTCGAGAGCAAATCGGCGAGCCGATCGGGCTGATCGATCATGGAGAAGGTCCTGGCCCCCGCGATGACTTCGAGGCGGGCGTTGGGAATGGTCGCGGCCAGCCGCGCCCCGTCTTCCTGCTCGAAGAACACATCGTCGGCAGACCACGCGATGAGCGTCGGCTTGTCGAAGTCGTACAGCCGGGCCGCCACCGCCGTCGTCACCTCGGTGCGCATCGAAAGGGTGAACTGGCGCAGGTCTTCCGCGACCTCCGGCAGCGACAGTGCCGGGCGCACCCAGACCTCGGTGAGCTCGTCGATGTTGCGATGCGCCAGACCGTCGAACGCGCGCTTGCGCACGGCTGGCACCCGCACGGCCTGGGCCGCGGCCCGGAAGGACGGCTTCGTCTTCGCCGCCAGAATGAGCGGCTTGAGGATCGGTGGCGGAAAGTGTTCGAACGCATCGCAACTCGTGAGCACCAACGCGCCCAGCCGTTCGCGATGGTGCACGGCCACCAACTGGGCGACGACACCACCGGTGTCGTTACCCACCAGCACCACGTCCTGTAGGTCCAGCGCGGCGAGCACTTCGGCGACCATGCCGGCCACACCGGTGATGGTGCGGTCGGCGCCGCGGCGCAGCGGCTCGGGATGCGCGCCCAACGGCCAGGTCGGAGCGATGCACCGCAGACCGCGCGCAGCCAGGCGTTCACTGAGCTGGCGCCACAATTGCCCACCCATCATGTAGCCGTGCACAAAGACGACAGGCCTGCCGTTTTCGGGTCCGGCTGCTTCGTAATGGATGGTTCCGGCACTAATGTCGATCGTCGACATAGCAAACTCCTACCTCGGGGATACACTTACAAACAGGCTGCCTGTTCGTAAGTTACCAACAGACCGTATGGAAAGCAAGAGACGGACCCAGGAAGAGCGCTCCGCGGCCACCCGCGATGCGCTGATCGCGGCCGCCCGCAAGCTGTGGGGGCTGCGGGGGTACGCCGATGTGGGGACGCCGGAGATCGCGACCTCCGCCGGGGTCACCCGGGGCGCTATGTACCACCAATTCGCCGACAAGGCAGCGCTTTTCCGCGAAGTCGTCGAGGTCGTCGAGCAGGACGTGATGGCGCGGATGGGCGCGGTGGTGGCCGACTCCGGGGCAACCACACCGGCGGACGCGGTCCGGGCCGCGGTCGACGCGTGGCTCGACGTCTCCGGCGATCCCGAGGTGCGTCAGCTGATTCTGCTGGATGCGCCGAGTGTGCTGGGTTGGGCCGAGTTCCGTGATGTCGCGCAGCGGTACAGCCTCGGCATGACCGAGCAGATGCTCACCGAGGCGATCCGGGCCGGCCAGCTGGCCGAGCAACCGGTGCGGCCTTTGGCGCACGTGCTAATCGGGGCACTCGACGAGGCGGCCATGGTCATCGCCACGGCCGACGACCCGAAACGGACCCGCCGAGAAACCGGCCAGGTGCTGCACCGACTCATCGACGCGATGTTCGACGTGCGCTGACTTCGGCCTCGCGCGAAACCTGCATTTTGCTTTCTCGACGGCTAGCACGACGACTTCGGATCAGCTGCTTGCTCGGGCACGTCGAAGAAGGCTCTTAGGGCTGATTCGTCACCGTCGATGTCGACGACTGCGAGGACGTCATCCAGCGACAACACGCCCGCGGCGAGGCCGAGAACAAGCGGCGCGTCGGCATTGAGGACGGCGTCAAGCTTGCGCCCGTCGGGCCTGTCGACGGCGATGCCGGACTCAGTTGCGCGCAGTTGGACCATTACGCCGTCCACGGCGACTCCCACCGCCACTGACTGATCGGTTGGCATGCGCCCGGCGAATAGGGCCGGAAGTGCCACCAGAAGCCCGTCGGCGCGGAATTCATCGCCTTCGGGCCCCCGGATCATGAGCGGTGTCGACCAGCGGATTAGCGCATTGATGGGCTCGCGGAGTTCCGCCCCCCACGGGGTGAGGACGTACGTGATCGCGCTGGCGTCCTCGGCCAATCGCCGCTCGACCACACCGGCGGATTCTAGGTCGCGGAGCCGGTCGGTCAGCAGATTCGTCGCGATGCCGGCCAGTCCGCTGCGCAACTCGCTGTAGCGTGCGGGCCCTATCAGGAGCTCGCGGACAATCAACAGATTCCACCGGTCGCCCACCACATCCAGGGCCCGGGCAAGTCCGCAGTACTGACCGTAGTCTCGACTCATCACCACCCACTTGTTAATCTAAAGCTTACGTCACTATATCAAGCCGATCGGGTGGAAGACATGACAGTCGCGGAAAGACCCGACTGGGTCGATAACGAGTTATTCCCCTTCGAGAGCCGATTCGTCGACATCGACGGGCACAGCGTCCACTACGTGGACGAAGGATCAGGCCCCACGCTGCTGTTCCTGCACGGCAATCCCACCTGGTCGTTCGACTATCGCGAGGTCATCGAATCCCTGCGCCCAGAATTTCGCTGCATCGCGGTGGACTACCCCGGATTCGGGCTGTCGGTGGCGGGGTTGGGATACCGGTATCTGCCCACCGAACATGCCCAGGTGATCGGCGGATTCGTTGACGCACTCGCGCTGAGCGCGGTCACGCTGGTGGCTCATGACTGGGGCGGCCCGATCGGGTTGGCAACGGTGCAACAGCGCCCTGAAGCCTTCGACGGGCTGGTGCTGACCAACACGTGGGCGTGGCCGGTCGGCGCTCCGTTGGTGCAGATCATGTCCCATCTGATGGGCAGCCCGATCGCGCGCCTGCTGATCCGGCAGTGCAACCTCTTCGTCAACGTCATGATCCCCATCGGCCACCGGCTGACCAAGCCCACCAACGAGCAAATGGCCCACTACCAAAAGGCCCTCGACAGCCCTGCACGGCGGGAAGCCTCAGCTGTGTTCCCACGCGAGATCACCGCTAGCCGAGCCTTTCTCGCCGGCGTCGATGCCGGGTTGACCGACATTGCGGCACTGCCGACGCTGATCATCTGGGGCGACTCGGACTTCGCATTCGGAAACAACGAACTGCAGCGCTGGGAGCAAACCTTCACCGATCACCAGACCGTCGTAGTCAAAGGTGCCGGTCACTTCGTCCCATCCGACGCTCCCGAGCAATTCGCGGCAGCGATCCGCCACTGGCACAGCCAATAACGATGAAGGGACGCGCCCAGCGAGGTGTGGGTCCACATCGATGGCGAGCACTTGCGGTCTCAGTGTCGGCTCGTCGAATGGACCACCATCGGAATAGCCTTTGCGACAGGCACTTTCGGCGCGACGCCGTGAGCCGCAAGGCGGCGGTTCTGGCCGCTGTTTACGTAGCGGTCCTCGCCATCAACCTCGACGTCACCATCGTCAATGTCGCCTTGCCCAGCCATCGCGACCGATCTTCATGCCGATACCCGGGGTCTGCAGTGGGTCGTCGACGGCTACAACCTCACCTTCACCGCGCTCGTCCTGGCGGCAGGCAGCCTGGCCGACCGCTACGGGCGGCGCCCGGCCCTGATGATCGGGCTGCTCGGTTTCGCGGTCACCAGCGTCGTAGGCGCCTTGGCCAACAGCACCGGCGCACTGGTTGCCGCCAGATTCAGCATGGGCGTGTTCGCCGCGCTGATCTTCCCCACCACACTGTCGATCATCACCCACACCTTCGCCGACCGCCGCCAACGCGCAACCGCACTCGGGGGATGGGGCGCAGTTGTCGGAGCCGGCGTCGCAGCCGGGCCGGTCACCGGCGGCCTGCTGCTCGAACACTTCTCGTGGGGCAGTGTCTTTTGGGCACTCGTCCCACTGGCCCTGCTAGCAGCCGTGCTCACATTCTTCCTAGTACCAGAATCTCGCGACCCCGGCGTGCCCGCGCTAGACATCCAGGGCTTGACAATCTCGATCGCATTGCTCGGGGTCCTCGTTTATACCATCATCGAGGCCCCCGCCCGGGGGTGGAACAGCACCGGGACGCTGCTCGGATTCGCAGCCACCGCAGCGCTGGTCCCGGCATTCGTGATGGTCGAGCAGGCGGCGGACCATCCCATGCTCGACGTCAGACTCTTCACCGATCGCCGATTCAGCGCCGCCAGCGCATCGGTGACGATCACCTTCTTCTCACTGTCAGGATTCATCTTCCTCATTACCCAGTACTTCCAAGTGCTTCGCGGGTTCAACCCGCTCGCAACCGGCGTCCGCATCCTGCCCGTCGCACTCTCGATCGCGGCCGGCTCCGGAGTCGGTGGGCTGCTCGCGCCGCGCATCGGCACCCGCGCCGTGGTGATCAGCGGACTGGCTTCGTTCGGTACTGCGATGGCCTGGATCGCCGGCAGCATCGACACCGACACCCCCTATTGGACCACCATCGTCGCGCAGATGTTGCTCATGGGCCTCGGGATTGGGCTAATCTCCACCCCAGCAACGGAATCCATCATGCTCGTGCTTCCACCGGCTCGAGCCGGTATCGGCTCGGCAGTCAACGATGCCACCCGCGAGTTAGGGTCGACATTAGGCGTGGCCATCGTCGGTTCGTTGTTCTCATCGGTATTCGGTGTACACCTCGCCGACAGCGCGTTCGCCGCGACCCAGATGTCCGGTGCGGCCGCTGGCTCAGTTCAAATCGCGTTCGGCGTCGCCGCCAACAACCCGCAGTTTCTCGCCGCCGCACAACATTCATTCCTCGCCGGCCTCACAGCGGCCTGCACGATGATCGCAGGCCTGTGCTACGTGGCCGCCGCCGCGGGCATCGTCGCGCTACCCGGCCGACGGTTCCAACCGCCCTTATCGACGGCGGCCGACGCGCTTGACACCGTCTGACCAACCCGGCAAGCCGATTCAACAATCAGCATGGGCCGCCTCACAATCGCTCATCGGACCACACGTTCGACGGACTCCCCTGAACACAATCGCCCGGGTGGCTCAAAGTGCGGGAGCCGAAGGGCTAGATTCCCTACGCACGACGCGATGTTCGACGTGCGCTGACGGCCACGAATCCGAGCTGCTGGGTGGAACGCACAGGGTGGGACTGGTTCTCGCTAATCGCCGCGTACCTGCGCGACGCCCGCGATGACGCCCTGAATAAGGCGGTCCAGGCGCTGCGCATCATCGACGGCCGGCTGACCCGCGACGAACGTCAGCATGATGCCGTTGATGAACGCCAGGGTGGCGGTCGCCTGGTCGTCGACAAGTGCCGGATCCGGCGCGCTGCCGGCGGCATGCCATTGGGTGACGACATTGCGCGCCAGGGCGTAAAGGCGCTCGGCGGATTCGTTGAGGACGGCGGCCAGTTCCGGGTCGCGGCCGGCCAGCAGCGCCAGTTCATAGCGGGCCTTGGCGCGCGTCAGCCATGGTTCGCTGTTCACGTACATGACGATGCGGGCCAGGCCCGCGGTGCCGGCGAACTGGGTGGCATGATTCTCGGCGAGCTCGGCCATCAACGAGAAGTCGGCGACGTCGAGCTCAGCCAGCCGTGCCGCCATGGCGTGCACCAATGCCTTGCGGGTCCTGAAGTAGAACGACGTGGTGCCCGCCGGCACCCCGGCGCCGTCGTCGACCTTGGGATGACTGACGCCGTGAACTCCGTTGACGCCCAGCAGCTCGATCGCGGCGTCGGCGAGCTGGCGGCGCCGCTCCGGCGCGTTGTGCTTTCTGCGTGCAGCGATGCGCCCCAGTTTATCCGGCGGAGGCGGCGGCGGCCCGGATCCCGCGAATCCGTTAGAACTGACCGCAGTTCGGCGTGGTGGGCTCGCCGTTAAAGCGCGCGGCGACCCACTGCATCGCCGGTTCGCCGTCGACGAGCATCGGCAGCGCGTGGTTGATGACGAGCTTGTTGAGGAAGGGAGGCTCTTCGTTGGTGCGGAACTCGACGTCGGCGCCCTGGGCGCACCAATCGCGGCCGAGCTGGTTGGCAGCGGTCCACGGCACCAGCGGGTCATAGCGATTGCTGTCGATCATGACCGGCGCATTGGGTTTGAAGCGCCCGAGCCGCTGCGCCTCGAACAGGCTGTTGAACGGCTCCTCGTTCACCAGCTGGTTGATGTCCTCGGTGAAATAGGGCTGAATGTGGCGAAACATGAAGTCCAGCAGGGTCTGTCCGACGCATTGCCGCGACACCGATTCCAGCATCGCCAACCCGCGGGGGGTCATCTTGGAACGAATGATGTCGGCGAACTCCGGATAGGCCGCCATGACGCTGTTGAGCGCATACCCGACGACACCGACGAGCGCGCTGCCGTCGGCGTAGGGCAGCAGCTCCTTGAGGTTGGCCGGCGGCGCGCCGGCGTAGGCGCCCACGATGTGGAGGTCCGGGGCGTATTGCGAGGCGAGTTCGGCGGCCGACGCGGTCGCGCCCCCGCCCTGCGAGTAGCCCCAAAACGCCACCGGCCCACGCGGATCCAATGACGTCCCGGGCAGTCGCATGGCCGCGCGGGCCGCATCGAGTACGGCCTGTCCCTCGGCCACCCGGCCCACATAGGTGTGCATGGACGGGGTGCCCAGGCCCTGGTAATCGGTCATCACGATGGCGAAGCCACGCGCGACCATCGTCGCCACAAAGAGCTCCTCGTAGTTGAACATGATGTCCCAGCCACCCGAATAGTGGATGCCCTGGTTGAACATTCGCGACGGGGCGCACTGATTGCCTTGGCCCTGGGTGCCGGGCGCGTAGCTGATCAACGGCCGTGGGCCGCCCCCGGGCCAGTCGTTGTAGGGCTCGAAGTAGGTGCCGGTGACCGCGATCGGATTGCCCCGGGTATCGGTGCTGCGGTACATGATCCGGGTGCCGGTGGCCATGATCGCACCCAGCTGTCCGGAGGGTTCCAGCACCAGCCGGGAGGGCTCGGTACGGATCAGATCGCCGGGCTGACCGGGCGGCAGCGGCTCGGGCGGGGTGTAGAAGTCGGCGTATTGCGGTTCGTCCCCGCCGTCGGCCCGCGCAATTCCCGCTCCCACGAGTGCACAGGTGATCACCAGCAGTACCGCGAAAGCTCCCCCGGCCCGATGCACTACGGAACGGTAACAATCCGGTGGGCGCGGGCGGAAGAGATGATCTCTAATTTATTAGAGATCGGTCGCCTACCGATGTTTCGGGCTGAAGATTCGCCGCCGGGCCATTGATGGCCGGCCCCGGCAACGGAGATCAACTGTACGGTGCGCCCGTCCGCGCAGCCGGCCGTCTGAGTCGTCACGTCGCCGGCGGTGGTCGAGCTCGGTGGCTCGCATCCGTCGATGGCGCGCCAGGTGGCGTTCACGGATTCCACCGATGGGCCGTCGACGCGCGCAGAGCCGTTGGCTGCGAAGGCTTTTCCCGGCCCGCCTTGGTAGGGCACTCTGTCGTCGGCAGTGCCGTGGATCTGCAGCACCGAGCACAGCGCGGCACCGATCGCCGAATTCGACAAGCAGGTTGTCATTCGCGTTGCGGGTGGCACACTGGTCGACATGCGACAGCGACCGGGCGCCGGGTCGGAGCCGACCGTGCCGGCACTGGTGAATTTGGTTGCCGCGGCCGGGGCTCCGCGCTTGCGAGCGGCGTTCGCCGCGGCCGGCCTCGACGGGATTCGCCCCGCGCAAGCGACGGCATTGGTGCCGCTGGCGGCCGGCGGGTTGCACGCGTCCGCACTCGCCGATCGCCTCAGGGTGAGTCGGCAGGCGGTGGCCCAGGCGGTCGCGGCCCTGGAGCGAAATGGTTACGTCACCCGAGCGCCCGACCCGGTGGACGCGCGTGCCCGCATTATCGAGCTGACCGCGCGCGGCCGGCAGGCGCTTCGGGTGATGCGTGCCAACGCAGTGGCCTCCGAACAGCGCTGGACCGAGGTGCTGGGCGAGCGACGGCTGGCCGACCTGCGCGAAGCGCTGAAAATGTTGCTCGCCAGCGAGGCCGAGGCGGCGCCGAATCCCGTTGAGTAGCGGTGGTTACGGCGTGTTGAGAAAAACGTCGTTGAGCGTGACGGTTCGCAATTTGCGGTCGCGGATGATGTCCACGAGCTGCGGGTAGACGTGCGTCACCGGCAGATGATTGAGGTGCCCGATCACGATGGCCTGCGGCGTGAAGTACTGATCGGCCATCTGGACGATGTACTCCTGGCTGATCAGCGTCGAATCCGACAGCGAGCCCGACCACAGCGTGGGGACCTGGTAACCGAGGTCGGCGGCCACCGCGTCGACGGCGGCGTTACGCTTCGCATACGGCGGCCGCCAGTACGGCTTGGCGCCGATGCCGTATGCCTTCTTCAGGAATGCGTCGTTGCGCGAGAGCTGTTCTGCCGCTTGCTCTTTGGTCAACGTGGTCATGTCCGGGTGCGACCAGGTGTGGTTGCCGAGCTGGATCTGCCCGCTGTCGACCAGCGGCCGAAGCAGCTCCAGGTTGTCGGTCCACGAGTCGTAGATCCCGTTGACGAAATAGGTCAGCCGTACGCCGGTGTCCTTGGCGAACTGCGTGTAGGCGCGCACCACGTCGCTGTTGACGCCGTCGTCGACGGTCAGCGCGAGCAGGTCGCCCTCGCCGGGGAGCTTGATCAGGGTGCCGCCGCCGGGCAGCGGTATGCGGGCACTCGGGGGCGGGGGCGGTAACAGGGCCTCCGGGCCGACCGCCCCGCAGGCCC
>NZ_MVHG01000230.1 GCF_002086125.1 Mycobacterium arosiense ATCC BAA-1401 = DSM 45069
GGTTGCGTCCGCCAAGGTGGTGTACGAGTCGGGGACCGATTTGGTGACCGGCGTGTCGTAGCCGAGTGATTGAAGGTCATCGCGTGATTCTTCGAGAGACCGTCCAAAGTTTCTCGAGCAAAGGAATCGACGCGATGACCACTGCCCACGATATCGACCTGCCCGCTGTGCTGGCCGAACGACTCACCACCACCCATCCCGATGTGCTGCGCGAGTTGTTGGCCACATTCATCCACGCCTTGATGGGCGCTGAAGCCGACGCGCTGTGCGGCGCCGGTTATGGTGAACGCAGCGCCGATCGGACCAATCAGCGCAACGGCTACCGGCACCGCCAATTCGACACGCGCGCAGGGTCATTGGATCTCGCGATTCCCAAAATGCGACACGGATCCTACTTCCCGGACTGGCTGCTGGAACGCCGCAAACGCGCCGAGCGGGCACTGACCACCGTGGTGGCCACTTGCTACCTGCTTGGGGTGTCGACGCGGCGGATGGACAAGCTCGTCGAGACCCTCGGCATCACCAGCCTGTCCAAGTCGCAGGTATCGGTGATGGCCAAGGAACTCGACGCCGCCGTCGAGGCGTTTCGGACGCGGCCGCTAGAGGCCGGCCCGTACACGTTCATGGCCG
>NZ_MVHG01000231.1 GCF_002086125.1 Mycobacterium arosiense ATCC BAA-1401 = DSM 45069
CTACCGGGGCCTGGTCGTCGATATCGACCCACAGGACCGCAACTCGGGCAAGAGCGCCAACATCCTGCGGACCGGCCGGATCTACCGGCATCGGCGCGGGCGGGGAAGGTCTCGTGACGGCGCGTTGAAGCAACTTACGAAGCTGCGGTCGATCCACGAGCGGCCAGCCAGCGTCGAGACCCGCCGACAGGCGGGCCACTGGGAGGGCGATCTCATCGTCGGCGCCCAGCAGCGGTCGGCGGTGGCGACGCTGGTGGAACGAAAGATGCGTCTAACACTGCTGATTCGACTGCCGGATGGACACTCGGCACAGCATGTCGGGGATGCCCTGATCGCAACCTTCACCCAAGTGCCGATCAAGCTACGCAGGACCTTGACCTGGGACCAGGGCAACGAAATGTTTCACCATGAACGTATCGAGGCGATGACAGGGCTGAAGATCTACTTCGCCGAGCCGCACTCACCGTGGCAGCGCGGAAGCAACGAGAACGCCAATGGACTTGTGCGCCAATACCTACCAAAGGGCACCGACCTCAGCGTCTGGGACGACGACCAACTCCGCCAGATCGCCGACGAACTCAACGACCGCCCACGATTGTGCCTCAAAGACAACACACCGA
>NZ_MVHG01000232.1 GCF_002086125.1 Mycobacterium arosiense ATCC BAA-1401 = DSM 45069
TTGGCGTCGTCCCAGTCTGCCCAGGTGCGTACCGGGATTTGGCTTCGCAGCAGCGACCCCGGTTTGGTGGCACGACGCCCCTTGAGCTGGCGTTTGGCTCGTTCACCCGCCAGACGACGATCAATGGTGGCCGCCGACATCGACGCCACCAGTTCTGCGGTCTGGTCATCGATGACCAGCTCCCCGAACTGGCGCAACACGGCCACGAGTTCGGTCAACATCGGCGCCAGCCTCTTGCCGGCCGGCATTCCCAGTACTAGCCAGCACACCGTAAGCGCGGCAATGACGTTCGGCCCGTATATGGGTGGACGCGGACTTCGCCTCGGCGCCACCACCCTGGGTTGCAACGCCGCCCTGAGCGCCTTGCGGGCATGGTTACGGTGCCACCCGGTGTTGGCGCACAACTCGTCCAGAATCCTGCTCTTGGCTGGCCTATCTGCCACCACGTAGCGGATCGCGGTCATCTCGGTCACAGCCCTGCGCTCGGCCAACGTCAACCCCATCACTTGGGCCTACCGACACCTCCACGGAGGCCTCAGGCAGGCACGCCGCACACGCGCATTTTGAATGAGGCAACGAAGAGCCACTTCGCGCGCATAAAAGGCGAGTCAACGCG
>NZ_MVHG01000233.1 GCF_002086125.1 Mycobacterium arosiense ATCC BAA-1401 = DSM 45069
ACGGCGCTGTCGGTGCTGGCCATGTTGCTGCCCGCGGACTGGACCTTCTGTCCGTGGGAGTTGGCCTGCTCGTAGATGACCTGGAAGTTGCGGCCCAACTGGGTGATGAACTCCTGGCATGCCACCGAACCCGCACCGCCCCAGAAGTCACCGGCAGCAAGCACATCGCGGATGATGGCCTGGTGCTCGGCCTCCAAGGACGCGGCCTGGGCGCGGATCAAGGCACCGTGGGCGTCTACATCGCCGAACTGGTAGTTAATGCTCATTGACTTGGCTCCTTAAAAGTGTTGTGCAACAGTGGATTCGGCCGCTAGCTGCTGAGGATCTGCTGCGAGGCCTGCTCTTGCTGCTCGTAGTTGTTCGCGTCGCGAATCAGCCCGTCGCGCACCCCGTGGAGCATGTTGACGATGTTGCGGAAGGCCTGGTTGACCTGACCCATGGTGTCGTAGGAGGTGGCCTGGGCCTGACCGCTCCAGCCCGAGCCGGCGATGTTCATCGACGACGCCCACATCTTGCGGGCCTCGTCCTCAACGGTCTGGGCGTGCACCTCGAAGCGGCCCGCCATCGCCCGCATCTCGTGCGGGTCGGTCATAAA
>NZ_MVHG01000234.1 GCF_002086125.1 Mycobacterium arosiense ATCC BAA-1401 = DSM 45069
GCACGTCACGTCGTTCGTTCCCTTGGTTCAGCAGTAGTTCTCGCAGCGTCGGGCGTGGCCGTGTCGGCCCTGACGTCCGTCATTCCCTCCGCGTCGGCCCAGTGTCCGGACGTGCAAGTGGTATTCGCCCGCGGCACCGGCGAAGCGCCGGGTGTGGGCCCCACCGGTCAGGCTTTCGTCGACAGGCTGCACCAGCGCGTGGGCGGGCGATCCTTTGACGTCTACCCCGTCAGCTACCCCGCCAGCGATCAATGGGCGACCGGCGTGGACGGCGTCAGAGACGCGGGCGCCCACGTGAATTCGATGGCCCACGACTGCCCCAACACCAAGATGGTGCTCGGCGGCTACTCGCAGGGCGCGGCCGTGATGGGCTTTGTCACCTCGGCCGCCGTGCCCGACGGCATCGACCCCAACACCGTGCCCAAGCCGCTGTCCCCCGACGTGGCCAACCACGTCTCCTCGGTCGTGCTGTTCGGCATGCCCAACGTGCGGGCGATGAACTTCCTCAACGAACCCCCGGTGGAAATCGGCCCGCTCTACCAAGACAAGACCATCAAGGTGTGCGCCACCGAAGACCCCGTCTGCTCCGACGG
>NZ_MVHG01000235.1 GCF_002086125.1 Mycobacterium arosiense ATCC BAA-1401 = DSM 45069
CATCTGACCCGGTGGCTGGCAAACCCCTCGAACCCCCACCCGGCACGGGGTCGGGTGGGGGTTCGATATCTGTTGAGGCGGAACGGGTCTTCTTCTTCTTCTTCTTCTTCTTGTCTGTCGGTGGGCGACGGTAGTGTCACTGGTGTTGGGGCAAGCCATTGGGGCGGGCTCACTTGTTTCGGAAGGGGAACATCATGGCGGTTTATGGCGACGGTGAATGCTTGGCTGGGCCGGACGGCTGCGAGGGCGAGGTCTTCGCGCGCTCGACGCTCTCTGGGAGTGGGGATGCCTATTACCGGTGCGATCACCACTATGAGGCGTATGCCGTCCGGCTTCAGCCGGTGATGGATGACATTAACCGGCGATATCCGGCGATGGCGCCGGCTGATTGGGACCCCTATTACGCGGGTGAGGCCTGGGACGAGGACGGCTGGTAAGCCGTGGTGGTTCCGAAATAGTTGCTGCGCGTTTTGGTTTCGTCGTATGGGTGTCGGTGTTCGGCGGTAAAATCGCAGTTGTGGGGCTGGTCATTCGGACTGGTCCACGATTCCCAGGGAAAGGGGAAAGCAGTGACTG
>NZ_MVHG01000236.1 GCF_002086125.1 Mycobacterium arosiense ATCC BAA-1401 = DSM 45069
TGGACCACCAACACCTCGCACTCAACGACATCCACCGAATCACCGGCCACGACCAACTCTTCGACACCCTATTCGTGTACGAAAACTATCCGGTCGACACCGCCGCGTTCTCCGGCATCGACGGGCTCGGTATCACCGAGATCCACGGTCGCGAATCCACCCACTATCCGCTGACGATGGCGGCCCGGCCGGGCAATGAAGTGGAGCTTCGCGTCGAGTTCGATACCGATGTGTTCGCGGCGGAAAGCGTCGACGCGCTGATCGAACGACTGCTGCGGTTGTTGGTGGCGATGACCGCCGATCCGGGGCAGCCGCTTTCGGCGATAGATCCGCTCACCGAGGCTGAGCACGCCGCGCTGGATCGGTTCGGTAACCGCGCGATTCTGACCCGGCCCACGCCCCCAGCCGTGTCGATTCCCGAATCGTTCGCCGAGCAGCTGGCCCGCACCCCCGAGGCGGTAGCGGTCACCTTCGGCGGCACCTCGATGACCTACCGCGAACTCGACGATGCGGCCACCCGGTTGGCGCACCTGCTGGCCGCCCACGGCGTGGTCCCGGGACAGTGTGTGGCGC
>NZ_MVHG01000237.1 GCF_002086125.1 Mycobacterium arosiense ATCC BAA-1401 = DSM 45069
CACGAATAGGGTGTCGAAGAGTTGGTCGTGGCCGGTGATTCGGTGGATGTCGTTGAGTGCGAGGTGTTGGTGGTCCAGGGTGTCGTTGTGGGCGGTTTGCATGTGGTCGAGCAGGTCGGTGGTGGTGGTGTGCGCGGTGATGTGCGCGCGGACCGGCACGGTGTTGATGAACAGGCCGACCATGGAATCCGAGCCGGGCACTTCGGCGGGTCTTCCCGAGACGGTGGTGCCGAAGACGACGTCGTGTTGGCCGGTCAGCCAGATCAGCAGTTGGGCCCATGCGGCTTGGAGCACGGTGTTGACGGTGGTGTGCGAGGAGCGGGCCAGTTCGCTGATCGCTCGGGAGGTTTCGGCGGGCATCCGAATGGTTTCCACGCCGCGACGCCCGGGCCTGGGCCGGTTCGGCGGGCCGACCAGGGTGGGGGTGTCCAGGCCGGCGAGCACTGCGCGCCAGGCTTTTTCGGCGGCGTGGCGGTCGCGGTCGGCCAGCCAGGTGACAAAGCTGCGATAGGGGGCGGGTGCGGGTAGGTGCTGCCCGTAGTAGCCGGCGAAGATCTCGC
>NZ_MVHG01000238.1 GCF_002086125.1 Mycobacterium arosiense ATCC BAA-1401 = DSM 45069
ACCGCGCCGATCCCACGTCGGCGTAGTCGAGTGCGGGTCGCGCGGCTGGAATAGGCCCGATCCCCGCGGACGCGATCGGGACGAGTACGCGGCCGGCCACCGCGTCGGCGGTCCACTTTCACGTGCGCGAGCAAATGCTCCAACACCGGCCCGTCATGGGCTTGGCCAGGGCCCACGAGCACCACCATGGGTCGTCCTCGGCCGTCGACGAGGTGATGGATCTTGCTTGTCAGTCCGCCGCGCGAGCGACCAATACCGTGGTCAGGCGGCTCGATGCCCGGATTCGTGTAATTCGACCCAGCCCCCTGTGTCACGGGTGATGTTCGTGGCGTGCTGGTGAGCACGGGCGATCGTGGAATCCACCGCCACCGCCCAGTCGATGATTCCGGCCTCCTCGGCGGCGGCCAGCAACCGAGACAGCACCACGTCCCAGGTGCCGTCGGCGCTCATCCGCCGATGCCAGGTCCAGATCGTCTGCCACGGCCCGAACGCCCCGGGCACGTCTCGCCAGGCGATCCCACACCGGTACCGATAAATAATGCCCTCGACCATCGAG
>NZ_MVHG01000239.1 GCF_002086125.1 Mycobacterium arosiense ATCC BAA-1401 = DSM 45069
TGGAGGTTCGGTGAGTACTAACCCGTTCGACGATGACAAAGGCAGCTTTTTTGTCCTGATCAACGACGAAGAGCAGCACAGCTTGTGGCCGGCCTTTGCCGAGATTCCCGCCGGCTGGCAGACGGTTTATGGCGAAGCGGATCGCGCTGCGTGCCTGGAGTACATCGAGCAGAACTGGGCTGACATCCGGCCGAAGAGTTTGCGCGAAAGGCTGGCAAGCCGTGGTCTTGATCGTTGAACCGTGCGGGCGGCCGACCGATCCTGACGCTCAGGCGTATCCGCTGACGCGTGGACAGCTCGACATTTGGCTTGCGCAGGAATCGGGCCAGTCCGGTACGGAGTGGCAGCTTGGCCTCTTCGTCAAAATCGAGGGCGGGGTGGACCGTGACGCCCTCGAGTGGGCGATCCGCCGGGCGGTGCAGGAGGCCGAGGCATGCAGGGCGGCCTTCTTCGAGGTGGACGGTCAGGTTTTCCAACGGGCGATCGACTACCCGGATGTCGAGCTGGCCTTTTATGACCTGAGCGGCTCGGACGATGCCGTGCAGGAAGC